>MUCT01000048.1 GCA_002816585.1 SAR202 cluster bacterium Io17-Chloro-G6 | reverse complement strand
GCTTAGAGAGAAGACCTCGGGCGGTACAATTTTAAACCGCCGCTACCGCTGCGGCTCTACCGCCTCTGTGGCACATTATTACTCCGCCGTTTACAACTCGGGCACTATCTGTTCCCGGAGCAATTTCACTGCGTCTTCGGACTCTTCATCGTCAATGTTGCCCGCCAAAGGCACGTTGATCCGGGTTAGGTTGCCCTCAGCGTTCGTTATCGTCCCAAAGGGTCCGATGAATGAATCGTCACCCTCAACCCTTTGGATCAGTTGGTCTACCGCCGATGCAATCTCGGGCGCATTAACGTCGGGTGCGTCCACCACGACCTTTGCCGGGACGATCAAGCTGCTGGAGAAATGCTGTTCCAAGGACTGCAGGGCCCGCTTGCCTTCAAGGGCGTCGGGAAGGGCTTTGGCGCCGGCATTGAACCCCAGATTCATGGAAAAGACCGGTATCGTGAGGGCAACCAAGGCCGCGATGGTCAACCCGGCCAAAGGTATGGGCCGAGCTAGGACCATGGCGGTCACGGCGGACCAGATCCCACCTTGATCTGATTCCCGCCTCAGGAAGGGGACCCGCAGGCGGTCCACGTTGTCTCCGAGCAAAGCGAGCAGGGCTGGCAGCAAAGTCAGGGAGGCTATCACGGCCACGAAAACCACGATGATCGCCCCCAAGGCTAGAGAAATGAAAGTGAAATCCCTGGTGAGCGTCAGCCCGGCAAGCGACAAGATGACCGTGATCCCGGCATAAAATACGGCCCTACCAGTGGTGTTGGCGGCCACAAAGATGGCCTCCATCTTGGGTCTCCCCGCCGAACGCTCCATCCGGTAACGGCTGATTATGAACAGGGAGTAGTCGATGCCCACGGCCAGACCCATCAGCAGGATCATCTCCGCATACAATTCAACCAGTGGATAAACCTGGCTGACCAGGGCGGCAATCCCGATGGCGGTGAAGATGGAACCGATGGCCATCACCAGCGGAATGATCGCCGCGACCAACGCCCGGAACGCCAAGATTAGGATGATTAAGCCAACGACCATGGAGATGATCAGGATTCGGTTGAAGTCTTCGGTCAGGATTTCGTCCAACTCGTCATCTAGTAACCGGAAGCTGTAAACGCCTGCTTCAATATCAACTGCTTCGTCCGAGGCCTGTCGAACCACATCCAAAAACGGCTCTATCTCAATCCGGCCTGCCGAGTCCTCAGGGTTTTACAGAATGACCGCAGCCAACACGGCCTTCCCGTCATCCGCCTGCATACTGGCGTCATTGGTGTCGTAGAAGCTGACGGCTTCGATCACCTGCGGCAGTTCCCGGATACTTTGGATCGTCGAATCCACGGCATCCCTGAACCGAGGATCATCCACTTCGAGAGACGCGCTACTAAATATCACCCCCTCGCGCCTGGTGCGACTGGTGGTCTCGGGGGTCGCGGCAGCGGTGTTGAACCGTTCCCTAAGCAGGTCAGTCCCCTGGCCGGACTCGCCCACACCACTTTCGTCATCCCTGGTGTCGGCCCCAACCATTCCGATGGATAGGACCGCCAGCACGATCACGAGGGCCGAGGCGGCCAAGATCAGCCAGCGGTGAACAGCGCTCCAATAGGCTATCCGGGAAGTGAATGTTTGTCCGGTCTGGGGAGTCCCCATGAATTTTCATTATCCTTTTCCTAGTTTTATCCGGTCCGACGATTCATACGAAAACCCTGGTAACCTTGGATTTGAAATCTGTAATGCCGTGTCTAACAGCGAATACCGAAACATTTTACCAAGAACTCGGGGGAATGTAGCCGGTGGGACAACCGGTTTTCAAAAGGCTGGTGACTAGCTGTCTCATATTCCAAGGCCATCCCCGGTATAATTTGATGTGCCTCAAACCGAATCCCAAAAAGGGGAGCAGCAGGCCCACTAATTTGTCTCAACAAGAGGTTTCACATGACCACTAGTTCAGGAGCAGCAAAGGGAGACGTCCTATTGCTTGTAGGCACGAGGAAGGGGGGTTTCGTACTTTCGAGCGATAAATCACGGCGGACATGGGTGCTGGCGGGCCCTTATTGCGCGGGGAGCGAAGTGTTTCACTCCGTCTATGATTCGCGGAGTGGCAGAGTTTTAGCAGCGAACAACCAAATGGTGTGGGGTCCGGAGATCCAATTCAGCGACGACCTCGGCGGCAGTTGGTCGTCTGGCAAAGATCAGCCGCGTTTTTCCGACGATACCAAGCGAAAAGTAGACCGGCTTTGGCACATCGAGCCCGGCAGGGATAGCGAACCCGGTGTGCTGTATGTGGGAGTGCAGCCTGCCGCGCTCTTCAAGTCTGCCGATGACGGGGACACATGGAATGAAGTTGCAGGACTTTCGGCCCATCCAACGCGGGATCAATGGCAACCCGGGCTGGGAGGTCTCTGCCTGCATAGCATCGTGCTGGATCCGCGCGACAGAGACCGGGCCTGGGTCGGAATGTCGGCAGTCGGTGTTTTCGGCACCGCGGACGGCGGCGAGAACTGGCGACCTATGAACCAGGGCGTCAGAGCCGATTTTTTTCCCGACCCGTTTCCGGAATTCGGCCATTGCCCTCACAAGGTTCTTTCTCCCGAGTCGCGGCCGGACGTGCTTTATCAACAGAATCATTGCGGCGTTTTCCGGAGCGACTCGGCCGGGGAAACCTGGATCGACATCACGGGCGACTTACCTTCACGGTTCGGGTTTGTCATGGGCATACACTCCCAAGACCCGGACACGATCTACGTCTTGCCGGAGGATGAAGCACTGGGTGACCAGGTTGGCGGGGGATTACGCTACGTCACAGATGCCAAAATGAGGGTGTTCCGAAGCCGCAATGGCGGCCGCGACTGGGAGCCGATGACCAAAGGATTGCCCCAGCAGAACGCCTATATTAATGTTTTGCGTGAAGGGATGGCGACCGACATCTTGGACCCTTGCGGGATCTACCTGGGAACCACCACAGGTCAGATATTCTTCAGCCGCGACGATGGAGGCAGTTGGGAGTTGATGCTGGACACTTTGCCGCCTATCTTGTCTTTGGAGACTGGACTGGTCTTGTGATCCGGGCGACGGGCTTTGATCAACGTTCCCCGTCCAGGCCGTTAGGTCCGCCACCAAATGCTCCGATTATCGTTTGAATCGGCCGGCTACTCCATGTACGGGATAATTCGGTCGCCGATCAGATCAATGGTCTTCATGATCTGGGAGTGGGGCGGCCCCCCCGAATGGGCGTGCCGCAGCCGCAATAGGCAGGACTCGGCGCCGGTTGCTTCGCTCCACCGCTGAAATTCCGTCAGGCACTCTTCGGGATCGCCCATGATCAACCGGTCTTTAGCGATGCGGTCCAGGGTCAGTTCCGATTCGTCCTTTATGGACTTGAACTCGGGTAGGCCGTTCTTCCAGTAATAACGGTACGCGGCCAATACCTCAGGTCCGTAGACCTCTTCAGCCTCTTTCCTGGAGCCCGCCACCCAAGCGTCCCTCATAATTACAGGCACTGGCGTTTTGCCGGCGGTCTCGGCGGCACGTTTGTATTCATCGATCAACTGGCAGGTGTTATCCAGAGTGGTGCTGGGCGTAGTAACCAGCGCATCCCCCATATTTGCGGCCCGCCGCGCGCTCACCGGCGCGCTTGCCCCGATCCAAATCGGAGGATGCGGCTTTTGCACCGGGTCTGGTCTTACCTGGAGGTTCTCAATCTGATGATGTTTGCCGTCAAAGGAAAATTCCTCGCCCGACCAGCACCGGCGCAGTATCTCGACTTTTTCTTCGAAGAGCGGCACGCGGTCCGACATGTTCACGCCGAACGCCCGAAAATCCGCATCTTGATAGCCCAGGCCAACCCCGACGGTCACCCGGCCTTTGGAGATGATGTCCAGAGTGACGACGTCTTCAGCCAGGCGAACGGGATGGTGCAACGGCAGCAGGATCACCGACGTTCCCACTCTAAGTGTGGTGGTGGACGCTGCCACGGCGGTGCACACAATCAGAGGCGACGGCAGAAACCCGTCTTTGTCTTGATGGTGTTCTCCAAAGAAACAGGAATCAAATCCGGCCTGTTCCGCCAATCGCGCCTCTTCGATAACCTCGTCCACGCACCGGGGCAGGTCCTCGCCACGAGGAGGGTTGGCGATGGAACTGTAGATTCCGAATTTCATGGAATCACCACCTTCAAGGATAATTTAGCATTACTCGTCGTAGAGGGTATCACCGTTTAGAATGGCAATGTTTAGATAGCGACGCCGACACCGTAAAGCAAAGATAATATTCGTGGCTATCAGGCCGGTCCGTTTGGAGGAATGCCCCAACATGCCAGAACTGCCGGAGGTAGAAAACACGCGCCGGAACCTGGTCCGAGCTGGATTGGCCGGCTGCACCATCACCGGCGCAAATATTACCTGGGCCAACACGGTCAAGAAACCCTCGGCGTCCGAATTGGTTGAGGGCCTGAAAGACCGCACCGTCCAAGACATCCAACGCCGGGGCAAGTTCTTGATTTTCCCTTTGTCGGGCGGAAACCCAGCCACTTTCATCGTCCATCTGGGCATGACCGGCAGGCTCCAGGTCCAACCCCAATCCCAGGAACCCCAACCCATGACCCGGCATTCCTTCCCTCTGGACGACGGACGTGAGCTACGGTTCGTGGACGGCCGCAAGTTTGGCAAGCTATGGCTGGTGGACTCTCCAGACGAGGTGCTGCCCGCCATGAGCCCGGAACCCTTTGACGACGAGTTCACCGTCGAGACTCTGGCAGACTCATTCGCCGGGAGAAGGGCGCCGGTGAAGGCGCTGCTTTTGGAGCAGTCGATAGTCTGTGGCCTGGGAAATCTCTATGCCGACGAATCGTTGTTCCTGGCGGGCATCCACCCGGAACGCCCGGCATCGGGACTATCCACGGACGAACTGGCCCGGCTGCGGCAGTCGATAATCGATGCCCTCACCGCGGCCTACGGCGTTTACGACCGGTCCCGCGAACAGCACTGGCCCGACCCGCCCGCGGCCCTAACCACCTGGAGCCACCCCCGCGGCAAGGCGGCAGGCTGCCCCAACTGCGGGACCAACATGACGGCCATCCGGGTCCGGGCCCGGGGTACCTATTTCTGCCCGAAGTGCCAGGTTTGAGGGAAACAGCATCAAACCGGGCAGCGAGGATTTACATGACAGATGACCAGCACGACCTGCTCATCGTTTACACGTCTAAAAACGGCCGCACCGGAGCCATGGTAGACCCCATCCGACAGGGAATCAAAGAAGGCGGCTCCAGCGTGCTGGTCCGTACCGTGGACGAGGTGCAGTGGGACGATATGCTGGCGGCAAAGGGGATCATCATCGGGACTCCAGTGCGGTTCGGGGACGTTGATTGGCAGATCAAACGGCTGTTCGACGTCATGGCCTTTCAGGACTACCCTGGCCCTCTGTCGGGCAAGGTCGGTGGCGCCTTCACCGGCGGCGGCAGGCCGGGCGGTGGTGCGGAATTGGCCCTGCTCAGCATGCTCCACATACTGCTCAACCACGGCATGGTTATCCAAGGCAACGCCCAATCCGCTCATTACGGGCCCGTTGCCCTCCGCGAGTCCCCTCAAGCGGAGGTTGAGTCTGTCTGCAACGCCTGGGGGCAGCACTGGGCGGCGTTGGTCCAGCGCCTGAACGCCTCTGGGTCGGAGTAGGCGTTCGGATGCAGTGGACAACCCTCTCACCCTGACTATATTATGCCCGCATTGCCAGCCCGGCCATTGACAGACAGATCTGAAACCGTTGCTTCAATCTCTTATGCCAACCAAAGAAAACGTCAGCTATGTCCTTCAGTTAACCGATGGGGTTACAACCAGAAAGTGCGCTTTGCGCCTGGACCCAGGTGACGCAGCCATGCCCTGGGAGCAATTGCTCGAACAGTGCCTTAAGAACCCTCGGATTGACCGGTTGCTTGAGGAAAACCGGATCACACCGGAGTCCGCCCAGAGCCTATCGGCCATTCAGGACTTGGTTTACGTCAGCGACAATAATGGACGGCTTCACGAGATGTTCCCTGGGACGATCGTGAAACAAGCAGGCCGGGTCTTAGAGGCGGGAGCGGAGACCGAGGTGGTAATTGGGCAGGCCGGTGAAATTGACGTCGCGGTTATCGACCTGGAGGTCGACCGTTGGAACGTAGGTTACGGCCGCAATTGGATCGGCTTCAATGCAAGAAAATGGGCGAAGAACGAGGCATCCTATCTCGGATTCATTAGATCGGCGCTGGAGCAGGACCGCAGGCCATCAGAAGCCGATTCCATACTTGAGCTAGATTCAGCGGAGGCCAGACGGGTTGTCTTACGGACCCTGGCCAAACGGGTCTGGGAAGCCGACTTTGAAAGCTACTCCCGATTTACCGGCCAGAAACTGATCTTTAAAACCGGGGACGAAACAGTACAGAACATCATTGAAGGAGGAGGTGGAATCTGCTCGGAGAAAGTCCAAGCCCTGAAGTTTCTCACCGACAACCTTGGGTATGAGTCGGAGTATCTCCTGGCCGGGCCAAACGCCCGAAAACCGGTCCCCGAAGAGCGGCTGCGGGAGCTTCTCACCACCTTCGAGTTCGGCTTTTCCAAGCGGTTCATGCGCTACTGGCAGCACATGGCATTGTTGTATCACCTTGATGGCGTGGACATCATCGTAGACGCGACCAACGGGAACATTCCCTTCCTATTCTTGGAGGGCCCTGAAGCCGAGGGAATGCTGAACTGCCGCGAAAAGGTTCCGGTTTCCGTACGCATGTCGTTGCATGAGGAGTCATTCTATTATCACCGGGTGTCTCAAGACATTCCGGAGAATCTACTCTTCGCCTTGGAGGGTTGGATTCCAGAGGCGGACTTAATCCAGGTAATAGAGAACGAACTAGGTCTCATTATTACGGAGGGTTTCTATGTTACGCCGCTTCTCTACAAGAGCCGGCGGGAGTTCTTGGACCTGGAGCGGCAATATAAGGGAGCTTGCGAGAGTGTCGGGCTGCCGTGCGTGGTCGACGAAGAGTGGAGTCTGGATTCCGAGATCGGTCGGGAATTTGCCGGGCAGCACCCTTTAGCCAGTGGGCGGGTCATGGCGTCCAGGCAACATCTGCTGTCCCGCTACAATGCAAGCGAGGGTCTGGAACATGAAGCCGGTATGGTCATAGTTGGGCTCGGGAGATAGGCGTATGACGGTATGCTAAATCAGCTAAGAGGACACCTGATCCGGGTCCGCCGCAGGAGAGGAGTAGGGGTCAGTTTCGTCTTGGCTGCGCTCCTTATCAGTATCACGGGAAATGCCATGACGTTCTTCTTCTTCGAGAGGCGCGACACCCCCGAGTTATCCGTAGGCGATAGCTTTTGGTACAGTATGATATCCATCACGACCATTGGTTACGGCGACCTTACAGCCGACACCGTTGGGTCCAGGATTGGCACGATATTTTTTATCACGCTGCTGGGCCTCACCGCTTTCACCGCATCGGCAGGCATGTTAATCAGCTGGCTGATCGAATTGCAGTACAGAGAGCGGACCGGCATGGGGAGATTGTATGTGAACGGACATATCTTGATAATCAACTACCCCAACGAGTCCCGCGTTCGCCACATAATCGACGAGTTTACGTCGGACCCCAAGCACCGGGACGACGACATCGCCGTAGTCAGTGACCGGGTGGAGACTCTGCCCTTCTCTTATCCCAATGTCTACTTCGTCCGTGGCTCACCCCTGGAAACGGAAACTTACGAGCGGGCGGCGATGGGGGAGGCCCAAAGAGCGATAGTACTGAGCACGGGTTACGACGACCCTAGCAGCGACAGTATCGTCGCGTCGGCCGTTTCCGTGCTGCACCGCGTGAACCCGGGAATAGTGGCCACGGCGGAGTGTATCGATCCCAAGCATGCCGTGCTGTTTGAGGGTATGGAAAATGTGTCCCTGGTGTTCCCCCTCCAACTGGCCAACAACCTTCTGGTGCAGGAATCTCAGGACCCCGGCGTAAGCCAGCTTACCCAGGTTATTACCAGTAATCAGATGGAGGGCACCCTCCTCAGTATCCGAGTGGAGTCGGTGCCCGATAACCAGGTTCCCTACCCCCACGTCGCCAAGCACATGCTGGACCGCGACATTAACTTGGTGGGCGTCGTCCGCAGCGGGACGGTGCATCTCCGGTTCGTCGATCTATTTCCGGTGGCAGACGATGTATTGGTTTACATCAGCTCCTCCCGGCTGGAGTGGGCAATAGTTCAGGAATTGTTGGTTTCATGAAATATGATTAAAATTCCAGGCTTGAATCGGTTTGAAGGCATTCCCGGCGCCTTGGGCGCGCGCAAGGGAGCAGACCTGGATTTAGGGAGAGACTTACTCCAGGAGATTCGGAAGCTGAAGTTCGATTCTCACTCCGATCTCGAGTTGCGGGACACCATCGCTTCGTTGGCCCTTGAAGTCCAAGATCGGCGGGGTGAAGTTCTTCTGCCGACGGTATTCGCCGTCGTCAACGAATCCATCAGCAGACGCCAGGGAGCATGGCGGTTCTTCTACCCGGCGGCCCCTGCTATGGAAAACCAACGTTTTCACAAGTATCACGGGTCGGCGGACCGTATTTTTCAGACCCTCGACTTTCAGCGGACCGCCCGTGAGTGGGCGGACAGCGGGAGCAAATGCTGGGAGAGTTTCGACCAAGCCGTTGCTCCCGTTTTGGGCCGCCACGAATTGGCGCCCCGGGAAAGAATCTTGGTAGAGACGATTCTATTCGTCAGCCAAAGAAGTCAATCCGAATACACGGCGAACATTCCCCTTCCCGCTTGCTTTTATCGGGCGCTCCGGGAATGTGACGAGGAAGGCCAACTGGCATTTCAGGTGACCGACCAGCAGATTCTGGGCGGTATCCTGCTGTACCAGGGCAAAATCGTCGAAATGAACTCTGGTGAGGGCAAAACGATCGCCGCGGTTTTCCCCTCCGTCCTGTACGCGGTTTACGGAAAGTCCGTCCACGTAATAACCGCAAACGATTACCTGGCGGGCCGAGACGCCGAATGGTTGGCTCCGGTCTATGAATCCCTGGGCGTGAGCGTGAGCGTGGTGCTCGATGTCATGGATGAATCTGAGCGGCGCTTTGCTTATGGGAAAGATGTGGTCTACGGCGCTCTCCGGGAATTCGGTTTCGACTTCATGCGAGACAACCTCAAGCTGTCTACCTCAGAGATCGTCCAAGGAAATTTGGATGTGGCCATCGTCGACGAAGCTGATCATGCCCTGATCGATGAGGCCAATATTCCGCTCATCATCTCCGGCGGCTCCGGCACCACCCCAAAGATATCTGCCAAGCTTCGTATAGCGATTGAGCGGATGGTTGATCTGCAGCGGGCCGCTGTCTCGGCCCTGGAGCAGGAGTTGGAGCGCGCGCCATCTCGGTCAGAGGCCTACTTTTTGGTTTTGACCAAGCTATATCTCGCCGATCCCGATAGCAGAGCGTTGCAGCAGGAATTCGCCGGCAGTCCCAGATGCTTTAGGCGCGCGCTCCGGGTCCTTGCCGAATACCGGGTTGACGACGAATACGACAGCCTAACCAGTGATCTCTACTATTGGATCGACGGCGATGGCAAGTCCCTGTGCCTGACCGAAAAGGGCCTGGAATTCGTCGAATCCCTACTCGGACCATTGTTCGAAGACTTTGCGGTACAGGAAAAGTTGAGCGCCTTCCAGGAGGATGCTGACCTTCCTTTGGCATTCAGGCGAAAGGAAATGGATAAGCTCAACCGGCAACTTGCCCGGAAGCAAGACCGGATGCACCAGGTGGTGCGGATGTTGTGGGGCTATGTCTTGTTGAAAAAGGACCTGGATTACCTGGTGAGGGATGACCAGGTTGTGCTGATCGACCAGCACACCGGCAGAGGGCGTCCCGATACCCGGTACCACTACGGCCTTCAAGCCGCCCTAGAAGTAAAGGAAGCCGTGCCGGTGCAGCCCGATCACGAGGTGCTAGGCCGGATATCGGTGCGGGGCTTCTTGTCCCAATATGGCGTTGTGTCCGGCATGACCGGGACCGCCATGGCTGCCAATAACGAGTTTGAGCGGGCCTACGGCCTGGAGGTTATAGCTATTCCTCCCAGCCACCCCGTCAAACGCACCGATCTTAAACCCAGGATGTACTTCAACAAGCAAGACAAGCTTCAGGCCATCGTCGAAGAGGTCCGCTTCTGCCGTAGGGTGGGCCGGCCGGTATTGATCGGCACCCACTCCATCGACGAAAGTGAAGCAATTTCCCAACTGTTGCGCCGCGATGGCATCCAGCACAACTTGCTGAGCGCGGCGAACGACCTGGAAGAGGACCGGATAATCGAAGGGGCTGGCCGTTTTGGGGCGGTGACAGTGGCCACTGACATGGCCGGGAGAGGCACGGACATTATCCTTGAACCCGGATTAGACCGCCACATCGCTGATGCCTACGCTACCATGGCCGGCAAATTGCTGGCTGAGGGCGTTGGCGCCGTGACACTCAAGTGCCAGACCAACGATGCTGCTCAAATGTTGCTCGCCGCCATAAACACCGGGAACCTGGATTGTTCGATTGCCACGGCTAAATGTGCCGGCAGTATCGACATTACTGTTTCGGCTAACAAGGAATCGACTCAGGCCCCAGCAGGACCTGTGGTCTCTCTGGAATTTGGGCTTGGGCTGTATGTGATCGGGGCGGGAACCAGCGATAACGCCAGAGTGGATCATCAGCTAATGGGCCGGAGCGGCAGGCAAGGAGATTTTGGCGCCTCCCGATTCTTTTCGTCTTCGGAAGACCGGCTCTCGAGGTTCCGTCCATCCGGGGAAGGACTGGGTGGCACAACGACTGACTTGGCAGGCCGGGCTTTCCGTGAAGGGGAGCCTCTGACACGCCATCTAGAGAAACTGCAGAGGGACGCTGAAAGAGAAGCCGAATCCCGCCGGGCGCGGACCGAAGAATACACGCGTGTCTTGGAAGCACAATCCTTTGCTTACTACCGGACCAGGAAAGAAATCCTCCGTATGGACAGCTTCAAGCTGTTCCTCAGCAGCTTGGTGGCAGAAAAAGCAGGCCAACTAGCCCAGAAGTATTTCCCAGCATTGCTGGTAGATGACTACACACGTCAGTTCGCCGGGCTGCGCGAGGAATTGGAGCTCGACTATAAAGTTGTTGCTTCCGGTCTACAAGGTCTGGATCTCAACCTATTGGAAGAAGAAATAGCAATCTTGATCGGGGCAAGACTGGAACGGTCCAGGGCCAGATTTACCAGCGAAGAGTTCGAAAAATTGGGGAAACTCTTGTACTTGCAAACCGGCGATGAGCTATGGCGGGAACATATGTCCCAGGTACAGAGCTTGATCCTTGGAACGCAACTCATGGGTCACAATGGGAGAGACGATTTGGCTGCCTATACCGTGAGCAGTTTTGAATCCTATAAAAGCCTGCAAGACCGCATCATCGACTCGTTTTTGCCAAAATTGGCTGCTTTCCCCAATGACGTAGTCAAAGAATCCCAGCCTCCACAAATTGAGCTTTTCGAGGACGTCGTTAGAATCCTCGGGGCGTAAACCAAACCGGACTTTTCCAATTAAGGGGTATGACCATGGGCAAACGGAAAAGAATGAGTATGTCGCTACTCCTGGGCTCCAGCATGATGGTCGCTGGTCCAGTGATAGCCGGTTGTTCCTCCGGGGTGAGCGCCGACGAATGGGCCGCCACCGAGGGGGCCATCGGCCGGATCAATATGGAGGAAGTCGAGGAGTCGTTCAAGAAATCCCAGACCGTCGAGCAATTCGAAAAGCGTTTAAACGAAATCTACGAGGGGGACGGGATTGTACTTGTCCGGGCCAAGGATGAGGATGGGAAACGCGTGATCGAAGGTTACGAAGATCTGAATAAAAATAACGACCTAGACCCAGATCAAGACGACTTATTGTTCACTATTACAAACGAAGGCGGCTCGAACGACCTGCGGGGAAACGGCTCCAACCAGCATTACCGTAGCTCCTTTGGCGGCGGGAATTTCCTCTTCACCTATCTGATCTTTTCGTCCCTTGGACGAGGCGGTTACGGATACTACACCCCCCGTTCCCGGGTGCCGGAGATGCAGACTCAACGAACTAATTACCGGAATTCAACTGCCTATTCGGGCAGCGGCAGCGGCAGCCAGGTCCAGAAGAACTCCAGATACTACAGCAAGCAGAGAGCCAGCACCGGGTTAAGCCCGGCCCGGACAAGTTATATCGGAACGCAGAAAGCCAGCGGAGGATTCAGAACCAGCAATACCGGCGTTAGGTCCGGATTCGGCAGGTTTAGCGGGTCTGGAGGCCGCGGTGGCCTCAGCGGTGGCGGTGGCGCTCAAGTCGTCATCAGGGGCAGCCGGTGGTAGCCGGGCTTGTCGGCGAATGTTGAACTCCCATGGTGACTATGGTCCGCAGGTGATGATTTATGGCTAGCAGCCCATCCAAATACTACAAAGAGTTGGCGGATTTCTCCATCGAATACAGCCCGTCCAAGGCGTACTACGTTAAGCACCGGCCGTTCACCTTCCAGGTTTCCCTGGGGGAAATGAATCTGGAAGATGCCTTTTGGGTGGAGCTTGGGCCGGAGTACGTGGATTCCCGGCTCGGCGATTTTCTCGACGATATTTTCTCCGGCGACAGGAAGCAGCAATCAAAGTTCCGCTCCCTGATCGATGTTAGAGAGAACCCGGATCTTCCCGACATGTACAACGCGTTGTTGGAGATATTCTCGGAGTGGCGCAGCGGCAAATGTGCCCTCCATTTCTTCGCCAACCAGGGTCCGGAGATAAAACTAACCGACCGGCTGGACGACCATCTCAGCCTGATTCAATCACCGGTGCACGGGATAGACGAATCACCGCTGTTGGATTTGGTAATCGACCAGGAACTCGACGTCTTGGACTACCTGGCCAACGCTGGTTACTTCAAAGCAAAAAAGACGACGATTGAATTCATGCAGGCCAATATGCTGATGTATTTCCTGGACAAGCATCAGTACAAACTCTCAGTGAAACCGATCGATGAGACTGACCAAAATCTGCTGCCCATCGCCAAGAAGCTTCAGTCGGCTAAGCTGATCGCACCATCGGACTTGGACGGGACGTTTGCTATCACCGAGCAAGGCAGGCAGGCCATCGGAAAAACTATCGCAGAGACGGACACATATATTGATCAATATGACGTGTTCAAAGATGTGTTCTACGATGCCGACAGCGGAGCCCTTGAATTTGAAACCGGCCTTGGGAGGGATCTCAGAGTCCAACTCTACGAATACGACGAACAGGACCCGGTGCGGGTGGTGTTTCTACTTCGGCTTTACGACTCGACTTTCGATGCGGGCTTGGCGACCTGGCGTGAGTCCATCCACTCCGAGCAATTCTTTGGCGAGGTCTTGAGCCCCATAGTCGATGCTGAAAGGGAAGATGAAACGATGCTCGAATCGATCCTCGATGCCGGGTACGCCTTTGCCGAGGAACAGTCCGATGCAACCAGAGCGGTGGAATCCCAGGAAGATTTGCTCAGGCGGATAAGAGAAGAGTGAAGCAGTCCTGCTTCCTCAGATGGCCAAGAACAGAATCATCGCTGAGCTGATAACCACCGCACTTTCGATGAAAGCAACCCCAACGTTCCGGTCAGCCGCAATGGCGTTTGACGCCGAGACGGTAGGCAGCAGCAACTTGTCGAGAAGCACCCGCATGGCATAAAGCAGCACGAAGCCGACCACTCCAAAGATAACGAAGGCCGCTATCCCCTCGTTCCACCCGCTGAAATCTCCGAACACTGCCTTAAAGGTCACAAGCCCGATAGCGACCAGGTTCCCGCCGAACGCGATACCCACAGCGGTATTATTGCCTTCGATTTCAGAATGGATATCAAATGACGTGGTCAGTTGGTAAAACAGGGCAAAGAGCACCATCAAGGCCAACCCCATCCCAAAGAACGCGGCCGCTGTGTCGGGCCCGCCCCCCTCTCCGGCCACGGCCCCCGCAATCAATAACCCCGTGGCAACATACATGCCAAATTCGGCGGCCCCGCTCCCGATATTCTGCCCTTGGACCACCTCATTCTCAATGTCAAATTTGTAGAGAATGAGCCGGTTCATGAATATTCTAACCAGGTTCAGAGCGGCGATGCCGGCCAAGGAGTATAGGAACACCCGGAGGACGTCCTCGGCATACTCCTGGTCAAAGCCCAGCCCGTCCACCTCCGCCAAAGCCAACGGCTGGTACAACGTGCCAAGAAATACCAGGATGACACCCATGAAGTAACCGCTAAGCCGCACCGCGACGGCCAGGTTCTTCTTGCCGGTGACTTCTTCATCAATCTTGTATGGGGTGATGATGTCCCTGGCGAGCTTGGCGATCACCAATATGATCAGCCCTAACCCAACAAATACCAGACCACGGGGAATAATCTTTAGCGTATCGACAATCGCATCATCCATTGCTTCCCCATTCCAAAACTGTGCGTCTTGCTCTTTGAGTCCAAATCATCGTCAAATCCGGTCTAAGTCCGATCATTACTTAGCGCATTGACTAAGAATATCGACCTGCCGGAAGGATTTTGCTATTGTAGGGTTTGCGCCGGGACAGGTCAATCAAAACACTCTTGTTTTAGGCTAGCCTCACAGCAGATCAACTACAAGAGATGACCCGCCCACAATGCACGGAAAAGCCACGCCACGCCAGCACGAGGACCGGCTTGGCGGGATTTGGGTTCTGCCACATCAGGTGCCATTCGATAATCTCGGAGCTACAGCAGATTTGAACAGCAAGCCCGATCAGGCAACCTTAGACGAATTTTCGGCATTGGCCCAAGTGTTCGCCGAAGCCACGGCATCAATAGCCACGCCGGCGTTCGTATATGAGGATGCGTTTATCACGTCCCGGTGTGAACACCTCAAGCAGATCGCCGACAGGGCCGGCTGCAAACTCCTCTACTCAGTAAAAGCGCTAACCCTGCCTTGGGTTCTGGAGTTGATCGCTCCCCATGTTCAGGGATTTTCCGTCAGTTCTTTGTACGAAGCGGTCACGGCCCGAAACGTGCTTCAGAATATGCTTCCGGCAGAGGGCACTGTTCACATCACGACTCCGGGATTACGGCCCGATGAAGTCGGAAAAATCTCAGAGGTTTGCGACTACCTTTCCTTCAACTCCATTTCCCAGTGGCAGCGCCACAAAGGTGACCTGACGGGCGATCTGGAGATTGGCCTGCGTGTGAATCCGGAGGTATCCTTTCTGGATGATCCCCGCTACGACCCCTGCCGGGCCTATTCAAAGCTGGGCGCGTCTTCCCACGACATCAAGGAGGCACTGGGCCCAAACTCCCCGGCGTCCCACGGCCTGAGCGGATTGCTCATCCACAACAATTGCAACTCTCCTGACGCTCAGGAACTCCTGTTGACGGTCCGGCAACTGGAGGCGGAGCTCGAACGCGTTCTTGGGGACTCCCAGTGGATCAACCTGGGCGGCGGGTATCTGTTCGACAAAGACAGCACCAATCAAGATGCGTTCGATGAAGCTGTGAGATCTCTAAAGTCACGGCACGGGTTGGAGGTGTTCATGGAGCCGGGCTCGGCCTTCGTGCGTGATGCCGGGTTTCTTGTTTCCACTGTGCTGGACATCTTCGAGAACAGCGGCAAATCGATCGCGATTCTAGACACGACCGTGAACCACCTGCCCGAATCCTTCGAGTATGAGTGGCGGCCGGGAATACTGATGGACGTCGAAGGCGGCCGGCATCCCTACATCATCGCCGGCTCTACCTGCCTTGCGGGCGATGTGTTTGGGGAATATGCATTCGCTCAGCCCCTGGAAATCGGGTCCACGGTGGTGATGTACGGCGTTGGCGCTTACAACCTGGTTAAAGCCCACACTTTCAACGGGCTTCCCCTGCCATCGATCTACTCCCTGAACGCCAGCGGCGATGTCACGTTGGTGAAGAGGTTCACTTTGGAGGAGCAATCTCAACGATGGGGGTTTGAAGCCAGTGCGCGTTTCTGAGATTGCGTTCGGGGTGCCGGTTCCTCCCAGGCAATGCAGCGTTCTCGACTGGCTGGCCCGCGAGACCGCAGACAGGCTTCCTAGCGGCGAGGAGTTGGTGCGCCTGGTAATCACCGAATCGAACACCGAGGTTTACGAGTGCGAGGCCACGATCTACCAGGCCGGTGCTGATTCTCACCGGATATCCCCTGGATTGGCAATGGATTTTTGCAGGCGGCAGTCTGAGAACACGGGGCAGTTCAATGCCGCCATGTTGATCCCCACCGGTATCGGCGCCGCCATCGGTGGCCACGCCGGTGACGCGACGCCGGTGGCCCAGTTGCTGGCCTCCGTTTGCGACACACTGATCGTCCATCCCAACGTGGTTAATGCGTCCGATATCAACGAGATGCCGGCGAATGCCCTTTATGTGGAAGGGAGCGTCCTCTGCCGGTTGATCATGGGGACCATCGGGTTACAACCGGTGCGGTCGAATCGGGTGCTGGTGCTGATGCATCCTCATCGTGACCGGATATTCACGGACTTGACGATCAACGCGGTCAATGCGGCCCGGGCTTCATATGGGCTGAATTGCCCGGGGATCATCGAGTTGGAAAGTCAGTTGGTGATGAGCCCCGCTTTCACAGGCTCGGAACGGGCGGCAGGCAGCGTGGAAGGTCTCGACCACCTGTTTCATCTGTTGGACAAACACCGTGCGGACTACGACGCGGTGGCCATCGCGTCCGTGATCTCGACACCCTTGCATTACTACAGCGATTATTTCTGGAGCGGCGGCGATATGGTCAACCCATGGGGCGGGGTTGAATCCATGCTTACCCACACAATTTCAAGCCTTTATGACCTGCCATCGGCCCACGCCCCCATGCTGGAATCCCAGGATGTATTGGACATCGAAACCGGCGTAGTCGACCCTCGGATGGCCGCCGAAGTTATCTCAGTCAGTTTCTTGCAGTGCGTCCTGAAAGGCCTTCAAAGAAGTCCCAGGATCGTCACCGACCGGGAAACTATGCGGGAGCCCGGTGTGCTCACCGCCCGGGATGTTTCTTGCCTGGTCATACCCGACCATTGCCTGGGATTGCCCACATTTGCTGCGTTGGAACAGGGAATTCCCGTCATCGCCGTCAAAGAAAACAAAAACCTGATGCAGAACGACCTGTCCGCGCTACCCTGGGCCAAGGGACAGCTACATACCGTGGAGAATTATTGGGAGGCGGCTGGGGTGCTAAGCGCTTTGCGGGCTGGAATCGACCCATCGTCCGTGCGCCGGCCGCTTCGGTCTGTCCCGGTTGAAAAGAGCAGAACGCCTTCAGCGCTTACAGGGGCGTAGGCCCTAAACAACTCCGAACCCCCTGTTTCTTAGGACCATCAGCTATGGCAACCCGAGAAGAGATTCGAGAGCGAGTAGCGAAAGACGCAGTCGAATACCTTCTTGTCCAGTTCGTGGACGTCCACGGCTCTGCCAAGGTGAAGTTGGTGCCTGCCGACCATTTAGACGATCTGATAGATGATGGAGCCGCCTTCGCCGGAGCGGCCCTGCCTGGGCTGGGTCAGGGTCCGCATTCCCACGACATGATGGCCCGGATCGACCTTGACTCTTACACCCTTGTCCCGTGGACTGACGGCATCGCCCGCTTCGCCAGCGACCTATTCGTGGACGGCCATCCACACCTGTTCTGCCCGCGGCAAAACCTGAAGCGTGTCTTGTCGCAGGTGCGCGAGCAAGGTTACGTGTTCAACGTCGGCATCGAGCCCGAACATCACCTTGTCACCAAAAAATCCGATGGCTCCATCGCAATTTGGGACCCCAACGACGTGGATAACCTTCGTAATCCTTGTTACGACTTCAAGGGAACATCAAACGCCATCGACTATCTGCGCAAGATGATGGACGCCATGGGTCGTTTGGGCTGGGAACCCTACCAATCCGACCACGAAGACGGCAACGGTCAATATGAGATCAACTTCGCCTATGCGGACGCTTTGACCACGGCCGACCGGTACACTTTTTTCAAGATGATGACCAGCCAATACGCCCGGGAGTTCGGGGCGGTCGCCACTCATATGGCCCAGCCCTTCAACAACCGGGTTGGCAACGGCGGCCACATACACTACCACCTGGCGGACTCTCTCAACGGAGAGAACCTGTTTATTGACGAAGAAGACCCTCGCGGGCTGGGCTTGTCGGAGTTGGCCTATCAATTCATCGCTGGAATCTTCGCCCACGCACCGGCTCTATGCTCGGTCATGTCGCCAACGATAAATTGCTACAAACGGCTGCAGGTGGAACCCGGAGTGACCGATTCCAGCATCGAATACGTGTGGACCCCGGCCTTTATCTCCTATGGTGACAACAACAGGACCCAGATGATCCGCACACCCGGACCCAGTCACCTGGAAGACCGCAGCATGTCTTCCGCCGCCAACCCTTATCTGGCTCTGAGCGTCTACGTCATGGCCGGCCTGGATGGGATACTAAGAAAACTGGATCCCGGAGAGCCCAACCTTGGGAATATGTACAGCTTGGGTCTGAACGAGATTCGCCGCCGGGGAATCGGATTATTGCCTCAAACCTTGGACGAGTCGCTGGCGGCATTGAAGCGCGACGAACTGGTGCAGGAATCTTTGGGGGCCATCTACGACGAATTCCTAGCCGTGAAAGAAGCCGAATTGCGGGAGTACCACCGGCAGGTTACCCGGTGGGAGATTGAGCGGTACTTGACGCTCTTTTAGGACTGCCCCCACCCCTTACACCGCCGTTCCATAGACGTGATCGGGGACCACGATAACCGCCGCCCTTCGGTCATCAACCATGGCCTGGTCGTATTCATCCCAGTTGGGGTGTTCCTGGTTGGTCGCGGCGCGGTACACGCCGCGCAGGGCCTCGCGCAACTCATCAGCGCCGGTATTGTCCGAAGATAGGACGGTAGCCCGGCCTTCTAACACGGCGTACGCCCTCCAGTCGCGCTGGGACACCATCAGCGCGCACCGTGGATCCCGCTTCAGGATGATCAACTTGGCCCGGTCGGCAGTGGTGGTGAAGGCCACGCCGTCCCGGTACGCCCCGCAGGTGACGATGCTGACCTGAGGCATGCCGTTCCTACGGAAGCAGGTCAGCACTCCCTGGTGGTTTTCGGTGGTGAACTTCTTAACGTTATCGGACAGCATCCTGTTCCTCCTGGCCAGTCTCAAATTCGATCTCGTACATGTCGTAGCGGGCTTGGCGCATGCTCAGGCTGGCGTAGACTCCCTGAGCAATATTGTTGTCTTTATCCACATAGAGCCGCAATCCGCAAACGTTGCCTTGGCTGCGAGCTTCCACGGCGGCGTGAGCGTGTAGGGCTTTGTAAACTCCCATGCGCCGGTATTCAGGGCTCACGTATACGCTCTGTATCCACCAGAAGAAGGCATTTCGCCAGTCGCTCCACTCGTAGGTGATCAGAAGTTGGCCCACGGGGCGGCCGCCATGCTCGGCCACCAAGTAGAAGCCCAGATCGTTGCCGTTGAGTACCGACTCAACGCCGGACCGGAGCAGGTCAACGTCCAGCGCCTTCCCCTCGGTCTCTTGGGCCATGGCGGCGTTGAAGCAAATTATGGTTTCCAGATGTGTCAACGACGCTCGGCGAATCTGGACATCACTGCTGGAAATTGAACTCAACATCTCTCCTAGGGCTGGCCCTGCGCCTGGTGGTGTTCAGCTAAGCCAGAAGGTGGAGCCAAACTCCTCTTTCTGGACCTCGATGCGAACCGGGAAGGCTTCCTTCAGGTCGTCCAGATGGGTTATGACCAAAACCTTCTCGAAATCGTTGCCGATCGCACTGATAACGTCCAGTATCCGCTCCCGGCCCACGGCATCTTGGGTGCCAAATCCTTCGTCGATGAACAGGGTCGGCAAGGGCGCGCCCATCCTCTGGGCCAGCACCTTGGACAGGGCGATGCGCAAAGCCAGGTTCACCCGAAAGGCCTCGCCGCCGCTGTACATCTCATAACTGCGTGGGCCCAACTCGTCGCTGACCAATATCTCCAGGGTTTCACGGGGGTCGCCTTGCCCTGAGGTCCTCTCCCGCTGGGTCTCCAGTTTCACGTTCATGCGGTTATCGGTCATGCGGCCCAAGAGCGCGTTGGTCTCATCCTCCAGCCGTGGCACCACCGTCTCGATTAGCATCGCTTGGACTCCCTGCCGGCCGAAGGCGGTGGACAACTCCTGGTAGATGGACTGCTCGTCTTGCAGGGCCACAAGCCGCGCCGATTCCGCCTTGATCTCCTGTCCCAGCGATTCCTTGCGCTCCACCTGGTTCCGAAGGTATCCCTGGCGCTCGATGCCTTGCTGAATCTTAACGCCCAATTCCCGTTCCTGCTGCTCAGCCTGGGTGAACTCGGTCTCTAGGGCGGCTAGGCCCTTCAGAGCCTGCTTGGCCTCGGCCATCTTGGACTGCAGCTGCTTCAGTTCCTCCAGGCGGCGCTGGGCCATGGATGCGTTCTGCTCCACCGTCTCCCGAACTCCCGGCAGGTCAGCTTCCGCCTGCTTCAGCCGGCTTTCCGTTTGAGCGAAATCTTCCAGATCAACGGTCTCTTGGTAGATCCGCTGACGCTCCGCCGGGTCGTAGCCCAACTCCTGTATCTGGGTTTCCAGTTTCCTCAATTGGACCGACTCCTCTGTGGCGAAGGAACTTTCCACCAAGGACGCCCGCATGGCTTCAAGCTTGGGGGCGGCTTCAGCCAGGTCCGCCCTGGCCTGCCGGGCTTCCGCTATCTGCTGGTCCAGTTGTTGGAGCTTCACCTGGCGCTTGGTCTGGGCCTTGGACAACGATTGTTCCTGCTGGGGCAGGCGGCCCTCCAACTCGGTGGATTCGGCTAGGAGAACCTTCTCTTGAGACGAGGTCTTCCGGTACTCCTCCCGCTTGGCTTCTATGTCAGCTTCGAATGTCTCCGCCAGGCGCTGACAACCGTCCTCGTTCAACGGGGTCTGACACAGGGGGCACATCCCTTCCTGACCGTTGACGCCGTTGAGCAATGCCTTCTTAGCGTTCAGTTCTTGACCTTCGATTTTGAGTCGTTCCAACGAGCTTCGCAGTTGCCCCGCCCGGACTGCCATCCCGTTGAGGCGCTCACGTTCCGCCGCCAGGGCCCTTTCTTGCTCTTCAAGCCCCGGCCCCTCGTTCTGCAACTGCAGTTGCCCGGCCTCAAGCTGCTCCAAGCCCTGGGCTTTCGGGCCGAGGCGAGAATCGATCTCGTTGTTCAGTTGGGTGACCTGGGCCTCCACTAGGACGCGCTCTCTATCGATGGCCGACGAGACGGCGAGGCGGCTGCGCTCCAATTCGTCGAACCTACGGCCGGCCTCTTCGAGCCGGGCAAAGGCGCTGCGGGCGGTTGCCAGTTGGGCTGCTCCTTGGCGGATGGCCGGGGCCTGTTCCATCAGTTTCTCGAAGGCCGTCACCTGCTGCTGGGCTGACTTTTGAACAGACTCGAACTGCTCCAGCTCCCTGGCCAGGTCCGACAGCCTCTGCGCGGTTTCCTCTTCACCGGCCTGTTGCCGCCGCAGTTCGCCCACTTGGTCTCTGAGCACGGTGGTCCTGGCTTGCTGCTCTGCCAGTTGCTTGTTCAAGGCAACAAGGCTCTGTTCCACTTCTGCCAGTTCCGCCGACGGGGCGAGCAATTGCTCCAATTCCCGGCCCATACGGTCCACGTTCCCTGCAGCGATCTTGGCGGAGTTCTCGGCCCAGCCATTTCGTTCCCGGGCGCGCACCTGGAGCCGGTCGTAGGTTTCCAGGCCCAGAACTTTGCTAAGGACAGCTTTGCGCTCGGCGGGGGTCTTGTTGGTGAACTCGTCGGCCCGGCCCTGAACCAAGAAGGCCGAGTTGATGAAGGTGTCGTAGTCCATACCGATGGTCTGGTCGATACGGGCCTGGGTCTCGCGGATCATATTGCCGGTGACGGGCTTAGGCGCACCCTCATCCCCGCCTTCCAGGACCATAAGTTGCAGGTCTGATGCGCCACCCCGCCGCCGCTTGCCGCCCCGGGCGTGGCTGCGGATGATGCGGTAGTCCTGGCCGCGGGAGGAGAAGTCCAGTTCGACCCGGCACTCGTCAGCGCCGTAGGAGATCATCTCGTCCTGGGTCTTTCCCCTGCCCTTGCCCCACAAAGCCCACGTGATGCTGTCCAGCAGGGCCGACTTCCCATGGCCGTTGGCTCCGCAGAGGCAGGCGATGTGCAGCCCGGTGAAATCAAGGGGAGCAACGTTCTCCCGGTAGCACAGAAAGTTACGGACGGTGAGCTTGAGGGGTATCATGGGGAAGGCCCTGAGAAGGCCCGGTCATGGGGATCCACTTGGTGATGGGAATCCAACAGAAAACCGGCCACCTGCAACCTCCGCCACACCGAGGGTTTGTGCCCCGGGCCAAGCTCAACGACCGCCGGAGCCCTAAACCCGGAACATGGATAATTCTAGCACGGCGCCTGAAGCGGGGCGGAGGCCCCAATCCGGACAAGAACTCATTTGCTCTAAACCCGCGCAGATTAGCGGTCCCGTTGTTTTGCGGAGGTAGCCTCGTCTGCCGAGCTTTGCGTCAGATTGGACCTTGGGCCACTATAGGAGCCCTAATCTTCGAAGGTCTTCTGCGGTCCATTTCGCTTGTAATTCGACAATGCTTTTTAAAGTCCCGGCAGCGAAGGTCTCACCGGACCTGGTGAAGGGCACGGTTACCCGGCGGCCATCCGAATGCGACTAACGGCGATGACTGCCGCGTTGCCGGACAAGAAAAAACCCTTCATCTAGAAGGGCTCTTATCAAGCGCCGGGCCGTGAGGGAACGTAACCGGGAATAATCTATGTTACTCATACCGTGACGGACACCAGCGTTCCCTCGGCCAGCGTCGCATTCTCTTGTTCCTGAATAGGTTGTTTGGCTTCGATCCGTTCTTCTACTATCATAGTGAGGACTTCTTGGATATGCTCCAAAGCCGCCTCTTGGCTCTCGCCCCAAGTTGACGCGCCAAGCTCCTCCAGGGGAGGATAGAATGCCCTCCAGCCCTCTTCATCAGGCTCAACCTCAACGCGAAAAACGTATGTCTTCATTAATGCTCCGGGAGGCTGGACCCCTGCCAGCCTAGTCCATTTACGCGCGATGATATCTAACATGAGAATTTTATCATGCCCTGGTCCAGCTATATGACCGTGACCTTCTTGGTGGCGGTGCGGCAGTTTCGCTGGGAATAGCCACGCCTGTCAGCCTTGACCCTGCAACTCCGCCGAGCCTACAATCGGGGATAAGCTACACGAAAATAAGTCGCGCAAAAGGCAACCACAACAGACATGTTTGAGAACCTGACCGATCGGTTGACCGGTATCCTGAACAAGTTGTCAGGCAAGGGCCGCCTGACCGAAGCCGACATCGACGAGGCCCTGGGCCTGGTACGACGCTCCCTGCTTGAAGCGGACGTCAATTTCCGGGTGGCCAGAGACTTTGTGGCCGCCGTGAAGGAGCGGGCGCAGGGCTCGGATGTCCTCGAAAGCCTTTCTCCTGGCCAGCAGGTCATAAAAATAGTCAACGAGGAGCTGACATCTCTACTCAGCGGTGGCGACCACTCGCTGACCCTCTCCAGCCAGCCAGTGACGGCCATCATGCTGGTGGGCCTGCAGGGTTCCGGTAAAACCACTACCGCCGCCAAACTGGCCCTACACCTGCGCCGTCAGGACCACAAATCCCTGCTCATTGCCGCCGACCTGCGCCGCCCCGCCGCCATCCAACAATTGGAGACCCTAGGCAAGCAACTGGACATCCCGGTCTACTCGGAGGACCCGAAGTCGTCCTCGGTGATCCAGGTGGCCAAGAACGGCCTGGAAAAAGCCCGCCAACTCGGGGTCAACTGGGCGATCGTCGACACCGGCGGACGCCTCCAGATAGACGAAGAACTGATGGAGGAGTTGGCAGCGGTCAAGAAGACGGTCAACCCCAACGAGGTGCTGCTGGTCGTGGACGCCATGACCGGTCAGGAAGCGGTCAACGCCGCCGAGGGATTTCACGAGCGGGTATCTCTAACCGGCTTAATCATGTCAAAGATGGACGGCGATGCCCGAGGCGGGGCAGCACTGTCAATCACCCGGGTCACCGGAGTGCCCATCAAGTTTATGGGCGTAAGCGAACGTCCCGACGGCTTGGAGGCCTTCCACCCGGACCGCCTGGCGTCCCGGATACTGGCCATGGGCGACGTATTGACCCTCATCGAGAAGGCGCAGGAGGCGGTGGGCGACAAACAGGCCGAGGAGATGGAGAAGAAGTTCCGCCAGGCCAATTTCGACCTGGAAGATTTCTTGAACCAGATTCAGAGCGTGAAGAAGATGGGCTCCCTGTCATCGGTGATGGATATGATTCCGGGAATGGGCCAACTGAGTAAGAAGATGCCCATGGGCGACCTGGATGACGGCCGGGTCGAGCGCATTGAGGCCATCATCAGGTCTATGACTCCCATCGAAAGGCAGCGTCCAGAGTTGATCAACGGGAGCCGGCGGCGGCGTATCTCCCGAGGCAGCGGCACCACTCCCCAGGACGTAAATCAACTGCTAAACCAGTTCCGTCAGACCCAGAAACTGATGAAGCGGATTGCCAAGTCCCGCAACCCCATGGACTTAATGAAGATGTTCAAATAGGGCGGGCGGGCGGCGCAGCCGCGTTTTTATAGCGCAGGGCTTACGCCGGATATTTTGGAATATCACCTCACTACACCGCTCATCTTGAGCGTGTCGAAGGCCCCACTCGAACGCCAACAAATTGTCACAGCGAGTGTAGCGATTGGTCTCGTTACTCAGCTACAATCACTTTTCGGACAACGAGATTCTTCGGCTGCCGCCTCAGAATGACAAATGTGTGGAATCCCTCACTCCGCACCCAGCCGGTTGCCTTCATCAACGTAGGTTGTAGCGCCCACTCGGGATATCTTGATCTGTTGCCTGTAGGTCTCTCCACCTAAATCATGCTCGGCTTGGTGCTTCTCTGTAGACCAGTCCACATCTTCTGGATTGGGCCCGCCGGCAAGCGCCTCCTCCAGCACCCGCCCGTGCATTCCCCAGTTTCTGGAGATACCCAATAGCCTCAATAACGTCGGCGCCAGGTCCAGGTTGCCGGACGGGGTATCCAGCTTTAACTTCGATTTGAAACTTGGACCGCTGGCAAACATCACTCCATGAATCTCGTGCCGGCTCATCGACCCATGTTGGCCAGTTCCGGACTCGCCATAAGTGGAGTAAACCTTGCCTTGGTATCCTAGCTCGTTGGGAGATGAATCCCAGTTAAATGACACTGTTAGCTCGGGCGCCCTTGGACCCTCATTCCCCACCAGAGACGCTGGTAATGTCCCTGGAATGCCAGCCACAGCATCGGAGGCCGTGACAGTTCCGCACCAGGGCTGGGCCATCAGCCAAGCCGCCAGCCGCCGTGCCGTCGCCAGCTTTCCAGGTTGAGTATAAAAGAGCACTGCGCCACCGTTTTGGGCAACCACTACTTCGCTGGGTGAAAAACCCGCTTCCTCGAGGGATGCTTCAATACTTATCGATCCGGATATAGTCGAGTATCCGTGGTCCGACGCCACGATAACGTCGGTATCGTCGGCTCGTCCGGATTCCCGCAGCCAGCGAATCAGGTCCCCGAATTGTCCGTCCGCCTCTTTGATCGCCGTATCGGAAAGGCCCGACCCGACACCTACCGCGTGCTGAGACTTGTCCGGTTCAGACGACCAGATCAAGGCCACGGCGGGATCGCGCTCGGGGATCACATACTCGGTCAAGATCCGCATGGCATGGGCAATCCTCGGCGTGTTCGGCCGCGATTCCTCCGGCCACTGGCCGAACCGATCGATCAAGGATTCGTGCAATTCGCGAGGAAGAGCGAAAGTTGGATGTATCGTCGCGCCGCCCGAGCCATCTCCTGTATCGTCCGCGTTAGGATTATGGAGATAGGCATTTCCGCTGGTTCCAACACCGGTCGCCACGTACTCCCTACCGTGCCGAGCGAGTATCTCAGCCAACGTGGGAGCTAGGAGCACTGGCCCAACGGTCTTGGCAATCCGAGCCAACTCTGGTTCCATCGCCGAGAAAGAAATGTCCGGATCGAAATCCCGGATCACCATCCGGTTTCCAGCCAGGCCATGGCCTCCTGGATTCAGGCCTGTAACCATGCTGGCCACGTTGACCCGGGTCACCGTGGGAAAAACCGAGTGATGATTATCGAACGTTACTCCGTTGGCGGCTAGCGTCGAAAGATTGGGCATCAGCCGAGGATTGACCTGGGCCGGCTGGAGTCCATCGAAAACAAAGATCACTGCTGCGGACATTCTTCCCTCTTTTGATAGGAATCGTTTTGATAAAGGCAAGAACTGGTGGTCTAGAACCAGCTTTAGTAAATGGCGCTCTAGGGCGCCAGTGCTCTGATCGTCCGCACGTAAGAGGCCTTAAGGTCTCCGACGGGCAGTGGGGCGATCACAGGTTTCGCCAACCCCATCTTGCGCAAAGCTTCCAGACGGGCCCGGCACTCTTCGGCTGGACCGACGATGCCCAACTCTTGCTGCATACGCTCTCCAATGGCGGCAGCGGTGGCCGGGTTATCAGCATGGTCCCCGGCCGGCGCCACTGCCGCCATTTCTTTGTCAAACCCAGTATTAGCGAAATAGGACCGGTAATGGGCGCCGCCCGCATAACGTGCTATCTGACCCCGCAAGGCGTCCCGCCCAGCCGCTAGGTCGTCGGTCACAGCGACCCGAACGTAGCCCGAGATTTCCACCCCAGATCGCTCCCGACCGGCTTTGACCGCCCCGTCGCGGACCAACCCGATGGCCTGCTCCAGGTAGCTGGCGGCGGTCCAACTCAGCAGGACGCCGTCGGCCATCTCCCCAGCCAGCTGTAACATTCGCGGACCAAGGGCCGCTATGTAGATCGGCACCTTGCTCCGGGGCGCGGCGTCACCTAGCGAAGCGTTGCTCACGGCAATAGCCTTCCCCTGGCGGCTAACATCCTCACCCTGCAACAGGCGGCGCACTATCTGGATCATGTCTCGCAGGTGTTCCATGGGCTGGCTGTAAGCGACTCCGTGTCCATCTTCCACGGCCGGCCGGTTCCCGACGCCCAGGCCCAGAATGAACCGGCCATCCGAGACAGCCGACAACCCCGCCGCAGACATGGCTGTGATCAACGGTGTCCGGGAGAACATGGGCAGTATGCCAGTTCCCAGGCCGATTCGGCTGGTGGCCGAGGCAATGGCGGTGAGTTGGGTCAGAGAATCCCGCCCTACCCCCTCGGTCATCCAGACTTCGCCGTAGCCCAACTCCTCGGCCAGTAAGGCCAACGATTGGATATCTGCCGTGTTCAGCTCCGTCTCGTTCCCCAATCGAAGTCCAAGGAATGACATACAGAACTCCTTATTATCACCGGGCATCCCGGATTGGACGTACTCCGTTCGTCTTGGGTGGAGCATTCGTCACCTTCACACACTCTAGCGTCTGGAATTGCCCTCTTGGCAGGCGGCGATTGGATTCATCGGCCATCGAATGCCGTCTGATCCATTTGTTGGTAGAGGCTTAGACTGGAGTCGGGCTCCACCTGAAGCGCTGGCAGTAAGGGGCGAATAGGGCAGGCCCCTGGGGAGCAATCACCAGGGCTGCTCCCTGGTTCACTTGCTCCACAGTCTTTAAGATCTCGGACAATGATGCATCCTACCTCGCCATCAGCGCTCACACAGATAACCCCCTCCGCCGAACCGCAATCATAACGCACTTCTTAATCGGGCTCACCATCCACGGTCAGGGGCTCCGGCTTACCCTCTACTTCGAAGCCGGTCCTAGGCTCTCCCGAAGGCGGATATCTGTCCATAATTCCCAGTGACTTTTATTGGCCCTTCCGGTTTGTGGAAGGTGAAGACGGTAGCATTACGCTGGTTAATGCAGGATTTGTTGAAGCCCCGAAATTGGGTACTTCCCTGGACCTACCGTTCCAACTAACGGTCGGTAAGACCAGAACGATAGGCCCGATGGGCCATGGGTGGAGTTCTTGCCGGTTGAGGAAGACTCTCGTTGCCCGCTGGACGCAGTTTCCATCCAGGCTGGCAGGGCTAGGGTCAAACTTGGTGTTCGGTTTGATGGTCTCGATGCTGCCATCCAAGGACTCACATTGGAAGTAGGTAGCTCTGAAGCGAACACCGGCCAAGTCTCAGGCTCCTCCGGGGTGTACCTGATTGAGGCTTCGCCGATGGACCCTTATCCCAGAGTGTCAGTCCAGGAACCGCCCGAATACGTTGTCACTTTGACTGTTACCCAAACCTCATGACGACATCCGACTTACCGATGCTTGAACAAATCTTTAAACTAATATAAAAATAAGGGATACTGTCCGCCATGGACAAGACACTTTCCAATCACGCCACCAACCGGCGCGAGGGTCGCCGCTTGCGGGCCTGGGAATTGTTCCAAATGGGGTGGAGGCAGAAGAGCATCGCGGAGGCCCTTGGGGTCACCAAGGGCGCTGT
>MUCT01000047.1 GCA_002816585.1 SAR202 cluster bacterium Io17-Chloro-G6 | reverse complement strand
CGCCGGCCTTTCCTCCATGAATCATCCTCCTCACCCCTAAGATGACTTCTATACTACTATTGCCACCTCGCCTCCAATCAGATGCGATTGCCCTGTCAGGAAAGGGGCCAACGAGGTGTCGGCTTCCACGCTGAAATCCTGCCGAGAAGACGCCCTGTACCGGCCAAATATTGGTCATGGCGATGAAAGATTTTTCCTCGTTTCGGAGCCCAGATTGGATCAGCAGCATCTCATTTGAAACAACCGGGTGAAAAAAGGGGTGGAACAACCGGGCGCGATAGATATCTGATTCCTTGTGTTTGCCCCTAGGGGAGGGTGATACTCACCCCGGAAAAACCCCGGAAAATCTTTGACTTGGTCACAACGACGATGTAGCATACTGTCGGTTTTGTGCGAAACCCATGTCGCGCAGTTGGCGCCCGAGCCCTCAACAGTGCCGTAAAAAACTGCTACTAAGACTGATTCAGAACAACATGAGTCCCCAAATGCAGCCAAAAGCTGACTCGTCCCTTGCCGGTCCCGCCGCCGTACCGGCATTCGAAAAAGAGCTTGACCGCCTGGTAGCTTTGGCCCGTCAGGGTCACAAGCCCGGCGCGACCTACAATAATCCCTCCTCTGAATGGCTCATTAGCCAGATGCACGTGCTGCAGGACCTCCCCGAAGACGAACAACAGCGGTTCCTCAGCGAAGCTAGCATCATCGATAAAGAGGCGGAAGAAGCCAACGCCGCAGGCAGAGCCGCCACCAGAGCCTGGCCTGGGGTAGTGGTCCGTCTCGACACCGGCGGGCTTGCCTTCTTCAGTCAATTGGGTGTCGTCCGAAGGCCCGACCTAACCCAATATTTCGTTGACGGTTTCGCCAAAAACCGGGACGGCGTGGTATTCAGCCCGGAGGACCAGACCTTGTTCACCGAGGTCTTTAGGTATATCAACGACTTCATGGAGGAGAAACTGGCCTCGGGAGACACCATCATTCAGTCCGACCGCCAAGTCGGCGACGCTCCGGGGCGATCTTTCCACGCACGCCAGATGCTCTTCGGAACTCGATACCTTCAGATCCCCATCATGTGGCGTCAACTTACCTTCCCCGTCACAGAAGAGATCAGCCGCCAGGAGCCCGACATTCTTGAAGTGTCGCTGCCTCATTGGCTGGACGATCTGGGGATGCTCGAAGAATTGAAGCAGCGGATACGGGACTCCGGTCTCACTTTGCTGGTGTTCAAAGCCCCCACAAAAGGACTGTCATTGCATCTGGGTTTCGATTACGTCGGCGAACACAAGATGGGCCCCCTGTCCATTGCCATGTTTAAGGTTAAGCAGAACGACGGGCTGGCGATTCAGGCGGCGTTGAGCATGGCCCGCGCCAAGACCTTGGCTGGCCAGATCAAGAACACGGCCCTGATCACCGTCGGACCGTCTCTCCACGGCAAGAGTACCCTCACAATCATGCTAGAGTTGGCCAACAGTGAACTGGCACAGCGACTCAACTTGAAGACGGACGCCGAGGAAGGCGTCTACCCAATGAATGATGACATTGTGATGCTGCAACAGCTCGAGGAGCCCATCACGGTCACCAGAGACGGCAAGCAATCCACGTTGTACTACGGCATAGACGGCACTGAGAACAATCTTTACGCCATGCCCTTTGGCCTCACCAAAGAGGAAGACCCCATCACCTTCGAGGCTGTCCGCGGCACGGATCAGGACCCGAACACTCAAGAGACCCTGGAAAACGTGCCAGTAAATCTGGATTCATGGTCTCCCAACTTCCTTTCCAACCCAGTCCGCAACATGCGTGTCACGCTGTCGCGTACCAGGTTGGTAGCCCGCAAAGGAGCCAACGACCTACTTCGCAAGATCACCGGAGGGCGGGAAACCGAGGGTGTCCATGTTCCCGTCGAAGACACCGATCAAATCTTCTGGCAGGCCGTGATGCGGCAAAATACAGTGGTGCCGCCGCTGCGGCGTTTGTCCCCGGAGCAGTACATCCGGATATTGATGTACGGTGAAGCGGTTCAGATGGGCGCGGCCATCGGCGCCATCGGCCGTCCCTACGTTGAGTACTTCTCCGACCCGTTCATCATTGGGCTGGAAGACGACAACGCCAACAATCTCTATAACATAGTCAAGAAGATCGAGCAGGGCGGGCTCGATCAACAGTACTACGTATTCAATACCGGAGGCGTGGGCGCCGACACAAATGATCAGGCCAGCGGCGCGACGTACAAAAAGATCCCTCGGGAATTAACTCTGATGCTGCAAGAAGCTTTGCTGCGGGACGCTGTGAAGTTCGAATATGAAGTTCACCTGGGATCGGACATCGCCGTCGCCATCGTAGACGAGTCGGGCAACGAGATAGTTGATCTTCGCGATGAATGGCTGCCCAAGAACATCTATGGTGAGGAGAATTACTCTCAGCGGATCACCGAGTTAAGCCGGCGTAGGTTCTACGGGCAAAACTCGGAAGACAAAGCCGGAATATTGCGCTACACCAGAGTGCTAAACGGGCTCTACGACCTGTCTGACATTCCTACTCCCGCCAACGAACGGGAATTGACTTGGCTGCTGTCTTTCTTTTGGAACGTTGACCAGGCCTACGACACTTTGTCCGAGTTGGCCGACCATCGTGGCGAGGGCGGCGCTCCCGACGCAAACGTGTCGTCCATGCTGCAGGACATCTACGAAAAAGCAATCGCCGGCGGGCTTGAACTCCCCGGCGGCAGTGCGACTGCATTAACCACTCTGGGCGTTCGGTCCTCCTAGAAATTTGTTCTGACGATCTGGCGGCTGGTTTCCTGAAGACCTGGATGATCGGCCGCCATTTCACGATGCGCCGCCGGGCTGTTTCTACTTTCCCTTTGGGATCACCGCCGCGCATCAATCCTCGGTGTATACTAACCGCCATCGATACAGCAACCGCTGTACCTCCGGTTAATTGCCATCAGGTCAGATTGACCCGGATTTTTCGGTAACGGCACAGGAGCGCTCGACATGAAAGCAATGCAGATTAACGAATTCGGCGGCCCCGAGGTAATGAAGTACCAGGACGTGGCCGACCCGACCCCCGGCGAGGGCGAAGCAGTGGTTGAGATACAGGCCGCCGGCGTTAACTTCACCGATGTCTATAGCCGGCAGGGCGTAAACCCCGGCCCGCCGCTGCCCCGCATCATCGGAGTTGAGGGCGCCGGTGTGGTCAAGGCCATAGGCCCCGGTGTGACCGAGGTGAAAGTGGGCGATGAGGTCACATATTGCACCGCCCCCGGAGCTTATGCCGAGCTAGCCCTGGTGCCCGCCTGGAGGCTGATGAAACGGCCCGCTGGCGTGGACGCCAAAGCCGGGGCCGCGGCGATCCTTCAGGGCATGACCGCCCACTATCTTTGCCATTCCACCTACGCCGTGAAGAATGGGGACCGGGTCATTATCCACGCGGGAGCCGGCGGGATGGGCCTGCTATTGACGCAAATGGTAAAGCGGCTGGGCGGATATGTGTTCTCCACCGTTTCAACCGAGGAAAAAGCTGAACTGTCCAAGGGGGCTGGCGCTGACCACGTGATCCTCTATACCAAGGAGGACTTTGCGGAAGAGGTCAAAAAAGCCACCAACGGCGAGGGCGTGCAGGTGGTGTACGACGGCGTGGGCAAGACGACATTCACCCAGAGCATCAGCAGCCTGGGCCGCCGCGGTCACATGGTGCTCTATGGCGCCGCAAGCGGGGCTCCGGAACCCATGAACCCTGCCATCCTGGGTGCCGGTTCGCTTTCACTAACCCGCCCCGGACTTGGCGATTACACCGTCAACCGCACAGAACTGGAGCAGCGGGCCAGCGACGTACTGGGCTGGGTCAGCTCCGGAGAACTCAATCTAAGGATCGGCGGCGAATTTGCGCTGTCGGATGCGCCGGAAGCCCATCGGCAATTGGAGAGCAGGGCCACCACCGGCAAACTCCTCCTCATACCATAGGGGAAGGATTATCTGGGAAGGGCCGGCTAAAACCAGTCTAGCCTGCGTCCAACGAACCAGACGCGGAATAATTGTTGACCAAGTTGGTCGACTTTAATATAATCGTCTTAGGCGACCGTGATTAGGAGGCAGACATGCCCGAGCCAACCGTCACCACAGAAGACATCTACGAGGCATTAAAATCAGTGTACGACCCGGAGATCCCGGTCAACGTGGTCGATCTAGGATTGGTCTACGACGTTCAGGTAAAAGAATCCGACGTGTACGTCCAGATGACCCTCACTTTCCCCGGTTGCGGCATGGGCCCGTACATCGGCCAACAGGCTGAATGGGCGATCCAAGAGCTGGACGGCGTGGAAGAGGTGCAGATCGAGATGGTGTTCGATCCTCCCTGGTCGCCGGAACTGATCAGTGAAGAGGCCCGCGCCCAACTGGGCATCTAGCCGGCGTCCAAGACCCTATCTGCGACCTGTCGCAATTAACGCCAACATATCCTGGCGCATGAGCCGCTTGGCTCCGAGTTTAAGCGCCAAGTTCCGCTATTCACAAATCCCGCACACTTCCGGAGGACCCCATGGCCACGCCCCAGGAAACCGCGCGTCTGGAACAGATCAAACGGACCTGGCAGCAAAAACGCCAGATAACCGACCGTCTTGGCAAGATCAAAACCAAAATCGGCGTTTACAGCGGAAAGGGCGGAGTTGGGAAAACCACAGTCGCCGTTAATTTGGCGGTCACCCTGGCCAACCAGGGGTGCAACGTTGGACTGTTGGATGTGGACATCGACTGCCCCAACGTGGCCAAGGTGATGGGCATCACCGACAAACCGGACTACGTTGATAACCAGATCATCCCCGCCGAAAAATGGGGCGTCAAAGTTGTCTCCATGGCCTTCTTCCAAGAGAACCAAGACGAGGCAATCATCTGGCGCGGGCCGATGATTCATAACGCAATCAATCAGTTCCTCCAGGCCACCGACTGGGACGAACTTGATTACCTGATAGTAGACCTGCCCCCGGGCACTTCCGACTCTCCCCTGACCGTGATGCAAAGCCTGCCCATGGACGGATTCGTGGTGGTCAGCACGCCTCAGGACTTGGCTAACCTGGACGCCAAGCGCTGTATCAATATGATCCGCAAGTTGAACTTAAACGTGCTGGGCGTGGTGGAAAACTACACGGGAGATATCTTTGGAGAGGGGGGCGGCAAGAACCTGGCCAAAGAGGTAGAGGCGCCCTTCCTAGGCGGCCTGGCTCTGCGCGCTGCCTACCGGGACTCATCAAAACCGACTGCTTTAATTGACGAATCGGTGGAAGACGAGTTCTCCGCGGTGGCAGATGCGGTGAAAAAGAGCCTTAAAGAATTCGGCTCTGAGGCTGCCTAACAGGCTCGGTTTTGGCTGAGATCCATCGTTTCGACTTACGCGGCCAGAATTAATCGTCAGAAGCGACCTGGGCCTCAGCAGGTTCCTCTTTACGCCCCTTTCTTCTTTGCTTGCGAGACAGCCGCTCCGGCGGGGCGTCGCCAGAAGTGATACTCATCAGGAGTTCCACCTCCTGGTTCATAGCCTCCTGTGAGTACCCGCTGCCCTCTCCCATCCTACGGAATTTCTGGTACCGCTTCTTCAGCAGCTTACCTTCGGACATTTTTGACAATTGCACGATATTGGTCAGTAAGGCGGTTTGCAGCGCGCTCGACGCCTGGCGGGGGTCGACGTGAGACCCGCCCTCTGGCTCGGGGACAATTTCGTCGGCGATGCCCAGTTCCAGGCAATCATGGGCGGTCAGCATCAAGGCCTCCGCGGCTTCGCGGTCCAACATGTGGTCATGGTGGGCAGAGCCCAGGGTGTGGTTCAAAGAGATTGGCGAATAGATGGCAAATTGCTGCATCAATATTCGGTCGGACAATCCCAGCGCCAATGCTCCCTCGCTGCCGCCTTCTCCAATAACCACCGAGACGACGGGTGTTGGAACTTTCAGCATCGAAGACAGGGTCTTGGCGATGGCGTTTCCGATTCCCTGTTCCTCCGCTTCCAGCCCGGGGTCCGCGCCTTGGGTATCGATCAAAGTAACGAGAGGCAGTTTAAATCGGGAGGCCAGATCAATGACGCGCTGGGCCTTCCGCAGACCGTCGGGAAAAACATGGTAGCGCTCCCCTTCCACCAAGTGCTGCCGCTGCTGCCCAATCACCGCCACCGGCTGGCCATCCATAAATCCTAGACCGGCAACAATCGACCGGTCATCGCTGTTCAGACGGTCGCCTCGCAACTCGATGAATGGATCCAACATAGACCGGAAATAGGTAGTCGCCTGGGGCCGTTCCGAGTTACGGGCGGCGGTAACCGACTCCCACGGCTCGGGCTCGGCACACTCTTCGGGTTCTGCTTTTAGCAGGTTTTTATGATTCGGCTTTCCCTGTTTTTGGGCCGTTAGGATGCGCAACAGATCCGCAACCCTGGGCTGTAGGTTCTCCCGGTCCACCACATTGTCCAGAAGCCCGTGACCCACGTGGGCTTCGGCCGTGTGGGCGTCCAGCGGCAGGGGCATCTTGGATACTTCCCGCAAAGTTCGTAATGGAGAGAGTCCAATCAAAGAGCCCGGTTCGGCCAGAATCACATCGGCCAAGTTGGCAAAGCTGGCATATGCCTGCCCGGTGGACGGGTTGGCCAAGATCACAATGAAAGGCACTTCTTCTTCACGCAGGCGGTTGGCGGCGGTCACTGTCTTGGCCATCTGCATCAGAGACAGGACGCCTTCTTGGATACGCACTCCTCCGCCCGAGACTACGGCCACTACAGGCAACCCGCTGCGGGCGGCACTCTCAAATGCCATGGAAACCTTCTCACCCACCACGCTGCCCATGGTCCCGCCCATGAAACCAAAGTCCAATACGGTTAACATGACTTCCGTGTCTTCGATGCGGCATTTGCCGGTAACTACCGCTTCAGTAAGGCCAGTGCGATTCTGGTCCCGGGAAAAGAACTTCCGGTAGCGGCCCCGGCGAGAGAAGGAAAGTGGCTCAACGGAACTAACATATTTGTAGGATTCTTTGAACGATCCACGGTCGGTCAGCAGCTCTATTCGCTGCCGGGCAGTGACGGTGTAATGGAACCGGCAGAATGGGCACACCCGGTAGATAAGATAGGAAGGCGAGTCTTTGATTGGCTCCTCGCAGAACAAACAATGGTCATGGACCACCGACAGGTAGGTACGTTCAGCCTCTCCATCGCGGTTAAAAAGGTGTACAAGAAAGTTGGCCAGGTTGCGCAAAGGTATCCTCCAAGGGTCCCGGGGCGGGGTCCGTCACTTTCTCAGTCCGAGTATCGGCTGCACAGTGCCTTACTATCATACAAAAACTATTTATATATTGAAATCCTGAAACCACCCCTTTTGGGATTGCTATGCCTCTGTTGCGAGCCGCTTGGTGGGCCGGTTCGAGAGTCGCCCGGCTCCCATTCTTGTGTCTATTGAAACGACCCACATTAATGTTCAACCGGGAAAGTCCAACGAGCTCTGGAGTCGCGATTTCCCTGACCGTGGTAAGCTTGGCCCGGTGATTTCTATCAATATGAAACGCCAATCAATATCTCATTCTTCCACGCCGGTCTCACTACATGACCGATCTGACCACGCCGCCGTCCACCAGGATAGTCGAACCCGTGGTGTAGCTGTTCTTCTCCGAGGATAGGAAAGTCACCAGGTCTCCCAGCTCTTCGGGACGCCCCAAACGGCCCACTGGAATGGTTGCCGAGTGGGCCTGGAGCAGATCTTCCACGCTTGAACCTGTTTCTAGAGACCGGGTCTCGAAGATATGCATCATGCGGTCGGTCAATAAATAACCAGGGGCCACATTATTCACCAAGATATTGTCCCGGCCAACCTCGTCGGCCAGGCTCTTGGCGAAAGCAACAGCTCCCATGCGCGTCACCCCGGAGGTGACCAGATTGTCGATGGGCTGGAAGACCGAACTGGCCAATATGTTGACGATCCGCCCCCACCCTCCTTTTTTCATATGGGGAACGGATTCGCGGCTCATGCGAATGAAAAATAGGAGGGCCATGTCGATGGATTGACGCCAGACTTCTTCGGTGGTGTCGGCGGCCCGGCCTGCGGGTGGTCCTCCCGAGTTGTTGACCAAAATATCCAGGCGGCCAAAGTGGTCGGCGGTCCGCTTAACCAGAGTTTGGATATCCTCCAAGCGGGCGAGGTCCCCCGGCACCGCCAAAACATCGACGCCGGACGCAGCGCGGATCTCCCCGGCGGCTTGGTCCAGTTCCTCTGCGTTGCGGCTGCAGATAACCAAGCTCGCGCCTTCTTGGGCCAAGGAGTCAGCGCAAGCCCGGCCCAAACCTTTACTGCTACCGCCTACTATGGCCACTCTTCCTTTTAGTCCCAGGTCCATCACAACCTCCAGGTCGAAGGTGTCAACATGCTACCAACCGGGCCCCCCAGTGGCAACCGGCGCCAAATACCCCGCGCCCGGATTTTTCTTGACACCCCTAGACCCCTGACTTATGCTGGCGCCAGCCTCAAACCGGGTGCGCCCAGACCGCTTAGTCTGTGCCTCTCCGTCCGAATCTGAAACCCCATGGTTCTTTAATTTCAACAACGTGGTGTGAGCGTGAGCAACATAGACCGGATATTGGAAGGCGCCCTGGACATTCACGTGCATTTCGGCCCCGATCCCAAGGTCGAACGACGGGCCGGCGCAGTGGAGATTGCCTTACAGGCCCGGGAGATGGGTATGCAGGGTATGGTGTTGAAGAGCCACGAATATCCTACCCATCCTGTGGCGGCCACGACCAGCGACCTTGTACCGGAAGTCACCATCCTGGGCGGTATTGCTCTGGATGTTGAAGTGGGCGGCCTCAACCCAGACGCAGTAAAGGCCACGGCCGACATGGGGGGACGAATAGTCTGGATGCCGACCTATTCAGCCAAGGCCGACCGGGAATCGAAGGGCCTGGACGGCGGCATCTCCCTGCTGGATAAGTCCGGAGCCCTGGCGCCGGAAGTCCATTCCATTCTTGCGTTGATCAAATCCCACGACATGGTGCTGGCTACAGGTCACATCTCCACTGCCGAAAGTATAGCGCTGGTGGCTGAGGCCCGTAATATGGCTATCCAAAGAATCGTGGTCACCCACGGCACTACCATGTCATTCACGACCGGCATGACCCTCGAGGACATGAAGACGTTGGCTGGAATGGGGGCGTTCATCGAGCACTGCCTCCACGTCGTGATGCCGACCACCTACCGGATGGACCCCAAAGAGTTGGCCAAGACCATCAACGCCATCGGCCCGGAGAAGTGCATACTCAGCACAGATTTTGGACAGGACTTCCACCCGATGCCGGCCGAGGGTATGCGCATGGGCATCGCCACCATGCTCCGCTCCGGCCTGGAAGAAGTGGAAGTGGGAATGCTGGTGAAGGACAATCCTTCCCGGCTCATGGGGACGTAAGGGTTATCCCCATTCCCCGCCAATGGATCAAGCGGTTTGGTCCGGACTCAGGCTGAACTTAACTCGCAGAATCTGTCCATCAGCCTTTGTGTCTACCTTGGCCCAGTCGGCGATGCGGTGACCAACCACCCAGACAATCCCCCCCGCGGTGGCCAACAGCGGCACCCTTCCCCGCCAATACCGAGGCACTCTCAGATCGGTGAACAGGTCCTGCAATTTCTTCTGCCCCCGCATCCCGAGTGGCTGTATCCGGTCCCCAGGCCGCCACGCCCGCACGGTCGCTCCCTCCCCCAAAGCCCTCAGGTCCAGACATGCTGTCCAGCCGCCGTCGCCCTCATGCCCTTCGCTGGCCATACCGATCTGCATCGTGACCTGCCAAGGACCGGCCGTCACCACCGTCTCGACACAGGCTTCAACCGGCAACTGGATTGGATATTCGCCGTCAAGCTCCGGATATGGGCAGTCTGGTTCCAAACTCCGCGTCAGCACTAAATCCCCGTATTCCCGGCGGAATATCACCCCTCCGGGGAGGTCTACAGTCCGGCCCCCCTGTTGTGCCTGTACCAGATTCATCATGGCAATAAGGTGGCTTTCCGACAACCGGGTGGCGTCTCCATTCACCGAGATATAGGCGCGACGAAGGGCCAGACGCTGTAGATGGGGATGAAGCTTTCCCAGAGACATCCGGTCGAACCGCACCTCGTCCTCCGACTCGACCGCCACTTGGCGCCACACACGGTCCAACTCTCCATCAGCGAAGTCCAGTTCTTCGGCGGCGGCGTGGGCCAGCCGCACCAAGGCGTTTTTCACTTGGGGATTATAGTCTTCCGCAAGTTTGGGCATCAGGTCGTGGCGGACCTTGTTGCGGGTGAACCGCCACATGTAGTTTCCGCTGTCTTCGCGGAAGCTCCAGCCCCGCGCGCGAACGTAGTCCGCCGTTTGGTCTTTGGTCACCCGCAAAAGAGGGCGAAATAGGGCCAGGCCGTTGCCCTCGCCGGGCCAAGGCCAACCACATAACTCGGTCATGCCCCTCAGTCCGTGCAGGCCGGAACCCCGGAGCACGTGGAGCATCACCGTCTCCGCCAGGTCATCTGCGGTGTGGCCCACTGTAACCGCTCTGGCGTTGGCGTCTTTGGAGACCCGGGCCAAGAAGGCGTACCGCATCTCCCGCGCTCCCTGTTCGAATGAGGAGATGCCGCGCTTCCTTTGGTATTCGTGGGGGTCCTCTTTGGCCACGGTCACCGGGAGTCCCAGGCTTTGAGCCAATTCCTCGACAAAAAGGGCGTCATCCTCGGCCTCTTGCCCCCGGAAATTGTGGTTCAGGTGGCCCACGTGCAAGCCCAGCCCGTGGATGCCTTGAAGGGCAACCAGGGCGTGCAATAGGGCAGTCGAGTCGGGTCCTCCTGAAACTCCAACCACAAGAGTGGTTCGATTATGGGAATAACCGGCCCGCATTACGGCGTCGGAAACTTGGCGTTCCAGAAAATGGAGAGCCATCGGGAGGTCCGGCTACCGGTTTTCGGGGGATAGGTGGCCGGTGGAGTTATATGATGTGAGCCGCCGGCCCCGGTCATCGCTCTCGAAGGTGCATACCGAAGCCAGACTTAGTGACATGCGGTGGAAGTTCTCCAGGGGCACCCCAAGCAACTCGCCGACGATGGAGCGGATGACGAAGTTGTGGGAGATGACGACCACCGATTCGCCTTCCGGGTGTTCTCGCCCAGCGTGTTCCCGTTCAATGTCCAAGATGCTCTGCCAGGCTCGATCGCGGAGTTGGACCAGAGATTCCCCGTTGGGCATGGACACTCTTTCGGGGTTTGAGCGCCAGGTGGAAAACACCTCTGGCCATCCCTGGCGCATCTCTTCTCCGGTGACTCCTTCCAGATCACCCAGGCCAAGCTCTTTCAATCCCGGACGCTGCAACACCTGCACCTGAGTCACCTTGGCTATTTCCTCGGCCACTTGTACGGTGCGAGTCAGAGGACTGGTATAGATTGCCGAGTGGCCCCATCCAGCGGCGGTTTTTGCCGTCTCCTTGGCCTGGGCCAGGCCGCGCTCGTTCAGATTTATATCCTCGTGCCCCTGGAATCGGCCTAGCTTATTCCACTCGGTCTCTCCGTGGCGTACCAGAAAGAACTTCACCGGTCTGTCTCCCTCCGGCCAACTCCGATCCCTGTATTGATGCGCTGCAACTCGACTTCCTCGATCCGTACCCCTTCCATGACTTTGATCGTGATCCGCAAGTCTTCGAATTCCATGACATCCCCGGTTTCGGGTATGCTGCCGAGCCGGTCCAGTATGTACCCTGCCAGGGTTTGGTAGTCTCCCTCGGGGATTTCCAGAGCAAGTTCTTCGTTGATGTCGGAGATCGCCAATCCCGCGTCTATCAGGAAATTGTCTCTGCCCAGGGGAGTTACCGGCTCTTCAGGAGCTGAGCCCTCGTCTCCCATCTGACCGACGATCACCGACATCATCTGTTTCAGAGTCGCCAGTCCGGCGATACCGCCGTACTCATCAACAGTGAGCACCACGCTGTGACCGCCCTCCCGCATCTCGTTGAAAGTCTCACTGACGCTCTTGGTCTCCGGAACGAAAAAAGCGGGCCTGCTCTGTCCGGTCACATCGACGCTTAAATCGCTGGGAAGCCTGTGCATCCCGGCCAGGATGTCTTTCACTGAGAGGATGCCCACCACGTTCTCCATAGACCCATCGTATACGGGAAACCGGGTGTGGGTGTGCTGGGAGTAGATGGTCAGGAATCCCTCCAGGCTGGCCCCCTGTTCGATCCAAACGATCTCCGGCCTGGGGGTCATGATCTCGCGCATCTGACGGTCGCCGAATCGGAAAACCTTCTGCAGCAGATCGGCTTCCCCGGCTTCCACGGCCCCGGTCTGGGCCCCGGCGGCGATCATCATACGAATCTCTTCCTCACCCATCTCGGGGGTTGCGGCCGAAATGCCAAGGGCCCGGTTAGTCAATGTGCTGAAAAGCTGGAGCAGGCTCACTATTGGAGAGAGGGCCAGTTCCACCAACCGGATGGGCCGGGAGACGGCGAACGCGACTTTCTCCGAACGGCGCCACGCGACGTTCTTGGGCATGGTCTCACCGAACAACAAAAGAAAGGTAGTGACACCAAATGTGGCAGCCAAGACGGACAGGGACTTGTTTGTGATCAGGTTCAAGGCCAGTACCGTGGCCAGGGCCGCAGCCGCAGTGTTCACCAGATTGTTGCCCAACAGCACGGTGGCCAGAAAACGCTCGGGCCTTTGAATGATGTGAGAGACCCGGTCTGCGCCGGGGCGGCCGATGCGTACCAGGTGCATGAGGCGCGCCCTGGGGAGTGCGATGAAGGCAGTTTCAGATGCGGAGAATAATCCCGATAGGCCTAAACAGATAATCAATAGTGCTAATCGCCACGAATCACCGGCATCCATAAACGGAAGCCACCTCCAAAGGCCACGAAAAGTTGCCCCTTGGCAATATCGGACCTGTTCACGATGATAGCACCGGGCCCAAATTAGTGTAAAGTTGGACGGAGACCGGCAAATCACACACCGGATAAACATAGAATCGATGACGATAAAGATATTGGGCATTGAGACGTCATGCGACGAGACCGCAGCGGGAGTGGTCGAAGATGGGCGGACCATGCTCTCCAACGTCATCTCGTCACAGGCCGACCTCCATTCGGTTTACGGTGGCGTGGTGCCGGAGGTCGCGTCCCGGCAGCATGTCCGCGACCTGGTGCCGGTGTTGGAACAAGCCACGGCCAACTCGGGGCTGGGGCTTGAAGAAATGGACGCGATCGCCGTAACCTTCGGGCCGGGGTTGGCCGGGTCCTTGATCACCGGGGTCAACGCCGCCAAAGCCATCGCATATTCGTTGGGAATCCCTTTGATCGGCGTGAACCACCTGGAGGGCCATATCTACGCATCCTGGCTGGCCCAAGGGGACTTGGAAAATGACCCCGGCTTCCCGCTGGCCTGCCTGGTGGCGTCTGGGGGCCACACAGACCTCCTTTTGATGGAAGGCCATGGGAAGTACAAGTTGGTAGGGCGCAGCCGTGATGACGCCGCCGGCGAGGCTTTCGACAAAGCCGCCCGCATACTGGGGTTGGGGTTTCCTGGGGGGCCCGAGATACAACGGGTATCCGAGGGCGCCACGGGTGAGGAGAACCTGCCCAGGGCGTGGATGAAAGATACATTGGACTTCAGTTTCAGCGGGTTGAAGACCGCCCTGCTGCACATGGCTCAAGACCGGGGGATCTACCCCTCTCCAGAAAAGGGAGTTGACGAAACGCGGTTAGTCCGTGAGATGGCGGCGGCGTTCCAGGAATCGGTGGTCGATGTCATCTCGGCAAAGCTGGTGGAGATGGCAGCAAAGTACCGGGTAAAAGGCCTGGTGTTGGGCGGCGGCGTGACCGCCAATTCACGGTTGCGTGAGGAGATCGTCCGGCGCTCATCCTTGCCGGTAATCATACCCCCGCCAATTTTGTGTACCGATAACGGTGCAATGATCGCCGCCTGCGGCTACTTCCAATACCAACGGGGCGAAGAGTCTGCCATGGACATCGACGTCGATCCTGGGCTGCCTCTGGGATAGCCGACCGTTTGGCCGCTGGTTCGGTGGCCGGGAAGGCTACCTAGCGGTTTGCCCGATATATTCTGCGTCGGAATAGCCCAATATGGACTGCCGGGCGGCGAAGGTTGCATTAACGACCTGGTAAATACTGTCCTCGGCGGTCTCCCCTCTGAATGGGAAGACCAGCCTCACTCCGTCCCCTTGGAACGCTACCTCGCCGTCGGGTTTGCTGAAATAAAACTGCGACATCATGCCAACGCTGGACAGGATGGCCAGAAATACCAAAAAGGCCACCAGGTCCATGCGTATAACGGGTATCGTAGGTCCGTCTATTCGGCCTGTTAGCCAATAGGCCAGCAGCACGTATATAACGACGCCGGCCATCATGATCAGCCCTCCCTGAAGCAACATGAGCTTGCTGCGAAGGCCAGCGTTCACGGACACGGCCTTGACCTCATCGACCGGCATCAGAACGGTTTCTCTCGTTCCTTCCCTATTCCCGAAGGCGATGACTCTTTGGTTGGTCAGCACCAGCATCCGGCCCTGTTCCTCTGGGTGTGGAACCAGACCCTTCTCGGGGCAAAAGGTATGGGTCACGGTCTCGCCGAAGAGCAGGCCAACTTTGCGGATATTTATTCCGGGACCGGGTGTTTCAACAGCATCTGTGGGGCTGCTCTCGGCCATTTCAGGGGCAACTTGGGCGATTTTCGGCGCAATGCTGGCTTCATGGTCCCGGGTCTGGAAACCTTGCACCAGGTCTTGGTACAACCCCTTTTGCAAGCTTTGGTGTAGACCCCGCGAGAGGCCAACCGGCTTTCCGAACCGGGTTTTAGACCGATTCTTGGATGGTTTTTTTGGCCGCCGAACAGACGGAATCGTAGCTTGGTTGCCGTACAATTGTCGCTCCATACAATTGTCATACTATCATAGGGGAGAAGCCAACTTACACGTAAAACAGGACCGTCATAGACGCCTGCTGGAGTGCTATCGGCCAATGCCGGCAATACGGTTCGGCAGGATTGGACGGGAGACCGGGCAAGTCTGCCAGGCCCGGCTCGTTGTGTGTCAGTTGTATACGTGACACACCCACAGTGGGTTGTCATGTGTAATCAGTGACACAGTTGGCTTGACATTAACTGTTTTTTCTGGTTCACGCTTGCTACAATTGATTACAGTTGATAAGATGCTGCCACTAGCAGGTTTGCCTTAGTAAATAACTTTGATAATCTGATAGTAGGCGTAAACCTATAAATAAATGGGAGTTCGGTTTCTCCAGATTACTGGGATATGGAGGACCTGTTATGAGTGAAGAACTGGTATTAGAATTAAAGGGATTAAGTGGGAGTGTAGAGGAAAGGGATGGCACTTGGGCAGTTAGGTCTCACGATTTCGGGTTCACCGTGTATGGTGAATCCCGCGAGGAAGCGAATGAGGCCTTTGACGTCGCATTGGAGGCTCTTGTCAACAGCTTCGGCGAAGACGGTCTGTTACGAGATTTTTTGCGAAAAAAGGGCGTCGAATTTCAGTTCCCAGAGGAACCCGACAGAGAGCGAAAGTTTGAGCGCGATGTGGGCGTAACCTTTGGAGCGTCCAGACGAGCTTAACGGACCGGAGATAACTCGCGTTTTAGAATTAATGGGTCTAACTCTGCATAGTAAGTTAGGCCCATTTTGCGTCTTCCTGAATCAAAGGCCATTAGAACGCGTCGTCTTCTATACTGAAGAATGGGACACGCCCGTCGAAGACATCGAGCGAAATCTCCGGGACAATGGGTTAGATGTCGAAAGGTTCTGGCAGTGCTATGAAAGTCTCTTCGAAACCTAACCCCACCACCGAGAAGGATACTTCTCGTTGTGTTGACACTGAGGGAGCGGTTTGGTAATCTCTATCATTAATAGCTGTGATGGAGACGAGTAGGCAGGGGTAGGCGCCTAGCGAGCCTGGTCTGGTGTAAGCAGGTGCGCCGAAGCTGACTGAAAATCCCTCCGGAGCCGCCAGTTGAAAAGCCTCTGATGATGAAAGAGGGCCAGTAGACCGGGCCGGGGTTCGTACCCCCGTTAAGAACGACGGGACATGATGGTGTCCTGCTAGAGAGGTCCCGATAACCTCGGGATAATTAGGGTGGTACCGCGGGAATATAACGTCCCGTCCCTATGTGGGATGGGGCTTTTTTTATGCTCGATGGCGGCTCTCCCAGCGCCTTTCTCTGCAGGAGAAAGTTCTACCAGTTATGGAGGCTGCTGTGGCTGCTTTAATGAAACGCAACGGGAAACTCAAGGGTTCGGAAATCATCTGCGAAAGCCTGCTCCGGGAAGGAGTCGAAGTCATCTTCGGCCATCCCGGCGGGGCGATTCTTCCCTTTTACGACGCTCTCTGGTCCTATCCTCAATTGCGCCACATCTTGGTGCGCCACGAGCAGGCCGCGGCCCACGCTGCCGACGGCTATTCCAGGGTTACCGGCAAGGTTGGCGTCTGTGTCGCCACCTCTGGACCCGGCGCTACCAACCTGGTCACGGGCATCATGGGCGCCAAAGCCGACTCGGTGCCAATGGTCGCAATAACCGGGCAGGTAGCCAGGGCATCCCTGGGGACCGAGGCCTTCCAAGAATGTGATATCTGCTCCATCGCGGCGTCCTGCACCAAAGCAGCATTCATGGTGATGAACGCCGCCGACCTGGCCGCCACCGTCCGGGAGGCCTTCTACGTCGCCCAGGAAGGGCGTCCAGGACCGGTCCTGATCGACGTTCCCAGAGACGTGCAGCTCGAACTAGTCGAAGCCGAATTTCCCGAATTAACCGCCATCCCGGCGCCTGAAGTCACCACGGAGGCCCTGGAGCGGCTGAAAGAGGCCGCCCGGTTGATCAATGAGGCTGAAAGGCCGGTTATCATCAGCGGGCACGGTATTCTGACCTCAGGGGCCAACCGGGAACTCACGAATTTGGCCGAACAGTCTGGTATCCCGGTAATCACCACATTGCTGGGACTGGGCGGTTTCCCCGGCGGCCACCCCTTGAGCATGGGCATGCTGGGGATGCATGGTATGTACTGGTCCAACATCGCGGTAGACCAGGCCGACTTGATCGTAGGCGTGGGCATGCGGTTCGACGACCGTGTAACCGGCAAGGTGGACACCTTCGCTCCCCATGCGCGGGTTATTCACATGGATATCGACGCTACCCAGATCGGCCGCAACGTGCCGGTGGAGGTGCCGGTTGTCGGCGACGCCAAGGCCCTGCTACACACGCTGGCGCCCATGGTCGTCAACACTCCACGGCCCGATTGGATGCAGTTCATAGAAGATCTAAAGCGGAACCACCCCTCTCTGGCCATCCCGCCCAGCAACTCGCTTCAACCGCAACAGGTTATCAGCACTCTGAATACGGTGCTACAAGAAGACCCAGAGACTACTATTGTCACCGGTGTGGGCCAGCACCAGATGTGGGCCGCCCAATTCCTGTCATTCAACAAGAGCAACGCCTTTATCTCTTCAGGCGGACTCGGCGCCATGGGCTTCGAGCTGCCAGCGGCGATGGGAGTTCAGGTGGGAAAGCCCGGCGCACCGGTGTGGTGCATCGCCGGAGACGGGGGCTTCCAAATGACCCTTCAGGAGTTGGTCACCGTTTCAGAAGAGAAGCTACCGGTGAAGATCGCTCTGATCAACAACGGCAGCCTGGGTATGGTGCGGCAATGGCAAGACATGTACTTCGAAGGGCATCAGAAAGAGGTGTCGGTGCCTGGTCCAGATTTTATCAAGCTGGCCGAGGCTTACGGAGTTGGAGCGGTCCGGGTCACTGGTCCGGAGGATGTCCTGCCCGCCATGCGGCAAGCCCAGGCCCACGACGGCCCGTTCCTGATCGAGTTCGTGGTAGACTCAACTACGAACGTCTATCCCATGGTACCGCCCGGCGGCTCCCTGGCCGACACCATTGAAGACCCAGCAATCGCCACCCGAGCGGGGATCTAACGGATCAAGAAATAAAATGCGCCCCGGTCACAGACTAAGATCACGGACTAAGATCAACGAATAGGTGACCGTGGGAGATAATACGGAGTCCACGTGGAAAAACTAACGATTCAAGAAGCTTCCTACCGTCTGAATATCTCTCAGCGCGATATCCGGGAATACATCAGGAAGGGTGAGCTAAAGGCGGAGCGCGACCCGGATTCGGAGCATGGCCGCTGGCTAGTGATAATGCCAGAAGACGGCTGGCAGGACAAGTTCAAGATCTACTTGGACGATCTGGACAAAAGCATCACCCGCTGGTGGTGGGCCAACGAAAGGAAGAGAGGGTTCGTGCACTACCTGGAGACCACGGGCATCGAAAATGTCGAGCCCGAATATCTCTGCGGACAGCCCAGCGAGAATCTCTGGTCTGCCGCTGGCCATACCGAGGCCCAACGCTGTCTTGAATGCCTCATGAAGGCCACCGAAATGGGCCTGCCGCTGTTCGAAGAAGACTTGTTAAAAGACTAGCTCCCAGTCATTAACCCCCGCCGCCTGGTCCGGCGGCGCCGATGCCCGGTTCGGTCATGCTCTCCAGGTCTAGCAGTTCGTCCAACTCGGCATCAGACAGTTCCGTTTTCTCTTTGGCCATCTCTCTGATGGTGGTGCCCTTGGCCGAAGCCTCCTTGGCGATGGCCGCTGCGGCGTCGTAGCCGATGGCCGGAGCCAATGCCGTTCCCAACATCAGACCCTTCTCCACCATGTCCGGCCCCACGCTGGTGGCTGTGATTCCCGTAACGCACTGGTCCGCGAAGTTGTGGGCTGACGTGGCCAGGAGGGCGATGGACTGAAGGATGTTGTGGGCCGCCACCGGCATCATGGTGTTCAGTTCGAAGTAACCGCCCTGACCCGCCAGTGTTACTGAGGCGTCGTTACCCACCACCTGGGCCACCACTTGAATCACAGATTCGGAGATCACCGGGTTGATCTTGCCCGGCATGATGGAACTGCCCGGCTGCACCTCGGGCAGGGCGATCTCGCCCAGACCTGCCCTGGGGCCGGAGGCGATGAAGCGAATGTCATTGGCGATCTTATGCAGGCTGATGGCGATGGTCTTGAGTTCCCCGCTGGTTTCGACGAGGGCGTCCAACGAAGCCTGGGCCTGGAAATGGTTGGCTGTCTCCTTGATGAACACGCCAGAGGCCTCGGAGACCGACATGCAGGTGCGGGCGGAGAACTCCTCGTGAGTGTTCACGCCGGTGCCCACCGCGGTGCCGCCCAAAGCTACCTCGGCCAGGGCTTCTTGGGCTCGGTTTAACCGTTGCACACTGTACTCAGCCTGCCCGGCAAATCCTCTGAATTCCTGTCCCAGCCGCACTGGAGTGGCGTCCTGCAGGTGCGTACGACCGGTCTTGACCACCGGCCAGAACTCATCCGATTTCTTGCCCAGTTCGACGGCCAAGAATTCGAGGGCGGGAATCAAGTCTTCTTTGATGGCCAGCAGGGCCGCCAGATGGATGGCCGTGGGGATAACATCGTTGGAAGATTGGCCCATGTTCACGTGGTCGTTGGGGTGCACCAGTCTGGAACCCAATTCACCGCCCCGGATTTGGCTGGCCCGGTTAGCGATGACCTCATTGGCGTTGGTGTTGGTGGATGTGCCGGAGCCCGTCTGGAAGATGTCCAGCACGAAATGCTCGTCCAACGAGCCGTCGATGACTTCTTGGGACGCGGACACGATGGCGTTTCCGGTGATTTCCTCCAAAAGCCCCAGAGACATATTGGTCTTGGCCGCCGCCTGCTTCACCAGGCCCAGGGCCCGGATGAAGGTGCGGGGAAAGCGCAGGCCGCTGATGGGGAAGTTCAACACCGCCCGCATGGTTGACGCCCCGTATAGGGCCTCGGCTGGGACTTCCATCTCGCCCATGGAATCCCGTTCGATTCTCACATCGAGACGCGTGGACATGTTAATACCGTCCTAAACTCAATTCTGTGACCGGGTTTCGGCCAACTCTCTTCTGATTTTAGCCGCTGCCACGCAGGTTGGGTAGTCTGGCAGGGAAACATTGGTCATCTCGGATGTGTGCCCAGCAAAAAATATCCTTGGCGACCAACACCTTTGTTTCGGTTTTCGCCGGAACCCAGAGCAGCAGGCTGAAGCCAACCTCTTTCAGGTCAGCCAAAACATGACATCATTGGTGGCGACGCGGAGCGACCTGGCGCCGGGCTTTCTGGATCCCGACTTTCGCCGGGATGACGAGAGGAGGGACTGGGATTTTATTTAACCGTCGCCAAAATGCCTTTCAGGTCATCAATACTCCGAATCTTGCGGACGTTGCGGTGGAGCCCGAAATCGGTCATGGCGTCTTCGGCGATAAGGTCGATGCCGTCCTCGGTCACGCCCACCTGACTCAGCCTGACCGGCAGGTCCAAGTCCCTGAACATCTCCTCGATGGCGTCAGCGGCGGCGGCGGCTGATTGGCGTTCGTCCATCCCCTCTTTTTTTACTCCCATGGCGGCGGCGAACCGGGCCTGTCCGGCAGCGTTGGCCTCCAGGTTAAACCGCATGCCAGGGGCGGTCAGGATGGTATAGGCGTCGCCGTGGCCGCATTCTGGGTACCGGGTGTCCAGCGAATGGGCCAAGGCGGTGACCACCCCCAAGGCGTTGCCTCCGGCCCCGGCATCGGTGGCCCGGTTGTAGAGAAACGCCGCCGCGCATAAATTGGTCCGCACCGCCGGGTCATCCGGCCGAGAATTGACCTGGGGCAGATTGTCTTTCAGCAGCCGCAGGGCTTGCAAGAGGTCGCTTTCCGCCAGCGGGTTCAGTCCCGTGCGCTGCAGGGCGCCGGCCACTCCGGTGAAGCAGGACGCGGAGGCATTCAAACAAAGCCAGGGCGGTGCCGTCAGCAGGGCTTGGTCGTCCCAAATCACCGCGGCAGGGCGGGTCTTGGGGTCGAACAACTCCAGCCGGTGGCCCGACTCGGGGTCGATCAGGGCGGTGCCGGCACGGGTGACCGCCGTGGTAGCTGTCGTAAGCACAATGAAGTTGGGAATCTTGGGGGCCATCAGGCGAGGGCTAACCGGCGGCTTACCCTCGGGGTATTGGGTGCATAGCTCCTGGGCGGTACCGTTCTCGGCCATCAGGATAGTGATACCCCTGGCGGTGACCACGGCGCTACCTCCGCCGACGGCAGCGATCCCGTCTGCGTTGGCTTCGCGTGCCGCGGTGACTCCTTCGAGTACCGAGGTCAACGGCGAGCCGGTCTTGCCACCGGCGAACACTCCGGCCACCCGCTCTCCCAGTGCATCTTTCACCCGCCCCACCAAGTCTGTGTTGGTTATAATTGACTGGCCGCAGACCACCAACACCCGTTGGGCCCTGACCCGGTCGACCTCTTCGGTCAACTTGCTGATGGCATCCGGTCCGGCATGGACCCGCACGGGATAGCCGACAAATCGAAAGGAATCTGTGGTCACGTTGTTTCTTCTCCTGGACCGGTCTCCGGGGACAGGCGCGGTTCTTGGGTCGAAACAGGTTCCAGAGCCCGGCTACGCCGGTCACTAATGGTGCCATTGGAGTCCACAATTAGCAACCAAATTTGCGTCGGTACGGTTCTTATAAGGGTTGCGGTGGTAAAATCGTAGTCGGAGTCATGCCAGAACTAACCAAGAAAGACGAAGCCCGCATGTTGCGCTACCGGGGCCAGAGCCTGCGGTTGCTGCAAGACGCCATGGACGAGATTCGCGGCAACCGGTGGCTGCGCTGCGAAGAACTGTTGTGGGGCAGCCTGACGCTGGCGGTAAAGGGTGTGGCCCTTGGCCGGGGCAGGGAGTTGGACGGCTTGAAGGCCGTTGAAGAATATGCATCCGAGTTGGGCCAAGAAAGCCGGGACCGGCGGATACGGGAGGCCTTCACCAAGCTGGCGTCGTTCGGCGAAACCGCAGACCGGGTGCGGGAATCCCGGATCAGGGCCGACCATCTGGTGGCGACCCTGGAGGATGTCACGGGGGCTGTCGAGCGTCTCTGGGACATGGCGCCCGGCGGGGACCTGCTCTCGAGATTTGTCGAAGGCGAATTCGACGAACTGGACGAGATGGACCGCGGTTCCGGTGGAGCGGATTGATTTGGCGCCGCTGGATAATCAATACGCCGTGAGCGGCCCAACGGTGGCAATCCATACTCACGGCTGCAAGTTGAACCAGGCCGACAGCCAGGTCCTGGCCCGGCAGTTTCAAGAGGCCGGCTTCACCGTCGTCAGTTCGGCCAACCAAGCTGACGTGGTGGTGCTGAACTCCTGCACCGTGACCGCCACCTCCGACGCCAAGGCCCGCCGGTACCTGCGCCGCACCCGTCGCGCCAACCCGGACGCTCTGGTGGTCGCCACGGGTTGTTACGCCCAACGAGCTAAAGACGACCTCGCCGCCATGGAAGCCGTCTCTCTAGTCCTGGACAATCGACAGAAAGATGAACTAGTTGCCACGGTCGCCGCGAGGCTCAAGTTCGAAATCGGCTCCTCCGTAGAAAACCGGCCTGCGGCCGGGCGGAGCAGGGCCATGGTTAAGATTCAGGAGGGATGCGACCAGGTCTGCGCCTACTGCATCGTGCCCAAGGTTAGGGGGCGGGAACGCAGCATCCCGGCCGAGTCCATCATCGCCGAGATCAACGGCCGGGTGAACGCCGGTTGCCGGGAGGCAGTTTTGACCGGCACCCAACTGGGCACCTACGGTTTCGACCTGCCCGGAACCGATCTGCGGGGCCTGATAACTCGAATCTTAGCCGAGTCGCCCATCGACCGGCTCAGGGTGTCTTCTCTCCAAGCCCACGAGATCACACCGGAATTATTGGACCTGTGGCAGGACTCCCGGCTCTGTCCCCATTTTCACATACCCCTTCAGAGCGGCAGCGACGCCATCTTGCGGTCGATGCGCCGCCGCTACGGCACGGCCCGGTTCGCGGAGACCGTGGAGTTGGTGCGGGAGAAGATTCCGGACGCCGGGATAACCACCGATGTAATAGTGGGCTTTCCGGGCGAGGGCGTCAGGGAGTTTGCCGAAAGCTACAGCTTCGCGGAATCAATGGGCTTCAGCGATATGCACATCTTCCCCTACTCCATCCGGCCGGGTACCTCGGCTGCCCACTTGAACGGGCCGGTAGACGACGTTAGAAAGAGGGAGTGGACCGGGGAGATGTTGGAGCTGTCAGGGACGGCGGCCAGGGAGTTTCGCCAAAGGGCATTGGGCCAGACCCGGCCTGTTCTTTGGGAGCCGGCGAATCGCAAATCCTCCGCTGGGGTCTGGACCGGTCTCACCGACAATTACCTACGGGTACGGACGCAGAGCGGTGCGGACCTAGGCAACGTCATAGCCAGCGCACAGTTGATCGCCATCAATGAAGACTGGGTAACTGCCGAAGTCGTCTGATCTACGCTACTAAACCTCAGGAGATATCATATGCCAGGCCCGCTGGAAGGATTGAAAGTCCTGGAGATAGCCAATTGGGTCGCCGCGCCGTCTGCCTGTGCGATGATGGCCGACATGGGAGCCGAAGTGATCAAGATCGAGCACCCGGAAACCGGCGATCCTGTTCGCAGCGTAACAGTATCTTCTCAGGGAGTAGTACAGCATTCCAGCGGTATCAACTTGTTGTTCGAGCTTCTTAATCGTGGAAAACAGAGTGTTGCGGTGAACCTTGGGAGTCCTCAAGGTCAGGAGATCGTAAAGAAGCTTGCAGCCCAATCCGATATCGTGGTCACCAACCTGACGCCCAACAGGCAGGAGCGATATCAACTGCGATATGAGGACCTTGCGGCACTGAACCCACGCGTGATTTACCTGGTCCTCACCGGGTATGGCACTGAAGGTCCCGACCGTGACCGGTCGGGATTCGATTACGCCGGGTTTTGGGCGCGCTCCGGCATCATGGGATCACTGGGAGAAACGGGGGGCCCTCCAACACAGCAGCGTCCCGGCATGGGCGATCAAACTACATCGTTGGCGCTGACCGCCGCGATTGGCATGGCGTTATACGAGCGGGAGCGTTCCGGAAAAGGCCAAAGAATCGACTGCTCTCTGCTTCATACAGGCATTTGGGTCATCGGCTGCGACATGATGTCCGCACTTGAAACTCGACAGCCGCCTGAACGGATACCGAGAAAAAATGTCGGTAATCCGCTTTTCAACTTCTACCAAAGCGCAGATGGCAGGTGGCTCCAACTGGTGATGATAGAGTCAGAACGGTTCTGGGAAGGCTTCTGCCAAGCGCTGGCCATCGAAGGGTTCGCCAAAGACCCGAGATTCGACAGCCACATCAGCCGTATACAACACAGCCATGAACTGGTCGAAATTATCGAGGACCGGTTTTCTTCAAACAGCTTCGAACATTGGGCTACGAGATTAGACCAGCAAAGGTGTATCTGGGCGCCAATCCAGACCCTGGACGAGGTCGTCGAGGACCCGCAATTACATGCAAATGGTTATACGACGACGGTGACCCACGCCGAAGAGGGCGACTTCGAGATTCTGACTTCGCCCATCAAGTACGCGCGGACACCAGCAACGCCGTCCTCTGCCGCGCCGGAGCTTGGCCAGGATACCGAGACAACACTTCTGGCAGCAGGTTACTCTTGGGACGAGATAATTGCCCTCAAGGAGCAAGGGGCAATTATCTAGGTCACAGGATTCATCTCTGGCAGCCCGAAGCACTGCCATAGCCCAGTACTAAATATCTACCGGCCTGAGATAGCCCATCTCGCCACGGCGCTCTAGATAGCCTGCCTTAACCTCATGGCCGTGGGAGAATACCAAAAGCCAACCCTGGCGCTCCGCTTGATTCAACAGGTCCCGCTTGGCTTCCAAGGTAACCTCGGGAGAACTGTCAAAGGCGGAGATGGCGACCAGGTTGAGGTGATGGGGAGTGGGAACAATGTCCCCAAGGAACACCACCCGCTCGCCGCCGTGGTTGAACATGACCATCTGATGGCCCAGAGCGTGGCCGTCGGTCACCATCACGTTCAGACCGGGCATGATCTCGGTGTCGCCGTCGAGCAACTCTAGTTGACCCCGCTCCTCAATGGGCAAGAAGTTCTCGGCACGGTGCACGCCATGGCAGCGCTCGTTCGGGTTGCACGCCTCATCCCAGCACTTGCCCTGGACGTAGTACTTGGCCCGGGGGAACGTCGGCACCAGGTTGCCGGCCCGGTCCAGCCGGGTGCATCCGCCCGAATGGTCAAAATGCAAATGGGAGAGAATTACCGCGCTGATATCCTTGGGAGTGAGCCCCACACCCTTCAAGCCCTTTAACAGGCGGCTAGGGACCAACCCAAGTGTTTCTTTGTCTGTATCGCCTTCTTTGGAGCCGATTCCGGTATCTACAAGCACGTTCTGTCCGCTGACTTGCAGCAACAGACAATTCAAGCCCAGCGTCATACGGTTCTTGCGGTCAGTGACCACGTTGCCCTCCCAGGCAACCTTTGGCACCTGACCGAACATGGACCCGCCGTCCATCTTGATGACTCCATCGCTGATGATCTTTACACCTGTCGACATCATCGTATCACCCAAACCCTCATTCAATTATTATTGAACGTTTCACCCCGCCCGATACAGTTACCACACAGATATGCCGAATTTATGCCATGCATCTCATTAGAGACTGCAGTAAAAGAGATAATAGTGCTCGGGGTCATGGAAGCGATCTATGTGTATTGAATACGAACGGGAACGTTCTGGAGAAGCTCCTCTGGACCTGGCCGATTAACGGCCGCCTCTTACTTCGGTATTTCTACCTCCTTGATCTTCACCCTCAAACAGAAAAACCGGTGGCCGAACTTTTCGGACCACCGGCTAGAGATGTGCTGAGCAACGTCACACCACCCTTGCCCCACTCTCACCCGTTGACCCAAGTAGCAGGTTAATCCAAAAGGATGACGCCCTGTCAAGGGGAAATCGATTTAATCCAAATCAGTATTCGGAGGAATATTATACTTTTTTTATAATTCGGTCAAATATATGCCTGAAGCCATAAATTTATTTCTACCGGCATTCTTGAAGGTGGTGCCTTATTCGACCAATTTTCGAGGTGCTATACTAGGCCGATTATGATATTGCTCATCAATACCTAACCGGCTGTAGAACCGTTAAGAACCCGGTCTGCAACCGGTTTCCGGGAGGCTCAAATATGGAGGACAAGGAACTCGGACTAATGGCCCATCTGCTGCGGAGGACAGGCTTCGGCGCCACCCTCCAGGAACTGGAGGAATACCAGGCCAAGGGGTACGAGGCCACCGTTGACGAACTACTCCATCCCGAGGACGCCCCAGAATGGAACGACGATCTGGTCCGCCGGTACCACACCGACCAGAACAGCGTGATGTTTTTTGAGAGTGCCCAGTCTTATTGGATGTACAAGATGATCAATTCCAAGCGCCCCTTAGAGGAAAAGATCGCCCTGTTCTGGCACGGACTTTTCGCCACCGCCTACGGCAAACTGAACCACGCCAAGGGCGTGCTCAACCAGACCGACACCTTCCGCTGCCACGGGCTGGGTTCTTTCCACAACATATTGATGGAACTATCCAGGGACCCAGCCATGATTTTCTGGCTGGACAACAAGGACAACCACAAACACGCCCCCAACGAGAATTACGGACGGGAGTTGCTGGAGCTCTTCTCCATGGGCATCGGCACCTACACCGAAGACGACGTCAAGAGCTGCGCCAGGGCCTTCACCGGTTGGACCATCGCCAACCAAGACTATATGAGCGTTCGGGCCGCCAGGGATTCCATCTGGCCCTCGGGCCGCATCGACTGGCAGTTCCAATACAGACCCGAAGACCACGACGAGAACGAGAAAGAGTTCCTAGGCCGGACCGGCAACTTCAACGGCGAAGATATCATCGACATCATCGCCATGCGTCCCGCCACCAGTTGGTTCATCGCCGGAAAGCTATACAACTACTTTGTGTCAGATACCCCCAACGAAGAGGCCATCGGCTTTTTGGCCGAGGAATACCGCAAAACCAGCGGCGACATACGCTCCATGTTGCGGGCGCTGTTCCTTTCCGATTATTTCAAGTCGGAGGATGTTTGGTACGCCAGGGTTAAGAGCCCGACAGAGTTGGTGGTGGGCGCCGCGCGGCTGGCCGGCAGTTACCAAACACCACGATGGGACATCACTGACCTGGCCAACGACGCTAATTTCATGGGCCAGGAGATCCTCAACCCTCCCACCGTGGAAGGGTGGCACACGGGCATGGAGTGGGTGGACACCGGCACGCTGGTGGAGCGGGTGAACTCGGCGGCGCTGGTCATCGGAGATGCCAAGCAGCCGGGAATCCAGGCCATGATTCAGCGTCTCAAGGACCGTCAAGACACCTACCAGCCCAATGAGTTGGTCGACGCTACCCTCATGTTGGCCGGCGGCTTGCAGGTGTCTGAGGGAACACGTCAGCGGTTGGTGGAATTTGCGGGCAATTGGGGAGAGGTGAAGTTCACCCCTGAAGACGCGGTGGCTTGCTCTGAACAACGCGTCGTGGAATTGCTCCAAATGATTCTCTCCACCCGCGAATACCAGATGGCCTAATGACCACCACCATGACCTTCAAATATAGCCACACGATCGGCTTTCTGGCCGCCACCGGCCGGGGGTTCACCAACCCGGTGGACGTGGCGATCAACTCCCAAGGGGTTATCTATGTCCTGAACCGGGCCGGCCCCGAAACTCCGATCCGGTTGCCCTCCAAGCGGATTTCTATGTGCACTTTGGATGAGGAATTCCTGGGGGAGTTCGGCACCGGAGGCACCGGCGACGGGGAATTCTGGTGGCCTAGTTCCATCGCGATCGACAGCCAAGACCGGGTCTACGTGGCGGACGAAGGCTTGCAGCGCGTGACCATCTTCGGCAAGAACGGCGAATATCTGGGCAAATGGGGCGAAAAAGGCTCAGGCGATGGTCAGCTCGAGTATCCGTCCAGCATAGCCTTCGACGGCGACGACAACCTCTGGATGACCGACAGTGGCAACCACCGGGTGCAGAAGTTCACCAGAGACGGAGAGTTCATCTCAGCCTGGGGTCAGCGGGGCAGCGGTCCGGGCCAGTTCGAAGGACCCTGGGGCTTGGCCCTGAGTGATGACGGCGACGTTTACATCTCCGACTGGGGAAATGACCGCATCCAGCGTTATGACACAGCAGGCAATTTGATCGAAGAGTTCGGCGGCCTTCCAAAAGCCGACGCCATCCACCGGCCGGCCGGTCTGGCAGTGGACGGGAAAGGCAACATCTACGTCGCCGATTGGGGCAATGAGCGGGTGAGGGTTCTTGGCCCTGACGGCAGCGTGCTGGCATCCCTCCGGGGCGAGTCGGTTGACTCCAAGTGGGCAGCCGACTACTTTGACGCCAACCCCGAGGAAGGACGGCTCAGGAATGAGGCTGACCTAGTTCCAGAGTTGGACCCGCCGGCCCGCAGGGACCGCGAGATATCCGCTGGCGTGGAAAGCTATTTCTGGGGCCCCACGGCGGTGAAGCTGGACGGAGAAGGCCGCGTCTACGTCGCCGACTGCCTGCGCCACCGGATCCAGGTCTATCAGACGAATTAACCTCCCCTATGCTAACTTTCCCCCTTGCTAAGGGAGTTGCCTGAAAAGCATCAACCGAACCTACTTTTCAGATCAAACCACGCTATACAAATGTCACCCTGATCCTTCCGCAGAAGGAGAAGGGTCTGCCAAGGTGATGATTGGAGGATTCTTCGTCGCTTCACTCCTCAGAATGACATTTTCAGGCACCAGGCTTGCGAGGGAGAAGAGATATTTTCCTAGCCCTGCTTGCGAGCCTGGTCCAAGCGGGCCCAGGTGTCCCGGAGCGCCACTGTCCGGTTGAAGACCGGGGCGTCGGGAGTAGAGTCGGGGTCGACGCAGAAATAACCCTGCCGCAGGAACTGGAATCGGTCGCCGGGCTTGGCGCCGGCCAGACTTTTTTCCAGTTTGCACGACTTCAACACCACCAGGGATTCCGGGTTCAAGTTGTCCCTGAAATCCCCGAAATCCCCGCCGCCTGGCACTTCGTCGGGGTCTTGGGTCGAGAACAGGTGGTCGTAGATGCGCACTTCGGCTTCCACTGCGTGTTCGGCCGACACCCAATGAGAAGTCCCCCGAACCTTTCTGCCGTCGGATGACGTTCCGCCGTGGGTTTCCGGGTCGTAGGTGCAACGCAGCTCGGATATCTCTCCGGTGGCCTCGTCTTTCACCACGCCGGTGCAGGTAATGTAGTAGGCGTCCTTGAGGCGTATCTCCCGCCCCGGTGAGAGGCGGTAAAACTTTGGCGGCGGCTCCTCCCGGAAATCGTCTTTTTCGATGTACACGGTCCGGGAGAACGGGATGGACCTCTCCCCCATACTCATATCTTCAGGGTTATTCACCGAGGTGATCTCTTCAGTCTGGCCCTCAGGGTAGTTCTCGATCACCACCTTTAGAGGGTCCAGCACGGCCATAACCCTGGGAGACCGCTTGTTCAGGTCCTCCCTCAGGGTATGCTCCAACATGGCGATGTCCACGGTGTTGTCCCGCCGGGCCACGCCGATGCGGTCGCAGAATTCCCGGACGGCCTCGGGGGTGTAGCCACGGCGGCGGAAACCCGAGATGGTGGGCATGCGCGGGTCGTCCCAACCGCTTACGTATCCGCCATTGACCAGTTCGATCAACCGGCGTTTGCTGAGCACTGTGTGGGTGATGTTCAGCCGGGCAAATTCGATCTGCTGGGAGTGGTAAATATCCAGTTCATCCAGAAACCAGTCGTAGAGGGGACGGTGGTCCTCGAATTCAAGGGTGCACACCGAATGGGTGATGTGCTCAATGGAGTCGGACTGGCCGTGGGCGAAGTCGTACATCGGATAGATCGGCCATTCGTCTCCCGTGCGGTGGTGGGACTCCTTCAGAATGCGGTAGAGCACCGGGTCACGGAGGTTCAAATTGGGCGAGGCCATATCTATCTTGGCCCTCAGCACGTGAGTGCCCTCATCAAACTCACCCGCCCGCATTCGCCGGAACAGGTCCAGGTTCTCTTCGACTGACCGGTTGCGGTAGGGGCTCTCCCTTCCGGGTTGGGTCAGGGTTCCCCGGTATTCCCTGATCTCCTCGGGACTCTGGTCGCAGACGTAGGCCTTGGCCTTCTCGATCAACCGGACGGCGTATTCATATAGCTGGCCGAAGTAGTCCGAGGCATAGAAAAGGTTGTGTCCCCAGTCCCAGCCTAGCCAGCGGACGTCTTCCTGGATGGACTCGACGTACTCAACCTCTTCCCGGGAAGGGTTGGTATCGTCGAATCGTAAGTGGCAGACACCGCCAAATTCCGCAGCCAGTCCAAAATTCAAGCAGATCGACTTGGCATGCCCGATGTGCAGATAGCCGTTGGGTTCCGGCGGGAAACGGGTGACTACCCGGCCGCCGAACTTGCCCGACCTGTTGTCGTCGGCGATTATGCCGCGTACGAAGTCGACCGAGGTTTCAGCCTGCGTCATTCTTGGTTCATCCTGAACTGTCGTAAGTCGTTAAAGGATTGCCGTTTAACCGGCGGCGGCGAAGCGCTCGACGGCGTTCTTCATTCGGCTGATAGTCCGGTCCTTACCCATGACCTCCATCATCTCGAACAACGGCGGTGACACGGCCCGGCCGGTGGCGGCGACCCGCAACACCCCGAAGAACTGGCGGCGGGACAAAGACAGCTTCTCTCCAGCCACATTCAGCACCTGTTCCAGTTTCTCATGACTGAAGTCGTCGGCGGCGTCCAGCTCTTCCAGAGCGGTCTTAAGGGCTGAAAGTGTCATTTCCCGGTCCATACCTTTCTGCACCAGGGTCTCAATATCGAACCGTTCGTCCGCCTTGAAAAAGAATTCGGTCTGATTGGCCGCGTCGTCCAACCGTTTGATGCGCTCCTGGAGCAGCGGCGTGATACGGGACAGGTAGTCCAAGTCCACGGGCAGCAAGTCCTTGGGCAAGTCCCGTTCCAGGAACGGCATCATCCGGGCGGCCAGCTGCTCCGGCGTCATCTCCCGGATGTACATACCGTTCATCCAGAGCAGTTTTTCCTGGTCGAAGATCGCCGCTGACCTGGTAACCCGGTCCAGAGTGAAATTGTCAATGATCGTCTGGGTGGACATGACTTCCGTCTTGTCGTTCAACGACCAGCCAAGCAAAACCATGAAGTTGCACATGGCTTCGGGGAGGTAGCCGTCGTGTTCATACTCGCCGATGGAGGTGGCTCCGTGGCGCTTTGAGAGCTTGGCGCGGTCGGGTCCCATAATCATGGGCAGGTGGGCGAATTGCGGCGGCTCGAACTCCAGAGCCTGGATTATCTGCAGGTGACGGGGTGTGCTGGGCAGCCATTCCTCGGCCCGCATCACATGGCTAATCTCCATCAGGTGGTCGTCGATGACCACCGCCAGGTGGTAGGTGGGGAATCCATCGGACTTCATGATGATGAAGTCGTTCAAAGTCTCGTTGCGCCACTCGACCTCACCCCTGATCAGGTCATTGACCTTGGTGACTCCCTCTCTGGGCATGGCGAACCGGATCACCTCGGAATGCTGCTCCGACCGCAGCTTGCTGATCTCAGCTTGGCTGAGGTCGCGGCAATGACAATCGGAACTGGCCGAGGTGCGGCGGTCACGGGTTCCTTGGTCCGTACGCTCTTGGCTGCAATAACAGTGGTAGGCGTTGCCTTGAGAGACCAACCGGTCGGCCAGTTCGTGGTATATATCGAGCCGCTCCGACTGGAAATACGGACCGTAGGGGCCGCCCACTTCGGGGCCCTCATCCCAGTCAATGTTCAGCCAACGCAGGCCTGCTAACATGGCCTCGACCGACCCCGGAACCAAGCGCACTTGGTCGGTGTCTTCAACCCTGACGATGAACTTGCCGCCGTGGTGGCGGGCGAAAAGCCAGTTGAAGAGGGCCGTTCGGATGTTGCCGATGTGGGGCAATCCGGTTGGGCTGGGCGCGAACCGGACGCGGACTTCTCCGGGCAAGATGATTCTCCATAGGAATATATACGGACCAGAAGTATTGTAGCACGCCCCACGCCCAGTCTTGGGTCGTCAGGCACGGCACTTGGGGGAAATCGGGGCCTGGCTATTCCCCGCGGAGGGCATGTATAGCCAGGGCTAGGTCAGCCGGCAGATCGGTCCGGAACTCCAGCGGTTCTCCGGTGGCCGGGTGCTTGAACGCCAGGTGGAAGGCATGGAGGAAATGGCGGCCGACTAACAGACTTTTGTGTCCATAGGTGGTATCGCCCACCAACGGGTGGCCGATGTGGGCCATGTGCACTCTGATCTGGTGGGTACGGCCTGTCTCCAAGTAAAGCTCCAACAGGCTGTGCTCTTGGAACTGCTCCCGTAGATGATAGCTGGTGCGGGCTTCTTTTCCGCCCACCACAACGGCCATGCGTGTGCGGCGGCGGGGATGACGCCCCACGGGAGCGTCCACCTTACCTTGGGCAGGCGCCGGTACTCCTTCGACCAGAGCTAGGTAGCCCTTGGTGACCTGCCGCGCCTTTATTTGGGCGGAAAGATTGTTATGTGCCTGGTGGGTCTTGGCTGCCACCATCAGCCCAGAGGTGTCTTTGTCCAGGCGGTGTACGATGCCGGGCCTGATTTCCCCTCCGATGCCTTGAATGTCGGGGCACATGGCTAGCAAGGCGTTGACCAGGGTCCGGTCTGGGTGTCCCGGTCCTGGGTGGACGGCCAAACCGGCGGGCTTGTCGATTACCACCAAATCTTGGTCTTGGTAGACCACGGTGACGGGTATATCTTGAGCCACTAGTCCAGTCGGCCGTGGCGGGGGCACGGAAAGGGTGATCCGGTCGCCTGCCCTCAGCTTGTGGGACGGTTTGGCCGGGTTGTCGTTGACCAGCACCTGGCCTTCGACGATCAACCGCTGTAGTCTGCTGCGAGTGAGTCCAGTGTCCTGCGCGGCCAGATAATGGTCCAGCCGGGACTCGACCGCTGCCACCTGAAACTCGTGAACCGTAGACTGAGTGATCATAGCGTGGAGTCCAACAAACGCTCTTTCACGCCGCAGGTGGAGCAACGCCAGCCGTCCATTACCGTACGCATCTCGCCTTCACAAACCGGGCACCAGCCATAGCCACTGGTGGGCCCCGTGTCTTTTTTGACGTCCGACTCGGCGATCAAGAATATATAAGCCAGGATAACCAGGCCGGTTATAATTGATGCGTCGGCCACGTTGAACACCGGCCAATCGCCCACATCTACAAAGTCAGTCACGTGGCCCAACCGCATGCGGTCCAGCAGGTTCCCCAATGCTCCGCCGATCTGCAATCCCAGGCTCAGCCGTAATAAACCAGTGGGTACCCGCTGGCTGCGGTAGATCATAACCAGAATGGCGATGCCGATAATAGACACCAGAATCAGAGGAGTGTTCTGGTCCTGGAATATGCCGAAGGCGCTTCCGGTGTTGAAGGTGTGGGTGAAGCGGAAGAAACCGGTGGCGGGGAAAGACTCCCGGTACAACAACAAGTCACGCACCAGGAATTTGGTGAACTGGTCGATGAGGAATATCAGGACGGCCAATTGAATCAGGACAAAGTCCTTGTAGATGGGGACGCGGGGGGTGTCGGCGCTCACGTCAGGTATTCCGGGGCCCGAGAAGCCACTATGTTGAAATCCGGAGCTACTTCAGTTGCTCGATAAAGAACTTGGCGACTTCCGGCACCAAACGGCCCTCTTGTCCGTACCAGAAATGGTCCACGCCGTCGAAGAGCTGGAATTGCGGAGGGTGGCTGAAGCTGGCTAGCTCCCCGTCCAACTGAGTCGAGTCCACCAACTTATCGCGGTCCCCGGTTGTGATCAGGGCCGGGACCTTGGACTTTTTAAGGGGTGACCCCTCGATCGCACGGAAGGATGGAGACACGAGGACGATAGCGTCGGCCTCACGGTGTAGTTCGCTATGGCCCAATATCACCGATGTGCCGAAGGAGTAGCCGGTCAGGCCGGTTTTGGCGTTGGTGTCAGGCCATGCTTTGATCAAGTCCAGCGCGCCTAGCGCTTCCTGGGACTCTTTCTCGCCCTTGGTGTGTTCTCCTTCGCTGCCGCCCACACCGCGGAAGTTGAACCTTAGGGTGACAAAACCCTCTTCGGCCAGTCCCAAGGCCAGGGCCAAGACGACGTTATTGTCCATGCTGCCGCCGTGGAGTGGGTGAGGATGGCAGATGACCACGCCAGGCCAGGGGCCGGAACCATCGTCCGGTTGGGCGACCACGCCCTCGAACGTAAGTCCATCAGTTTTGAAAGAAACGGCGCTTTGACGCACAACAGATACTCCTTAGGAAGGTATCTCCATATTAGGTAAACGCCCGCCATTTGGCAAGAATCAGACCGCTGGTGGCCATAATCCGCATCGGTCACCCAGATCATTCACGGGAGGCAATGGGCGTCTTCGCTCTGGCACAATCACTCCATCAATGAAAGAGATTCCTCGGCTCCCGCCTCGGAATGACAGGGCTGGGGCCGACGTTCTATTTCGATAGTGTTGCAGGCGCGATCCTGCTAGAATACCGGATAGTTTTTCCGGGCAGTTTTCAGCGTGGGCCACCAGCGCCTTCAGAGGCGTTATATCAATCATCCGGGAGGGCCGTCAGATGGCAACGATCGACCTGCGTAGTGACACAGTCACCAAACCCACCGACGAGATGCGCCGGGCCATGGCCGAGGCCGAGGTGGGCGACGACGTTTACGGCGAGGACCCGTCCGTCAACGAAATCCAGGAGCGGGCCGCCGCCATGCTCGGCCACGAGGCAGGCCTCCTAACCTCTAGCGGCACCATGAGCAACCTCCTGGCCACGCTGGCCTACTGCAACCACGGCGACGAGATTGTCATGGGCGACCAGGCCCACATGTTTTGGAACGAAGGCGGAGGGCAGGCCGCCCTGGCCGGTGTCCAAACCAGGCTGATTCCCCAGAGCGCCAGCGGTGGGATGAACGCCGAGGACGTGGCCCGGAACATCAGGCCGACAGGCAACCCACACGTTGCCGCAACGAAAATAGTCTGCCTGGAGAACACCCAAAACCGGTGCAGCGGCATGGTCATGACTCCCGCTGAAACCAAGGCTGTCTGCGACGTTGCCCACGGGTCCGGCGTGGCGGTGCATCTGGACGGCGCACGCATCTTTAACGCCGCCGTCGCTCTGGAAGTCCCTGTCGCGGAACTGACCCGCGACGTTGACGACGCCAGTTTCTGCCTCTCGAAAGCCCTAAGCTGCCCAGTGGGCTCGGTGCTGGTGGGCTCGAAGGATTTCATCAATGAGGCCCACCGGTGGCGGAAGATGGTGGGAGGCGGCATGCGCCAGGCCGGCATCCTGGCCGCCGCCGGATTGGTGGCGTTGGACACCATGGTGGACCGCCTCGCTGAGGATCATCAGAACGCCCGCCGCCTGGCCCACGGACTGGCCAACATCGACGGCATCTCCGTGGACGCGGACAGCATCCAAACCAACATTGTCATCTTCGACGTCGATGAGCACGTGGCCGCCGCCCCGGACTTCATCAAGGCCATGGCCGATGCCGGGGTGCTGGTCAGCTATCCCGGCGAAAGGTCCGTCAGAATGGTGACCCACCGGCACATCTCCAGCGAGGATGTGGAAGAAGCGCTTTCCCGCACCTCTAAGGTGGTCAGGGAACTTAAGTCCTAAGGTTGATCCATGCCTGACATCACTCTCACACGAGGCCACACCGCAATTCTCATCGCCGACTTCTACGCGGAGATGATGGATACCCTGCCCCATGCCACTGAGCGCGGGGTCGTGGAGAAGGCCGCCGCGGTACAGGCTGCCGCCCGGAAGGCCGGGGCGATGGTTTGTTATTGCGCCACCGTGTTCCGGCCCGGCTACCCGGAGATTGGCCGGCGGAATAAGACCTTCAGCCAGCGCAAGGCATCGGGCCAGGCCGCCGTACCGGACCCTATGAGCGTGATCCATCCGTCGGTGATGCCCCAAGAAGGTGAGGTCGTGGTTGGGAAGCACCGAGTGAACGCTCTTTACGGCACGGGACTCGACGTGGCGCTGCGGGCGAACAACATCCTTGACCTGGTGATCCTCGGCTATGCCACCAGCGGTGTCGTCCTTTCAACACTCCGCTACGCGGCGGACCTGGACTTCAACCTCTACGTGGTCGAGGACTGCTGTTCCGACTCGGATGTTGATGTCCATGACTTCTTAACCCAGCGCATCTTCCCCCGCCAGGCGGACGTGGTCGGCTCCGGCGATGTCATCCGCGCCTTTGGGGCCTTTTAATTGGCCGACCTCCCTCCGGAGGATGGCTCCGACTGTAAACGGGACCGGCGTTTGCAAATGCGCACCCTCTATATCGCCACCGCCGCACTGGCGATCTCCGTGGGCCACGTGGTCTATGCTTTCTTACGGGACCACGTCTTCGACTAGCAACGGCCCACGCTGGTGCGTGCACGGGGCTTTGGCTAACAGAAACGGAATCCGATGACCGCGACGGCGCCGCCAGAGCCGCATGGCTAGAGGTTAAGGTCCTGAAGCGAGAGAATATGCTTGATGATTGCAATCTTTCGCCAACCAAGGGCAGACATTGACGTCAAGCTTGAGCGCATCTACTTTCGTCCTGGTGAAAACGTAGAAGCCGCTGTCACGATCCTGCCGTCCGAGAGCTTTACGCTACGCCATTGCTCCGTCGATCTGGTGTGTGTCGAGACCTACTACATGAACCACTCCGAAGGTTCGCCCAGCGAGCACAAAAGGGACCTGGAACGGATAACAGAGCCCTTGCTGGCAAATGTGGAAGTTCTTAAAGGAGAGAGCATCGGTGGAGTAGTCCAATTCGAGGTGCCCCGCGATGCAGTCCAGTCCATCTTCGGGGAGGCAACCCGAATAGTTTGGGAGGTACAGGTCCTGGTGGACGTCTCCAGGGGCCGAGACCTCCATCGGATAAAAGGGATGATTGTTTCGGGGCAACCTCCCGTGGGAAGTTCCCTGGGGCGCCAGGAATCAGAATCCAAACATGGCATCCTGACCCTAAGCTGCCCGGAGATAATGATCAGCGCGGGCGGTCAGGTTGAAGGCCGGTTGGAACTCCAGACCTATCGGGAATTTTCGGTGAAGGACATTCGCGTGCAGTTGGAACGCACGGAATGGGCCATGGACAAGAAGCTAATAAAGACAGTGGCCGAAGGTGTCCTCCATGGCCCCGATAGATTAGCGCCCAACCAGTTGCTTCAATGGCCGTTCAGCTTTAACATGCCTAATGGCGCGTTGCCCAGCGTCAAGATTGGCTACTCTGGTGTTATCTGGAAGGTGAAGGCAATAGCCGCCTGCGGGCTCTTTTCTGATTTGGTGGTTGAACAGGAAATCCGGGTATTCGCCGGGTATTCAACAGCAGACAAACTGCGGGCACAATAGGCAGATGGTGGAGGCGCCCTGGTTCTAGATCGAATCCTTTCTTGGTTTCGCCGCCCCAAGGCGGAGATCGAAATCGAAACAACCGGCGGGTCAATGCAGCCCGGCGGCACAATTGATATCAAAATTACGATACGGCCGACAGTGGGTCTCAATGTCAAAGCCGGCCAGGTTGAAATAGCCTGCACCGAGCAGTGGTGGGATAAGGAAACCCCGGCAGCTAACAGAGATGGAAAGCGTCAGAATCGCTCCGTTTTATCCCAGCCGCTAGTCCAATCTTTCATCTCAGACACTGAATTCACAAACCCAGAACCGGTCATCAGATACGCCAGAATTCAGATCCCCAACAATGCCCCGCCCACGGTCCACGGTTCCGTAGCCCGGGTGGCCTGGGAGCTCACCGGCAGGTTGGAATTTGAGAGCAGCAGCCCGGTCACCCAGTCCCGCGAAATAACGGTGCTGACCCCTCCCGTGGTTAAGACCGGACGCAGCGCCGCGGCTCTGACCGAAGAAGCGGCCTTCAGTGGCTGTACCTTGGCCATGGTCCTGGTCAACGATGTGGTTGGCGCCGGCGGGTATTTGGAAGGTGAACTCCGGGCACGGATGCACGGCATGGACAAAGCCAAGGACATCCGCGTCGAATTGCACAGTGTGGAATCGGCGGGTGACCGCCAGGCCGAGTCCGTTCGGGAAAAGGTCTCGCTTGACAGCAAAGTGCAGTTGACCTCGGACGAGCCCTATGTCTGGGCCTTCAGTCTGCCGGTTCCGGAACGGACGCTGCCGACGGTGAAGAGTGGACACACCACTGTCTCGTGGCGTCTCAAGGCGGTCGTCGATACGGAAGAGGCCACCGATGCCTACCATGTGGAGCGGGAAGTCCAGGTATTCACCTCGACCTGACTATCCGTCCTGGCCACCTGCAGTTCGACTCTCGCCCTCTTGGTCGTGGCTGCTCTTTTCGTTCGCTCTATCATGCCACCAACGCCTGAGCCGCCGGCCGATCTCCTGCTCCGCCCCTTCTTCGCTGGGCTGATAATAGCGCCGGCCCTTCAGGGAAGACGGCAGATATTCCTGCTCCGCGAAATGGCCCTGGAAGTCGTGGGAATACTTGTAATCCTTGCCGTATCCCATGTCTTTCATCATCCCGGTGACGGCGTTGCGTAGGTGGAGGGGCACCGGCTCGTTGGCCTGCTCCCGCACGTCCCGCATGGCCTCGTTCAACGCCGCATAGGCTGAGTTGCTCTTGGGCGCCGCGGCCAGGTAGACCGTCGCCTCAGCCAGTGGTATCCGCCCTTCGGGCATGCCCAAAAAATGGACTGCCTGCTGTGCCGCCATCGCCACCGGCAATGCTTGGGGCTCGGCCAGTCCAATGTCCTCGGAGGCCAGGATCACCAGGCGGCGGGCGATGAATAGAGGGTCTTCCCCCGATTCAATCATCCGTGCCAGCCAGTAAAGGGCCCCGTCAGGCGACGATCCTCGAACCGATTTGATGAACGCCGATATGGTGTCGTAATGGCTTTCTCCAGACTTGTCGTACATAGGCGTACGCCGTTGGAGGGCGTCGGCGATGGTCTCCAAATCGATGAAACGCTTCCCCCCGGCGTCGGGCGTGCAGGCGTAGGCCGCCGTCTCCAGAGCGTTCAGGGCGATCCGGGCGTCGCCGTTGGCGATGTTCACCAGATGGTCCAGGGCGTCATCGGCCAACGTGGCATTCAAGGGACCTAATCCCCTCGTTTCGTCAGCCAAGGCCCGGTTTACAATGGCCGCCATCTCGTCCGGCGTAAGACTCTGAAGCGAGAATACACGGCACCGGGACAACAGCGGGGCGATGACCTCGAAAGACGGGTTCTCGGTGGTTGCGCCGATGAAGGTGACCGTGCCGTCCTCAACATGGGGCAGGATAACGTCCTGTTGGGCTTTGTTGAAACGGTGAATCTCATCCACGAATAGGATGGTCGACTGCTGGTGCATGCCCTTGCGGTCGCGGGCTTCGGACACGATGCGCCGCAAGTCGGCCACTCCCGATGTGACTGCGCTCACCGGTTGAAAGTCGGCCTGGGTGGACGTCGCCACCAACCGCGCCAGAGTGGTCTTGCCGGTGCCGGGCGGTCCCCAGAGGATGATGGAAGGCAGACGCCCGGCGGCGAGGGATTTAAGCAGCACCCGGCCGGGGTCGACGATCTGCTCCTGACCCACGAACTCGTCAAAAGTCCGGGGCCGCATGCGCTCCGCCAGCGGGGCGTCCCGCTCTGCCTGGACCTTTCTGCCATGCTCGAATAATGACTCAGATGAGCTCATGGTCGTTCACCTCGGCTACCGGAAACGGCTGGTCTATTGAAAGCGGGGCATGACTTCTTTGGCGAATAACCGCATAGAACTTTCCACCTCGGCGTGGGGTAGCATGCCGCCGATGTTGAACCAGCACATGATTTCTTGCGGCCCGTACCTGTCGATGACTTTTTCCAGCCTGGCGGCAACTTGGTCTGGGGTGCCGACGGCGGCGAACTCCTCCATGACACTTTCGGCGGTCAGGGCAGACGCCCGGCTAGATCCCCGGCTGGAACCCCGGTTTGCGCCGATGTCCCGGAGCGTTCCCAGGTAATTGTTGATCGTCTTTTCAAAGCCAGCACGAGCTTTATTCTCGTCGAAGTCCACGTGTACGGGCACGTTGACGTTGACCTTCAGATTTGCCGCATCGTGACCGTTCTCCGCCAATTCGGCCCGGTAGGAGGCCAGCCCGGCCAAAGCTCCTTCCGTGGTCACGATGGTGGGCGCGACCAGGATGTTGTGGCCCAGCGAGCCGACGATGCCAAAGGTGTCAGCGCTATTGGCGGCCACATACACCGGAGGATGGGGTTGCTGTAGCGGCCTGGGAGTCACTGTGACCCCTTCGGCCTGGTAGTACTTACCCAGGTAGGTGAATTCCTCTTGGTCCCACGAGCCCAACACAAACTCCAGCCCCTCCAGAAAACGGTCCCGCCCCTCTTCTTGGTCGATGCCGTATCCCTCGAAGTGGGTAGGCATGGAACCCCGTCCCACACCGAATATGGCCCGCCCGTTGGACAAAACGTCCAGGGTCGCCGCTTCCTCCGCCAACCGGACCGGATGGTGCAGGGGCAGCAGGTTGACGGCGCTGCCGATGCGGATGCGCTTGGTCGTCTGGGCGACGGCCGACGCAATCATCAACGGGGCCGACATCACAGAGAAGCGAGGGTTGAAGTGCAGTTCGGCCAACCAGACGGCGTCGAAACCCAGTTCGTCGGCCAGTTGGCATTGGGCGATGGTGTCCTGAATGCGGGCGGCGGGAGTTTGGTCTACCGCACAGGGTAGCTGGTAGAAAACGCCGAACTCCATGAATAACTCCTTGGATTGCGGAATAAACCGGGGCCGCAAGCATTTAAGCTTGTCGAGCGGCCCGCCTATTCTAATACAAAAGTCTGGAGACCGGAGTGCCCCTGCTAATGGGGACTTTCCATTTACGGGGACCATCGTAATAGGTCCTAACGTGGACCATCGTAATAGGTCCTAACGTGGACCATCGTGATAGGTCCGCTCATGGTGAGCTTGTCGAACCACCGGCGCAGCGATTTTCCACCAGTGATATGACTGATGCAGCCCTCCGACGGGGGCTCAGGACAAGCGGGTGATCTCAGCGCTAAGGCGATAGGCGATAATCGAAGGAACCTGTCCATTCTACAGGGGTATATTGCCGTGTTTCTTGGCCGGAAGGCTGTCGCGCTTGTTCCGGAGCATCTCCAGCGCCTTGATTATCTGCACCCGGGTCTCCGCCGGATCGATCACATCGTCAAGAAATCCCCGGCTGGCTGCGATGTATGGGGTCGTGAATTGCTCTTGATATTCCTTGATGAGTTCTTGGCGTTTGGCGTCCGGGTCCTCGGCCCCAGAAATCTCGCTCCGGTAAATTATGTTCACCGCGCCTTCAGCACCCATGACGGCGATCTCCGCCGACGGCCAGGCCAGGTTGATGTCTGAGCGCAGGTGCTTGCTGCTCATCACGATATAAGCCCCGCCGTAGGCTTTACGGGTGATGACGGCGATCTTGGGCACCGTGGCTTCGGCATAGGCGAAGATCAACTTGGCGCCGTGGCGGATGATTCCACCGTACTCCTGGTCCACACCGGGCATGAATCCGGGCACATCCACCAGCGTCACGATGGGGATGTTGAAGCAGTCGCAGAACCGGATGAACCGGGCCGCCTTGGCCGAAGCGTCGATATCCAGGACGCCGGCCAGGTACTCCGGCTGGTTGCCCACCATGCCCACCGCGCGCCCATTCATCCTAGCGAACCCCACCACCACGTTTGGGGCGAAGTTCTGGTGGACCTCCATGAACTCTTGATCGTCGATGATTTTATAAATGACCTCCAACATGTCATAGGGACGGTTGGCGTCGTCGGGCACCAGGTAGCGCAGGTCGGGTTCCGTTCGAGTAACCGGGTCGCCGGTGGCCTCCTGTGGGCTGTCCTCCAGGTTGTTGCTGGGCAGGAAGCTAAGGAGACGCCGGACCTCATTGATGCATTCTTCTTCGGTCTCGTAGACGAACTGGGCCACGCCGCTTCGGGTGGCATGAGTCGCCGCTCCCCCCAGGTCTTCATGGGTCACCTCTTCGCCGGTCACTGCCTTGATGACATCGGGTCCGGTGATGTACATCTGGCCGGTCCCCTTGACCATGAATACGAAGTCTGTGATGGCTGGTGAGTAAACTGCGCCGCCGGCCGAAGGACCGACGATCACCGAGATCTGGGGTATGACCCCCGAGTACATGGTGTTGCGCAGAAAGATGTCGCCGTAGGCGGCCAGGCTCGCTACGCCTTCCTGGATGCGGGCCCCGCCGGAGTCGTTGAGCCCGACCACGGGGCAACCCGCCTTAACCGCCAAGTCCAACATTTTGCAGATTTTCTGGCTGACGGCCTCAGACAGCGAGCCGCCCATCACTGTGAAGTCCTGAGCGAAGGCGAAAACCTGGCGGCCTTCCACCTGGCCGTAGCCCGTGACCACGGCGTCGCCCAGAATTTTGCGGTCGGCCAGGCCAAAGTCGGTGGCCCGGTGGGTGACAAAGGGGTCCAGTTCTTCGAAGCTGCCGTCATCCATTAGCAGGGCCAGCCGTTCCCGGGCGGTCAACTTGCCCCTGCTGTGTTGCTGGTCTATCCGGTCCTGGCCACCGCCCTTGTGCGCCTCTTGGCGCATGGCGTCCAGAGCGTCAATCTTCTCGTCGATCTGTCGTTTTTCCGCAGTCACTGCACCTCCCGCCGGATCGCGGAGCGCATTTCATTGGTCCGCATGATTCCCACTATCAGAGGACGAATCTCGTGTTCGTTTTGGCGAGGAATCGTCACAAATTAGGCACACTTGAGCCGGGGTCATCGTAGCAGACGCCTCGATTGAGGCGCAAGGAGGCTGAGCACGGCCCGCAGTGATAAAATGGGACTGCCCCGAGCCGTCGGTTGACCGTTGAATCGCTTGATTCCACCTTTTCCACCAGTTGGGAGTCTCCAGGCCATGCCCCAAGTCGAGACCCTCCTTGAAAATCTGACCGTAGCCAACGGCGGGACGCTGGCTTGGGGAAGTCGCACCTACGTGATGGGCATCATTAACCTGACCCCCGACTCGTTTTCAGGGGATGGTCTGGGGTGCGACGCTGCCGCGGCCGTGGACCAGGCTTTGCGATTTCAAGACGAGGGCGCGGACATCCTGGACATCGGCGCCGAGTCCACCCGCCCCGGCCACCAGAAGGTCTCCCTGGAAGAGGAACTGCAGAGGCTGATGCCTGCCCTTGAAGCCGTGGCCAGCCTGGTGGACCTGCCCATCAGCGTGGACACCTACAAGGCGGAAGTGGCCCGCCAAGCGGTTGACGCCGGCGCGGTGATCATCAATGACATCTGGGGCCTGAAAGCCGAACCAGAATTGGCCCAGGTGGCAGCCGACACCGGGGCTGGCTTGGTCTTGATGCACAACCAGCACGGCAACGAGTACCGGGACCTGCTGTCCGACGTCATAGCCAGTCTGCAGGCCAGCGTCGCAACGGCCCTCGAGGCTGGAGTGCCCAGAGACAACATCATCATCGACCCCGGCATCGGCTTCGGAAAAACCCCGGACCACAACCTGGCAGTCCTGGCAGGACTGGAGAAGTTCAAGCCCATCGGCTGCCCAATGCTAGTCGGCACGTCCCGGAAATCCACCTTGGGGCTGCTGCTGGACCTGCCTCCCGACCAGAGAGTTGAGGGTACGGCGGCCACGGTGGCTCTGGCCATCGCCGGCGGCGCGGACATCGTAAGGGTCCACGACATCAGGGAGATGGTGCGGGTCTGCCGGGTCACCGACGCCGTGGTTCGAGGATGGAGACCCCATGGCTGGATGGCCAGTTGAGCCAGACAACCTGCTACCTGGGACTTGGGACCAACCTGGGCGACCGGCAAGAAAATCTGGTCCAAGCGTTCAAGCGGCTGGTCGCCGGAGCGGAGTTGATGGTGTTGCGGACCTCAGGAATCTACGAGACTGCGCCCTGGGGCCTGACCGGACAGCCCGATTTTCTTAACATGGTGGCCGAGACCTCAACCACCCTGTCGCCACGCCAGTTGCTGCATCGCATAAAAGACCTGGAGCAAGAGTTGGGAAGAAAAGCCGGTCCCAGATTTGGCCCTCGGCTCATAGACGTGGACATCCTGCTCTACGGAAACAGTGTGGTTGACGAGCCAGACTTGCAGATCCCCCACGCCAGGCTGCATCTCCGTGCCTTTGCTCTGGTCCCCCTGGCCGAATTGGCCCCGAACTTGGTGCACCCCGTCCTCGGCTCGACCATCGCCGACTTGGCCAACCAGGTAGGCGGTTTGGAGGGTGTCAAACCGGTGAGTTAATCCGAAAGTGGGGCATTCGTGCCTGGAATGGATTAGCAGTCGGCGCGCCCGGTTGACAATCGCGCCCGTCTGACGCATGATTTCCAATCGGAAGAGTCATTTTTCCATAGACGATTAACGTCGAAAAACGCCGGCGCTGTCAGCATGTGACGACGGCAGTTGGGATAACAAGGAGACGGACATGGCGGACAAGCAACTGACGTTTGATGAGGATGCCCGCGCCAGCCTGATGCGTGGCGTGGATGAGCTTAAGCGGGTCGTGGGCCTGACCCTGGGCCCCAGTGGCCGCAACGTCCTGCTCAGCCGAATGTTTGGCTTACCCGTGGTCTGCAGCGACGGCGTGACCATCGCCAAAGAAGTGGAGCTCCCTGAGCCCTACGAGAATCTGGGCGCCCAATTGGTGAAGGAAGCCGCCGCCAAGACCAACGATGCCGTTGGCGACGGCACCACCACCTCCGTGGTCCTGGCCCAATCCATCGTCCGTAATGGTTTCATGAACGTGGCCTCAGGCGCCAACGGCATAGGCATCCGGGACGGGATAAATGAGGCCGTATCCGCCGTGGTAAACGAATTGAAGGCCATGGCGATTCCCGTGGAGGGCCGTGAGCAGGTGGCCAGGGTGGCCGCCCTCTCCGCCCATGAAGAGGCCATCGCGGGGTTGCTGGCCGATGCCCTGGATAAAGTGGGCCGGGACGGCGTGGTGACAATAGAGGAGTCCAAGTCCCTTGACGATGAATTGGAGTTTGTCGAGGGTGTCCGCGTTGACCGCGGTTATCTCTCACCCCATTTCGTCAGCGACACCCAACGCATGGAAGCTGGCATCGACGATCCCATGTTCTTGATCACCGACCAGAAGGTCAGCGCCCCCAACGATGTCGTGGGAATCATGGAACAGTTGCTACAAGCTGGTAAACGTTCCTTGGTGATCATCGCCGAGGATGTGGATGGAGAAGCCCTGTCCACGCTGGTCGTCAACAAGCTGCGGGGCACCATTGATTGCGTGGCCATTAAGGCCCCCGGCTTCGGAGAGCGCCGCAAGGCGTTGTTGGAAGACATCGCCATCGTAACCGGAGGCACCGTGATCAGCGCCGACCGGGGCCTAAAAGTTGAAGAAGCCGAGCTTCCACTCCTTGGAACGGCGCGCCGGTTGGTGGCAACCAAAGACGAGTCCACTATCATTGAGGGCCATGGCGACGATCAGGCCATCAAGGAGCGGCTGGAACAATTGCGGGTCCAGATCGAAGAGACAAGTTCTGATTATGACCGCGAAAAACTCCAAGAGCGCATGGCCGCCTTGGTTGGCGGTGTGGCGGTGCTCAAGATCGGCGGCGCCACCGAACCTGAGATAAATGAGCGCAAGTCCCGGGCTGAAGACGCCCTTTCAGCCACGAGAGCTGCCATCGAAGAGGGTATCGTGCCCGGCGGTGGAGTCGCCTTGGTGCGGGCGGGACAGGTATTGATTGACTTGGAAAAGACCCTTGAATCCGAACAGGCATTGGGTGTGCGGATGGTCCGCAATTCCCTTAGCGCACCTCTGATGCTCATCTCCGATAACGCCGGCCACGAGGGTACCGTGGTTTTAGAGGGTGTGCGCAACGGAGAGGGCGACTGGGGCTTCGACGCCGACCGTGGTGAGTATTGCCACCTGATTGAAGCAGGGATCATTGACCCGGTTAAGGTGACCCGGTCGGCCTTGGAGAATGCCGGCAGCATCGCCGGAATGATGATAACTACCGAGGCGATCATCACCGAGATTCCCGAGTTCGTCCCCCTGCCTGCGGACATCCAGGATTTCATGCACGATTAGGCTTTAAGAATCATATAGACCAGGCGAATACCGGCCCGGACCTGCTACTGATTGAACCGAAGTGGCTGGCCGGGCCTAATTTTTGGATCAACAAATGCCGGGTACACCCTTGGACCGCGATTCCATCGGCCATTTAATCGAGGGATTGCCACCCCTGTTGGAACACTATCTATCTCTCGAGACCCAACTCCAGCCCAACGGATTCGACATGACGCTGAGGGACGTGGCCCAGCTGACCACTTCGGGAGCCATCGGCGCCGTAAACGCCAGCCGGAAGTTGTCGGAGACGCAGCGACTTGAGTTTGGGCCTGATGGCTGGGTGGAGTTGGCGCCTGGGCCATTTCTGGTTACCTTTAACGAGGTGGTCAACCTGCCATCGGACATCATGGCCCTGGGACGTCCCCGCTCCAGTCTTCTTCGTAGTGGCGCGGCGGTTCACACGGCGGTTTGGGACGCAGGGTACCACGGACGCTCCCAGGCCCTGCTGGTGGTCTACCACTCTGGCGGGTACCTAGTGCAGCGCGACGCCCGGTTGATGCAGTTGGTCTTCTTCCGCATGGAGACCGCCGCCAGCCGCGGCTACCAAGGACGCTTCCAATCTGAGAATATCTAGGCGGGCCGCCGCCACCTGAACCTCCACCGGACGCCATGCAAAACATCAAAGACCAAATCAGCAGTTGCGCCATCGAGAGCGGGTTCGACCTAGTGCGGATCACCGGGGCCGATGAGTTCGTCAAAGACCGCGAGGCGGCGCTCGACCGGATCGAAGCCGGGCAGATGGACGGCCTACCCTGGTTCACCGAGTCCCGAGTGCGGCGCGGGACAGACCCACAAGCGCTGCTCCCAGGGGCTCGTTCGATCATTTGTCTGGGGCTAAGCTACCTTGGTCCGTCGGGCACGGATCCGGCAGGCACGGAATCTCAATCGGGCAAGGGCAAAGTGGCGCGCTACGCCCGGGTCAAAGACTATCACCGTGTCATGAAGCGGCGGATGAGGTCCTTCGTCCGCGGCCTGGAAGAGCGCCTGGAAACCAACGTGGCGGCCCGTTGGTATGTGGACGATGGTCCAATGCTGGACCGGGCGGCGGCGGCGCGGTCAGGGCTGGGTTGGTTCGGCAAGAGCACCAACATCCTCACCCAGTCCCATGGTTCGTGGGTCCTGCTGGGGCAGGTGGTAACCGACCTAGAATTGGAACCCGACCAGCCTTTGAAAAAGACCTGCGGGGCGTGTGTCCGATGTATCGTTGACTGCCCTACCGGAGCCATCGTCGCCCCCTTCATTGTGGAGAACGCCCGTTGTATCTCCTACCAGACCATCGAGAACCGGGGAGTTATTCCTCTCGAGATGAGGCCGCTCATTGGCGATTGGATCTTCGGATGCGACATCTGCCAGGACGTCTGCCCAGTAAACCTGAAAGCGAAACTTCCCATTCAGCCCATTCCTCCGGCCGGCGCCGTTGGTCCGTCGGGAAAACTCGACCTGGCTGAGATACTAGGCATGAACGAAGCGGAGTTCCGGAACCGCTTTCAGGGCACTTCAATCATGCGGACCAAACGCGTTGGGTTGCAGAAGAACGCTTGCGTGGCGTTGGGAAACCAGCGGGACCAGACAGCAGTGGCGGCGTTGGCATCCGCCCTGGAATCCGCCGAACCGTTGGTGCGCGGCCACGCCGCCTGGGCCTTGGGTCAGATCGCCACATCAGAAGCGGTCAATGCCTTGGAACGATCATGTGTGTCCGAATCGGACCCCTACGTCCAGGAAGAAACCAATGCGGCGCTCCTGGAAGCCCGCCAACGGCTTGCCAGCGGATCGAGCATCCTATCTTAGGTGGATTGGGTCTTAGTTGGATTGGGTCGGTTGGCCCTGTTGAGTCTGGGCTTGGGGCCGTTTGCTCTTCCGGCCTCCCGAACGGCGGCGCTGGTTGGTCAGTGCAGCCGTGAAATCCGTTGGAACGTACCCCTTGCCAAAGTGCAGCTTCTTCATCTCTTCTTCGATCAATACGAAGTCGTTTTTTGGCAGCAGATGAAGATTGCCTTGAAAGGCCATGTACCAGTCCTCGGGATTCCACCGCTTCACGTATTCCAACCGCGGCGCCAGCAGGTTGGCGTCGATCAACTGATGGTCCTCCAAGATCACACCGGGTTTCAATTTTATATGGTAGGGAAAACCCGAGCTCCCCTCGTTAACCCAGATCTGCTCTTCAGCCTCATAGAACGAAGACATCGCAGTTGCGGTGGCCGCGAATTTGCGCATATGGGAGATGTATAGCAGCACCCGGTCTCCTTCGGTGATCCGCTGCATCTTGCGCCGGTGTTGTGCCTTAAGACCTAGAATGGTGAACCCCCGCCTTTGGGTGATGCGGAAATTCTCTTCGTTATTTATCATCATCCAGAAATTACTGGGCATCTGTACCTCTAAACGGCAAAATATCTGCCGAGATATACCAATTAGGCGACCCGTCATAATTTTATCATGATAAATTCTATCGTTGCCGCTGAAGTCGACGCACCAAGTGCCCGGTGTTGTTATGTCACGCCGAGTGTTGTATTATCAGGCAGGCTGTAACATGTCTGGCCGTCCACACTCAGTAGGCAAGGACTTTATTGAATGACAACGGGACAGCGCGATATTGCCATCGTCGGAGTGGCCGAATCGGATGTCATGGGCAACGTCCCGAACAAGTCTTCCCTGCAACACCATGCGGAAGCGGCCCATAACGCGCTGGAAGACGCCGGTCTCGCCAAGAGCGACGTCGATGGCGTATTGACCGCTGGCGGCTCCACGCTGGTAACAGCGGAGTATTTGGGAATCCAGCCGACGTTCACAGACAGCACTACCGTCGGCGGGTCGTCTTTTGTGATACACGTGGCTCACGCCATCGCGGCCATCAGAGCGGGTTTCTGCGAGGTCGCGCTGATCACCCACGGCCAGGCAGGGCGGTCGGCCAGGTCCCGGTTTCCCGCCGACGGCAACCTGCCATTCTCCCAGTATGAAGCCCCCTATGGGATCATCGGCGCGCCCATAAACTACTCTCTTGCCTGCTCGCGGTACATGCATCAATACGGGGAGGACCGCACCCGCCAGGGCATGGCCGAAATTGCTGTCGCCACGCGCAAATGGGCCAACCTTAACCCCAAGGCCATGATGCAAGACACCACCATGAGCTTCGACGAGTATCATGATTCCCGGTGGGTGTCCTGGCCCTTTCACCTTTTCGATTGCTGTCTGGTCACCGACTCTGGGGCGGCCATAATCGTGACAACCGCCGAACGCGCCAGGAGTCTCAAGAAGGACCCAATCTGGGTGCTGGGCGCCGGCGAAGGACACGACCATAACATTGTGAGTCAAATGCCCGACTACACTTCGACCTGGGCCCGAAAGTCTGGTCCGGTTTCCATGCAGCGGGCCGGCATTACCCACGATGACTTGGACCTGACGATGATTTATGACTCATTCACCTACACGGTGATGGCGACGCTGGAGAGCATGGGGTTCTGCGGGCCTGGAGAGTCCCCAGATTTTGTCGCCAATCAGCGGACCGCACCTGGCGGGGACTTTTCCTTGAACACCAGCGGCGGCGGCCTGTCATACACCCACCCCGGCATGTACGGCAGCTTCCTATTGGTGGAGGCGGTCCGGCAACTGAGAGGCGAGGCGGGAGACCGGCAAATAAAAAGCAAGCGAGACCCCAGCCAAAACGCGAAATTAGCTATAGTTAACGGTACCGGCGGCTCCCTATCCTCTACCGGAACGGTGGTGCTGGCCAGGGACTAGGCCTGGCGCGCAAATCAGTTCTCGATTACACTTTAATTACATGGCAACACGGTTCGTTGCACGATATCTTCTCAAATTATACAAAAAAATAGCATATCTCCGCTTATGTTCGGTTAATCACCTTTGTGACAGCTGTGCTAGGGTGACAAGATATTAATGGGTTGGTGTCTCTTGATGCCTTCTCATCATCTGTCACGCCGATGGCGAAAGGATTTTGGATTATGGATCGTACTATTTCTTCTTTTCTCCAGCACCTCATTGTCGAAAAAGGCTTTTCCCGAAACACCTCCGACGCCTACCGCAACGACCTCGGCCAGTTCTGGAAGTTCCTTCAAGACCAGCCCCAAGACCAGCCCCAAGACCAGCCCCAAGACCAGCCCGCTGAACGTTCCAACGGAAATGGCTTCACTCCAGAGTCAACCCCGGCGACCTTTACTTGGGCTACTGTGGACATTGACGTCCTCAATCGCTACCTCCAGGATTTGAGGGTCCGCAAAGGCTACCGAGATACCACCACTGCTCGAAAAGTCGCCTCCATCAAATCATTCTTCGGCTTCCTGTCAGAAAACAGCATCATCACCGAAGACCCCACCGAGTCATTGGGTTCTCCCCGGGTTGGCCGCGTGTTGCCCAAGTTCCTTTCGGAGGATGACGTGAGCACGCTGCTGGAAACGGCCTACAAGTCGGGAACCAACGAGGGACAGCGCGACGCGGTCATCATGGAATTGCTGTACGCCACCGGTCTCCGTGTCGGCGAGCTGGTGTCGGTGAACCTACAGGACGTCGACCTGTCCGAAGCTTACATTCGTTGCATGGGCAAGGGCGCCAAAGAGCGTATCGTGTATCTGCATGCCAAAGCGCTGGAAGAACTCAGGCGTTACTTGAGAGAACCGCGCATCGCACTACTCGGACACCGCCGCACAGAGCAGGCGTTGTTTGTTAATCATCGTGGAGAACGGTTGACCCGCCAGTGGGTCTGGACCATCCTGAAAACCTACGCTCAAAAGGCCGGCATTGACGGCAACGTCACGCCCCACACACTGCGACACAGCTTTGCCACCCATTTATTGCAACGCGGCGCCTCCCTCCGGCACGTCCAGGAACTGCTGGGTCACTCAAGCATCTCCACAACTCAGGTGTACACCCACCTGACCAGCGGTTACGTGCAGAATGAATACGCGAAGAGCCATCCCAGGGCCTGATTGAGAACATCCAACGTTCTTTCGCCGGTTTCACACGGTAACATAGAGGGCAGCGCAGCACGGTGGCAGCGGCACAAAACCCGGTAAATCCACGTCTGCGGACTGCCCTTTATTACCGATTGCTGATATAGTTAAATTACTGTGCCGAGCCTGGTTTGCAGGCCCTGGCCAGTCCTAATAAGATAATAATTGCCCTCCTTAGGAGGTATCCTCAAATGGCGGGTAAAGGTCGCCGGACCGCATCCCGGCAAGCAGGACTAAACCGAAGACGCAAAAAGGGCGCAAAGGGGCCCAGCGGCATTCCGGCTAACGCCCAGGTAGTCGCCGATCCCGAGGCCCAAGAACCCGTTGCAGTGTCGGTTGGCGTCGAAGATGCCGAGTTAGACGCCGCGGAAGCGCAACAAGCCAACGGAGTCCGGGTAGCCGATGTTCCGGCAACGCCCCGTGCGCCAAGGCCTTCCCCAGTAGCCCGCACCCCCCGCGGTGAATTTGCGGGGCAAGGCCAGGGCCGGCTTCGGGGAGAGCGCCCGGCCGCCTCTCTCTACGTTGGCGCAGAATTGCGACGAATCCTCTTACTTACAGGCGTAATCCTAGCCGCCCTCATAGTCCTGAGTATACTACTCTAGATAACATGCCACTACCGCTGGTCGAACAGCGCTTACAGGCGACCCCGGAAAGGCCCGGCGTCTATTTGATGAAGGACCCTCGGGGTACCGTATTGTACGTCGGAAAGGCCAGCGTTCTCCGTAACCGCCTCCGGTCTTACTTCGGGTCACCGAATAATCTGCCGAACAAGATTCGGCGCATGCTGGGACACCTCCACGACTTCGAGTACATCGTCACTGACTCGGCGGCCGAGGCGTTGATACTTGAGAACACGCTTATCAAGCGGTACAAACCCCGCTACAACGCCCGGCTGAAAGACGACAAGACGTACCCCTATCTGAAGATTGACCTGACCGAAGAATTCCCCAGGGTGTACATCACCCGCCGAGTCGCCAAAGACGGCGCCCGCTATTTCGGCCCATTTGCCACGGCGGGCACCGTGCGCAAGACCATGGACCTGGTAAAGCGGCTATTCCCCTACCGCTCTTGCACCAAGAACATCACCGGCAATGACCCACGGCCATGCTTGGAGTACTACATTAACCGCTGCGTGGCCCCCTGCACCGGCTACGCCAGCAAGGAAGACTATGCCAAGGTTATCGGCCAGGTGGTCATGTTCATGGAAGGCGACACCTCAGCGGTAACCGATGACCTCAAAACCAACATGGAACTGGCATCGGAGCGCCTGGAGTTCGAGCGGGCCGCGGTCTTGCGCGACAGGATGAAGGCCGTCGAGAAAGTCGCCGAAGAACAGCGGATCAAGGTCGATTCCAACCCGGTCAGCGACATGGACGTGATCGCCGTGGCCCAAGGCGCCAACGAGACCTGGGTCGAGGTGTTCTTCATCCGCAAAGGGAAGCTCGTCGGGCGGGAACACTTCTTCATGGAGGGGACTCAAGACGAGACCGAAGCGCTGGTGCTGGGACAGTTCGTCAAACAGTTCTACCAAACCGCCTTAGTGGTGCCCCCCAGGGTGGTGGTGCAGCACAAGCTCGAAGACGAGGAGACCATCACCCAGTGGCTACGCCAAGTGCGGGGCGGCGCCGTGCGGCTGATGTGTCCACAGCGTGGCATCCACAAGCAGTTGGTCCAGACCGTGGCTGACAACGCCCGCCAGGGCCTGGCGCAGCACCGCGTCAAGTGGATGGACAACACGGATGTCATACAGCAGGCCACGTCCGATCTCGAAGAGGAGCTTAGCCTGCCGCTGCCACTGCGCCGGATGGAGTGCTACGACATCTCCCACATTCAGGGCAGCAACACCGTGGGTAGCATGGTAGTGTTCGAAGACGGCAAACCCAAACCGGCCCACTACCGCCGCTTCAAGGTCAAGACCGTGGACGGGGTTGACGATTTCGAGAGCATCCGTGAGGTGCTGCGCCGCCGGTTCAAGCGCCTAGCCTCCGCCCGGGCCGCCGAGCAGCGGGGCGAAGGCCAAGCGGCCGGGGTCGACAGCTTTGGTGTGATTCCAGATCTAGTGCTGATCGACGGAGGCAAAGGGCAGTTGTCCGCAGCCTTGGAAGTGTTCCTTGAGTTGGGGCTGGACGACGTCCCTCTGGCATCCTTGGCCAAGGAGAACGAGGAACTGTTCGTCCCCCATACACCGGAGCCGATCGTGCTTCCCCGGGACTCTCAAGCCCTCTACCTGGTGCAGCGCATCCGCGATGAGGCCCACCGTTTCGCCATCACATACCACCGGAACCTGCGCAGCAAGAACAGTCTGCGGTCCCCCATCGACAACGTCACCGGCATCGGGCCCAAGCGCAAGCGGATGCTTATGCGCCGCTTTGGGACCCTAAAGGGTATCCGGGAAGCAGCGGTCGACGACCTGGCGTCGGTCCCTGGCATGACCCGCTCGCTGGCCATCAGACTAAAACAGACCATCTGACCTCGCGCGCCGGCGCACCTGGCCGACTCCTGAATCCCATCACGGCTCAACATAGGGTCTACACTTATACCCGTTACCCGGTTGATATCCCGGTTGATATCCCGGTTGATATCAAGGAAACCGTGGGTTAACATATCGTAGTCAACCTGTCTTGGGCACGGCTATGGGTATCCCCTCCTGCTCGCGGCTTCCGTGTAAACATGGTCAAAGTTTCCATATCATTACCCAATAATACCCAGATCACCTTTGAGTCCGACGAGGCTGAGGTGCTGCGCGAGATTGTGGCTATGGCGCTCCGTGAACTGCCACGTGACCTGATGCAGTCGCCCGCCAGCAGTGAAGACCAGCTGGGCGATGAATCCGAGGAAAAAAGTACCGACAGAGCGGGGGCTACATTGTCTGCTGTGGCCGCGACGCCGGAGCCGGAGCCCGGTACTGCCCCGGTAATAGAATCTCCCGCCGCGGAACAGACGGCCGGGACGGCCGCGCCAGATCGGGAGCAAGATTCTTCCCCAGCGATAGAGTCTCCCGCGATAGAACCCGCGCCAGCAGCGGCCCGTTCGGCCCGCCAAGAGCCATCCACTCAAGACGACAGTGGCGAAGGCGAAGGGCAGGCGCCGGCGGCGATGCCTTCAGAATTTGTCTCCGAAGAAGGCCGGAAGGGCTTTGTGGCCTTCTGCCAGGAATCCAACCCCCTGGGCGACATGCGCCGCGTGGTGGTGGCCGCCGAGGGCGCCAGCCGCCATTTTGGGGCCGACGGTGTGAACTCCGATGACCTGGGCTGGCTCTTCGACATGGCTGGATGGCGCCGGCCTGGCGACTTTACACAGACGCTGCGCAACGCCGCCCGCTCCAAGTTCGGCTGGCTAGAGCGCATCCCCGGGCGCTCCGGCCGCTACGCCGCCACTCCCCTCGGCCTCTCAAAGACCCTCAGCAGCAACTAACGTGGGCGGCACGGCCGCGGCGGCGCGGCCGCGTTTCCTTTTGAATTACCCCTTGAATACCCCCAGACAGTCTGCCTGATTTTCCCACAACTTGACGGCGAAATCCGTATAATGGCTGTCGGGCCGCACTCGGCCTATGGCCCGGATTTGCCAGAAACGCCCTGAGAGGAGACTGCCGAAACCTGGATGGAGATACTAAAAACAGCGCCCAAGAGGGTCATGGCGGTGACGCCTCATCCCGATGACTGCGAAGGCGGGTGCGGCGGCGCCCTAGCCAAATGGATCAAGGAATCGGGGACCGTGGCGTCGGTGGTGATGTGCACCAACGGCAACAAAGGAACAAGAGACCGGGAGATGACCCAGCAGAGGCTGGCGGCCACCAGAGAGGTGGAACAACACCACGCCTCTGACCTGGTCGGGGTCAAGGACTTGGTATTTCTGGCCCACCCAGACGGCGGACTGGAGGACACTGAGCTGTTCCGCAGCCAGGTGACCCGGGAAATACGCCGTTTTAAGCCAGACGTGATCCTTTGCATCGACCCCTATCGCAGCGTCAGCCACACCCACAGAGATCATCGAAAGAGCGGACAAGTCGCCTTGGACGCCGCATTCACCTACGCCTGGAGTTACCAGCACTTCCCAGAACAGCTCACCGAGGAAGGACTGGAACCCCACCGGGTGGACCAGGCCTTAATGTGGGGGAGCGAGGACCCCGACGTTTTCGTGGACATCGAACCGTATTTGGGCGTAAAGGTCGACTCCCTGGGCGCCCACGCCAGTCAGATGTCATCAACACGGGAAGACCGGCTGGAACGAATCAAAAACAACTCCGGCCGCAACAAAGAGCTCACCGGCCTGGAGTACGTTGAGGCCTTCCGGCGTATCACCTTCAACCTGGGCTCATTGGACTGGCAGTTGCTTCACACCTAAGCGTTGAATTACCCGACCTTGTCGCCACCGGGCGTCACCTAAAACATGACGGAATGTTATGAGTGTGATTAAGAAATCTACATGCCCGTGACATGGCCCTGCACCAAAACCCGGCCTATTCTCTCCAGAAATCAAAGGTTTCCTTTCGGACCGGTTGGCATTCCCAGAGTTCATCTTGTTATGTGGGAGGCAACCCAATGGCGATAACTCTACGCCCTTGAACACCCGCCGACTCTGAACAATGTGGGCAGATCATCCACGACGCTTTCGGCGCCATCGCGAACCAGCACAACTTCCCTTCGGACTTTCCCGCTCCCAAAGTTGGCATCGGGGTTGCCTCCATAAGGAAACCTGTAGCGCCTGCCCCGTTGGAGAATTTTTTTGGTCCTAAAAAGCAGCGCCACCGCAGGATCCCGGATCTCCAGTAAAGAAAATAGCAACCGCCGCCTTGAAGTCGCTCGACTCGAAACTCCCACGAGCTTCGCAGTATGGTTGCTCTAATTTTTGCAATTCCAAACGTGCTTCATTTAGTTCTCCATCCTCGCGAAGGCTCGTCACCTCCTCAACAATAGCCAGCGCTTCACCGAAATATGCTTGCAAGCGCTCGTGGTCAGCGGTCAGTTCATCTGGAGGTGTCATGGTTCTCAACGCGGATTCGACCGCTTGGAATGAGTCTCGGGAACCGTCAGCCATCGATGACAAGACCTGCCCCATTTCCTCAGGCGTCAGGGACAATCGGAACGCCAGGGTACTCTGCGCCGCAGCGAAATTCGGCAGATACGTCCTCAAGGGATTATCGATACCGATTTCGTATTCTCCGGTTAAGACCGATCCTTCCTGCGAACAATTTGCCGCCGCGCCTGGATCGGTTGCGGTGCTCTGACAAAAGACAGGTGACAATGCAAGTCGACCTCTGACGCTCGTTTCGGCGAGATCACCGTTGAGGTGTGCAAACCTGACCAGATCTCCATCTCGCACTGCTTCGGCTGCTTCGGTATCGATCCGGAGCAATTCTCTAGCGGCTTCCAACCAGATCCGGTAGTCTTCCCGGAAGCGCTCCGGTGGATCGAGCGCTTCGAGAGCAGCCACATTTCCGATGAACGGTGTGCCTACACCAGCTTCCAATAGCGCAGCCAATAAGGTCTCGCGCAACGGATACGTCTGGGAAATGATTTGCCCGAAACCCATGAATATCTCTACCGACAACAATTGGGCGTCCGTGACCGCAGCCAGGAATTCCTCATCTTCCGCACTCAATTCTGACGATTCCTGTTGAGAGACAGCCGCCGAGGTTGGACCAATCGCTAGGCCGGCCGTTGGACTGACCGCCGCAGTTGGCAATGGGGTGGCCGTAAGGTCAGACCCGCCGCAGGCCGCTATTGCCAATGCGACCAGAGCAAATAATCCAAGAAACCAAAATGCCTTACGAACACGCAATTCATTACTCCCGTGCATGTATACAGGTCCACTGAGATAGATCCGTAATGATCCTGTCGATCACCCAAGCGAATATTTTAATGCTTTGAGGGGGATGAAAGATGCGGCGTTCGCCCAGTACTTGCTCGCTCTCCTCTCGTAAGGACTCACAAAGGCGCTGATTCCTACAAGCTATGGTGTCATTGGCGGGCCGGCGGAAGGCCAATAGTCCGCCTAGGCCAGAGGCCCGAGATTTGCTCTACCGCCAGAGCAAGATCCCCGGGTCGATGTCCTACTCCACAAAGGTTTCTCCTCTGGTGAAACCCAATCCCTGGCTGCGCATCATCGATGTGGTGTTGCTCCGGGCGATGGCGCGCAGGAAGTTGGAGACGATTCCCGTGTTTTTCCGGACCTCTTTAGGGGCCGCGGGGAGAATGACGGCTGGGGTTTGGTCGAGCAGGCCCCATTGGGGCGGCACGCTGCTGCGGGTTACCACGCCTTTGGGGGCAATCAAGTAGTGGAAGTCGGCGATCCCCATGAACTTGGGATCGTGGAACTTGGTGCTGAATGAGGTTACGCGGTTGCGGTACGCCTCTTCTTTGCCAGCCACTCGGCGGTAGTCGGCCAAGGCTTGCTTGAACGCTGGGACCTCCCGCCAGGCATCGGGGTATTTCTCCTTGGCGAATTCAACCGCCTGACGCAGCGTCTCCTTGGCCAAGTCGGTGCGTCCCTCGACGGCGAGTTCCCTGCCCCGTAGCTCGGAAAAGTCGCCGGCGGTGTGGTCATCCCGCAAGAAGTCCGGCCTGCTGGACTTCACCTCGACGATGTAGAAGGTGTTCTGGGGCCCCACCGCGGCCAAGTCGACTATGCGCCCGCCCGGCCCTTCCAGCTTGACCTCCAGTCCGATAACCCGGCAGCCGGCCTCGTGATACAACCACTCCCACGCCGCCATCTTCAGGTCATAGGTCAGCGCGGTCTCGTTGCCCCGCTTGAAGGGACCAGAAGCCGTCTGGATGTCCGCCATTCGCACGCCCCGTCACCAATCGGTTCAACCCGATTTCTTGGAGTCGTTCCATCCTGGCAATAGTGGGGGAGTTGCCGGTAATTTTCAACACGCTAATGTCTCTGGCCGAGACCAATCGTCTCCCCATGCGCCTGTAGTTTCGCGCCGATAGCGGTTGCCACCATGGGAGTTCTTCAATCTACCCCAAGCACAAGGAAACGGAAGGGCGACGGCTTTCAGAGGACCGTGGACTATCCCAACGAATCGCTCAACGAGCACCACATCAAGCCGGACTCTGAGGCACTGCTGACGGTCCGGCAGGACCTGTTGGAGGCGCTGAGGAATATCCCTTTAGTCTCAGACGTTTGGCGATTCTCCAAAACTCGTATAAAAATGGCCTGCCGGGGGTTGACAAATCGTTATATTCGCCTACAATGCCACCACAATTATGACGGATTATGTCGAAATAAAAGATGTTTAATTATGTTATACGTAAATTTATGTAATTAACTTATGTTAGGCGTACATAAATTGAAAGTAAGTTATCGAATGCATCTAGCAAGCTTCCGGCCGTTTGCCTGGCTCGACAGGAATAGGGCGGTGGACGCTAAAGATCGACGGCGAAAACCATATGAGCCGCGAGCTACCGGTTCATACACTGACGCTGGAAACCCAGACGCAGCAAGTCATGCTCTAAAACCGCTATCGAAACGGTTGCTGATCCTACCCGTATTCATAGCCGTCCTGGCGATCGTGATTGTGTTTCTTAGTATCAGTTGGTCAATACGCGCAGGACTCTTGTTGCTCCCAAAGCTCAAATCTTTCTCTGCACAACGGCAACGTCATCGGACCTAGCTTTGAAATTAATAGCCAACCAGCGGCCTGAAGCCGGAGTGGGAGTCGCCGGTATCGTCGCGGAGATCAACAGATAGGAGCTTTCAAGACCTTTGTCGCCTGGGGAAAAGCGAAACATTCGAGCAACAGAGTTTTGCTATGACGGCAAAACCAATTTCAGGAGGGGGAGTTAACCATGGGAATTCAAAAAGTAATGGTGGTGCATGACGATGCATCCATGAGGTTGGATTGCAGGCAGATGCTAGTCGAAAATGGATTTGACGTTGCCGAAGCGGCCGACGGGGATGAAGCGATTTCCGTTTATAGCGAATTCCAGCCGGACATTGTTTTCATGGACATCACCATGCCTGACATGGATTGTCTGCTAGCCTTGCAAGAAATTTTTGAAATCGACCCCCGTGCCAAAGTGGCAATGTCGATGGACGTAGACCAGCAACGTTCGCTCATGCTGGCGATTAAGATGGGCGCCGTGGGTTTCGTGATCAAGCCTTTCAGCCAGGAACAAATTCTCGGAACCATCCGCAGGTCATGGAATTAGCTCGACCCGGCCTTAGCGACCTTGACCACGGCTGACGCTGTAGTGCATCTATGTCCTTCCTGACTTCAGCATCAGCCCGGCATGGTTGCCCCGCTGGAGCGAGATCATCTTGCTCCGGTCCCCAGCTTCGTGACGCCATGCAACTCCGCCCAATCGCCGGGCTTAAACCAGTTCTTGGAGCCGGCGGACCATCTTCCGCATCTGGGCCTCTTCGGGCGGGTTTTCGCTGTAGACGGTGAAGCTCACCTCGTCCAGCAGCCCGCCGTAGCGGCTGACGAACTTGTCGGCGATCTCGTCGTATTCGCCGGAGACGCAGAAGGCGTCCAGCATCTCGTCGCTGACCAACTCGCCCATCTCGGCCCATTCGCCCTTGAGAGACATCTCATGGAGCTTCTGGCCAATCTCCTGGAAACCATGCGCCTCCAGTACCGGGAAGTAGGTGCGGGTGGAGGCGTAGAAGGCGATGTGGCGGCGCACGTCGGCTTGCACGGCACGGATGCTGGAACGGTCCGGTCCTGTGATGATGAAGCCGCCACCGGTGATCTTCAACGAGTTCCCGTCTCTGCCGGCCTTCGCGGCGCCCTTCTCCAACCCAGGACGCACAACATCGCGCACATACTGGGGCGAGGTGAGACTATGGAGCATCAAGCCGTCCGAGACCTCGCCGGCCACCTGGCAGTTGTAGCTGTTCACGGCAGCGGTGAAGACCTCGGGCTGCTGGTACTCGCTGGGGCCGGGGTTAAAGAACGGGGTCATCAGCGAAAACTGGTAGCTCTTGCCCTGGTAGTCCAGCTTCTCGCCGGTTTGCCAACTGTGCCAGATCGCTTTCAAGGACTGGACGTACTCCCTCAAACGCGGCCCCGGCGCCTCCCAGTTGGTGGAGAATCGGCGTTCGATATGTCCCTTGACTTGGGTGCCCAGACCCAGCCGGAACCGGCCCTTGGACAGGTCTTGCAGGTCCCTGGCCAGGTAGGCAGTGATCATGGGAGAACGGGGGAAGGCAATGGCCACTCTGGTCTCCAAGGTGGCGCGGCTGGTGGAGGTGGCGGCCAGGGTCAGGGGCAGGAACGAGTCGTGGGCGGTCTCATTGCTGGTCACGGAGTCATAGCCCATGGACTCGGCCCAGGCGGCCTCGGCGGCTACGGACGCCAGTTCCTTTGAAGCCAGCCGGTAGGTGACTCGCATGACTACTCCTGGGGAGTCGCTTGGTAGACCTGGTCCGACTTGGCCGCCATGACAAAGTCGTTTCGGTGAAGGTTCCTAATCTTGTGGGTCCACCAGGTCACCTGGACCCGTCCCCATTCTGTGGTCAGCCGGGGGTGGTGTCCCTGCTCCTCGGCCAAGCTGCCCAACTCGGTGGTGAAGTCCAGGGCCTGCTGGAAATTCTTGAACTTAAAGACCCGGTCCAACTTGGGTATTTCATCTTCTTTGATCATCTCCCAGTCGGGCAATTCAGGTTTCAACTGGGCAACCTCATCATCGGTCACGCTGGGAGAGTCCCGGCGGCAGGCCTCGCATTTCTCCTGGTTCAAGCTAGTCATATCGGCACCTCTAAGTGGTTCTGAAGATTCCGGCCTGTATTTGTGACCGAAATTTTAGCATAGGGCGCTTGCGGTTTTCCTTGAGACAAGCCACGTGTGGGTTTATAGTCTATTAAGTATGACTAAATTCAACCGATACACCGTTTCCATCGACTATGACCGGCGCCTATACCTGCAGGACATCGCCGGGTCAATCGCCCACGCCAAGATGCTGGCCAAACAGGACATTATCTCCCGTGACGACGCCAAACAGATAATTCACGGGCTGAAGGACATCAAGAAGGAGATTGAGAACGACTCCTTCCCTTGGGACCCGGCCCTGGAAGACCTGCACATGAACATTGAGAGCCGCCTGCACCAGCTCATCGGCGAGGCGGCGGGAAGGCTGCACACAGCACGGTCCAGGAATGACCAGGTAGCCCTTGACCTCCGGCTCTACGCTAAAAATGCCATCGCCGAATTGGTCCGGGAACTCCGGGGCATGCAGCAGGCGCTGGTGGAGCTCGCCAGCCGCTATCAGGGCGTGGTGATGCCCGGCTACACCCACCTGCAACGGGCCCAGCCGGTCCTGTTCGCCCATCATATGCTGGCCTACTTCGAGATGTTCCAAAGGGACATCGGCCGGTTCCTGGACTGCTACCACCGAACCGACGTGATGCCCTTGGGCAGCGGGGCCCTGGCCGGGGTGGCCTACAACACCGACCGGGAGTTTCTGGCGGAGGAGTTGGGTTTCAGCGATATCAGTCTCAATAGCATGGATGCCGTCTCAGACCGGGACTTCGTGGTGGAGTTCCTGGCGGCGGCTTCGGTTTGCATGATGCACTTCTCCCGCATGTCCGAGGAACTAGTGCTTTGGTCCAGCGGCGAGTTCGGGTTCATCCGGCTTTCGGACGAATTCACCACCGGCAGCAGCATCATGCCCCAGAAACGGAACCCCGACTTCGCCGAACTGGCCCGGGGAAAGACCGGCCGGGTTTACGGCGACCTGATGGGGATGCTCACCATACTGAAGGGCCTGCCCTTGACCTACAACCGGGACATGCAGGAGGACAAGGAGGGCTTCTTCGACGCAGCGGACACCCTGATGACGACTCTGGAGGTCTTCCAGGCCATGTTGCCCGGCATGAAACTCAACGGTGACCGGGTTTCCGGTTTGGCCGATGAAAGTCAGATGCTGGCCACCGATCTGGCCGACTACCTAGTTCACAGGGGTATTCCGTTCAGGGAAGCTCACGGGATTGTACAGGAAATCTGCCGGCATTGTGACGACCATAATATCCATCTGTTTCAACTAACGGTGGAAGATTACAAGAAATTCTCGGACCGATTCGAGTTGGACGTGTACAACATCACCGCCCAGTCGTCCGCCGCGGCCCGCGACAACCCCGGTGGCACCGCGCCGGGCCGCGTGGCTGCTGCGTTGGACGATGCGAAAAGGTTATTGAAGGCTGCGGCAGATGGTTTCTGAGGCCAGGGTGCTCATCGCCCCGTCGGTGTTGTCGGCCGACTTTGCCGACCTGGGGCGCCAAGTCCAGGCGGTCACGGAGGCCGGGGCCGACCTGATACACGTTGACGTTATGGACGGCGTGTTTGTGCCCGCCATCTCCTTCGGCGAGGTGGTGGTGGACGCCATCCGGGCCAATACCGATGTCCCCCTGAACATCCACCTGATGATCCAAGAGCCAGAGAATCTGTTGTCCACCTTCGCCAAGGTTGAAACCGACCAGATACTGGTCCACGCCGAAGCCTGCGGGCACTTGCACCGGACGGTCTCCCGTATCAAGGACAAGGGGAACCAAGTCGGCGTGGCCATCAATCCGGGCACTTCGGTGAGCGCTGTTGAGGAGGTGCTACACCTGCTGGACATCGTGATGGTGATGTCGGTGAATCCCGGCGCATCGGGCCAGTCATTCATCCCCAGGAGTCTGGACAAGATTGGCAGGCTGAGGGGCATCATCGACCAGGCCAAGCACTCCGCTCGGATCGAGGTGGACGGCGGCATCAAGGCCGACTGGACCGCCGTGGATTCGATTAAGGCCGGAGCGACTATCCTGGTGGCCGGCTCGGCCATCTTCAACGACCAGCAAAGCATCCCAGAGGCCATGAAGAGTATGCGGGGGTGTATCTTGGGCTGAAAGCCACCAACGGTCAGCATTCAGCTTTTTGGCACATAAAAAGGCCCCGGATGAGCTTCCGGGGCCATTTTGCTTTTCTGACGTTTTCGCTGGTTAAAGCGCGGCGAAGACTTTTTGGACCTTCTTGGACTTGTGAAGGGAGCGCAGACAACGGCTACAGATCTTGACTTTGACCGACTTGCCCTCGCGGACCAGCGTCTGCTTGTGGACGTTGGCCTTGAACCGGGTCTTGGTGTGGCGGTTGGAGTGGCTTACGTTGTTGCCGCTCATCCCGGCCTTTAGACAGATCTCACAGCGCATTTGGTTTGACTCATATCCCGCCGGCTGGGTTCACCGCCAGGCGGCACGACATTGCGTTTTTGTTTCGTTGAACTGCTCTCAGATTAACACAAACCCCACGCTCGAACAACCGCCACCGCCGCAGTCGGGTTCCCATTTAATTGCTATCCAGCCATCATTTGGTCCCGATTCCCCTTTGCCCGATTCCCCTTTGATTGTAAATTTTGATATTACGGCGTTAGGCCGCTTCTAACAAACGAATCGGGTATATCCTCCTTGCACATAGAAGTGTATTATCCTCTTTGGAATTCATCCCGGCACAGGAGGAATTTTATGAAGGTTATCCGCATCGCAGAGGTTGAGACGGTTCCCATTGCCACCGCCACCCCAATCCCGGGCTGGACCGGTGGTGATGTAAAGCGTACCAGGCAGCCTATTCTGCCCGAGGGCGCCAGCAAGCACTTCAACAGCAGCGTAGTCAATTTTGAACGCGGGGCTTCCACGGGCTGGCACGTACACAAGAGCGACCAGATACTTGTTGTGACATCCGGCATCGGGATGGTAGCCAACGAGAACGATGAACAGGAGATTAACGTAGGAGACGTAGTCCACATCCTGGAGGGCGAAAACCATTGGCACGGCGCCCGGGCTGACTCCTATATGTCACACATTACGATCACTGCCGCCGACTGATTTCCCGTTGCAACATTAACCTGTTACTTGACGACGGCCGCGTCGTGATAATAAACAGCCCCGGAAAAGCTCTCCGGGGCTGTTTATTTGCCGTTGCAATAGCCTGGTCAATCCACATTTTCCGGATTGGAAGCCGGGTGAGTAGTAATCCGGTTGAAGCGCCCCAGATTTGAGCCTCAGACCTGGGAATCATGGGCTGAGTGTTTGCTAAACTGGCTCAGTTTAGGGATTGATATCTGGGTTTCGTAATCTCGCTGGAGGCACCCAATCGGTGACAGATCCAGCACCCCTTTTGATGCTCCAATTTGACCGCAGAGCCTGCTTGGATTTCTTGGCTCCCCGAAGGTAGCTACGTTGACCACCTCTCAACAATTAGAAACCGTGGCTGATATTACAGAAATCTTGGCCGGTTCATTTCCCTTCCCGGAAAAATGTGAGTCGATGTTCAGATCATTCTAGAAACAGCGCATCGGGCATCCAAAGTTGTCCAAAACCTGCTGCCCTTCGCCAGGAAATCAGAGCCGGAAAAACGGTATCTGGACGTCGCATCTGTTGTGGACCGGGCGTTGGAGTTGAAGGCGCACGACCTTGATTTTGGGAACAGGCGGGTAACCACTCATCATGCCAACCGCGTCCCGCCGACCATGGTGGACGAACATCAATTAGTACAGGCGGTGCTGAATATATTGACCAACGCCGAACGCGCCATGAAGGCCCGTCGGGGACCGGGGGAAATCACCGTAGTCACTCGTCTGGCCGATGGCATGATACGCACCAGCATATCCGACAATGGCCCGGGAATCCCAGCGGAACATCTGCACAGCATCTTCGATCGATTTTTTACTACAAAGGGAGAAGGGCAAGGTACAGGATTAGGACTCAGCATCTGCTACGGAATAGTCCGTGAACATAAGGGGGAGATTTGGCAGAGAGCGCTCCGGGAACGGGAGCCACATTCCACATCGATCTTCCGGTTGTGCCTGGCGACGTGCCTGTGGAGATCCGCTTAGCCGATACTGATGACGTTACTGTTATCTGCCGGCGCATTCTCGTGGTTGACGACGGGCCCGCCTTTAGAAATATCCTGCACCGAACGTTGTCCTCCGACGGACATGACGTCTCCTTGGCATCCGACGGTGCAAGCGCCTGGACGTTGATCCGGGGAAACCAGTTAGACAGAATATTCTTGGACCTGAGAATGCCCGGACTCGATGGCCAGGAGCTATACCAACTGATCACCGAATTCTCCCAGGATCTGGCGAAGAAGGTGGTTTTCATCACCGGGGATACGGCGAGAGCCGATACCCAAAGATTCTTAGATTCGACCGCCAGCCCGGTTTTGAGCAAACCATTCACGATCGAAGCGATCCGCCAGCTGATTTGACCTCCGGTTGAAAATGGTTGATCCCCAGGGCCGCACCCGGATGGTCTGAACGGAACAACGGAAATTCCAATCTAAATCGCATCCGATTGTTTTGGTCATCCCCCAAATATCAAACAGCAGGTTAACCGGCGAATCATCTAATCCTGGAGGTCTGGACTGCTCTTCCACGCCGGTTGGGGCGTTTCGCGTCCAACCTGGGGCACATACTCCGACGGCTCCATCAACTTGTACTTGTGGATGTAGCGCGGGCAGTTCGTGTAGGCCTCGGTCACTCGCACGCGCACGATGAACTGGGCCTCATGGTACTCGGCCAATAGCGGGTCATTCTCGTCAATCGACGCCACGCCCTGAAGCCGGAGCCGCTGCTGGCCCTCAAAGTCGACAAACAGGATACCGGCGTTGGGGTTCTGCAGCAGATTGCCCATGGACTGGTATTTGCCGTTGCCGTCATAGTTGGGGAAGGCGATGGTCTGTTCGTCGACGACCCGCACAAAGCCGGGTTCTCCGCCTTTATAGGAACAGGTTGGCAGGCCGCGGGCGTCGCAGGTCGCCAGGAAAAACATGCCCGAATTTTCGATGATCTGCCTGCCGTCGGGACTTATGGTCTCAGTTACCCTGGCGGTCAGGCGGTCGGCTAGCTTACGAGTGCCGAACTGGTCCTGTAATTGCCGGTTGCCTTGGTGGTAGTCGTGAACTCTCAACTTGGTCCTCCCTTCGGTCATTCTGCCAATCCTTTTAGCCAGTCTCCCCGGCGGCGGAATATCTCGACCGTAGCGAACTCGATGATCGACCCGCGGATTGGGGGGTGGGGCTTCTTAACCCGGACACTCACCGAGTCCACCGGGAAATCCATGAGCACCCGGTCGGCGACGGCTTGGGCGGCGTTTTCCAGCAGATTGCGGGGTTCGCCCTCCATCACCTCCCTTACCGAGCGGTAGATGTGGGCATAGCTGATGGTGTCTTCCAGGCGGTCCGTCATACCGGCGCGGCTGAGGTCCATCTCCACAGTGAGGTCAACCAGATATTCTTGTCCCAGCACCCGCTCCTCTGGGTTAACGCCGTGGAACCCGTAAAAGCGCATACCTTCAAGGATGATGCGGTCGGCCGGGGGCAACGGTCCGGTCATTGGAAAACGGCGCCTAGCGCCTCCGGACCTCAATGGCGTCGGCGAAGGCCAGCAAGTTTTGGGCCCGTTTCACAACCGGGACATCGACCATTCTCCCGTCCATGGCCAGGGAACCACGGCCTTCGGCTTCAGCTTGCTCCCAGGCATCCATTATCCTGCGGGCGTAAGAAACCTCTTCCGGTGACGGGCTGAAGGTTTCATTGATTATGTCTAGTTGCGATGGATGGATGGCAAATTTGCCGGTGAACCCCATCTGGCGGGCCCGTTTGGCGTCGGCCCTCAGGGCGTCTGGATCTTGGAAGAGGACGAATGGCGAGTCAAGGGACGCAACGCCGGCTGCCCTGGCCGCCACTGGGACCAATGACCGGGGCACCTGGACTTCTTCGCCGGTGTCGGAGCGTTCGATGCCCATGTCGTTGGTAAAATCCTCAGCCCCAAAAGCCAATCCAATAACCCTGGACGAGGCGGCCCCGATGTCTCTGGCGTCCACCATTGCGCTGGCGCTCTCGATCCAAGGGACGATTTTGATGGAGCCGCGCTCCACTCCGGCCTGGGACTCAATCGAACTTAGGAGCCGGTCCACGTCCCGAATGTTCCAAGTTGATTCAACCTTGCCCAGGCTGATGCCATACAGGTCTGGGGAGACGATGGCTTCCAGCTCCGAGCGGGTTAGACCAGTGTCCAGGGAGTTCACCCGGACCATGACTCGTTGACCCTCACGCCGCAGGGTGGGTACCCACTCCTTGGCCAGATCCCTGGCGGTGGTCTTCTCACCGGCAGGGACCGAGTCCTCAAGGTCCACCATGACAACGTCGGCGTCGAAGGTACGGGCCCGCTCCAGCATATTGGCCCGGTTGCCAGGCACAAAAATAAAGCTGCGTAATAATTCCATGTCTAGTTTTTGTTCCTATCCGCCAAACCGTTCCTGGCTTGGTGAATCATTTTGTGTGTTGGCGGATTTGACGCGGTCTCCTGAAATAGCCTTCCGGCTCACACCTTGGAACCCCGCTGAGCTTCTTCCCGCCGTCCGGCAATCAATTCATCCGCCAAACTGACATCCGGAGGTACGTTCGCAAACGTTGTTTTCAGACGAGCCAAAACTTGGTCCGGCTTTTCCAGCACCAACTGCCCGTCCTTCGTCCGGGCGATCAAGATTTCTCCAGGAACAATGCCCATCTCTCGCCGGATGCTTGCTGGAATCACCATTCTGCCCCGTGCCCCTATACGTACTTCGCCACTTTTCCGTCGAACCATGAATCCCCACCTACTCCATGTCGCCCCAGGTGGGACCCCACTTGGCATCGACTTTTAGGGTTACGTCCAAGTCCATTGCGGCGGGCATCTCGTCGAACACCAAGTCCCTGAGGGCGTCCATCTCTTCCTTGGGAGTTTCGAATACCAGCTCGTCGTGCACTTGCAACAACATCTTGGTGCGCAGTCCTTCATCATCCAGCCGATTCTGCACCCGAATCATGGCCAATTTCATGATGTCGGCCGCAGTGCCTTGGATTGGCATGTTGATGGCCATCCGCTCCGCCCCACCGCGCACGTTGAAGTTGGGGCTATTTATGTCCGGCAGATAGCGGCGCCGACCCAACAAAGTCTCGACATATTGACTCACTCTAGCTTCGACTTTCACCTTCTCCAAGTATTCGTTGATGCCAGGGTATTTGGCGAAATAGGTCTCGATAAAAGTGGCCCCTTCCTCCCTACTGAAGCCCGTTTGTTGCGATATCCCATGGGGCGAGAGGCCATAAATCACACCGAAGTTCAACACCTTGGCGATGCGGCGCTGCTCAGAGTCAACATCATTAACCGGCACATCGAACATCAACGAGGCCGTAGAGGCATGGATATCCTCGCCCCTTTTGAAGGCTTCAAGCAGGCCCGGGTCTTGGGAAATATGGGCCAGCACCCGCAGTTCTATCTGGGAATAGTCGGCGGAGAACAGCAGCCAATCCGGCGCGGCGTCGGCCACGAATGCCCTTCTCACCTGACGGCCCAACTCGGTGCGGATGGGTATGTTCTGTAAATTGGGGTCGCTGCTGGACATGCGGCCCGTGGCGGACCCCGCCTGGTTATAGCTGGTGTGCACCCTTCCTGTCGCCGGATTCACCATGTCCGGCAGGGCGTCCACGTAGGTCGACTTTAGCTTGGACACCTGGCGGTACTCCAGAATCTGGTCTACCACCGGGTGCAGGCCCTTGAGCCCTTCCAGCGAGTTGGCGTCGGTGGAATAGCCGGTCTTGGTGCGCTTGGTCTTGGGCAGGCCGATCTCTTTGAATAGAAGGTCGCTCAACTGTAGGGGCGAGTTGATGTTTACCGTGTGGCCGATGGACTGGTAGAGACTCTCCTCTACCTGGAACATCTGCTGTCTCAGGTCCTCCGACATCTCTCGAAGCACGGCGGAGTCCAGCTTGATGCCGTGCCGCTGCATGGTCACCAGCACCGGCACCAGGGGCATTTCCAGGTCGGCCATCAACGAACCCAAGCCGTCCCGTTCGATGGGCTCCTCGAAGGCCTGGTGAAGACGTTCGGTCATGTCGGCGTCGGCTGCGGCGTAGGGCGCTGCCTTGTCGATGTCCACTTGGTCAAAGGATATCTGCTTGCGGCCGGTGCCGATCAACTCCGAGATTGGCGTCATCTCCTGGCCTAGCACGTCCAGCGCCAAACCCTTGAGGCCCAGATGACCTCGGCTCAGCAGGTGGGCGGCAACCATGGTGTCGAAGTTGACCCCCTGGCAGTTGATACCGTGGCTGGCCAGTATTGTCATGTCGTAGTTGGCGTTGTGGGCGCACTTGTCGATATCGGGAGACTCGAACAGCGGCCGTACCGCCGCCAGAACTTCCTCCACCGGGATCTGCTGGCCCTGTTGATGTCCCACCGGGACGTACCATGCCACGGCGGGGGCAGTAGCAAAACTAAGCCCGACCAAGCCTGCCTGGACTGCGTCCAGGCCCGTGGTCTCGGTGTCGAAAGAGAAGCCGCCGGCCTCACGCAACGCCGCGATCATCTGGCCCAGCTGCTCTTTGGTCTGCACTACGGTGTAATCGAGGCCTTCGCCGGGAGCCTGTATCGGAGATGCGGCTTCGCTCGACCAGCTCTGAGCGGAATCGGTTTCCGGAATCCGGGGAATAACCGTGAAGAACTCCAACTCGGTCATTAACGCGACCACGGCGTTCCGGTCGAATGAACCGAATTTTGCCGTTTCCAGGTCAAGTTCCACCGGGCTGTTTCGGTCGATGGTCATCAACTCCCGGTTGGTAAAGGCACGATCTTTGTGCTCAGCCAGTGATTGTTTCACGCTGGGCCGGGTCACGTCTTCGATATGCTCGTAGATGCCCTCCAGGTTATGGTAATCGTTGAGCAGGGCGATGGCGGTTTTCTCTCCCACCTTGGGGACGCCGGGTATGTTGTCGGAGGTGTCGCCTAGAAGCGACTTGAAATCGGTCTGCTGCGCAGCGATGAGACCCGAATAGCGGTCCTGCAACTCCGCTTCATCGTAGACCTTTCGGTCCTGAATACTGGAAGCGAGGTCCACCCTTACTTTGGGAGAGATCAATTGGAAGGTGTCCCGGTCGCCGGTGAGGATCACCGAATCCAGCCCCATCTTCTCGGCCTGGGCAGACAGGGTACCGATGACGTCGTCTGCTTCCCAGCCATCCAATTCATACACCGGGACTCCGAAGGACTCCATAAGCTGTTTCACCCGGCCGAATTGGGGCCGCAGCTCTTCGGGAGTCGCTTCTCGCTGGGCTTTGTAGGCTTCGAACTGCTTGTGGCGGAAGGTGGGGGCTGATGTATCGAAGGCGATGGCGCAATAGGCGGGGTTCCACTCTTGCAGCGCCCGCAGAAACACGTTGGTGAAGCCGAAGACTCCGGTTACGTCCTCGCCGGTGGCGTTAACGGTCAGGTGGCGCTGGGTGGAGATGGCGCGAAACGACCGGTGGACCATGGCGTGACCGTCCATGATCATCAGCAAGGGTTCGCGGGTTATGGTTTTCGGGGATTCCGGGGTTTCCAATGAGGTGGAAGGGTCTGACGCTTCGGGTGTGTCGTCACCGAAGAGGGGCAGAGTGTGCGCTTGTTCATCCGCCATGGCGGCACCTCAGTAGGTCCGGTTTCATCCCCCGACGTTCCGATGGAATCGAGAGCGTCGACTCACGGTCGAAGCTTGCCGTCAGTCTTGAAAACCGGCGGCTAGGGTGGCCGCATTATACAATAGCTAGGGCCAGTCCGCGCGATTGCCGTGCATCACAGGCATCAGAATGGCGGCTAGCCCAGTGTTCCTTATGCCGCTCGCACGGAGCCAAGTGTGCCATCGTTTGTGGCGCCGGCGAAAGAGTCCGCCAAGGCTATCAAGGATTCCGGATCGACCGGTTTAGTTACAAGTGAGAATGCTCCGGCAATCAGCGACTGACGGGCGCATTCATTCAAATCATGCGTCGTTATGAAAATAACCTTGGCTGAAGCGTCCGATTCCACGATCAAGCGGCAGTCCTCAAATCCTTCTGCTCCAGGCTTACCGATATTCACTAGTATCACACCATATTGCTTTGATTCGACGTGTTCAACTGCCTGGCGCCAGGTGGAAGCCAGGGCGGCTTGATGACCTAGGCGCTCGACTTTCGTTTTGATAGATTCCTGGATGTCCGGGCCTCCATCGAACACCAGAACGCAGGGGCCTTCAAGCACGTCTTTTGCCGCTTGCATCAAGCTTGTCACATCTAGAGGCTCGTAAAGGACCGTGTAGGCGCCCTGGCTCAAGGCCCGGCAAACCAGTTCTTCAACAGTAAAGCCGGTCATCATTATCACCGGGGTACCGGGACTGACTAATTTGATCTGTCTGAAAGCCTCAACCCCGTCCATGCCGGGCAGACTGATGTCCATGAAAACCAATGCGAAGGATTCTTTTGATGCCAGCTCGATCGCCTGGAACCCATCTTCGACGTCGGCAACTTGATATCCTGAATCCTTGAGAATCTCGGTGACCATGAAAAGCGTGCCCCGGTCGTCGTCGACGACCATGATCCTACCCGTCATTTTCTATTCCTCCGTTAACTTCCTGCTGATTAACACTGATTAACAGCCACAGGTAAATTGATTTGGAATACTGTCCCGCCGGATGGTTCCTCATTTTGGCGTACAGCGATTGTTCCACCGTGGCGCTGAATAATTTCCTGGCAAACCGCCAACCCCAGACCGGTGCCTTGGGCTTTCCGGGTGAACAGCGGGTCAAAAACCTTCCCGATGTTTTCTTCGCTAATACCTTCTCCCGTGTCGGTGAAATTAATTTCCACGCGGTTGTTGACGTTCTTGGCGCTGACAGTCAACACTCCCCCTCCGGGCATCGCTTCTTGGGCATTGTTGGCCAGATTCAAGAAGACGCGTTGCAGTTGACCACCATCGGCCATCACCGGGGACAGGTCTGGGTTGGCTTCCCGCGACAATTCGATATTGTCGTGCTTGACCAAAGTTTCCAAAGATTCTTCCAGCACCAGGTTCAAGTCGGTCTCCGTCAGCGCGAACGTGCCAGTTTTTACGAAAGTCATCAAGTCGGTGATGATCTGGTTGGATTTGATTACCTGCTGGTCGATAACTTCGACGTACTTCCCGAGTTTGTTATCGGCATCAGTGACTCCTTCAGAAATCAGTCCCTTTTTAATCATGAAACCAGCGCTCTTGATGGCGCCGATGGGATTCCGAAGGTCATGGGCGATTCCCCCAGACCACTGGCCGATGACCGCCAATTTCTCCGTCCGGAGAATCTCATCCTGGGCGGCTTTGAGGTCCTCCTCCCCCTGTTGGCGCGCGGCGGCCATCTGATTGAATGAATCTGCCAGGATGCCGATCTCATCCCTAGATTCAACGTCCGCCCTTACTCCAAGGTCTCCCTTGCCAAGGCCGACCGCCGCGTCGGTCAACCTCACGATGGGATTGACGATTTGCCGAACCACAACCGCCGCTGCCCCGACACCGACGACAGCGCCTAGACCAATCAATATGAAAGCGGCCAATACCGCAACATCCACCGACGCTTCAGCGTCAATCAGCCGTCGGGCCGTTTGGGCGAATAAGAGCGGCTGGATCTCCTCACCCATGATTCGGTCGATGTTCTCAAGGTCATCTTCCATCTGTACGATGAGATGACGCAGTTCATCCATCTCGTCCATGACACCTTCGCCAGAGGTCACCACCCCCATGAAAACCGCGTCGAGTGCGCCGGTAAAATCCTCTTCCACTACGGATAGCTGGCTGAAATCGAACAGAGCATCAACCTCTTTGAATTCCTCTCTTCTTCCCTGCAGGGCTGGGCGGGCCTCGTCATCCGGACCGGATACGTAGGATTGAACATCGAGCAAAACCTCATCGACATCGATGGATAGGCTCAGCACAGCTTCAATCTTTGAGAGGCCATCAAGGGTATTTGGATCGATCTGATGCTCTATCTGGTCAAACAGGATTTCTTGGATATCTGTTATATCGTCGCCGAGTCCCACTAGCCCAGCATTCATGCGGTCGGTGGCTCTGATGATTTCGTTGCTGAGCTCTTCGAACCCAGTCTGAATTTCCGCAATCCTTCGGCCAGCGAACGTTTCCTCATCGCTCCTGGACAGGGAGTTGTATTCCTCCAAAGCTCGCGTGAATTCAATGTTGGCTTCTTTGAATTCCTGAATATATACGCTCTCGTTGTCGATGGAATATGCGATTATTGATTCGCTGCCCTTGCCGATGCTGATCTCCATCGTAACCACGGCCTCAACCAGAGGCTCCTCAACCCTTCCCAGATTCTGTACGTCGTTGTCGATCCTTTTTACCAGCAGGTAGGACAATGACGCGCTGACAATCAGGAGAATGGTCAAGGAACCAAACAGCAAACCCAGTTTTATTTTGAGATTCATGATGATCAGCTTTCTCTGGCGTAAGACGGCTTCCTCGGTTTCGAGAAAGCTCCTCTCAGCCACCTGGGTAGACTCGGCTGATTCCAACCCGGGAAACCTCCGTGTCTGGTCCCCCTTATTATTCTCTTAGCGGAATTTTGCCCTCCCAAGCACCAACGGAACCAAATACCGGGGCCAAAATCGCCCGGCCGGCGGACCCAAAGGCCCATCCCCAACGTAACCTGAAGCGCAGAAACAGACTGGGGGTTTGAAGCACCTACAGTCGAGGGACAACGATTAGACCCGCCATGCTAGAATGGGAGCTGTCCCTAATCGGGCACAAATCTGTCTCCAAGCTCGGACATACCGTGCCACTCTACGAATACCGTTGCGGCGACTGCCAAAAAGTTACCTCAGTCTTGGTCTATAGCTGGTCTGAGGACAAACAGCCTGAGTGCGAGCACTGCGGAGGCGCCGACTTGCAGCGCCTGATCTCCAAATTCTCTTTCCGTGCTGCCTGGGGCGACAGCCTCAATTGGGCGCCCAGCCGGGAAACGACCAGTGACGTCGATGAGAACAGCCCAGCCAGCATCGATTCCTACATGGGCAGGGTCAAGAAGGAGATGGGCGGCCAGACAACTCCGGAGTTCGACCGCGAACGGCGTGAGATCAAAGATTCCTAGCTCGAACTGAATCCTGACCGCTGTCCCGAGGAGAACTACTCCATGCCCACCTATGAATACCGGTGTCAGGCCTGCGCCAAGGTCTCATCGTTCTTCGTGAAGACAATCAACAGTGAGCTCCAGCCAGTCTGCTCCCACTGCCAAAGCGAGGACATGGAGCGGCGCATGTCGTCCTTCGCCATGGGCAAGACGGTGGCATCGGTTCATGAAAGTTTCGCCCCAGGCAGCGAGCACCGTTCCCCTGATTATTACAGCGACCCGCGGAACATCGGACGTAACGTGGAGTCGGCGTTCTCTAAGCACGGTATGGAGATGCCCCAGTCGGTCCGGGACAACATCGACGCCGCGCGCTCGGGAGAAACGCCCAAGGGCTTGGACCTGTGACCACTGCCGGTGGCCCCGGCCAAAGCCGTTACCAGGCGCTCTTCCATTGTCTTGAGGCCGCGTCCCGGTTCGTTCCGCCGGCGCAATCACCGACACCCGCCCTTCAGAATCTGCGGGAGATGATTCCGGCCATGCCCTCACCATCGGCGATGGCCGAAACCGATGACGGCCCACCTACCACCGCCCAACAGACCCTGGAACTGGTCACCATTGCCGAGGACCTGCTATCCCATCTGGAAGAATCATCGCCCGCCAACCCGCTGGGCTGGGAGACCGTGGCGGCGGTGACGCGCGTCTTGGAAGACCTTACCCTCCAACTTGGGTCGTTGGCCCGCCACGACAAGGCGGACCTCGTACGCGGCCTCTACGTGATCATCGACCCACAGGTCACCGGCGGCCGGGAACCGCTGGAGATAGCCGAGGCTGCAATCAGGGGCGGCGCACGGATGTTGCAACTCAGGGACAAACTGCGGGATAAGGGCGAGTCTCTGCCATTGGCCATTAGCCTGCAGCAACTTTGCTTGGAATGGGGATCGTCGCTAATCATTAACGACCATGCGGACGTCGCGGCCATTGTCGGCTCTGCGGGACTACATGTGGGCCAAACCGACCTGCCCGTGGACCAGGCCCGGCGGGTGCTTATGCCCAGCCAGGTATTGGGCCGGTCCAATCATGAACTGGAAGAGCTGGTGGAATCAGAGCGAATGGGCGCAGACCACGTGGCATTCGGGGCTATCTACCACACCGCCACCAAAGGCGTGGGCCGCCCTCCCCAGGGTATCGAGCAATTGCGCCTGGCCCGGGAGACGGCCCAAACTCCTCTGGTGGCCATCGGCGGCATCAATGCCGAGAATGCCGCACCGGTGATTGAGGCTGGGGCTGACGCAATCTGCGTGACCGCCGCGGTGGGCTCCGCGCCGGATCCGGAAGCCGCCGCCGCCCTACTGGTCAAGGTGATTGAAGACGCCGGGGGGAGAGTTTAATGCCATCCCGCTATAGCTCCCACCTTTCCGAGATCGGGACCTCTGTCATCGATGAACTCGCTGAAGTCAACCGGGACCGTGAACAGGCATTGTCGGTTTCCAGGGAAGTGATCCGGTTCTCCGCCAACGCCATCCGGGCCGTCCACCGTGGCGCCTTTGATGACGCCCGCGAACTGATTGGCAGGGGGTCGGCCAGGCTCCAAGAAGCGGACCACATCAGGGAGAGCAGCCCCCAGATTTTTAACGCGGGGTTCATGAACGACGCCCGGAAAGAGTTCACCGAGGCCAACGTTACCCTGGCGGTGATATCAGGTGGCGACATACCCAGCATCAATGATCTGAAAGTGGACGCCGCCGCTTATATCAACGGCATGGCCGAGGTTATCGGAGAGCTTCGCCGCTACATCCTTGACACCCTGCGCCGGGACGCGATAGAGGGCTGCGAAGAGTTCATGGACATCATGGACGAGATGTACAGCGTTTTGGTGACCATCGACTTTCCCGAGGGTGTTACCAGCGGCCTTCGGCGCAACACCGACGCCATGCGCGGCGTGCTGGAGCGCACCCGTGGCGACCTGACCATGGCCTTGCGGCAACATTCCCTGGAGGCCCGCCTGTCCGAATGGGAGAACAACCGGTCAGAGACCTAAGACACTCCCGGTTGATTCCGGCGCCGTTTCCCTCAACCAACCACCGCTCAACAACCCGGAGGCAACGAATCCGCGGCTAGCCGACCTTGGGCAGCACAATGGTCACGGGAGCGTTGTAGTCTAGATAATCGACCGTGGATTCCATTCTAGCGGGTTCGCTCGGTGGTGCATCTCCCGCAGCGGTTTCCCATGAAATTTTGACCACCGAGACCAACCTTCTAGGCAAGAGGTCATCCACGCTTATGTACAGGTCGTAGGCCGTATCAGTCTGCTGCCTTGGGAAGCCGGCTGCCACATCGGCTGGCATATCATCCGGAGGCTCCGATCTGAATGTACTGGCTCCCTTAACGTGGTAGACCGTTAGGCCCTCAATCTCGATTTTCCCGACCAGTTCGGCCTCATCCATCTCAGGCACAAAGTTAGGGCCGGCAGAAAATCTTTCGACCAAGGCCAGAATTCCCCTGGCTTCTCTATCATCGGGACTCCCGTTCCTGTCGTATTCCACCCAAAAATTGCCTGCCGCCGACCGCCGTGCCATTACCCGGCCGTCTGTCGATATGTATTCTTCTCTCTCCGCTTCGTCCCCTTCATCGGCGCCTACTATAATCATTTGAACGCGATCAGGAATGGACCAAGTCAGATTAATGTTACCGGCAGATATTTCGCGGCCATCGACGTCGTTCTTCGCCACCATCACCGTTTCCATCCGGTAGGAATTAACCGAACTCAAGGAGTCCCGGGCCGCAGCCAAAACTTCGTCCACTGAGGTCAGGTTACCGGACCCGCCGGGTGATACCTGGGATGACCCACCGCCGCAAGCGGCAAGGGCCAAGGCGATGACCAACGCGGTGAAGGCAAAAATCCTGCCAGGTCTCAGTTCTGGGCTTGACTTCGCCCGTATATCCAAAGGCATTGACTTTGTAAATCCCGATAATTACGATTCAAACGCTCGTTACACCGGCGCATTTCTTGTATATCTTACATTACCAGAGTATGCCAATAATCAAAGGGGGCAGACCAGTGCTATCCAAATCCAGTGTTTCAGCAACTCCGGAAGTTTTGGACGAATACTACCGTGAGTTGGAGGGCTTCAGCCTAGCGCCTCTGTGGCAGGTACAGGAAACCGCATTGGTCGCTGAACCAACCAGCAAAGCCCTACCCTACATCTGGCGCTGGAAGGACTTGGAACCCAGAGCACGGCGTGCCGGTGAGTTGATCGGCACCCAAGACGCCGAGCGACGAGTCCTGATGCTGCTCAACCCCGGGATCAAGGACCGGATAGCCACCACCAACAGCCTCTTCTCTGGCCTGCAAATCGTCATGCCGGGCGAGGCGGCCAGGGCCCACCGCCACACACCGTCAGCTCTACGCTTCATCATCAATAGTGACGGCGGGTACACCACGGTCAACGGCGACCGTATTCCCATGTACCCAGGCGACCTGGTTCTGACCCCCAACTGGACCTGGCATGACCACGGCAACGAGTCGGGCGAACCAATCATATGGCTGGACGGCCTGGATATGCCATTGGTCCACTTGTTGGAGGCCGTTTTCTACGAGCCTTACCCAGAGGATGTGCATCCGGTAACCGAGCCCATCGACTCGTCCACGGCCAAATACGGCGCTGGATTCCTGCGGCCCATTTGGGAGAATCCCACGGAGAGCCATTCGCCCCTGATGCGTTATCCCTGGGAGCAATCCTGGGCGGCGTTGCAGAGGTTGGCTCCAAATGTGGATGGCAGCCCCTTCGACGGTGTGGTCATGGAGTACACCAATCCCAACACCGGCGGACCGGTGATGCCCACCATTGCCTGCCACATCCAGATGCTACGGCCCGGCGAGGCGACCAAGGCTCACCGGCACACCAACGGGACGATCTATCACGTTGTCCAAGGCCAGGGCCATTCTGTGGTCCACGGCCAACAGATGGAGTGGGAGCCCAAAGACGTCTTCTGCGTGCCCGGCTGGACCTACCACGAGCACGTTAACGAATCTTCCACCGAGCCTGCGGTCCTTTTCAGCTTCACCGACATCCCGGTGCTGAAGTCTCTCAGTTTGCTGCGGGAGCAGGCCCACCCGCAGGACCACCAGTAGACTTCAAGCAAATAACCCTATCTGCCCAAATATCGGAGACCACCAGATGCCCCAGATGAAGATCAGTTTTCTAGGCACGGGGTCCGGCACCTCGACCAACCGTGCCCATACCGCCATGGTCTATGACTGTGATGACGGCACCCGCCTTCTCATTGACACAAGTTCCGGCAACTCTGTAGCCCGCCACGGTTCAGAATTGGGGATTCCAGTGGAGAGTTTCGATACCGTTCTGCTCTCCCACCACCATCCCGACCACATGTCGGGCCTGCTGTTCGTCCAGTTCGTCCGCAACTTGGAACGCCAGGACGCCCCGCCTTTGGACGTATACATCTCAGAGGAATCGTTGGAATGGGCGAAGAAGATGTGCGTCGCCAACCATCTGAACCTCACCGATATTAACGAGGGCGGCGCAATGAACTCCGACGGGCTTCAGGTGATGCGTTGGAATACCGTCACGCCGGGCCAACCGGTAAACCTCGGCCCGACTACTACCGCGTCCTGCTTCCTCGCCGACCACATCTCCGGCGCCGTGGGATGGCGAGTGGAATCCGCCGGGATAGCGGTGGTTTTCTCAGGTGACACCCGTTTCAATCCAGAGTTGATCAAGGCCGCACAAGGTGCGCGGCTCCTGATACATGAAGCTTTCCGCACCGACGAGGAAAAGGAATACGCCAGTAATCACGGCCACTCAACTGCCGGCGAGGCCGGACGCTCCGCAGCCCAAGCCGGGGTCGCCGAACTGGTGCTGACTCACCTGGACTCGGCGTTCTCCTCCGACCCCCAACCCCTGATCGACGACGCCAAGAAACACTTCAACGGCCCGATAACGGCCGCCAGCGACCTCCACCAGATCACTGTCAGCAGCCCGTAGCCGGGCAGGGTTCCGCCGTTTTTCTGGGGCCTCGACACACCATATCCGTCGAGGGTCTAACAGGCAGTAGAAGCACAATTTTTTTATGCCGCCGTGTATCTATTTTCAGAATTTTCGCCTCGCAGAATCCAAGTGGTTCAACCATACCGTGACCAGCGATGATCATATTTAGAAAGAATCCATGGGAGGTCCCGCATGAAGTTCCTAGCCATGACCCTCATCCCGTTCGCCCCGGACCCTGTCACCCGGGTCCAGCCCTCGACCACCGACCGTTTGCGCTCGGTGGTCGACAACGCGGTCCTCGCTGAGGAGCTTGGCTTCGACGGGTACGGCGTCGGGGAGCGGCATGAGCGGCCTTTCCTCTCGTCATCACCACCCGTCATGCTGAGCCACATCGCCGCACGGACATCGACCATCAGGCTATTCACCACCGTCACCACATTGAGCCTGCTTGATCCGGTGCGGGCATTCGAAGACTACTCGACGCTGGACCACCTCAGCGGTGGCCGGTTGGAACTCATGATTGGCAAGGGCAACGGGGCGGCCCAGGCCCAGCTTTTCCATGTCACAACGGAGGACCAATGGGAGCGCAACCGTGAAGGATACGAGCTATTCCGCCGGTTGTGGCGGGAGGACAAGGTGACCTGGGCCGGCCAGTTCCGGCCTTCGTTGGATGAGGCCGAGACCTGGCCGCGCCCGCTGCAACAACCCATGCGTGTCTGGCACGGCAGTGCGACCAGCGAAGCATCGGTGGAACTGGCCGCCAAGTGGGGAGATCCGCTATTCTCGGCGAATGTCACCAATCCCATCGAGCCTTACGCCGCACTAGTCCGTCACTATCGGGAACGCTGGGCCTTCCACGGCCGCGATCCGGCAGACGCCTTGGTTGGAGCCGGCACAGCCGGCTACTATGCCGCCAAGTCTTCCCAAGACGCCATCGCGACATACCGCCCTGTGTTTGAGGCCCGGAAGGAGGCATTTGTTAGGCAAGGTATGCCGCTGGTGTTTCATTCGCTGGAGGATGCGATCGAGCGCAGTTCAGCGTTGATTGGCAGCCCGCAGCAGATCGTTGACAAAGTGCTTCGCTATCACGAGCAGATGGGGCACGAGGTGCTTAATATCAACGCCGATGGGGCCGGCCTGACCCCACCACAGCACCGTGCAACGCTGGAATTGTTCCAGAGTGAAATCGCTCCGGCGCTCCGCCGCGAGATTCCAAGCCGGCCTTTTCCGCCGGCCGCTGCCTGAATGACCGTGCGCCATCCAGGCCTACAAGCCAATATGCCGCCACTCGAACCTACCAGATTACTGTCAGCAGCCGTAGATTGAAGCGTCTGCTCGCCCCTTCCAGTTACTTCACCGGCGGTTAGATCGCCTAACTCTGCGTAACTCCCACCGTTGCATCACTGACCCAATCAGTTGACAGGGTAATATTAGGTGTATACACTCTTATTCATGGCTTTAAATAAATTTCGTCTCCTTGACCAAACTGAACCAGATGAGGGCAAGTGCGCTTCGATGGTGGCTGCCTGTGTCTGCCTAAATCTTCGAAAAATGTCACGGACCATTACACAGATGTACGACGATGCCTTGAAACCGTCGGGTCTACGGTCCACCCAACTTCCGGTGCTTGTTACCCTTGTTTCCAACGGCCCGATGACCGTCAGCCGTATGGCAGACGACCTCGTGATGGACCGGACATCTTTGTCGCGATTGCTCCGGCCGTTGGTGACTCGGGGGCTGATCAGAATGACACCCGGCGCTGACCGCCGCACGCGGGAACTGTCAATCACGCCGCGAGGAAGAGAGTCTGTGGTGGCAGCGATACCGATGTGGGACACCATACAAAATGAAGTATTGGCGCGGCTCGGCCAGAGAAGGTGGCGAGATCTTAGCGATAGTCTCTCAGTGGCGGCTGCGTTTGGCAGGTAGCATCGACTAGCGGCCTTTCGATTGCTTCGGACCAAAACACGGGTATCAGGACCGACTAGCAGTGCGGTCCGCAGAATTCCAGTTCTGACGACGCCCGAGCGCAACCACGAAACTCCACACTGAATTAAAGCGGCAAATTCCGGACCAATGAGTGTATACACAATTAATTTATCCTTCGACTTTCGTGCGCCCAATCCCAAATCAACAAATGCCCCTCAAATCCAGGAAGACCAAGATGCGCTTGCCAAACATACTCAATCAGCTCAATGATGCCGTCTTCCTCATCGATCCCGGAGAGGGGAGAATAGCGGATGCCAACCCCAAAGCCTGTGCGATGCTTGGTTATTCTCGAGATGAATTCATGTCTGCCCGTGATTCCGCGATCAACCCAGACGAGATACAGAAACTCCATGAGTTCATTGATTCCGTAAACATCGACGGCGCGGGCTGGACTGACGAATTAAGGTGTCTCACGAAGTTGGGGGACGTGTTGGCAACCGAGATTTCCGCCTCAATGATCATGATTGATGAAAAATTGTGTATGGTCGCAATCGCGCGCCCGGTTTACCAGGGCCGCGATTATATAAGGCACATCGAAGTGCAGAGGAATCTCGCGATTGAAGAAGAGCGCAATCGCATGTCTCGTGAGATTCACGATACTCTTGCCCAATCCCTCACGTTGATGGTCCTCAAGCTGGATCTGATCGGCGAAGCCATTGTGACTGATTCGGCGTCAGTCCGCGCGGAATTGAAATCGGTCCAGCTCTTGGCAACTAAGTGCGTCGAGGACGCTCGGCGGTCGATTTGGGGCCTAATTACTCAGGAATTGGAATCTTTGGGACTCGTGGAATCCATCCGAATTGAAATGGATCGGCTCAAGGACATAAATATAATGGGTGAATTCTGGGTATCGGGGGCCCAGGAAATCGCCATGGACCTTAGGCATCAGTTGGCCGCTCTGCGGATTGTGCAAGAGTCCTTGAGCAACATTATCAATCACTCAAATGCAAAGACGGGAACGGTCTACCTCGATTTCGACGTGGAGTTCCTTTCTATTACGATAGTAGACGACGGAGACGGATTCGAACCACGTGCGGCACGAGGTATCTCACCCGCCGGCGGCGGCTTTGGCATTACTAGCATGCGGGAGCGGACCCGTCAGATTGGCGGGACCGTTAACATTCAGAGCGCTCTGGGTCAGGGCACCACGGTGGAGGTACGCATTCCAAACCGGTCCGACGACTCCAACATCGACGCTGCCAGCTAGCCGGTTTCATCCGCTAAGATACAAGTTTGAGCAAATAGCCCCATCAGTTCAGCCGCCGGCCGCTGCCAACCCAACAACTGTCAGCAGCCCGTAGCGCGGGTTTCCGCTCCTCCATTACAGTAAATTCGGACCGGCCCACTGACCACCGAATGCTCCTCTATCTCGCCCTTGGCCGGAGCCAAAGGAGCGGCTGTTGTGCTAGCCAACACTCAGACCTGCGCGGTTATCGGTCTCGACGGATACGTGGTCCAAGTAGAAGTGGATATATCCGCGGGGCTCCCTGCATTTAACATCGTCGGTCTTCCCGACGCCGCGGTCCAGGAAGCCAAAGAACGGGTGCGTGCAGCCGTGCGCAACAGCGGCTGCGAATTTCCTCTTCGCCGGATCACCGTGAACCTGGCCCCCGCCGACCTCAAGAAGGAAGGCCCGGCCTACGACCTGCCCATCGCCGTCTGCATGCTGCTGAGCTCGGGACAGGTCGACTCCATCCCTGCCGGAGCTGTGTTCCTAGGGGAGCTTTCACTGGATGGGACCCTGCGCCATACCAAAGGAATCCTGGCGATGGTGTCGGTGGCTCGGGACCAAGGTTACAACTCAGTCTATGTTCCCGCGGCGGACGCCGACGAAGCATCTTTAGTAGAGGAAATCCAGGTCTATCCGGTTTCTTCTCTGAAACACCTAATAGAGCACCTCCGCTGCGAAGAACAGATTCAGCCAATGGACGACGATGGGTGGCGGAACATCGACGACACATCCGGCCATTACGAGATGGACCTGGCCAACGTCCGGGGACAAGAGCACGCTAAGCGGGCTTTGGAGGTGGCCGCGGCCGGATTCCACAACCTGATCTTCAACGGTCCTCCAGGTAGCGGCAAGACTCTACTCGCCCGGTGCCTGCCGTCGATCCTCCCCCGCATGGCCCAGCAAGAAGCCCTGGAAGTTACCAAGATATACAGCGTCAACGGAGTCTTGCCCGCCGATAACCCCCTTGTGTTGCAGCGGCCTTTCCGGTCGCCTCATTACACCATCTCCAATGCAGGCCTGGTCGGTGGAGGCCGGACACTGCGGCCCGGAGAGATTACCCTGAGCCATCGGGGTGTGTTGTTCCTGGATGAGTTGCCCGAATTTAACCACACGGCCTTAGAGTCTCTGCGCCAGCCCTTGGAGGACAAGGTGGTCACCATCAGCCGGGTCAGCGGTAGCGTGACCTACCCGGCGAGTTTCATGCTGGTCGCAGCTATGAATCCGTGCCCGTGCGGTTTCCATACCCATCCAAGCAAGGAATGTACCTGCTCGCCGTCCACCGTGGCCCGTTACCAGAAGCGGATCAGCGGCCCACTCCTTGACCGGGTCGACGTATTCGTGGAGGTTCCACCGGTGGAGTACGAGAAGCTGGTGGATGACGCACCGGCCGAAGACTCCAGCCGGCCCAGGTTTAGGGTGGAAGAGGCCAGGGACATCCAGCAAAAGCGCTTCAAGGAATGTGGCTTTTTCTGCAATTCCGAGATGGGACCGGCCGAGGTCTGGAGGTTCTGCCAACTGGATGACGGCGCCAAGGGTCTGCTGCGGACCGCCACTCAACGGCTCAATCTGTCAGCCCGGGCCTTCCACCGGATACTCAAGGTGTCGCGGACGATAGCCGACCTGGAGGTTTCGGAGGGCATCAACATCGCCCACCTGGCTGAGGCCCTACAGTACCGCCCCCGGACAGCGGCGAGCTGAGACCAGACGCCATCAGAACTATGAATATTACCCCGGCTTGATTCTAGAAGGACCGGATGCGCGGGGACGTGAGTCGGCGGCAAAAGTGGTGTTAGGGCGCGAAGCTGGCATGGCCACACAGGCGGCCTCGGAGGATCTGCTATCCCTGCGAACCGACCGAGGGATTTGTGCGGGCGGTCGTTGCCGGTGGGTACACCTGGTATTTGGTCTGTTCCTTGTGCCACTTACATCCAGGTTTTATTGCTTGCTGGAGAACGAAGTCCAACGCCCAGGGTTCCCAAGGCTTGGTAAGGTGGTGTTTCACGCCCAACTTCCCTGCCCTTGCCTCGGTGTCGCGAGCGTTCAAAGCTGTGACCAACACCACCGGAATCTTCGCAGTCTCCCGCCGTTCCCGCAGTTTTGATATAAGAACAAACCCGTCCATCACTGGCAACATGATGTCGGCAAAAATGATGTCGGGTATCTGCACCCTCACGCGCTGAAGGGCGATGACGCCATTGCCAGCTTCCCGGACCTGGTAGCCCCGGTCCACCAGTTCGTCAACCAACAACTGCTTGATGTCTTCCTCGTCCTCAACGACCAGCGCATTGAGCATCCGCTGACCTCCTCTGGTTATGTTCACCTAGCTTCAGGGTAACAATTACCGACTTAACTACAAGCCCTCTCGCAATGGCATACTTGCTACCAGCCTTGCCGGCGCATATTCGGCGCCTAATATCGCAAGTTGGATTAGCCCATTAAGCAAACACCAGTTTCCCTGACTACGCGAAAATGCCCTGGCATATCTGCCAGGGCGTTCAATTTCTAGAAATCGAAAAACCGGAAAATCCGGTTGCACCGGCTAGAGGTTCATTGCGTCAAGGCCCACCCGCGACAGGTCTTCGTCGGCCTGCCCGCTGGGATAGCCACCAACACCGATGCCACCCAGGATAACACCGTCTTTAATGATTACGAGGCCGCCGGTTCCGTGGGTAATCATCGGGTCACCGAGATCGGCGATATTCCTACCCTGACTTTGGAGCCGTTCGGCGTGAGTACCGGAATCGACCCCCATGATTGCGGATGTGTAAGCCTTGCGCTGGGCGTGGCGGCGGCTGAATATTCTTAGATTGTCCATCTTGGCGTAGGCTTCCAAATTGCCCGCGGCATCGACGATGGCCATCGCCACCGGCTCGTTGGGCTTTTCCATGGCCTTGTCCATCATCGCCTTCATGGCCGCTTGAACCTGCTGCATCTTCAATCCGTCTGCCATCAGCAAACCTCCTCGATCGTTGAACTTCCATCGTTTTGGGTCAGTCGCCGCCGAGGATTATACACATGATTCACGGCTGAAAAACCACGGACATGGTCCCAACTGCCGGCCCACCACACAGTACATTTGGCGCGAATTCACGATATAACCACGATTTAATTTATTGGTTCACCCTTGCCACGATGATTCAGTGGCGTCTATCATATTGTTCATGGAGTCGAAAAAGGTTAAATATTCTCTGGGAGCGCTTACCGGCATTGAGGCGCTGACCTTTGGCGAGCCCGGCCACCGGACCTTCCGCTTGGATGTCCATTCGGGTCCGGCCTATTGTTCCATCTGGATGGAGAAGGAACAACTCTTCCAATTGTCGGTCCATTTCCGCGACACGGTGGGCCGCCTTTCTCAAGAAGAGCGGGACAAGGATAGTGATCTCAGGGAGGAAAGTTGGTCTGCAGGCGAGTTAACCCTCGACTTCAAGGCCGGTCAGATGCTCCTCAGTTACGATCAAGATAGCAACGCTTTCTACATCCAGGCCCATGAGCGCGAGACCGACGAACCGGGTGGCCGAGAAGCCCCACAGGACGAAGAACCCGGCGATACCGAATCGGTGGGTTTCTGGATCACAACCGCACAGGCTGCCGTCCTAGGAGAAGAGGGACTTAAGATTTGCGCTGCGGGCCGGCCTACGTGTTTCCTTTGCGGACAGCCGATCAACCCGGAGGGTCACGCCTGCCCCAGAGCAAATGGGCACACCATTTTGGAGGCTGGCTAAGCCGGTACCCCAAGTCGATGGGATTGATCCTTTGACGATTGAGTCGAACAACGGGCCCACGCCCACCGATATAATTCGCCACGGCGAAATAATCTCCTCTCAGTTGACTCCCTTGGGTTCCAATTACACCTTCCTGGTCAAGATGAGCCTGGAAGGCAACGAGAGCCTGGCTATCTACAAACCCCGGGACGGCGAGGCCCCTCTCTGGGACTTCCCCAGGGGCACCCTTTATAAGCGTGAGTACGCCGCTTATCTCCTGAGCCAGATATTAGGCTGGGATATTGTCCCCTTCACCATCATCCGGGATGGCCCTCATGGGATCGGTTCGGTGCAGCAATTCGTCGAACATGACCCTAAACAGAATTATTACACCCTGGAGGATGGCTGCGCCGACCAATTGCGGGTCATCGCTTGCTTTGATCTGGTCGCCAACAGCACCGACCGGAAGGCCAATCACCTATTAGTCGGTGCTAACGGCAAGCTCTGGAGTATCGATCACGGTCTGACCTTTCACTCGGACATGAAGGTCCGCACGGTGATCTGGGACTTCTGCAGTGAGCCGATACCGGCGCCTTTACTGAAATCATTGACCAAAATCCGGGAAGGACTGAATTCTCCCAGCGATTCATTGCCCAGCCTGCTCAAAGAATTGGTGACTCTATTGCCCCCGGAAGAGGTTGACGCTCTTAAACGTCGGCTACACTGGATATTGGAAGAAAGAGTGTATCCGGGTCTGCCCGGACGCAACCGCCGCCGTAGATAGCCGGCGCGCCCAACCGTCACTGACCAACTACGGGAGGATGGACAAGTTGAACGTGCGGTCCATCAGCGCTGTAACCCTGGCTGTAGCCGAAATGTCACGGTCCGTGGATTTCTACCGCAACAAGGTCGGCCTGGAAATCCTCTATGGAGGAGATGCAGCATCTTTCAGCAGCTTCAAGGTTGGAGAAGGCTACCTCAACCTTATCTTGGGCTCCAAGGGACCGGTCACCTGGTGGGGACGTCTAATTTTCCACGTTGATGACGTCGATGCCCTGTACCAGCGCTTGGTCCAGGCAGGCCTCACACCGGCCACCGAGCCCGCCGACGCTTCATGGGGCGAACGTTACTTTCATATAGACGACCCAGACTCCCACGAGTTGTCCTTCGCCAAACCCCTCTAATCCCGTACCCACGCGCTGCTCCCGCCGTTTCTGCCCTCAAGCCCGGGGGTCGCCGGGTGCTTCAATATCGACCGCCATCCTCGAGCCGGCGGGCTCCTGCCGAGGATTTTACAGTCCCTTGACCAGGTAATGGACCGTTATCGCTCGGTTGGGTGGGTCTCCATAAGGCTCTTCTTTCACCGTCTTGTAGCCATATCCCCGGTACATCGCCAGCGCAGGCTGCAAGATCCCGACCGTAGACAGGCATATCCGCTGGTAACCCTTCTCGCGGCAGAAAACTTCAGTCGTATCCAGCAGTCTGCGGCCGATCCCCTGGCGGCGGGCAGAAGATGAAACGCTCATCCGCCGCAGTTCGGCCTCCTCTTCCAGTACCGTCGGCTGGATGCCGACCATGCCCGCAATGCCAATGTCATCCGATTCAGCCACCCAAAAATTAGCTCTCGGATGGGACAGATAATGACCCGGTATGTCGGACAAGTCGGCGCTCAGGGAATGGTCCACGTAGCTCCGGACTTCCTGTTCAACGCCAGCGGCAAACTCCATCAGCCCGCTGACGAACAACTCGTGCACCTGGGCAAGGTCGGCCGGTTTGAAAGTCCTGATATTTAGAGCGTTCTGTCCGCTCATAATCGCCTGTTAAGTATTGATCAGAAAGTTGATAACGTCGCCGTCTTTTACCTGATAGGTCTTGCCCTCGGAGCGCAGCACCCCTTCCTTACGTCCTTGGGCCATGCTGCCGCAGCGGATCAGGTCTTCGTATGGAATGACCTCGGCGCGGATGAACCCGCGGGTAAAATCGGTGTGAATCGTGCCGGCGGCCATCTGGGCTACGATGCCAACTGGGACCGGCCAAGCGCGGACCTCGTCTTCGCCCACGGTGAGGAACGATACCAGGCCCACGGTGCTGTAGCACACCTGCTTAACCCGCTCCACGGCCGGCTCCGCCAGGCCCATGGCCTCCCTGAATTCTTCGGCCTCATCCGGCTCCATCGTGGACAGGTCTTCTTCCAACTTGGCGCACAGGCCAACCTCACCCAGCCCACCAGCCACCTCAGTCGCGATGCCCAGTCCCTCCAACGTGGGCGCCTGGTCGGACTCCCCGGTGTTGAAGACTATTACCACCGGTTTGGAGGTCAGTAGTTGAAAATCCACTAAGGCCGATGTCTCTGATGGAGTAAGGGTCTGAGCCTTCATGGGGATGCCCTGTTCCAGAGCGGACTGTACCTTCTGCACGGTTTCCAACTGGGGCAAGAGGGCTGGCCGTTCCGCTGGTTTGGCTTTCTTCAGGCCGTCGCTGAGCCGGGCCTGGGCACGTTCCAGAGCCTCCAGGTCGGCCAGCACCAATTCCTCCAACATGGCCTTGGCGTCCCGGGCGGGGTCGACCGCGCCCATTGGGTGTAGCAAGGCGGGATCCTCGAACGCCCTGACTACCACCAGTAGTGCATCAGCAGCCTGCAGTAGGTTTCGCTGACGCCCGCTGAGTAGCTGGTTGGCGGAAGCAGCCTCCCGGTCCACCGGCGGCAAGTCCCAGTATTTGATCTCTGGGTGTATCACCTTCCTGGGGTGGTACATGCCATCCAGCACCGCCAGCCTGGGGTCTATGACCTTGACCACGCCCACCTGCATGTTGCCACCGCCACCGACACCCGTGGAGGTGGAATGACCTGCCGTTAGGGCGTTGAAGACTGTGGACTTGCCGCTTTGGGGCAGCCCGATCACTGCGATATCCATACCCGGTTAATGAACCTCGTTAGTTTGTTGCGGACCGGCCACCGAACCGGTCAGTAGGACTGGAACAGCTTGCCCCACTCGGTCTCCAGGGCGGCATTGATGCGGCGGCGGCCCTTGGTTTTCAGCCAGTAGCCATTGTGATACAAGTTTGAAGCCAGGAAGGCCAAGCTCACAAAAGGACTCCGGAGCAGCATCTTCTCCAGCGGCTTCAGAGGCCCCCAGTAGATAAGTTTTTGCCCACGGCTGGCAAATGTGTTCTCAACCCCGGTGAACTGCCAATTAACCTGGTTGATGTCCTCGCCGACCACGTTGATTTCAGACACGTCCCCACAGCCCAGGCCACGCTCGTGAGCCAGGCGGATGAACTTGATGTTCATGGGGTCGAAGCCCATCATCTTGGCAGCCACCGCATCGATGGCCACCTGGTCGTTGCTGGCTAGGATGCGGTTCTTGATGTGCCAACGCATGGCCCTCGGACCGGGGCCGTCCCCCGCGAATGTCCCGTCCATCACCGCGAACAATCCGGGGTGAATCTCTTTCTGGATTGCCAGGAGGTCGGTCAACGTCTCGTGGATTACCGAGTGGGTCCAGTGGCGCTTGCGGTGGAGCAGTCCGCCAAAGGCGTTTTTCATAGCCCCGGTCATGGTCGTGAAGACGTGGGTCTTCATGGTCGGCAGGTGGACGATGTTGGTTCCCGGAAATATCTCCGGTATCTGTATGCCCTCTGGGAAGATGTCGTCCAGCACCAGCATCTCTGACTTGGGCTTGTATTCAATCCAGTTGTTGGGCGGAGAATCCAGGTGAATGTCTGGCAGGCCGCTCTTTTCCTGTGCGGCTTTGTGCTTGTTCTTGAACTCCCCCTCGAATGAGTCCACCACCACCGTCCCGTTATGAGCCGCCACCAAGTCTTTGTGACCTCTGGCCCGCAGCGCCCGGGTCACGCCTTCTATCTGCCAGGGAGTGGTGGAGCAGCCGGGGTACCAGTGCTGCCAGGAAATGTTTACCTTCAGCAGAGTCTTGATGTCAGGCGATAGGAACTCGCCGACTCCCGCCAGGTCCATGGCCCGGCCCATGTCCTCCACCACGGTCTCCGGCGAAGTGGCCACCACGGCAACCACTGGACTACCTGGACGCGCCTGGCTGCCAGGACCGGAGGCGGGGACTGGCTGAGTCGTACTGGGGTCTGAAGATGTCATCAAGAGGCTCCCATTTTGACCATGATCAAACATCGTCTGATCGACGTCAATTATTTAACAGCAGGACTAACACGGACGCAGCGACCCAACCGATGATCGACAGAACCAGGGGCAGATCGCGGATGATCAACTGTTCCGGGGCCTCCGCTTGTTCGCTGTTGTTCAACAAGTACAGGTAGCGGAACAGTCCGAACGAGACCAGTGGCAGGGTCAACAGCATGGTGTTGTTGTCGGGAAGATTGGCGGCCTCCACCGTATATAGAGTATAGCTCAGCCACGCCGCAGCGGCAGAGACCATCAACAACTGGTTGATGAATGGACCCGCGTAATCCTTCAAAACCGATCTCTGGTCCTCGGCCGCGTCTCCGGCCAGCCGCACCTCAGCGAAACGCCGCCCCAAGACGATGAACAACGCTCCGGCGCCGGTAGTGGCGTACAGCCAGGGTGAGGGCGCCACGTCGATGGCAACTGCCCCTGCCACGGCACGGATCACGTAACCGCTGGTGACTGCAAAGGCGTCCAGCAACACCACTTGCTTCAGGCCGAGGGAATATCCGATGTTGACCAGGGCGTACACACCTCCCGCGACTCCCAACCACGGCTCGACCAAGATCATGACTACCAGTCCGACAGCGGCGAGCAGAACCATCACGGAGGCGGCCACCTGGACACTGACCTTCCCCGATGCGACAGGCCGGTTGCGTTTCACCGGGTGCCGCCGGTCTCCGGATCGGTCCATCAAATCATTGAATAGATAGACGGCGCTGGAGAGGGCACAAAAGGCCAGTGCGACCAGCAGCAGCTTCAACAACAAGCCGGGCAATGGATCCAGATCGTCGGTGCTCCAAGCCACATCCACCGCGAAGATGAAGGGCATGAACACCAGGCCGTTCTTGACCCATTGCAACGGCCGCAACGCCTTCAACAACGCCACTGGATTAACAGCGAAAGCGCCGTGAGTCACCGGGCTTTCGATTTCGTCTGCGGAACCCACCATCGGTCAGTCTTCCTCTCGGTCCAGGCTCATTACGAAGTCGCCGGGTTCACTTCGGTGTCAACAGAAGGGACTCGCCGTAAAACCAGCAGTGCCACCAAGCCGACAGCCACTGCGAACCACAGCGTGAACAACCGGACCAACACCGTGCCGGCGGAAGCTCCGGCCCGGGCCACCCCGCTCTGCTGCAAAAGGGCCAACATGCTCCCCTCAGTGCCCACAAGACCGCCCGGAAGGGCAGTCACTGCCCCGATTAAAGTCGCCGCGGAATAGATGGGGAGCGCCCGCGCCAGATCGATCTCGGATCCGATGCCCTTCAATATCACCCATAATGCCAGGCCCTCGGCGAACCAGGCCACGACGCCGATGATGACACCGGTTAGCATCACCTTGGGCGCAGCCAATTCCCTGAATCCTTCCTGTGAGTCCCGGAGCAGGCCGCTCCACCGGGATAGAATGGGCAGGCTAGCCAATCTGGAAGCTCGCCGCGACACCGCGAACATCATCGCGGCCCCTGAGACCAGCAGCGCAACCGCTAAGACCGCAATAACCGGGGCTGGCAGCAACGCGAATCCGGCAAGGCCCAAGACGATTACCGAGATGACGTCGGTCAGCCGCTCAATGACCACGACCGGCGCCGACCGGCCAACCGGAACTCCAGTCCGGCTGTTGAGCAAGTAACATTTTACCAACTCTCCCGCTTTGCCGGGTGTTATCGACATTGCGAGACCGGACAGAAACACCAATGCGCTGACGCCGGCTGGGGCGTCAATCTTAAGGACCCTCAGAAAGAAAACCCAGCGTAGGAAACGGAGCAGATAGTTGGCCGATGCCAGACCCAATGCGGCGGAGAGATAGCTAACGGGCAGTTTGCCAATCTCGTCAATCGTGCCGCCAAAATCACCGTATCCCACCACGGCCACGAATAAGCCCACGGTGAGCACGGCTAGCAAGAGCCAATTCTTACTCATGGCGGCTTAGGCGCGGGCGAAGATGCAGTTAGTACCGGTCAGCCTTTGGCCTTGAGCACCGAGTACCAAGCACCGAGTCCAGACATGCTTCCGTAGTAGAAAGTACCCACCCAAACACCGCCCCAAATCAGAATGCGTATTTTGTTCTCAATGTCGAATATGCTGTCGACGATACCTGCCGAAATGGCGAACACCACCAACATAAGCAGGCCTGTCCAGATTCCAAATTCCAACGACTTACGACCTGGGGCCGAATAGATACCCTCGACTGTATTAATACCGTAATATCCGCCGATGAAAGGACCGAAGACGAACATAACTGGGTGAATTATGGGAATTAACAGAACGACAAACATGACGCCGAAACCGACAAAAACCCCTTTTATCATGACCCGGGCCCGCAATCGGATGCGCCGAAGCTCCTCTGAATGTTACCGCCATTCACCTGACCGCTCCTAAGTTGCCGCCATTCATGTAGGCTGGAATTTCATCCCAACCATTATAGACTCGCGGTCTGAGGCCCACGCAAGCTGTCGTCGAACACGCCGGATCAGAGATGCCGCGGTATACTGGTGTGGCTCTAATGAATCGCCTAGAATCGTTCAACTCACGAGCAGGGAGGCCTATTGGCCACCAATCCACCGCCCATTCCAGACGGATACAGGCACGAGTCTTCCTTCGCCAGACATTTGGACATAAGGGTGGCCGATCCCGACGACGGTTCCAGCGCCGTAACGATGCCCATCAACCCAACCCACCTGCAGCAGGCCGGAAGAGTGCAGGGAGGGATCGTCGCCACCCTGGCGGACTATGCCTTTTACCGGGCAGTTAAACCCTTGTTGAAGCCCGGTGAGGTGACGACCACAATCGAGATGAAGATAAACTTCCTCGCTCCAGCGGAGAAGGGCGAACTGACCGCCACCGCCAAGATCATCAGCCCCGGACGCCGGTTAGTGGTTGGTGAGATGGAGGTCAAAGACCAGGACGGCAACCTGATCGCCCAGGGTCTTGGCACCTATATGGTTATACGTCCCCGGAACTAGCCCTAATTGTTGACCGTCCGAGTAGACAATCTTGGATTTGGGATCAGGCTGGTGTATAATTTGGCTTGGTTTACCGGCCTGGAGGTACATCCTGATGAAGGTCCCCATGAAAGTGGACTATGGGGTGCGTGCGCTGGTGGAGTTAGCGCTTCACTATGGTGGCGGCCATGTCCAGACGGCGGTGATTGCGAGACAGCAGGGTATACCCGAAGCCTACTTAGACCAACTGATGGCTTCGTTGAATAAGTTCGGCTTCGTACATAGCCGCCGGGGGCCACAGGGAGGCCATACCCTGGCCATGGACCCCAAAGACATTGACCTCAACATGGTGATGGAAAGCCTGGACAGCAGCAATTCACCACTGGACTGTCTAATCAATCCCCACGATTGCGTTTTTTCCCACACCTGCGCTCAACAAGAGGTGTGGAAGACAGTAGAGGCTTCGATCCGAGACGTACTAAGCAACATTACCGTGTTCGACTTGGCCCAACGCCAGACCAGCTTGGCTGGGCAGGCGGCATCACCCCTTTAAAACCCATACTTTAATATATATAGTCCACGTGCGGCTCCTCGCCAGGCTCAGGGCAATCGCATCTCACAGGGATAATACCTTAAGAAGGTAGGCCTCATCCCAACCGGCCCTCAGTCTTCTGGCCTTGACCCCACCTTTGGAACTG
>MUCT01000049.1 GCA_002816585.1 SAR202 cluster bacterium Io17-Chloro-G6 | reverse complement strand
CTCTTCAGACTCGGAAGACCCAATCATCTCCAGTGAGCAACAAGCGGGCGGACCCGACTACTCCGCGATCATCATTACCACCGACATGGCTGTGGGCCACAGCCGAATTCTCTTCGGGATCGTCGACCGGGAGGGAATGCCGGTGCCCGCAGAGAGTTCAGAAGTAGCGGCATATTTCCTAGTTCCGAGGGAAGATTCCAGGGAGCTCAAGGACTCAGTCACGGCCCAGTTCGTAAGCTGGCCCACGGCCGTAGGAGGCGTATTTGTTTTGGAGGTAGACCTGGATGCCGCCGGAGTTTATGAGATCGACGTCAACGCCACTTCCACGGACGGCACTCCCATATTTGCTCAAGCCAATTTCATCCTGAAGGAGACCGCCAGCACTCCGGAGGTCGGATCCTTCGCTCCGGCGAGCGTGACCCACACCGGAGCCGAAGTAGACGACCTTTCCCATATCACAAGTTCTCCGGAGCCCGACCCCGGCTTGTACCGGTTTTCCATCCACGAGGCATTACAGCAAGGGAAGCCTTTGGCGGTCGTCTTCGCCACCCCGGCCTTCTGCGTCAGAGCTACCTGTGGGCCGCAGGTTGGGGAACTAAGCAAAGTCAAAGACAAGGTGGGGGACCAGGCCAACTATATCCACGTTGAGGTCTTTGAAAGCCCCCATTTGTTGGAAGGGGGAAGACCTGCCGGGGGACTGGTTCCCGCCGTGGACGAGTGGGGTCTGCCCACGGAGCCGTGGACCTTCATCATCGACGCCCAGGGCTTGGTCTATGCCAAATTCGAGCAGTTCACCACGGCGGAAGAGATCGAGGCAAAGCTCCGGGAGATTCTCTAACCACCGGGGCCGGCGGCGTCCTTCACTTCAAACGCAATCAGACGGCCACCAACCTCCCGAAATGTGACGACGATCTTGTCTCCGGCCACTTGATGTAGCTTCAGATGGACAGCGCTGGTGCCAACGTCACCTTCCGTGGAGAATTCCCAGACGTTGCCATCGTCATCCCGCACCCGAAGTAACTCTATCTCTACTAGGCTGCGTTCGACAACCTCCAGCACCAACCCGGTCACCTGCTTTTCACCGCCGCCACAAGCCGCCGCTATCAGCAATAAAGCCGCTCCCAGCATCAGGGTCAGCGCCAGCTTCGTTGAGGCTGACCGGTTCATGAATTCGATCAACCGAACTTAAACACCTTGGTGGCCACGATGGCCGTAGCCGCCACCCAACCGCCCATAATCGCCAGCCTAGGCCAGGTCTCCCAAATCGGCGCGCTGTCTATGGCAACGTCCCGCAGCGCCGCCAGCATGGGCGTGAGGGGCAACGCCCAGGATAATTGGGGCAGCACCCAAGGCAGAGCTGCCGTGGAGAAAAATGTCCCGGCGAAGAACATCATAGGCAGCGACACCGCGTTGCCCATCCCAGAGGCGGCAGCCGGAGACTTGGCCCAGGCGGACAGGATGAACCCGATGTTCAAGAATACGATGCTGCCCACCGCGGCGATGGTTAAAACCCACAGTATGTTTCCGTGGACCCGCCCGCCAAATACGAAGACCCCCACAGCCAGGATGATGCCAGCCTGCATCAGGGCAAGAAGCACGTGGGCCGTTATTTCCGCGGCGAAAAATTTCCAGATCGGCAGCGGGGTGACCAAAAGCCGCTTCAAGATGGACTGATTGCGGTAAGTGCTGATCCGGACGGCGATGGAGATTATGGAGTTGGTCATGATCCCCAAGCCCAACAATCCCAAAAGCACATTATCGAAATAGTCGACCTCGGGGACGTCGATGACATCGGCAGTAAGCAACCGGGACGGAACGACCGGGCCGCCGCCGGAGTGAATCACTGACACGAGATTGCGGACCGCGCCGTCCACCAATTGATTGCGGTCTGGGTTTCGGGTGCTGTAGACCAGCGTCACCGGCGAAGGACCACCGGCTTGGGCCTGGGCAGCCGGGTCGTCGAAGGTCTCCGGAATAACAATCAGGTACCCTAGATCGCCGTCGGCCACCCTATCCCGCGCGTCGTCCGGGTCAATGTCTTCGTACTCCAGCTCCAAGAATTCTATCTCCCCCAACCGGTCCCGGAGCAATGACGCCCTGTCGCCTCCGGACTGGTCAATCACGGCCACGTCGGCCGCGCTCACCCCGCTGAAGTCGAATAGGCCGAACACCACCACCAAAAGCAGAGGGAAGAACAACGCCCAGAATATGGCTTGGCGATTGCGAGCCATCATCTTCAGGTTGGCCAAGGTCAACGTAACCAAGGCTAGTCCCGCAATGCGTTGCCGGTGAGGTCGAGGAAGACGTCCTCCAAGGTGACCGGAGTGATCTGCAGGTTCTCCAGGCCCAGGTCTGCCTTGGCTATCTCATCCAGCAAGGTGTGTAAAGCGCTAGGGCTGTTGGTGAGCCGTAGAAGGTAGGTGTTCTCCTTTCCAGGCGCCTCCCGGTCCTGCTCACCGGACTTGAGCATCTCGACACCACCGTTCAGGGTATTCAACTGGGCCATAGTCATTGGTTTGTCCATGGTCAGCTTCACCGTATAGGTGGCTTCGAGCTTCTTGATCAAGTTGTGCGGGGTGTCCAAAGCTAATAGTTCGCCATGGTCCATTATGGCCAGGCGGCCGCAGAGGTTCTCCGCTTCGTCCATGTAGTGGGTGGTTAGGACGACGGTGACCCCGCGCCGGTTTATCTCTTTGATCAGGCCCCAAAGATTGCGGCGGGCCTGGGGATCGAGGCCGGTGGTCGGCTCGTCCAAGATCACCAATTCCGGGTAGTTCACCAAACTGGCCGCTACCGCGAACCTCTGCTTCTGTCCTCCTGAAAGTTCACCGATGCGGCTGGCCGACTTGTCCAAGAGACCAACCTGCTCAAGCAGGGATTGGGGTGGAACTCGATTAGGGTAAAAGCTGCCCAGCAGGGCGAGGATCTCCTTGAGGTTGAGGTAATCATAATAGGCGGAGGCCTGTAGTTGGACTCCGATGCGGGTCTTTACCTCGGTCGCGTTGGACTGAACATCCAGTCCCAAAACGCTGACCCGGCCTTCCGTCGGCTTTTGGAGACTCTCGATTATTTCTAGTGTGGTGGTCTTGCCGGCCCCGTTGGGGCCCAATATCCCAAATACCTCACCGCGGTCAACAGTAAAAGTTACCCCGTCCACCGCAGTGAAAGAACCGAACCGTTTAACTAGGTTTTCAACTTGGACAGCTTGCTCCATGTCAGCAGAGAATGATAACACAGACCGGAGTTAGTTCAGACGTTGGTCCCAGAGCAAACCCATCTCAAAAAGTCGAAGCGCCAGAGCGTTTAGGGGGCCGATTCGTGCCTGGTCACGCATGGAATTTATTGACATCGACCAGGCCCTATGATACTGTTCGAGGCGCTCCGACCGGCGTTTTCGAAGCCTTCACATCCACGTCAATCAAAGGCAAATAACGGCCGTTAGCGCCGTGGTGATATCATACCTCCACCGATACAAGGGCCTTGGTTCCTCACAGAATCTCCCAGCCTGGAACCCCTAACCATGACCAGCAGTAACCACCTGCTGCCGCCGGCAAGCGACTCCACTGCAATCGCCGTAATTTCATCCGCTCCTTCTGATCTACGGTCATGGCACTAGGCGCCTCCGAAGGTTTCCATGCCTGGTTCCGGGGAATCTCAGCATTCACTGTCCTCGCCACGTTCGCCCTGGTGATTTTGGGCGGAGTGGTGCGGGTCACCGGCTCGGGACTGGGGTGCCCAGATTGGCCCGGGTGCGACGGAGGCATCTTCCCACCCCTAGAAACCAAGGCCATCATTGAGTATTCCCACCGGGTAACCGCGTCTTTCGTTGTTGGCCCGCTAATCTTGTTCTTATTCGTCGCCGCTTGGGTTCGATACCGGCGGGAACTTTGGGCCCTGGTCCCGGCTACTTTGGCGTTTGGCCTGGTGATAGCGCAAGCAATGTTAGGCGGGGCCACCGTGCTTGCCGAACTCCCAGGCGCTACCGTGATGGCGCATTTGGCCGTTGGCGAAGCTTTAGTAGCCTGCCTGGTAGTTCTGGCCGTGGTGGCCTACCGCGGCCCCTTGGAGCTGGGGATCCCCACCTGGGCGGCCGGCAAAACCCGCAAGTTCCCGCCCTTGGCCGTGGTAGCCGGCGTCGCGGTATTTCTTCTCCTTCTTTCCGGCTCCTACGTGACCATCACCGGCTCGACCGGCGCCTGTTTGGACTGGCCGCTTTGTCAGGGAGAAGCATTCCCAGGCCACCGGCTACAATTGATTCACATGTTTCACCGGTACGTGGCGGGTTTCGTGGGTCTGTTCGTCCTCTATAGCTTGCATCTCGGCTTTCGAGGCAGGACCCAGCCCGTTGAGATACGGGTGTTCTCTATGATTGCTGTCGGCTTGGTCGTGGCCCAAGTCCTAGCCGGAGCAGGGGCTGTCTGGTCCAATTTCAGTCAAGAACTCCGCGCCCTGCATCTCGCCCTGGCCACTGCTGTCTGGATTGCAGTCTCCGCTCTCATTGTCCTAATATTCTCCAGTCCAAGCTCCCGTTGGAGCGGCGTATCCCATGGCTGAGGGAGTCGGAACCAGCCGGCCGGCGGCAAATAGACCCGGCGGGTTGCGCGCCGTTGCCAGCGATTACCTGGCGCTCACCAAGCCTCCAATCATCAGTCTTCTCCTGATCACGGCCATCGGCGGCATGTTCCTGGCAGCAGAAGGGATTCCCTCGCTTCAGTCCTTGGCATTGGTTTGTGTTGGAGGGGCATTGGGGGCCGGCGGGGCCAACGCCATCAACCACTTTTTGGACCAGGACATCGACGCCTTGATGTCCCGAACATTACGGCGGCCGGTCGCCGGCAACCGCATCACGCCCATCAGCGCCTTGGCCTTCGGCATCGCCCTCAACATCGCGGCCTTCTTCGTGCTGGCCTACTGGGTGAACCTATTGTCGGCAAGTCTCACACTGGCGGCATCGTTGTTCTATCTGGTGGTCTACACCGGTTGGCTCAAACGAAACACACCGCAGAACATCGTCATTGGAGGCGCGGCTGGCTCCATCCCTCCTGTCGTTGGATGGGCCGCAGTGACCGGCGGAATCGAGTTACCGGCCCTCTATCTGTTCACCATCGTTTTTTTCTGGACGCCGCCTCATTTTTGGGCACTGGCGCTTTTGATCCAAAACGACTATCAAAAAGCGGGAGTGCCCATGCTGCCGGTGGTGGCCGGTGAAGAGCGGACGACCCAAAACATATTCATCTACAGTCTGGCTCTGGTGGCGCTGACCCTGCTCTTCGCCCTAACGGACGCGGTTGGCTTGGTATATTTGGCCTCCGCCGCAGCCCTGGGCGCCATGTTCATAGTCCTGGCATGGAAACTGAGACGGGAGCAGGCAATCCGCAAAGCAAAGCATCTGTACCTATACTCGCTTTTGTATTTGGCGTTGTTGTTCGCGGTCATGCTGGCCGACGGTGTGTACCGGTTCTAGCCCTGGGTTTCAAGTAAAACCGCAATGCGTTTGACCCATACTCAGATGCGTTGACAGTCCCGCCAGCACTGTGATAATGTCCGCCAGGATTAGTGAAAATTCGCACAGACTACGCTCAAATGGCAGCCGGATCAGGGGTAAAATCACCCCTGGTAGAGGCCAGCCGAAGGCGTGGTAATCGAGCTCGGTAAAGCTCCGGGGAGTCGAAAAATGGGGCTGTCGCCCTTCCGGCGGGCAAGATCCTTTGCCGCGCAACCCACCCCAAACACTACCGGGTCCGCGGGACACAATCGCAGCCTAAAGAACCGTTCGGTTCTCTTCGGGTTGATGACGGCCCTTTTCTTGTTAGTGGCCGGTTGCAATAAAGACGGGATGTCCACCTGGGAAGCCTTCGGCCCCGTGGCCCAAAGGCAGTTAGACCTTTTCAACGTCACACTGTGGATGATGGTCATTGTCTTTGTCCTGGTTGAGGGTGTTCTGCTCTACGCCATCATCCGCTACCGCAAGCGCCCGGGACAACCCAAGCCGCTCCCGCTTCACGGCAACACTACATTAGAGATTACACTGACGATCATCCCGACCATCCTGGTCTTGGGATTGGGGATCTGGTCCATTTCCACCCTCTTTTACGTGGAAGAACCCCCCGACTCCGCTCCAGAAGCCCTGCATGTGAACGTCACCGGCCATCAGTGGTGGTTTGAGTTCGAATATCCAGACGCCGGCAGCGGCAAGCACATCATCACCGCCAACGAGCTGCGGATCCCCGTCGACCGGCCCATCACGTTCAACCTGGAATCCGACGACGTTATCCACAGTTTCTGGGTCCCCAAATTGGCGGGGAAGCTCGACATGGTGCCCACTCACATCAACAGCATGTGGTTCCAGGCCGACTCGGACGAGTTCGACGAGGAATTGCCGGTGACGTTGTTTGGGCAGTGCGCCGAGTTGTGCGGTCTGGCCCATGCTCTGATGCGCTTCCGCGTCACGGTGATGGAACAGGGCGACTTTGATTCCTGGGTTGCCGCCTACGGGCCGCCTCCCGCCAACACTCCTAAAAGCGAGGAAGGACAGAAGCTGTTCGCGGCCAATTGCACCCTGTGCCATACTATCGACGGCCCGGACGACCCGGCTCTGGCGGCTAGCCGGCTAGAGGGCTTCCTAACCGGAGGCGACATCACGCCCGTACCAGCGCCGAACCTAACCGACCTCAGGAGCCGTCAGACCCTGGCGGCAGGTCTGATGGACCTGTCTGAGACAAATCTGATAGCCTGGCTGCACGATCCGGAAAAGATCAAGCCCGGCAACTACATGTCGGGCCGCGCCGTGTTGTACCAAAACGATACAGTGAGTCTCACCGATGAAGAGATTGATGCCCTGGTTGGGTATTTGTTGGACCTGCGGTAATATTGACCAACTAGGAGCGGAGACCGCGGCGTATTTACCGGCTGGTCCGGTGAATAGCCCGGAAGAAAGCAAAGAATGGCAACGATAACCGGCGTCATACCACGACCAACAAGCTACGCGGGCGTCTGGGGCTGGATAACTACGGTCGACCATAAGCGCATCGGCGTACTTTACGGCGTGACCGCTTTGATATTAATGCTAATTGCGGGTGTCGAAGCTGGTGTAATCCGCATGCAATTGTCCGCGGCCGACAACGACCTGATCGGCCCGGCACGATTCAACCAGATGTTCACCATGCACGCCACAGTGATGATATTCATGGTCATCATGCCGCTATCCGCCAGCTTCTTTAACTTTGTGGTGCCGCTGGCCATCGGAGCGCGTGACGTCGCCTTCCCCAGGCTCAATGCCCTAAGTTACTGGATCTTCCTGTTCGGCGCGATCCTCATGCATATGAGCTTCGTCGTGGACCAGGTGCCAGACGCCGGTTGGTTCTCCTATGCCAACCTCACTGAGAAGCCATTTAGCGTCGACCGGGGATTGGACTACTGGTCTATCAGCCTGTTGGTCCTAGGGGCGTCATCAGTTGCGGCGGCGCTAAACTTCGTCGTGACAATCATCAACTTGCGTGCGCCGGGAATGTCCATGATGCGCATGCCCGTCTTCGTTTGGATGACCCTAATTACGTCGATTCTGCTGGTCCTGGCATTCCCGGTAATCACGGTGGGCTTGATTGAACTGACCATGGACCGGAACTTTGGGACCCACTTCTTCATTCCGGCCGAGGGGGGCGACCCCATACTTTGGCAACATTTGTTCTGGGTCTTCGGCCACCCAGAGGTCTACATCCTGATCCTGCCGCCAATGGGCATTGTGTCGGAGATATTGCCGACCTTCTCGCGAAAGTCTTTGTTCGGTTATCCCTTCATTATATTCTCCGGAATTGTAATCGGCATCATGGGCTGGGCCGTGTGGAGCCACCACATGTTCACCGTGGGTCTGGGCCCGGTGGCAAACTCGGTATTCACTATCACCACCATGCTGATCGCGGTCCCAACCGGCATTAAAATCTTCAACTGGATCGGGACGCTATGGAGGGGCGCGATCGAGTTCACCACACCGATGCTGTTTGCCCTCGGGTTCGTGGCACTGTTCATCGTTGGGGGTCTCAGCGGCATTTCCCATGCCATCTCCCCGTCTGACTTCCAGCAACAGGACACCTACTACATCGTGGCGCACATCCACTACGTGTTATTCGGCGGTTCGCTATTTGGCATCTTCGCCGGCATTTACTACTGGTACCCCAAGATCACCGGCAGAATGATGAGCGAGACCATAGGCAAGTTAAATTTCTGGTTTATGTTCATCGGAATGAACCTGACGTTCTTCCCAATGCACTACCTCGGGTTGAACGGGATGCCACGCCGCATCTACACCTACCCAGCAGAGTTCGGCTGGGAGAACCTGAACCGGCTCGCAAGCGTCGGTTACATCGTACTGTTCATTGCCTTCCTGTTCTTTATCTACAACGTCTGGCAGTCCCGTAGGTCGCGGCCGGCCGGCCATGACCCCTGGGACGCCCCCGGGTTGGAGTGGAGCATCGCCTCACCGCCGCCACCATATAACTTCGCGGAGATTCCCCAGGTCGAAGGGCGGGACCAATATTGGATCACAAAAGAGCAGGCGGAGGCCGCTGGGACACCCATTACCGAGCCTGAACCCTTGGTCGACCCCAGCTCCATCCATATGCCAAGCCCGTCATATTGGCCGATCTTCACCGCTGTTGGAGTGGCCTTGATCGGCGGTGGACTGCTTTCCCACTACGCCATCAGCTTTTTGGGTGGAGCCATAGCAATGATGGGTGTCGTCGGTTGGGGCAATGAACCTCCCGCCGCCCCTTCCGAAGACCACCACTAGGAGACTGAGATCTTGGCCCACACAGCAGAGCACGAATATACGACCACCGGCTTAAGCCACCGGAAGATGCTCATGTGGGTATTTTTGGGGTCGGACTGCCTTTTCTTCGCCTCCCTGATCGCCACCTATATGGTCTACCGCGGCCAGAGTCTGGTTGGCCCATATCCGGTAGATATCATCAACGTTCCAGTGACGACCATCAGCACCTTTGTCTTGTTGATGAGCAGCTTTGCCATGGTGCAGGCGCTGGCGGCGACCAACGCCGATAACCAGCGCGGCATCGTCGGCTGGTTGTTGGCAACGGCAGTCCTGGGGTCGATTTTCATTGGGTTCCAAGTAGTAGAGTTCAATACATTCAAGAACGAGGGACTGACGCTGGGAGGCAACCTGTTTGGCGCTTCCTTCTTCACCCTCACCGGTTTTCACGGCGCTCACGTGACTTTGGGAATCATCTGGCTGTTGGCCATGGCCATATTGGGGGCCAAAGGACGCCTGGGTCCCAAAACCGCGCTGGATGTCGAACTCCTGGGTTTGTATTGGCACTTCGTTGACATCGTCTGGATCGTCATCTTCACTCTGTTATACCTGATCGGCGGGTTCGATGCCGGTCCCGTCGTCCCTCCGGGCGGCTAATAATCACCCCTGCCGAACTCCAATAGGAGTCCCTTGGATCAATATGGCCCACGAAACCGAACATACATCAAACCACCCCACATTCGGCCAATATGTATTCATTGCGATTGCTCTGTTCGCGATCACGATCGTTGAATTCCTGCTGATCTGGGAACGGGCCGGCATCGTAGACCACCTCGGAGCTAGCAAGATACCGTTGTTGATTGCGCTGTCGGCGGTTAAGTTCGCCGTCGTGATCATGTACTACATGCATCTAAAGTTCGACAACAGGCTCTTCGGAACCGTATTCATCGCCGGGTTGACCCTGGCGTTCTTGGTGGGGATAGCGTTATTGGGACTCTTCGTCGCCTTTGAGGGCGATCAGCGAACGTTCGCTCAGAATAATGCCGTTTCCTACGATGAACATGAAGAGGCTGGAGAGGAAGAAGAAACAACCACCCCGCCTCCCGGCGGAGGTTCAGAAACTGAAACCCCTGTAACGGCAGGTCCGGTAGCCATCGCCATCGGAGCAGAAGGGGATGGACTGGCCTTCAACATAGCGAGTCTTTCCGCCAATTCTGGGGATGAAGTGACCGTAACCTTCAGCAATCCTTCAGTCATCAATAGCCATAACTTTGTCATCGTCCAAAACGGTGTTAAAGACGCCGTGGCGGCCGATGGCACTGCCGCCGGGCCCGACAACGATTGGGTTCAACCGGGCGATGACCGGGTCATTGCAAATACGGCTGTGATTGGCCCCGGGGGAGAGGCAGAAGTAACTTTCACCGCGCCTGGGCCGGGAACCTACCAGTTTGTCTGCACGTTCCCAGGCCACAACTTCACGATGTTTGGCGACTTTGTAGTGAACTAAGTCACCCTCTTGAGTTCAATAAAGGCCCCATTGAAGAATAAGTCGGGCCTATCTATTTCCTGATTTCCGCCGCCGTCTGTTTTCGCGGTATTTTACCCAGGGCTGTCAGGCTCTCAAGTCAGGCTTCTAGGTAGTGCTCACCGTCGGCACTCACATTCAGGGCCCTTTCCCGTACCACCGCATCGGCGTTCAGCTTTCCATAGATGTGAGGATAGATCTCGCCTGACCGGCTGGGCTCGCGTTTGAGCGGGGCGGTGAGCTTGTCCAGGTCAACATCCAACACCAACAGGTTGGTCTCACCGGGATACAGCCGCGCCGCAACTTGGAGAAGCTGCGGGATGTCCTTGGAGCAGTGAATGAAACCCTCCTCGGCAAGGCTCGGAGCCGAGTATTCGCCGGCCGGCCGAGCGTTTTCCCAGGCGCTCTTATAAATCAGGTGATAGATCAATGCCATTCGGTAACTCCAATTATTCTGAATATAGCCGACGGCGAAAATTGTACCGCAGAGCGCCGGGTGTTAGGATGATAGCCGCAACGAAAGTGGAGGATTTCCAGAATGCGCTCCGAAATAAACGAGGGAACGGGACTTCAGTACATCACGGTTGTCCCCGACGATTATAGCCCGGACTCTTCTTACCCCCTGGTGATAATGCTCCACGGGTTCGGCGCCAATATGCAGGACCTGGCCGGCCTAGCTCCAGCTATAAACGCCACCGGCTACGTCTACGCCTGCCCCAACGCGCCCATACCCTTCAACCTAGGCCCGGGCCATACCGGGTTCGGCTGGATGACTCCGCGCGGTCAGGGCACACCAGATGAAGCGGCGAAATCCGAGGCGCTGCTCAGCAATTTCTTCGACACGGTATCCCAGCAGTTCAACGTTGCGCCGGGCCGGTCGCTGCTATTGGGGTTCTCCCAAGGCGGGGGAATGACCTACCGTTGCGGCCTGGCCCAGGCGGACCGCTTCGCCGGACTGGCCGCTTTGAGCGCCACGCTTCCCGACCAGGAAGAACTGGAAACCCGCCTTCCGAAAGAACGCAGTCAGCCAATCTTCGTGGCCCATGGCAGGTACGACCAGATGGTCTCTGAGGATACGGCACACTCCGCTAAGTACTTTCTCGAAGGGCACGGATACAGCCCCGAGTTTCACATCTACGACATGGGGCACGAGATCAGTCCTGACGTGCTGAACGACCTGGTTCTCTGGATCGGCAACGTGCTGCCTCCCTTGGAAGTACCCGGCTAATCAGGCTAAGTCAGGCTGTCCAATGAACCGTAGTATGAAAGCGCGGCCTAGCCGCCGTCCTTCCAGGACATTACCCGGTCCACGGAGATCTCCAAAAGGACCATGCGGTCCTCGCCGAGCAATTCTTTGGCGAAATCCGCTCCCCGCTCTGGCCCGTCGTAGAGCACACACATGCGCTCCACAACCCGGTCCAAATCATCCGAATTGATCTGTGCCCTTCCTTCTAGAACAACATAGGACAATGGCCGCTCCGGGGTGGCGATGGACAGGGTCACCGCCGGATTTCCCTTGACGTTCCTAACCTTCACCGCTCCGCCGTCGGCCATGACCCACGCCCGGCCTTGGTCCCATAGGAACCATACTGGGGCGACGTGGGGCGTGCCCGCTGGCCGCAAAGTCGCCAGATGGGCGATCCTCGGCTGGGCCAGAAATAATTCCTGCTCTTCTTGGCTTAGTTTGGCCACGGCGATTCTCCATATAGCCTCAGGGGCGGGATTGACCTAATATATCAGATTAGGCCCTTGGCTTATTTAATCGTTCACCCGAACCGGTCATCCATCCAGGGCAGACACATGAAACTTTCGGTCCTCGTTCTCTGCGCGGCTTTGATCTTGGCCGCCGCTTGCGGAGGGGCGGCCACACCCATTACCGAAACGGCCGCTCAGCCGTTGGTGTCCCTGCCCGCCGACGAAGCACCCCACGACGCCACTATTGAGTGGTGGTACTTCAACGGGCTGCTCACCGACGACAGAGGCCGAGAGTACAGCTACCACTACGTGACCTTTCAGAGCGCGGCCACGAGGACCGCCGTACCCCGACTGCTGCAGGCCAGTTTGGGCGACCATACGGCCGGCGAGCACCTAACCGGAGAAAAAGTGCTCCTCAGCGCGTTGGATGAGAGCGCGACCGGCATAGATGTCAGCGTGGGTGGCTGGAGTATGAATGGAAATGGGGGTACCTACAACTTGGTGTTCGACCTGGCAGAATACTCCCTGGACCTTAACGCCGTTTCAACCAAGCCTCCGGTGCTGCATCAGGGCAACGGGTTGGTTAGCCTGGGTCCTGTTGGCGACACCTATTACTACACCCGCCCTCGCCTGGATCTCGCCGGAACTATGACGATCAACGGGGAAGCACGCCCGGTGACCGGCGTTGCCTGGATGGACCATCAGTGGGGCGACGTGGAGGGGCGAAGGGTTGGCTGGGACTGGGTAAGCCTGCAGCTTGACGACGCCACTGACCTGATGGTGGTCTTGGTCTGGGACCCGTCCGACAGGACTCCGATCGCCAGATACGGCACCCTGATCTTGGCCAATGGTCCAGCCCTGATCCTGGCCCAAGACGACGTGTCCATAATGTCCCACACCACCTGGACCAGTCCCGCGACCAGGGTCACCTACCCGAGTGGGTGGACGGTGACCTCCCCATCTTTGGACCTGAATTTGGTGCTGGAGCCCGTACTGCTGGATTCAGAATTCGCCGGCAGCCGATACACGCCGGCCGCGTACTGGGAAGGAGAAGTGCGGGCCACTGGAACGAGCCAGGGCCGAAGCGTCAGCGGCAGGGGATTCGTGGAACTGGTCGGTTATGACCCACGGCAACTGGGCGGCGCGGCCGCGTCTCCATAAACCTGAAACCTGGTTTCAGCAAACCTTTATGCCGGAAACAATCCCCGGATTGTCTCCGAGACCCTGGCCTGCTCTGACGGGATGTCTTCCGGCTGCACGGGGATGGGCAGGGCGCCAAGTTCGGCCAGCACAGGGCCAGACAGGAGGGCGGTCTCTTCTTCAGTTAGCGACCATCTCCGCGCAATGTCCGCCACGCCGTATAGCACTGCCTGGCGGAATCCATAGTCAGCCACGGCGCGGTCCGCTATGTCGATCAGTTTATCCATATCTATCTGGGGTCTAATTCGCCGCGGCCCAGCCGCCTCCGTCGATAATGTAGGTGCTGCCGCTCACGTAGGAAGCTTCGTCAGAGGCCAGCCACAACACCAGGTTGGCAATCTCATCCGCGTTCCCCACCCGGCCCATGGGATGGCTCTCGTTCCGCTCTGAGAACCGCTCCGCGCTGGCCGTGCTGCCCCGCATCTGTGGGGTGTCCACCCCGCCGGGAGCGATGCAGTTGATGCGCACCCCATCCGAGGTGTACTGGCTGGCCGCCACCTTGGTCAGATGGATCACCCCGGCCTTGCTCACAGCGTAGGGCACTGAATAGCCGATGCCGCGGATGCCCGACATGGACGATATGTTCACGATAGCGCCGCCGCCGTTGGCGGTCATCGCCGGGATGGCGTATTTGCAACAGAGGAAGACACCCTTGACGTTGGTCTCCATGGTCAGGTCCCAGAGCACTTCGTCCACATCCACCAAGTCAGGGGTGCGTATGAGGATGGCCGCGCCGTTGATCAGAACGTCCAAGCGGCCGAAGCGCATTACGGTCTCATGGACCATCCGCTCCACCCGGAAGGCGTCAGAGATATCGACGTCGACCATATCGGCGTGATCGGGCGTCGCCCCCATGAGCGACAGGGTTTCCTCGGCCCCGGCGATGTTCCGGTCGGCAACCATCACCTTGGCCCCCTCACGGCCGAACCGCTGGCAGATGGCCCGCCCGATGCCCGAGGCCCCGCCGGTGACAATGGCAACCTTGTCTTGCAGTCTACCGGTCAATGCTGAGCTCCTTGCGGTGCATTTCCATTTCTGACACTGTCGAGAAACCCACGAAAGCTTTCGCTACATTGAGCGATGGTTTCTACATTGACCCGTCTTGCGATTTCCTCTGAAATTACAGAGGTATATACTCTATCTCCGAGTAAATTTTTCAGATGTAACTTGGGATTTTGTATGGCGTCCGGCTGAGAAGAATCAATGTTTCCTGAATCGCGTCCCAAAACCTCTCTGATTCCTGCATCGTCCGCAAAGTACCATGCTTCTAAATGCCATTGGGCGTAAGCAAATTGTAGAGACGCGGTTATTGCATCCGGCAACCGGCTACGAAGTTGATTTCTAAACGGATGCAGTACTTCTTCGGGAGGAGATCCATCAGTGTCTACGAGGACGACAAACTTATCAGGAATTACACCCCCGGTGGGTGAATACCAGGCGGCTTTGATAACCCTTTCGGCCATGCCGACATCTAGGTCTTTGTTTCTGTTGGGTATACGTACCTCGGAAATGAAAATGTCTTCTTTTTGGAGATGCTCCAAAAGGTGCGGCAGCGAACGTCGTTCAGTTTCACCCGAAGCGATGACCACTACCGATTTGCTCATCTCGCTTAACTCCCAAAGCCCTTTGTTTCGTAGAATTCTCCGAGGCCGAATCCCGAAGCATCAAGTGCCTGTCTAACAGCTTCCGCATTGTCTTCACGCGTCACTTGCGTCCCATTATCAGCCGTACGTCGAACGACACACACAGCATCCGGCTCGTTAAGAAGATCGAGCAAAAACGGCGAATGTGTAGTCACAACAAGTTGGATACGATCTCGAGCTTTTAACAGGTACTCTGCAAAGGACGCCAGTGCTGTGGGATGGACGTAGTTCTCAGGCTCCTCGATTCCGATGATGTTGCTGCCAGCCTCTCCAAGTAGCGCTGTCAGGAGGGCTAACATTCGAAGGGTTCCGCTTGAGGCACCAATTTGATGGACAGAAAACCGTAGGCCCGGCTCTTGTTGAACAAAATGCATTCGGTCATCCGCATCTCTTGGCTCTCTTAGTTCGATTGCCATGGGAAGTCCTAAGACCGATTGAGTCGCAGATACGATTTCTTCGAATACTTGCGGATTGGATTCCTTGATGGCAAATAATACGTCCGCCAGATTACGACCGTAAGGATCGAACTTCGGTGATTCCAGGCCTACCCACCCTCTGCGAAGCAGGAACGGACTTGGGTCGAAGAAACCCCAACGGCTAACGAATTCCGCCACAACGCGCGCGGGAAATGATGCGTCCGCCGCCGCAGCGGCGAGCGCGCAACCGGTTCGACCCTGACTTAGGTTGACGACATCACCCTTCTCGCCGGACCACCACCATCCCACCCCGTTTTCCGATTCAAGAAGATGCGACGGCGGAGCGTTAGGTCGTAACTCTGATACCCGCTCTTGTACTGAAAAATCATAGCCTTCTCTTGTTAAGCGAACTACCCACTCATATCTTTTTCCATCTTCTTCTAAGTCGATAGTGAGTTCAACACGATGCGCTTCTTCCCCTTTCCACGCCAGATGAATTATGCCACCTCGAGAGAAAACCGGTCCCCGAAAATCTCGTGCCTGAAATCCTTCATGAAGAAACCGGAGCGCGTCAAGAATTGTGCTCTTACCTGAGGCGTTCACACCTATAAAAAGGTTAAGGTCAGTGAGGCGAATGTCTTCATCGCGTATACTACGGTAACGATGTATTTTCAAATTGCTAAGTTTCATATTTCACGCAGTTAATTCCTCGGCCCAATTGCTATTTCCGGACCAACGCCAAAAATGGCGTATATCTCCTCTTTTCTCAACGGTCAATCGTATTATAGCTTTATCCGGCAGAACCAAAACAAGGCGCTAAATCGAATCAACAATAAAACCCATTATTCCTGGAATTATTGTTGATTTCCCTCTCCTTGCCTCCGCAACGGGCAGCGGTTATCATGCTTAGCGCGCCTGCGCACACCTGGATTTGCCCCCTTGGGAGCCTCCCTCGACCGTGACCTCTGACAACCTCAGGACCGCCCTCTATGACACCCATGTATCCTTGGGCGGACGCATGGTGCCCTTCGGCGGCTGGGACATGCCGGTCCAGTACCCGTCCGGCATCTTGGCCGAGGTCAAAGCCGTCCGGACCGAGACTGGGGTTTTCGACGTTTCACACATGGGCCGCCTCTACCTATCCGGCCCCAAGGCCACCGAATTTCTTGACTGGGTGCTGACCGGATCCGCATCCACTCTGCGTGTGGGCCGTGCCCGCTACTGCATGATCTGCAACGAGAAGGGTGGCGTGATCGACGATACCATCTTCTACCGCCTGTCGGAGGACCGGTATCTTTTGATCCCCAACGCCGGCAACCGCCCAGCCGTGGTTGCCTGGTTCCAACGTTGGATCGACGAGAAATTCCCCCAAGGCTGCACCATGGACGACGTCACCGGCACAACCGGTCTTATCGCCTGTCAGGGGCCCGGCGCGCTGGACTTGATCGACAAGCTGGCCGACAAGACGTTTTCGGAGATGCGGCCCTTCTCCTGGGCCGAGAGCGCCATCCAGGGGGCGCCAGTGCTGGTGGGCCGGACCGGCTACACCGGGGAAGACGGGTTCGAGATACTGGCTGAGGGCAAGGATGTGGTCAATGTCTGGGATGCTCTCACTGGCTCGGGCGCCGTCCCATGTGGACTGGGCGCCAGGGACGTTCTGCGCCTGGAGGCTGGTTTGCCCCTCCACGGCCATGAAATTGACGAGCAAACCACGCCCATCGAGGCTGGGCTCGACCGGTTCGTCCGCTTCGATAAAGAGTACGTCGGCTCAGATATCCTAAAGAGCCAGCAAGAGAATGGCGTAATACGAAAGCTGGTTGGATTCACCCTGCCGGGACGCAGCGCTCCCCGCGCCGGATACAGCCTTCTGCACCAGGGCGAAACCATCGGCAATGTGACCAGCGGCAGCTATTCGCCAACCCTTGACACCAGCATCGGCATGGGCTACGTTTTGGAGCGTTACGCCGAGCCTGGCACGGCGCTGGACCTGGACATTCGAGGCCGCGCCGTCCAGGTGGCAGTGACCGACCTTCCCTTCTATACAAGGCCCGGCAGGTCTTAATTAACCGAGTCCCGGAAACGGCCCAGGAGGACCTAGCCAAAGTGAGTCCCGACGACCGCAGATACACTCAGGAACACGAATGGGTCATGGTTGAAAACACGACTGCTAAGAGCGCCGTCGCCGGCATCACCGACTACGCCCAGGACCAACTGGGGGACATCGTGTTCTTCGAACTACCCAAGGTTGGCGACAGCGTGACCCACCTAGGCAAGATGGGCGAAGTCGAATCGGTGAAAGCCGTTTCTGACCTGTTCTCCCCCATATCCGGCCGGGTAACGGAGATCAACGAGAAACTGCTGGACCACCCTGAGCTGGTCAACGAAGATCCCTTCGGCGACGGATGGCTAATTAAAGTCACCATGGACGATGTAACGGAGGCCGAAGGACTGATGACGGCCCAAGACTACGACGCCTTCACCGCCGGTCTGTAATGACCGCCACCCGGCCTGACACCCCAGACGCCAACGGGGACCGCTTCCAGTCCCACTACATCCCCAATACCACTGAAGAACAGGAAGAGATGCTGGAGTCGTTAGGCATCGACTCCATCGACCAACTGTTCACCGATATCCCGGCCGAATTCCGCAATCCCAATCTAGACCTGCCCGCGCCGCTCTCGGAACTGGAGATACAACGGGAGCTCGGCGGTCTGGCCGGCAAGAACCGCCCATTGGGCAGCGGACCTTCATTCCTGGGCGCCGGCTCCTACAATCACTTTATCCCGTCCATTATCAAGCCGTTGATTACCCGTGGCGAATTCCTCACCGCCTATACGCCCTACCAGGCCGAGGCCAGCCAGGGGACTCTCCAGGTGATCTACGAGTTCCAAACGATGGTCTGCAACCTCTACGGCATGGAAGTTGCCAACGCCGGCATGTACGATGGCGCGACCAGCCTGGCTGAAGCTGCTTTGATGGCCTGCAGGGTGACCAAGCGGGAAAAAGTGCTCCTGGCCGATACCGTCTCTCCCGCTTATGCCGCCGTGATCCGCACCTACTGCCAGTCACAAGACATCACGGTGGAGACCGCAGACCCATTTGCGCCTAATCTGGGCGATCGGACAGCCTGCTTGGTGCTGCAATACCCCAACTTTTTCGGGTACATCGAAGATCTGCAGTCATTGGTGGACGCCGCCCACGCTCAAGGAGCATTGGCCGTAGTATCCTGCGACCCGACCGCTATGGGCATGTTCCAGACTCCCGGCCACTACGGCGCCGACATTGTCACCGGCGATGGGCAGCCCTTGGGCATCCCAGCCAGCTACGGCGGTCCGTACGTGGGTTTGTTCGCCACAAAGCAGGAATACATCCGCCAGATGCCCAGCCGTCTCTCTGGCCGCACGCTGGACAAAAACGGCAAAACCGGCTACGTGCTCACACTCCAGACACGGGAGCAGCACATCCGCCGAGAGCGGGCCACGTCCAACATCTGCACCAACGAAGCCCTATACGCCCTTGCCTCCACCATCTACTTGGCCGTCATGGGCAGACACGGGGTGCGTCAGGTAGCCGAGTTGTGCTATCACAAAGCCCACTACGCAGCCGTCAAGATCGGGGAGCTACCGGGTTATTCATTCCCCATAGACGGCCCATTCTTCCAGGAATTCGTCGTTCAATGCCCCGCCTTTCCTGCTGAGATCAACAAGAAGCTAATGGAGCAAAATATCCTGGGCGGTCTCGATGTGAGCGACCAGATAGCCAACGGCATGCTTCTGTGCGTGACGGAGATGAACTCCAGAGAGGACATCGACGCCTTGGTGTCGGCTCTGGCGGAGTTCAAGTAATGCAGCAAGGCGGAAACAGAAAGACCGAAAAACTTCTGATGGAGCGGAGCGTGCCAGGCCGTGTGGGCACGATTTTGCCTGACTTGGATGTTCCGGCCGAGGCCGTGCCCGACAGCGCGCTTTTGCGGGATGAACTGCCGTTGCCCGAGGTATCGGAACCCGAAGTTGTCCAGTACTTCACTGGGCTCAGCCAGTTAAACTTCTCCATCGACACCCATTTCTACCCCTTGGGCAGTTGCACTATGAAGTATAACCCCAAGATAAATGACGAGGTAGCCTTCCAGCCCGGATTCGCAGGCATCCACCCTATGCAACCCGTCGAGCAATCCCAAGGGGCGCTGGCGCTGCTACACCGTCTGCAAGGTTTCTTGGGCGAGATCACCGGCCTGCCCGCAGTCGGACTTTCGACCTTGGCCGGAGCCCACGGCGAATTGGGCGGCATGCTCATGATCCGGGCCCACCATTTGGCGCACGGGGACACTGGCCGCACCAAGGTGGCAATCCCAGACAGCGCCCACGGCACCAATCCGGCATCGGCGGCCATGGCCGGATTCGAGGTCGTAGAATTGGCTTCGGACCAGGACGGAAACGTGGACCTGGAGGCCCTACACGAAGTCGCCGGTCCCGACCTGGCCGGTGTGATGATCACCCTGCCAAGCACTCTAGGTCTGTTTGACACGAATATCGTGGAGGTCTGCCGGATTGTCCACGAAGCTGGCGGGCTGGTCTACGGCGACGGCGCCAACATGAACGCCCTCTTGGGCCGTGTGAAGCTGGGCGACTTGGGCTTCGATGTGGCACACCTAAACCTGCACAAGACCTTCAGCACACCCCACGGCGGTGGCGGACCCGGCGCGGGCCCCGTATGCGCCACCCACCAATTGGCCCCCTACCTGGCAGCGCCCGTCGTCACCCAACACGGCGATGCCTTCGAATTGTCCACACCCGAGAAGAGCATCGGAAAGTTGAGCGGCTTCCACGGGAACTTTGGAGTGTTGGTGCGGGCCTATACCTACATCCGCACCCTGGGCGGAGCGGGCGTCAAGTCCATCAGCGGCAACGCGGTGCTCAACGCCAACTACATGATGAACGCCCTGCGCGGCACCTATCACCTGCCCTACGACCGCACCTGCATGCACGAAGCGGTGTTCTCGGCTGACTTGCAAAAGGAAAGGGGCTCCAGCGGCCTGGAGATCGCCAAACGGTTGTTGGATTACGGCTTCCACGCTCCAACCATGTACTTCCCGCTCATCGTCCACGAGGCGCTCATGATCGAGCCTACGGAGTCGGAGACCAAGGAAACGATCGACGCCTTCATACAGGCTCTGATCGACATCGACCGCGAGGTTTCCGAGAACACGGAATTGGTGAACAACGCTCCCCACACCACCCCGGTGGCCCGGCTGGACGAAGCCAAAGCGGCCCGCCAACCGGACCTACGCTGGCAGCGGGAATCGGCGGCTTAGCCTTTAGATTTATCCAAATCATACAATGTGAAATACCCATCGACAGGCTATGCTGACGCCTATGGATTGTTTTTAGAACGAATGTTTTATAACGTATTAATGCTGAACCGTGTAGTCGAGTAATACTTGACCTCTCAGTGAATGTCAGACTAGCTTATCGATTAAGTTGCACGGTGGATTAGATAAAACTCCAAGGTGAAAATATGGCGATTATCAATATTCCACAATGGCGACCGAACCCTGAACAAGTGAAAATCAGATGTACTGATATCCGACATGACATGAGCCCAAACGAAATGGTCGTTCAATTCAAAGTAAATGGTAATTCCTACACCCTTTTTGTTATGCCTTCGATGGTAAACGTCGAGGAAAGAACGATGGATGCGATGATTATTGCGGATTTGGATGACAGCGGGTTTCTTATCGACTTACCTTCGGAGACTTTGACATCTGGGCCACGAATTCAAATTTCTCAGAAAGATGCAGAGACGGTAATAATTCGCGGATAGTTCAATGATATTGAGTGACCGGGAAATTTGGATGGAACTCCAGACAGGGCGGATGATAATTGACCCTCAAGTCGAATTTAATCAAGTCGCGCCTTCCTCCGTCGATTTAAGGCTCGGTAATCATTTCACCAAACTATCGCCAATAAATACCCCAGGCGTAATTACTCACATTGATGTAGCGAACGCGGACCCAGAGCAAATCGCAAGTCTCTACGGTATATTCTCAACCATTAGTGATCACGAAGCATTTACATTGGAACCCCACGACTTTGTGCTGGCATTCACCAAAGAGAGGGTAACTCTGCCAAACTACCTAGGAGCACGAATTGAAGGTAAAAGTTCTTTGGCACGATTCGGGATATCGATTCACCAAACTGCGCCTACTGTTCACGCCACATTCGGCGGAGTTCTGCGTTTAGAGATCTCGAATGGTGGCCCGTACACCTGTTTATTAAGACCAGGTCAGAATATTTGCCAACTTATTATTGAACGTCTAGGAACTCCCTCTCAGTCTTCCCTTATTAGCAACTTCCAAGGTCAGACCCCTCCGATTGCCTGATTCAGCACCCGACCTACGCAGGCAGCCGGCAGCGGCGGACTGACTCTTAGGCGTCCTTCTCGGCTTCCAGCAGCACCTTCAGGATATCCTCGTCCACCCGCACTTCCACCCCCGCGCGCTCTTCTTGCAGTAACATGGCCACGCGCGAGTCACGGTCGCCCCAGCCGCGGTTGATGGCTTCGGTCATCTCCATAAGCGCCAGGTTGGCCAAACGCATGGGAACGTCAAACTCACGGCCAACGGACACCGCCAGGTCCACGTCTTTTCGGGCCAGTCTCAGGGCGAAGTCGGGTGGGTCGAACTTACCCGGCAGCAGGTGTTCGGCCAAACCTTCGAACGTCCCGCGCCTTCCTTGGGCGCCCTTGCGAACAGCCTGCCAGAGGGCCAGGGGCTCCACGCCGGCCTTGACCCCCATTGTGAACACCTCGGCCAGGGCCGCTTGGACGATATACCCAGTACAGTTGTGCACCAACTTGGCAATCGCGCCGCAACCGATGGGGCCAACGTAGTAAGCCTTGTCACCGATGGCATCCAACACCGGCTTGCAGCGGTCGAACACGTCCTTGTCTCCGCCAACCCAGATGGCCAGGTTTCGGCTGGCCGCACCCCTGGGGCCGCCACTCACCGGCGCGTCCAAAACGTCGATGCCCCGCGCGGCGGCCTCGGCGTGGATCTTCCGGATCAAGCCCGGGGTGCTGGTGCTCAGGTCGAAGTAGACCTTGCCCGCGCTCATGCCCTCCATGATGCCGGCCTCGCCCAGAGAGACGGCCTCGACTTCTGTGGGGCCGGGCAGGGACGTGAACACGATCTCCGATCGCTCGGCCACCTCTCTAGGGGTATCGGCCCAGGTAGCGCCGGCTTCCAGGTGCCGGGTGGCCGAGGCGGGATTGATGTCGTGGACCACCATCTGGTTGCCGCCTTCCAGGGCGTTGTAGGCCATGCTGCCGCCCATGGTGCCCAATCCAATAAATCCTACTTTCATCTTAGTCCTCCGCGGCGGGGAGCGCCCGCGTCCGATTGTTAGCTATTCAGCCGAGGGTAACATAGCACAGCCAGGCACGGATGAGCCACCTGGGCGTATTGGGAAATGGTCTCTTGTGGTGGCTCGGTGCCTACTTGAGGGCGATGCGACGGATCTGGAAAAGTTGGTGGAAGCCCGATTTGACCAGGAACGGACCTGCCGGTGACAAAGGCCACTTGGAGCGCCGGGTTGCGGGTAGGTAGGGTGGAGATAGAAAGACGGCCTCCACAGGGCCGCTGGCAGATTGAAGAACGTGTCCAACACAGATGCGATACGGAGTAAGAGTTACCCAAGTTACGGGCAGCTACAATTTTGTTCGCAGGGTGGAGTAACCTGCGCCGTTGTGGCAAAGCCAACTCGTTACTCCTATACTGTAGGTCTATTCGGCTAGGCGGTATATTCTCGTATTACGTCCGTGCCTAGCCGTTTGCATACCCCTATGGTATTGTGTATATACACGGTGTATACACTCAATGGTTTATATACATCGTTCCGTTTACATCAAGTGTGTAGTAGAAAGTGTGGGTGTGGAAGAAGACGGAAATAGCACGGGAGGTGACCGCGCATGGCCGTCAAAGACGATATGAAGCAACGAGAAAAAGAGGCAGAGGACAAACTCAAGAAAGAGCGAGAGTTGATCCGAGAGGCAGCAAAGATTGCCATAAGGGCCAACAAAGAAGCCCTTCGGGAGTTAGAGAGTTACTAGGAAGACAGTACGCTTTCTAAATATTGACGCGATCGAAGTAATAATTTACGAGCTTGCGTCCGAGTTGTACGCCGATTATCCGGACCCTATGCCCCAGTTTCGCTACTTGGGGGGAGACGAAGGCAAGGGGATGCTTGAATCAGCATTAGCTAATCCAACTCACACCCATAATGGCCGCTATCTGTATCGAACTATACAGGACAAAGCGGCCATTTTGTTATATTCGATCGTGAAAGACCATCCTTTCGATGATGGAAATAAACGCATGGGACTTGCGGCTCTTAACGTATTCCTATTGATCAATAGGTACTTGTTTTACGCCTCTACAGATGACGCCGTTCAGATGTGTGTGGCGATAGCTGACGCGGGCAATCAGGACGTAACTCTATCCGATGTTAAGAAATGGGTGCGGGCGCATTCGATAAACTTTGACAGGATCAAAGAGAAAACCGGCCAGAGTACCAAATGGCTTAGCAGCCAAGGCAATGCGAACTTTGTTATGGAATCTATAGAGACCACGGTTGACGAGTTCGAAGTCCTGTTGGATGCTAACCAATACGAAAACCTTTTTACCGTATACCCATAGGCTCAGGCTAACCGCAAACTACACCCTAAGGCTACCTAGCTTCCTCTCGAACCCACCGTACTGTAATCAGCTCGTCACTGTCCAGGTTGGCAATATACCGCCATAACCAATAGCATTTCGCAATAGGCTCCACCTGAGCCTGTGACGCCGCCGTGGGTTAGAATGAGGCGAGCGCAATCAGACTAATCAAGGACAGAGGGCAGCCATGCTGAATCAGCAGGAAAAGCTATGGGACTTCGACGCGGTGGAGCCGGGTCAGGCCGGCAACGAGACCGTTGTGGAGATCACGGCGGAGAACATCGCGGAGTACGCCCGGGTCTCACTGAACCATAGTCCCGCTTACCAGGCGGGCGCAAACAGTCTTGTCGCGATGCCCACCATGGTGCTCAGTTATGCGCCCCTGCTCCGCGAAGAGATCGCCGCGGCTAACGGTTTCGTGGCATTCGAGGTGTCGAAAACTGCCCGGCGGCAGACCCCCTTCGCCAAGTGCGAAGCGCGGTGGTTCGTCCCGGTGCTCCCTGGAGACATCATCACCGGACGCCGGCGGGTGCTGGAGAAGTACGAGCGCCGCGGCAGCAAGTTTGTCACCTTCCGGGTTGAAGCCATTAACCAGCGCGGCGAATTGGCCGCCGAGTACGACTACACCTGCATTTTTGAGTATGCGAAAGGGCAGCGAGAGGTTCCCTCAAAAGAGAACACCCTTCAGCCCGAAGGGGTGCCGGAAACATCCCAGTCAATCTGTCCCGGCTTGTTGGATTTCGCGGGAATATCCGTGGGCGACTCCCTCGAAGAGTTGGCCATCACTGAGAGCCAGGAGATCATGAACCGTAAGAACGATTTCCGGCTGGCGGGACGGCGCAACGATAGCAACATCCACACCGATGAGGAATTCGCCAAGCAGAACATCTTCGGCAGCACCACCAACTCGGGCCCCGCTACCATGTCGTACGTCAACCAGATGCTGGAGCTTTCCTTCCCGGTCAGCAACTTCTACTCGGGCGGCAGTCTTCTGATGCGGGCCATCACCCCCTTCCGGAGCGGTGACACGGTCAGATTCGAAGGCGAGATAACCGGCAAAAGCGAAGAAAGTGGCAAGAAACTCTTGAGGTGCCGGGTTAAGGGGATCAACCAGCGAGGCGAGTTGGTGTGTTTGTCGGACGCGGTGTTGGGTATGGAAAGTCGAGACGAACTAACGGAATAATTCTTGCAGAAAAGCATCCCTCTCAACGTCAAGATATTGGGCGATGTCGTTCAAAATACCGCTTAATGTCCCAACTTTTAAGGCGGTGTGCCTGGGGATGGTAACGTGATGGTCCCGCCCCATAACACTGGAAGTCAAACGCAGGTGGCTTCCTGTTTGCCTCGTAATTTCATAACCATGCCGACCCAGCAAAGCAGCGAGTTCGACCCCTGAAAGGCTACGGGGTCACCTCAAACTGGGATAACTTCGTCATGGACCAGATGCAGCCGAATCATCTGCGGCCTGCCATGTTCATCGAAATGACTACGGACCGCATCCTGCACCTTCGTTCTGAGTTCGCTTATAGATTCGGCCTGGGTATAGATCGACTCACCCAGAGCTTTGGCTTCGTAGCCTCCCTCGGGTGACTCTTCTACAAGAAAGATGATTTCACTGGTACTCATGGCCTCTCTCTAAGAATCATAATTTCTAGCGTTCTAGCCTGATTCCAATTTTAGCATCCTACTGCAGCTTCCCGTAGACGCGGTCGGGCTTGACTAAGACTATCACCGCGTCTTGTTTGACCATGGCTTGGTCGTACTCTTCCCAGTCGGGGTGGTCTTTGTCTCCGCAGGCGCGAAAGACCTCTCGCAGCTCCACACGCATCTTCTCGGCGTCGGTGTTGTGGTAGTCCATGAGGGTGGCTTGTCCCTCGACGATTGCACAGGTACGCCAATTTTCGGAGACCGACATCACAGTGCATCGTGGGTCCCGCCTCAGATTGCGGGTCTTGGCCGAACTACCTCGCACAATCACAAAAGCGGCGTTGCCCTGATATGCCCCGCAGACCACAATGCTGGAATGGCCTGCGCCGTTGGCTTGGAAAGTGGTGATAACACCTCGGTGATTCGTCTCGAAATGGGGACGTACTTCTTCGAACTCCATCGTTCTACCTCGCTTGAACGTTGATTAAAGGTGGGCTTTCCGGCCCGACTTCTGGTATACCATATCAGGCGGCATTGCCGCATGCATATCTACACACCTTCGGAGGTGGCTACTTGCAATACCGCGAGTTGGGCGGCACCGGAGAGATGGTGCCCGAGATCGGCCTCGGTACGTGGAAATATAAGGGCGGTCCAGAGCCGTTGCGAAAGGGCATCGAATTGGGCGCCACCCTGATTGACACCGCCGAAATGTACCGTACCGAAGACGCAGTGGGCGAGGCGGTAAAGGGACGGCGCGACCAGGTATTTCTGGCCACCAAGGTTCTGGGCAGCAACCTGCGCCGCGACGCCGTGCTGCGGGCCGCGGAGAAGAGCTTGCGCCTTTTGGACGACGATGTCATCGACCTCTACCAGATCCATTGGTCCAACCGGTCGGTGCCCATCGCCGAGACCATGGGTGCGATGGAAGAACTGGTGGACCGTGGCATGGTCCGCTACATCGGCGTCAGCAATTTCTCGGTGGCTGAGATGAAAGACGCCCAGCAGGCCATGACCAAGAACCCGCTAGTCTCCAACCAGGTGCTCTATAACCTAAAACAACGCCAGATAGAGCCCTACTTGATCCCTTATTGTGTGGACAACAACATCACGGTTATCGCCTATACCCCATTGGCTGACGGGTCCCTTTCGGGCAAGTCCCGTTTCCGATCTGACCACGGAGAGTCAACACTAGAACAAGTGGCGAAAGAAGTCGATAAGACACCAGCTCAAGTCGCCCTCAATTGGTGCCTGTCGAGACCCAACGTTATCGTGATTCCTAAAAGCAATAGCGTTGAAAGGACCGTTGAGAACTGCCGGGCCTCAGGCTGGTCGCTCTCAACCAACCAAGTCCAATCCTTAGATGCCGCGTTCCCATAATGACACTAGCTCCACTCCTAAACCTCGTCTTCCTAGGCGTAACCACTCAGTTGACAATTCCCCACAGTGCCTATAGCTTTGAGGGCATCGGTCTGTCCGGCCGTATACATGAAATACTGGATCGGTAACTTGAATCTATAACGGAAGTGATGAGCAAGGGTCTGCGCAAGAGCGAGGTCCATACAAATCTAGATGTAGACGCCGCTGCTTTTACTTTCCTGGGCATGATACAAAGCACCGCCACTATCTGGGCTCTTAATGGCTATAGCTGATTTTTAAACCGGTGGCGCGGGCAGATTCTAGAGATTTACAAGAACAGTTAGTCAGCATCGATGCAGGTGCCGGCATAACCGTGGAAACCCGCAGAAGGAGAGGCTTATGAATGGCCATGAGCCACATGAAGCGCCCCCTATTATCTCCGTAAATTCATTGTGGAAAGTATTTGGGAAAAAGCCACAAATTGCGCTAGAGGAACCATATCGCAGCCAAACCCGTGCTGATCTACAACAAGAATTGGGCTTAGTTGTAGCCCTTCGCGATGTCTCTTTCCAGGTATATCCGGGAGAAACATTTGTTGTTATGGGTTTATCTGGAAGCGGAAAATCGACGTTAGTGCGCTGTTTAATCGGATTAATCGAAGCTACATCAGGCGAACTAACCGTAGATGGAGACGATATAACCACTTTCGATGCGCGTGGCCTTCGTGAATTCCGGCGATCTAAGATGGCTATGGTGTTTCAAAATTTCGGCTTGTTGCCACACAAGAATGTGTTAGATAACGCCGCATTTGGATTAGAGGTCAAGGGAGTCGACAGAGATGATCGATATTCGATAGCACGTGAAATGCTTGACAAGGTAGGGTTGACTGGATGGGAAAACGCTAACCAGAGGGAACTTAGTGGAGGCATGCAACAACGAGTCGGGTTGGCTCGAGCACTTGCAGTGGATCCACATATATTGCTGATGGATGAGCCGTTCAGCGGTCTAGATCCACTGATACGTCGTCAAATGCGGGACGAGCTTTCTCTTCTGCAAAGCAAGATTCAAAAGACCATAATTTTTATCACGCACGATCTGGATGAAGCTATCACCATCGGTGATAGGATCGCTATCATGCGTGATGGCGAAATCATACAGATCGGGACTCCAAAAGAGATTATTACCCAACCTGCGGATGGTTTCGTTAAAGAATTCACACAGGGGATTCCCAAAACGAAAGTCATTGATATTGAACATGTGGTTTCAGAACCTGATGTTGTGTTCTCTCCAACAGATTCTCATGAGCTTGTGCGGGCGAAAATGGATCAAGCAAACACTGATTACGCCATCGGAATCGACCCGGAAGAACAATATCTAGGAATACTTTGCAGAGATCAGTTAGATGCTGCTGTCGATCACACCATAGATATAGATAGCCTTGTCGATTCAAGCATCGTTTCAGTCCTTCCAGATACTACGCTTGACGAGGCACTAACCTTTCTGAGTGACCACAATTTACCGATTCCGGTAGTTGATGAAAGTAACGCTTTTATTGGAGTTGCGACGCAGCCCGACCTTTTAAAGATTGTGGCCAGTGGTCGTTAACTAACCATCATCATTCCTACTGAAGTTCCGCTCTCGTTATGAAATTCATTCAAAAATTCCGAAGCCCTATTATTCTCGTATCTGCTATATGCGGCGCTCTGATCGCTTCGGCCATCATACATTCGATAAAAGGGGACGATGACCTCGGCTATCCTACCAATATCGGGCCCGAGATTGCCCGCGCTATCGATAATTTCATCGATTGGTTAGTGGTTAATGGAGAATGGTTCTTTGACGGCATAAGCGACAATTTAAAGGTCGTCTTGGGGAAACTTCGCGAGTTCTTGGTTTGGATCCCTTGGCCTGTGATGGTTGCCCTCATATTTTTGTTGGGTTGGCGGCTGGGGTCGTTACGGATTGGAATCATTTCCGTCCTAGGCATGATTCTAATCGGCCTTGTTAACCTTTGGGAACCGGCAATGGTAACCATAGCCATCATGACTGTCTCGGTTTCTGTAGCAGTCATATTCGGCATTCCTACCGGCATCTTAATGGCTCGCAGTAACTTGATAGAAACTCTTTTGCGTCCGGTCTTGGATGCTATGCAAACTATGCCCAGTTTCGTGTATTTAGTCCCGGGAATAATGTTTTTCGGGTTGGGCAATGTGGCTGCTGTTTTGGCCACCGTGCTCTATTCTATTCCGCCTTGTATCCGACTTACTAATCTCGGGATCCGGCAGGTTAATCCATCGGTGGTCGAGGCTGGCGAATCATTTGGGTCAACCAGACTCCAATTGCTTTCTAAGGTTCAGTTGCCGATGGCTATACCCACCATCATGGCTGGAATCAATCAAACGATCATGATGGCACTTGCTATGTCGACAATTGCAGCCATGGTGGGTGCCGGGGGATTGGGGATAGAAGTCCTTCGTTCCATGGGACAATTACAAGAGGGAAACGCCTTTATTGCGGGTTCCGCTATAGTCGTTATGGCGATCATCATTGATCGCATAACTCAAAGTATCGTGATATCTCGATCAGAATAATCTGGCCTTGTGGATTATTTTTGTTCTACCGGTGCGGGGTCGAGAATGATTCCTCTCTCCTGATCTTTGTTCGTTAAAATCACCAAAGGCTATCGCATTCATGCAGATGTACCTGAATGCTCGACAGCCTTTGTATAAGAAATACATTATAAATTGAACCTCCCTTTTGGGTATCGATCCCTATGGATTGCAATGCTTCTTTTTAGGCTGTGTCCAAATCTAGAATTCCTGTGGAGAGATTCTTATAGATACAAACATGAGTCATCCCGGAGTTTCCTGGCAAATGGGGAAGGCCGGGGGATAAGCGATCCAGAGGGAACTCAGAGCGGCACGGATTCTAGAAAGCGGT
>MUCT01000046.1 GCA_002816585.1 SAR202 cluster bacterium Io17-Chloro-G6 | reverse complement strand
CCCTCACATACCACGACACTTTGACTCTCACACCGCGGCGTTTAGTGGTACAGTTTCTCTCCGCCCTGCCGGTACAATTTCTCTCCGCCCTTGACAATGGTGAGCCTGTCGAACCATTGGTTGTGGCAAATGACTTGTCATGGGGCAGCAAATCCCCCTCGATCCCCCTTTACGAAAGGGGGAAGTTTAGCCCCCTTTTTTAAAGGGGGGTTGGGGGGATTTCGGTACTCTCAGCAAGACCCGGCTTCCCACGGAACGAGGGAGTAGCAGTTAACGAACCTACAACCCCACCAACTCCCTAAAATTCTCGCCTAGAATGCGTTCTTTGGCGGCGTCTGGGACGGGGAGGCTCTCGATGAACTGGGAGTCCTTGGCCATGTCGGCCAGGGGAAAGTCGGTGCCGAAGCAGACCTTGTCTGCGCCGTGCTTGTTGATAATGGCGGTCAGGGTGTCGGTCCCGACTTCCTTCAGTTCCGGAGGCCAGGTGGTATCGATAAGTACGTTGCCGTGGCCGATCAATTCCCGCTCCGACTCGTCCAGCATGTAGAACCCTCCCAGATGGAGGGCAATTACCTTCAGTTTGGGGAACTGGCGCACCATGTTCATCACCCGGTTGGGCGGCGAGTAGACCGTGTCTCCGGGCTTGGTATGGGCCCAACGTCCCGAGTGAATCTCCACCACCATGTCGTCGCCCAGTTCTTCGTACAGGGGAAACATCTTCGGGTCGTCGGGAAAGAATTGGTTCACCATGGGATGCAGTTTCACGCCCTTAATGCCGGCCTCCCGCAGGCGGCGCACCTCTCCGGGCATGTCTTCCATATCGGGGTGGACCGCGCCGAAGGGCACCAGCATGTCATCTTGGATGCTTATGAGCCAATCGTTGGCCGGTTTGACGTGCTCCAGGCGCTCCACCACCCCTAGCACCACCGATTTATCCACGCCAGAAGCCCTCATATGAGCCTTGATGCCATCGATGGTGTTGATCCCCACCGCCGGGTATCCGAAGGTGCTGGTCATGTTTTCCAGCACCGGCGCGGCGATGCGGTCGGGGGAGATGTGAGTGTGGACGTCTATGCGCATTGGATCATCCCAGCATCTCTTCGGCCAGTTTCTCCAGACCGGGCAGCGCCTCGCCGGGTGCGGTTGAGGGCAGGCGGACGGTGGCCATGTCGGCTCCGGCATCTTCCATCTGCTTGATTTCTTCGCGGCTAGAAGCGCCGAAGACCAATATCTGGATGCTCTTCGGGTCGCGCCCGGCAGCATCGGCCAGCTCGTCCAACGAGGCCCGGCCCGCTTTGATGCTCTCGGTGGTGGCCCGGACCGGCATCCAACCGTCTCCGTAGGAGACCACGCGCTTGAAAACGTTCTTGGCGTCTCCGCCCAGGAACACGGGCGGATGGGGTTTCTGGACCGGCTTGGGGAAAACCTTGACCGGGGGGAAATCGTAGTAACGGCCGTGGTATTCGGCCTCGTCCTTGGTCCACAACTGCTTCATGGCTTCGATGGACTCCCGGGCCTGTGTCCAGCGGTGGTCGAAGTCGCCGCCCATTATCTCCGTCTCTTCCCGCAGCCAACCAGTCCCGATACCGAAGATGAACCGCCCGCCCGAGTGGAAGTCCAGGGCTGCTATCTGTTTGGCTTGAATCAGCGGATTGTGTTCGGGCACGAGGCAAATGCTGGTGCCCAGCATGATCTTGTTGGTAGTGGCAGAGGCGATGGCCAGGCCAATAAAGGGGTCCGCCATGTCGCTCATCGATTCGGGGATGCTGCCGTCGGGAGTGCCACCATACTTGGATGTGGTGTGTACCGGAATGATCGGGTGCTCGGCCATCCAGAGGGACTCGAACCCCAAGTCTTCCGCCTTCTTGGCAAAGGCGCCAATATCTCCGGTGTTGCTGTTTACGGAAACGTTTACCCCGACTTTCATAGCATCTCCTCCGATTGGTCAGCCAGTTGCAAAAGTGCCCCGATGTTACCACGGCTGGCTGTTTTGCTCTAGGGGTGTTGCTTTGACACGTCGGAAGACGAGTTTTTGTTAATTTTTTTTATTAATCTAAGGAAACGCGATGATATCCAGGTGGAACAATCTATTTGATTTGACTATGATTGGTCCGAATTACCGATGCGGAGATTACATCGCTAAATGACTTTTACTCAGGCAATATCCTCTGGGTTCCGCAGGTATTTCGATTTCAGAACCAGGTCCTGCCGTTCGGAATATTGGTGGTGGACATTATTTTCCATATTGATAGGGATAGCAGCCATAATCCTGGACGAGTTGTTTTTCGCAGGGTCGGCAGTTCTCGACACCATCAGTACAGTGGCTCTATTGATCCCGGGTCTGGCAGTGTCCGTAAGACGTCTCCATGACGTCGACCGCTCGGGATGGTGGATTCTAATAGCGTTCACAATTATTGGAATTATATTCCCGCTGCTCTACTGGTACATCAAACCGGGTGACAGAGGGTCTAACAGTTACGGGGCTGACCCACTCCTGTCGCCGGTTGAAGACGGTTTTCAAGGATTTGAGCGTGACAGGGGCTCACAGAATGGAGCGAGATATTGCATTAACTGTGGCTCGCAATTGGAATCGAGCGCCAATTTCTGCCGTTCCTGCGGCACTGCAGTCTGACCCGAGGCAAGCTCTGTTTTGGGGTTCTAAGCCTGAAGCGATGTGTTAAGATATTTCCGTATGCAGCAAACACAAGAACAGCCGCTCCACTGGGACGATCCCCGAACCAAGCTAAACTTGACATTAATCTTCGCGTTGGTCGTGGTTGTGATTGGTGTGATTGGTCAGAATCCGTTTCTTTTTATCATTGGTGCAGGCGTCGCAATCTACAGTTGGCTGACCAACGCCAAGCAATACCTGATCTACCGCGATGCTTTGGTGATTGTCTACGGCCGGCCCAGGGTGAAATCCTTCCACTTTGATGAGATTGCCAACCTGGAAACCTTGGCTTTGCCCATGGGTGAGCGTCTGAGGGTGCGGTTTGTAAACGGCCGGCGGATCATGCTCATGACCAGAGACTCGGAGACTTTCCGGGCCAAGCTGGATGAAGCGCTCGAGGCGTTTCACGGTGGTCAACGAGACACGGACTACGAGCAGGAGACCGGTCGGGAGACCCGGACCGAGTCTCTCCCAGAGTCTCCCAATGAGTCTCCCCAGGATTACAATCAGGAAGCACGGCCCGAGGCGGAGCTACCCGAAGAGCAACGCCGTTTGGGCGAGAGTTCGACCGAAGACGACAACGTACCATACTAGGCCACTTCCGGACACGATTCAGAAACTTGTCCCGGCCCTCCAAGAGGCGCCGGGATTTTTGTTTTCGTGGGACCCTTTCCTAAGGAAGTTGTACTTCCTTGGTGACGGCGGTCGTGTCCCCGAAGTTGCCGCAGTAGAGGACGTGGTAGGGCTCAGGCCCGCCGGAAACCACCACGATGATGTCCTCGGGCGACTGGCAGGGGCAGACGCGGTCGCCGTCCATGGCGAAGCCGTCTTCATAGGTGATCACCGAGATCTCCTTGGGAAACCGTTCGATGGGCACCTTGCAGCGTTCAAACAGCGATTTCTTGACCATCTCCTTGGTGTAGCCATGGTCTGAGAAGATCTGGGCGTGGCCCGGCGTCAATATTACTATTGGATTGCCGGCGGCCAGAAGATAGTTGTTGTCGCTGATATCGGCCATGGCGCTGGCGATCATCGTCAAGAAGCTTTCGGGCTCTTTGTAAAATGTGAGGCAGTTGCTGGCCCCCTGCGCGCCCACCACCGTGACCGTGCTCTGTTCCGGCAGGAATCCCCGCTCCACATGCAACGGCTCCCAGACACTGTCTTCTTCGTTCTCACCCATGCAGTTGACGTACTTGGCCGGGCTGCCGTGGACCGACATGTCGGTGGACCAAGGCTTGGCCCCGCCCACGTTCAGCAACAGAAGCCGCATCGCCCGGCCAATGGTGGCGTTGGCCCGGTAACCCGGCCCGAGGGTGCCACGCCCGCTGTTTATCCCGATCTGTTGGCGCACGGGCCCGTTGATGATCAACAACGGAGACACCGGGTTGGTGGTGGTTTGCAGGCCGTGAATGTTGAAAGCCGGCTCCGTGATGGCCTGGACGGCGGCGATCAAAACGGGCATGTACTCGGGCAGGCAGCCGGCCATGACAGCGTTGACCGCAATCTTTTCCACGGTGGCCGACCCGGCGTCGGGGTTGATATACCCGATATTCTCAGACGCGTCCCTCGTGACGTAATCCAGCATGCGTTTCACGCGGTCAGCAGTCGGTGGGACCACCGGCAGGCCGTCGGACCAGCCCTGGTCCAACATGAACTGAAAAACGCCTTCCGGAGAGTCGTCTATTTCAATTTCAGTGGAGTCCATCTTTTCCCCGAGCATTTGGTTGAACTGGCGGTTCGAAAACGGCCGGGGGAGCTAGGGAATTTCTATTACGGAAATGATCCCCGGTGTGGCAGCATCAATTGCCAATTTAACTGTATCCGAAGAACGCTGAATCCGAGGCCAACTGGTAGACCCCAGGACGACGATAGCATAAGGCAATCCATCTAGATTCTGCTGGCTGGAGATATTCTTGTCGGTGGCAACGAAGACATCAAAGCCTTCCAATTGTGCCGCAGCCAGCAGGTCACCGTTGGACAGTTGGCTCCGACCCCGTTCATAGGCAGTTTCAATCTGGTGTGGGTCCAGGAGATTCCTGATGGGGACAGGTGTGCCGTGATCGAAGAGAACACGCAATCAAGCAACCTGCGAGGCACCCAGGCTCCTGGCGGCATGCTCGAGAACGGCACGCACTTGCTTGTCTGTCACACCGGGAAACCACTCCAAGAACTGGGCCGTCTGCGCCCCGTCCTCAAGGTTCTCAAACAGCGCGGAAACAGGAACGCGGGTGCCCTGGAAAACCCACTCGCCGCTCAAACGCTTGGAATCACGCTCAACTGCTGTGCATGATGACCAATCCAACATATCCATATCCTACCTGCGAACTCGCCGGTATTCAATTTACCTGGGCACTACCAAATATTCTAAGCCGGCGGACGAACCTTGAATTTAGGCAGCGACGAGAGGATTATTCCGGCCCGCGCAGTTGGGAGACTATCAGGTCCACCGCTTCCATGGCCACGGACCTGACCACCTCGGGTTCGACGTACTCGGTAAGTTCAGTCTTGGGGAGGACCACCATGGGCGCATCGGGCACGCCGTTGCCCCGCATGGACGCCTTGGCCAGAGTGGTGAACCGCTCAGTCACCAGCACCACGGAGGGCATGCCGCTCCTAATCAGTTTTACGCTGTCGTGGACACTCCACGCTGTGCACGACCCTCAATTTGCCAGGCCCACGATGGCGAATTGGGCGCGCGCTTCAACCTCATCGAAGGTCTCCTGGGGAGCGGCGGAGGCCAGCGGGATCAGTTTCTCAAATACCTCGGCCACACCGTACTGTTCCTTGAGCACAATTCCGATCTGCTCGGCGATGATATTCATGCTGGTCCAGCGGTTGTTCAGGATTGCTACAGTGGCCCCCTGAAGGTCGGAAATATGGGGGATGTTGTCGTCCATGGGACGCCACGCCTCGGCCGCCGGGCTGAGTATAGACATTTTGCTGGCCACAATCCTGCTCCTTTTCCTCTGCTGGTTGCCTAGTTGTCGTTATCACCTCGTTTTGGTGGCGCTTACCGGTTGGCAGATAAACTCTTCTCCGGGTCGTAGACCGGGCGCACCAGTTCGAAGCGGTCGCCGGTGTGACAGTACATGTTGCCCGCCATACGGCCAGTGGCCATGAGCTTGGATTGGTCGATGCGGTGCCCGTCGATGATGTCGTCGCGTACGTGCATCAAGAGGATTGTGCCGATGACCAAACCGTGCTCGTGTTCACCGGAACCGATGGTCACCACCTGGTCCAACTTGCATTCGATGTTCACCGGCGACTCGGCTACCCTGGGGGCCTTCACGATCTCCGATGGCGCATGGGTGAGCCCTGCAATGGCGAACTCGTCCACATCCTCGGGATACTCCGCGGCGGTCGAATTCATGGCTCCAGCGATCGGGTCTACCACAATATTTACAACGAACTCTCGTGTCTCCTCGATGTTTCGCAAGGTGTCTTTGCTCTTATCCCCCACGTTACGGGAAGAAGAGAAAACGACAGTGTCGTAGGACACAGCATTGAAGAAGGAGTAGGGCGCCAGGTTAACCACACCGTCGGTCGAGATGGTAGAGACGAATGCGATAGGTCTGGGAACAATCACTCCAGTCAACACGCGATTGAATCCCTCAAAGTTCAGTGGGTCGATCTTCAAACCAATACCTCCGCTTTATACCGCAGCCGGGGTCTGTCCCAGTTGCTAGAGCGATTATATCCTTCCGGTGAAGGGCCGCCAAGTTTTGACAATCCAAAGTCCCACTGTTATGTTGAGAGCCGCTCACGCCTGGGGCTGTCGTTGGAAACCGGGGTTGTCCGGGGCACGGCGGCCAGGTAAGTAATTACGGCGGGTCAGTACGGGAGACACACATGAACTGGGCGGAAACCATCGTCAAGGCGCTTAAGGACTGGGACACGTCCCTCATTGCCTACGTGCCTGACATATCAATCCATCAGGTAACCAGCCTCATCGACCAGGACCCATTCTTCAGGCTGGTGTCGGCGACCAGAGAAGAGGAGGCCATCGGCATCGCCGTCGGCTCCTACGCGGCCGGGCGTAACGCCGCCGTGTTCATGCAGTCCAGCGGGTTCGGCAACAGCGTCAACGCCCTGACCAGTCTGTGCCTGCCCGCCCGGACTCCCATCCCCATGTTCATCAATCTCCGGGGAGGGGCAGGCGAGTTCAACATCGCCCAGGTGGCCATGGGGCGCGCCGTCAGGCCGATATTGGACCAGCTGGGATTGGTGCACTTCACTCTGGAAGACGACCGCAACTTGGACAAAATTCTGGACGGCGCAATGAAGCTCTGCTACGCCAACCGGCAGCCAATGGCGGTGTGCCTGACTCAACTGTTGCACGGAGGCAAGCTTGCTTAGGTTCGAGGCCACTCAGTTAGTATCACGCCTGGCCGGCGATTCGCCCATCGTCAGCAACTTGGGTCCAACTTCGGACGAGCTCTGGCACGCCGGGCACCGGGACCGCAATTTCTACACCTACGGCAGCATGGGCCTGTGCTCGTCCATCGCCCTGGGGATGGCCATGGCCACCGAAGAACAGGTCATATCTCTGGACGGCGATGGCTCGATGTTAATGAATATGGGTACCATTGCATCCATCGGCCGGGAGAAACCCAAAAACCTGACTGTCGTGGTCTGGGATAACGAGAAATGGGGCCAGACCGGCGGCCAGACCAGCCACACCGGCATGGGCACCGACTTGGAGCAGGTGGCCCGCAGCTGTGGTATCACCCGGACGAAAACGGTGTCTGACCTCGAAGACCTTGAAGCGGCTGTCTCTGAAGCCCTGGTGACCGAAGGGCCCAATTTCATCGTGGCCAAGATAGAAGAGGCCGGGTACTTGCCGGTGGCCCCAGTTGAACCGGAGTTCACGCTGTACCGGTTCCGAAACACTTTTGTGGAGCCCAGACAGCCCGGCCATTAATCCCTGAATTCCGGTCCCAATAAAAAAGCCCGCGTTTGGCGGGCTTTTTTCGTCCTATTATAGCTAGCTGACTTTGGCTTCAGCCTCCAGTCTTTGGAGGGCGCCGTCCAATTCTTCAAGGTCGAAGAAGTGGGGGCCGGCGCCGCCGTGATAGATGACTTTGCCGTCCTTGCCGATCAGATACAGGCGCTCCGGGGCCGCCCCATAGGCTTCGTCGATTGAGTTGTCCATCTCTTCCACCAACGTTGGGATTGAGATGTGCAATCCAATGGTGCATGACTGGGCCGCATCATCCCGCTCATCGAAGCTCTGGTGCTGGCGTAGGTACACACCATCGTTTACGTTGGCATCGACCTGCCAGCCATCGGTGGGGTGGGCTTCCTGAACGTAGACCACGAAGAATTCGACCCGGTCTTGGTACTGGCGGTAGAGTCGCTCCATGCGCTCGACCTGAGCGCGGAAGGGGGGTCAAGTGTAACTACCAAAGATCAGGGCGACGGGACGTTGGTCTTTGAAACCGGACAGCCGGACCCGTTCTTCGGAACCCATACGTTTCAGGTTGAAATCCGGTGGGACCTCTCCGGCATTCGGACCCATCTCGTCCCTGGCAACCACAGCTTCCATGGCCTGACGCAGCTTGTTGGTAAGGTCTGAGCTAACTGCGTCCAGCATCTCCCGCGCCGGCGTTTGTCCGCGGGAGGACGCTTTGCGCTCGGTCCGGTAATTATCGATGAACTGTCGGAACTGTTTCCGTTCGTCCTCTTGTAGGTTCGCCATTATCTGGTCGCGGTCTGCTTTCAGCATTCTAGCCTTCCCCTGCTCCGCTCTAGCCAGCCTAAGCCGAGCCTGGTTAAATTATGGGCCATTCTATTCGTCACGCCTTTTGATAACAAGCCCTTATGCTCTTTGTGCTGACAAAGTAACCGAGGGCGCTGACGAAATAAAAGACCCGGACAGGGCCAGACTCCGTCCGGGTCAAGTGTGCTTGGGTTAAGACTTTTGTGTTATTTGACGTATTGGTTGAACCAGCCCAACGTCCGGGTAAAGGCGTCGGTGGCCGCTGCCTCGTTGTAGCTGCCCCGGTCGTCACAGTTGAAGCCGTGACCGGCGCCGGGGTACGACTTAAAGTCGTGGTTCACTCCGGCAGCCGTCAACTTCGCATCGATGGTAGCGACATCGGCTGGTGACGGATTCTCATCCGTTTCGCCGAAATTGCCCATCACGGGAATCTTGATGTTCTCCGTAAGGTCGATGGGGGCAGGACCGTCGCCGAAGGGCGCCAGGATGCGGCCGCCATAGTATACCGAGGCGGCGCTGAGGCCCGGGCAGCTGGTGGCCGCCAGGTAGGTGATCCGCCCGCCTACGCAGTAACCCACGATACCGATCTTCTGGCCTGCAGTCCGCTGATAGCGGTGTTGCAGGTAATCTATGGCAACGTTTACGTCTTCGACGAGCTCGTCATCCCGCAACGCCCCCATGTACTGCTGCACCGCTGGCATCTCGTCGTATCCCAGCTTGGGGTTGGGATGCTGACGGTGGTATAGAGCTGGGGCGATTGCCACGTAACCATTGGCGGCGTACTGATCACAGACCTTCTCGATGTGGCCGGTAACCCCAAAGGCCTCCATGATCACGATAACCGCCGGGAAGCTGTTGCCTTGCGATGGCGATGGGTGACTAACATAGGTCGCCATATCCATTCCCTGAGCGCCCGCCAAGTCGTCCATTTCCCGCACGCCGGCAAATCGTAGGTTCTCCCAAAATGATGGCATAGAAATACCTCCTAAAACCGTTCTGAACTCATCCTCTTCTAATTCGTGCGCACAAGGAACTTCGGCCCTACGACAGCCACCGTTCCTGAAGGCGCCGTTATTAATCGAACCAACGAGGTTCGTGGAGATTCTAGCAGAGGGCATAGTGGCGCACAAGCTTGAATTTTCCAGGGGGTTCGCCGGCCATTTCAATTTCTGTGTGCCGTACCGGTGATTTGTCGAGCTTCTACGTTACAGAAATAAGGTGCATAAAGATATTATGGGGCTAATTTGGAGATAGTATTCTCGGATGGCGTGTGTGTATCGGAGTGGTAGTTTCACTGTGAATCCAGTCTCCACGTGGGATGCTCTATGTATAGTTGGCATACCAGCCAAACAGGGTTATGGCAGTCTCACGAACCAAATAGAGCTAGACCCGCTTCTTTACGGCCGGAATCCCCACCGGTTGTCTGAGGCTTGAAGTTAATTCCGGGCAAATATATGGTTTTGCTTAAGAAAGCAACGATACCGTGTGCCAGGCTGAGGTCCTGAACACCGGTGGACGTCGAATAGTGGAGGAATTCTTGGACGCAAATCAGATCACGCTAGTTCAAAGCTCTTGGAGCAAGGTAATCCCTATCTCGGATATGGCGGCCGAGTTGTTTTACGGCCGGTTGTTTGAGACCGATCCCTCAACCAAGGTCCTTTTCAAAGGCGACCTGAAAGAACAGGGCCGGAAGTTGATGGCGATGATTACGGAAGCGGTACAGGGCCTGAACGACTTGGAAGGCCTGGTTCCGGCTGTGCAGGACTTGGGCCGCCGCCACGGCGGGTACGGAGTACAGGAAAAGCATTACGGTTCGGTGGCTTCGGCCCTATTGTGGACGCTGGAGCAGGGCCTGGGCGAGGCTTTTACCCCAGAGGTCAAGAGCGCCTGGACCGAGACCTATATGCTGTTAGCCGCAGTGATGAAGGAAGCAAGCGCCAAGGTGGCCTAACAGCCACGCCAAACCACTTGGCGCAATTCCAGTAAAAATAGGCCGGTCTCCCCAACAGCCGGCCTATTTTTTTGCCAATTCTCTATCGGTCGAAGTCGATCAGTCCCCACAACGTTTAATCGCTAAACCTATTTCAGCATTCGATTTGATGAAGTTCGCCTCTATTTCCGGAGTGTGGCTGAAATCACGGGGCGTCGTTCCCAACTGAACTAAATGACGTGGTAAAGCAAAAGATGGTCCCGCAGCACGTCCGCCGCAAAGTCATTTTCAACGTCGCGCCAGACCGAGTGGATGTGATTTGCGCCGTCCTGCCGGTTGTCGAACTCGACCACAAAGTCACCGCCGTGAATGCGGTAGTAGTGTGGCTCGTCCTTGGTCACCGGTCCGGCCCAAGCAAGGTGCAGATGGTCCAGCCCCGTCTCCTTCAGGTCGGCTAACTTCTGTGCTGCCAACTCGGTGCGCACCTGGTTCACGTACTCCGAGACCAGAGCCAGCAGCAATTCTTTCTGAGCGCCGTTCATTTTGGACGCCGGTAGTCCCTCGTAGGTCATCAGCGATGCCTTGGAGGAATTGAAGGTAACGATGTCGGCTGGCGCGGCCTCGCAGATAATCGATTCCTCCACCTGCTTCTGGTCCAGAGAATTCATTAGGTCGAAGGCCAGGTCTTCGCGGTCGCCCAGGATGCGCAGCCCGGTCTTGGGACCCTTCCGGACTTCAGCGGGATTGGCCCCGAAGAAGAAGGGCGTGGTGCTGATGACTTTGTCACCCATGATGCTGAAGTGGATGGAGACATGGTGGCCTTCCACCCTCCACCCCCAGGGGTCTTTGTCGCCGGGCTCACCAAAGATGGTGAAATAATAGAGTGACGTGTCGCGGACGAAGGTCTCGATCCCGTTTTCTTTTTCCAGAGGTCCAAGGACGTCTTCGTGCTCGATGATTAGCTTGGCCTGCTCATAGGACTCAGGAGTGAGGCCACTGGCCATGACCGCCATCGCCAGTTCGCGTTGAGCCGGCTCCATGTCCCGTAAGGGCAGACCGTGGCGGTTCATGGGCGGGTAGTACCAGAATATCCGCTCGCCATCCATATATTGGAACGTGGCCTTAGCTTTCTGTTCGGCGTTCAGGCTGCTGACAAAGGCTTTGGCGGCGTCGGACATCTGACCAACCGCTTGCGGAGTTGCTGCTTGCTGTGTGGCCAATTTGAGCGCTCCTTCCAGTAGCGTCCTTCCGGATCCAGAACCCAATTGGAAGGACTAATCGTATTTTCCGGGAGTTTAGAGAGGGTAAGATTAACTGTCAACCAAAATCTTGCCGGGCTATGACGGCCGCCCTATCGTCTATCCAAGATGACCCGTGGCCGAACCCTTCGGTCGATGGTTGGCTGGCCGCGGCGGCCTATGCCAGGGGGGAGTGCTTGTAGAAGGGCGGCTTCAAGCTCTTTCAGTGTCGCGAAGCCTTCGAATCGATCCAAAATCTGCCCGTCGGCATCCATGATAAAGGTCCAACTCTCGTTGAAATAATCCTCGATGGAGGTGAGGCCCCAGTCATCGACCACACTAAATATCTCGGCCCGCTCCAGGTCACCTTGAATCTCGTCGGGATTGTCGTAGATCTCAACGTGGATGAAATTTGCCCGCCCCCGGTATGCGTCCTTCAATTCGCTCACTGTGTCCACTTGGGGCCCGCAGGTGGGGCTGGTGCAGAAGGCCGGGCTGGCAAACACCACCACCGACGGCAGAGGGTTCTCCACCGCCTCTTTGATGGTCAGCTGATACAGGCCCGGGTCAGGGGTATAGTCAGTGGTCACCTTGGCGATGTCTCCTTTTCCCTCCAGGGTCTTGGTGATACTGAGAGGGGCAATGCTACCCAGCGCTGGAACCGGCGACCGCTCCATGACTTCAACTTCAATCTGTACTTGGTCCACCCCTTCTGGGTTGTCTACCTGGACGTCCAGACGCCACCGCCCGGCGCGGTCGAAGTTGACGTAGGCGCTGTAAGACCCACGGATACCGTAAGGCCATAGGTTGAACTGGGCTTCCAATGTCTCACCCGGCGCCCCATCGCCGTCGAGGTTCGCCGGAGTGACCAAGGCGGTGGGAGCTTTGATCAATCCTTTGGTCGTGGTCAGAAGAAAGGCCAGCCGCTGCTCTCCTACCTCCAATACGGTGGTGGCCAAGATGGGGGTTATGGCCGTGGGGTCGGCCGGAGCGGAGGTTGGCGGCGGCGCCAGGGTGGCCGTGGCGGAGGAACCGCAGGCCACGGCTAATACGATGCCGAATGTGGCCAAGGCAAAAAACGGTATTTTTAGGACTCTATTTGTGATGCTAGTCATGGTCCTGTTTGGTAAACGCCGAATGTGAAAGCGAATATACCGAAATCATCTGAATTGGAACTCATGGTCAGGACGTTGTCCTTGGAGTAGGCCGGAGCTTCCACCACGTTGTACATCCTGGGCTCGTCCACGGCCAAAAAGCTCACTCCATCAGTGTCAATTATGATGTCTTGGCCCTTGTTCTCGTCGGTTAAGAATTGCCCGTCCAATTTAATTTGTACGGTGTAGGGCTGACCGGATTTGGAGGTCAACACCGCGTTCACGCTCCGGGCCGAATAGACCAGCGAGAGGACGTCGTCGTATCCGGTGGTCACCCTTCCATGGCGCGTGTGCTCCGGACCGACCAACCACGTGCCATCGAAGTAAATGGCACCGAACTTGAGCTCATCTGGAGACTCAAGCTGCACGACCGAGCCGGTGTTCTTAAAAAAATCGTCTTGGCGGACGTATTGTCCCAGCTCCGCCAGCACGTATCCGGCGTACAACTCGCGGGTCACGCTTCCTCCTCGCGACTCGATATAGGCCTGGTCCACGGGTTGATCTCCGGAGGGAGTGAAGGGACTGTCCAGCAAACTGGCGCCTGAGTCAACAAGCATCCTGCGGATCTGCCTCTCTGTCTCGTCGTAGGCCCCTTCTCCGAAGTGGGTATAGCGGACCACTCCGTCTTTGTCGATCAAGTATTTGGCAGGCCAAAACCGGTTGGAGTAATTGCTCCAAGTCTCGAAATCATTGTCCTGGGCCACCGGCCATGTGATGCCGTGGTCTTTGGTTGCCTGGAGGACGTTGGAATAGTCTTTTTCAAATTCGAATTCCGGAGAGTGGACGCCGATGATCACCAGGCCATCCTCAGCGTATTTTGCGTGCCATTCTTTCAGATACGGAATCGTTCTGATGCAATTCACGCAAGTGTAGGTCCAGAAATCGACCAACACCACCTTGCCGCGAAGCTCTCGAATGGTCAGGGGCTCACTGTTGATCCAGGCCCTGATACCAATAATCTCAGGCGCCCGGAAACTGGTGCATGCGGTGGAGATCATGATGACTGCCAGAGCGGCCAGCGCCAGCTTGGCCGGAGATGCCAATCCTCTTCTCACTAAGGTCCCGTGGCGTAGACGCCGAAGGTGAAGGCGAACAGTCCGAAATCAGGGGAGTTTGAGGACATCTTGAGGGTCTCCCTGTGGATATATGAAGGATTCTTGATCACATTATAAATGGTCGGCGACGTGACCCATAGGTAGCTCTCACCGTCATCGCCGATTATGATGTCGCTGCCCTTGTTCTCTTCGGTCAGATATTTATCGTCGACCGTGATTCGGACCTTGTAGGGTTCGCCGGAATCCGAGGTCAACACCGCGTTCACCGAGGTGGCCGAATAGACTATAGACAGATAATCTTCCAAGGATTCAGTCGCCCTGCCGTGGGTCGAACTTTCCGGTCCCACACGCCAGGGCCCTTGGAAGTAGATTTTGTGTGGTTCCAAATCACTTGAGATGGAGAAATCGACCACCTGGTTTTTGTTCTCGTAGTACTCCATCTGGCGGACGTAGCCGCCCCGGCCGTAGAGCAGGTCTCCTTCTCCCCTTTCGTAGCCGCCGTAAAGCTCCCGGGTGATTTCAGCGTTCCGGGTCGTCAGGAAGCCAGGGTCCAGCCTTTGGTCCTCGGGCAACGACAGGTTTTCGTCCAGGAAAGCAGGGTTGGCTTCGGCCAGAAGTTCACGGATCACATCTTCGGTCTCGGCGTAACCACCTTCGCCGAAATGGGTATAGCGGACCACGCCGTCCTTGTCGATGAGGTATTTGGCGGGCCAGAAACGGTTGGAATAACTGCGCCAAGTTACATAGTCGTTGTCTTGAGCCATGGTCCAGACGAGAGCTTCATTCTGGGTGGCCTCGACAACGTTTTCGTAGATCTTCTCAAATTCGAATTCGGGGGTATGGACACCCACGATCACCAGCCCGTCGTCCGCGTACCTGGCGTGCCACTGCTTGAGAAATGGAAAGGTGCGAATGCAATTGATGCAGGTGTAGGTCCAAAAATCGATCAACACAACCCTGCCGCGGAGCTCTTCCATGGTCAGTGGTTCGCCGTTGATCCAGGCGTCGATGCCGCCGAACTCAGGGGCAAGGTCGCCAACGGTGCCGCCCACTTTCCGGTTGGCATTCGCGGTGGACGATTTCGTGGCAACCGCGGCGGTGGTTTCGGACGGTTGTTCTAGCGTGCCAGGCGTCTCAGTTGGCGCCACTGTAGCCGAGCTTCCGCAAGCAACAGCTAAGAAGACCAAACCAAGTATCGCCGTGGCTATGACCGGTAATCTTTTACGGAGCAAGGCCGGCCGCGCTCTGGTAAACGTCGTTAACATTCTGCCTTATTGGTCCAAGTTCGCGGGGCTTACGCCCGCTGGGAGGGCTTGGAAACCGCGACCCTTTCAGTATCTTTGTCGCTATTAATTACGGGAATAATCGAGATACGGATTTACTCTAGAAAATAACTGGAGCTCATAGCGTTTCGTATACCGATAACCATACATTACGGCTGCACCTAACCGATAGGGCGGTCTCTCCAGAGCGCCCATTTCAGCCTCCGGACCGAAGTTCCTTTTGCTGTGATACACTCTGAGTTACAGCTACAGGTTCAGCCTGCAGCTAACCACTGGAGCAGTAAGTGAACGAGACCCTATCTCCCGCTAAGGTCGCCAGGGAAATTGTAGAAAACGTCTCTAAAGTAATCGTTGGTAAACAACCAGTGATCGAGCATGCGTTGGCCGCCGTGATCGCCCAGGGCCATCTGCTGATTGAGGACGTGCCCGGTGTGGGAAAGACCATGCTGGCTAAGAGCATCTCAGTTTCCATCGGTTGCTCGTTCAAACGTATCCAGTTCACCCCCGACCTCTTGCCCAGCGACATCGTGGGCGTGTCTATCTACAACCAGAGCACCGGAGATTTCCAATTCCGGCCGGGACCGGTGATGTCCCAGGTGGTTTTGGCCGATGAGATCAACCGCGCCACTCCGAAAACCCAATCTGCGTTGCTGGAGGCAATGGAGGAATTGCAGGTCTCGGTCGACGGCGTGACCCGCCCTCTGGAAAGACCATTCGTGGTGATGGCGACCCAGAACCCCATCGAATACGAGGGAACTTTTCCTCTCCCCGAGGCCCAACTCGACCGCTTCTTGCTGCGCATAGGTTTGGGTTATCCCAGCTTCTCTGAAGAGTTGGCGGTCATTGAACAGCAGGAGCAGATCCATCCCATCGAACACCTGAACGCGGTCGCCACCGCCGAAGATGTCGTCGGCCTGCAGAATGCTGCCAAAAACGTGTACGTGGACAGCGCCGTGCGTGAGTATATCGTTGGTTTGATCGAGGCAACTCGAACTCACGAGGATGTTTTTTTAGGAGCTTCGCCCCGGGCGTCACTGGGCATGTTCCGGGCTGTTCGCGCCATGGCTCTGATACAAGACCGGGACTATGTGATTCCGGACGACGTTAAGGACCTGGCCTATGGGGTCTTGGCCCACCGGATGATTCTCGCCCCTTCCGCCCGTATGCGGGGCCTGCAGACTCGTCAGGTCATTGATGGACTTCTCGAGTTGGTGCCTGTCCCCGGATCAAGCCGCTGACTAGTCTCCTCTCATGGCCCAATTCCCTGATAGTGGGAAGTAGCTTCTCTCGTTGGTGCAGCCAATGGTGCAACTCTTGGATGGCGCTAAATTGATTCCCGGCCAAAATAATTCCACCGCCAGATGCATCACGACGCCCAACAAATGTGCAGGGGTAGGACATGAATAGACGGACCGTTGGCATGCTGGCCTTGCTGGCGGTGGTGGCCTTCTACGCTCTGGGCACCGGTTTCGATTTTTTCTTCAGATTTCTTTATGTTCTACTTCTACTTATCGGCATCGGGTTCACGTGGGCCTGGCTTAATCTGCGCGGCATCGACCTGAGCGTGACCAGAGACGCCAACAGAGGGCGGGTGGGGGGCTATCTGGTGGGGCGGGTGTCAATCACCAACCGCACGATCATGCCCAAGTCCTGGCTGGAGGTCGTGGAAGCCACTGGTCCGTCCGCCAACACCGGCGGCCGGGGACTGGCGTTGGTCCGTGAACAGGTGCGGGTCTGGCGCGTTGAGACCTATCTGGCTAAAAGGGGGGTTTACCGGTCGGGGCAGGTCCACGTGGTGAGCCAAGACCCCTTTGGTCTTTTCCGACTGCGCCGGGAGTTTGTGGACCCCAACCCTTTCATCGTTCTACCCGCTGTAGAGCCCCTGCCCGACTTGGACTCCCGGTTCGCCGGCCTGCCAAGTGACAGCCGGTCCACCCGCCACTGGGAGCAGATCACCACCGACGTGGCCTCGCTCCGCACCTACGTCGAGGGCGACAGCATGCGCCGCATACATTGGCCATACACAGCCCGGATGAATCAGTTGATGGTCAAGGAATTTGACATGGGTCTGTCGGCTGAGTCTTGGGTGCTGCTGGACATGCACCAAGATTCCCATTTTGGGGTAGACCTGGACGATGTGAACAACACCGAGGAATTGTCGGTGACAGTGGCCGCTTCCATCATCGACCGCCTCATGGACCAGACTAAGCCGGTGGGAATGGCGGCTAATGGCGACCAAGACCACATCTACCGGCCGGACAGCAGCCCAGAGCAGCGAGGACGGCTGATGGAGGCACTCTCCGAAGTACGGGCCCAGGGCCGGCGGCCACTTCAAGAGTTCCTCTACGGTTTTCGCTCCAACCTGAACCAATACAACGCTTTGACGGTGGTGACTTCATCCGTGAGCACAGAATGGGCCGCAGCGCTAAATGACCTGCGCCACCAGGGTGTGGAGATAGCGGTGGTCCTGGTTGACCGTTCCAGTTTCGGCTCAACGCAGAACATGGACGGTCCGTTGGAGGTTCTGAGCGCAAACCAGATCCCCGTCTACGTAGTGCGGCGTGGCGACACTCTGAACAGCGTTCTCCAAGTACCGGTCCGGGAAGTGCCCCGTAGCTGGACCCCGGGCGTGTCTGGTGGGCCTGCATGACCACTGAAGCGATGGCCAGCCGCGAGAGCGTAAGCGAAGGTATGAGCAGCACCGAAGCCGTCGGCAACGGTATCCTTTGGTTGGAGCGGTTCCTGCGGCCGAATGAAGGCTGGATTGCCGCCTTTTTATTGGTGCTCAATCTGGTTGTAGTGGTATTGTCGGTGGAGCAGGCCAATTGGGCGCCCTCCCCCAATCTTATCTTCTTGCTCTTCCTAGCGATGTTGACCGGATTGTTCTTGTACCGGATCCCCATCTGGTCGGTCGCCCTCCTGCCCGTTGGCTTAGCGGTGGGCTTTGCCGTCATCTTGTGGCAGCTTTCTTCCTTTGACATCGAGGGTGTCAGCGTCGGCGGATCCGGCCAGGTTTTGCAACGTCTGGACCTGTGGCTAGATGCCGCGCGCACGGGGTCGATAAACATTGACCGGCTTCCCTTTTCATTTGGGCTGATGACCGCGACCTGGTTGACCGGCTTTCTGGGTTCGTGGTTATTCTTGCGCTACAGCAATTTCTGGGGGGTTTTCGTCCTTGGAGGGATCGGGTTGTTGTCCAACCTCACCTTTCTCCCGCCCAACGCCGCATTCCACCTTGGTTTCTACCTGTTCACGGCTTTGCTGCTGGTGGCTCGGGTCCAGTCGATAAGGCGCAAAAACGAATGGGAGCAGCGCGGCGTCAGAGTGGACCAGCACCTTTCCGGGCTCACACTATCGGATAGTTTGTGGATAACGATTGTGGTGATCGTGGTGGCGTTCTTGCTTCCCATGGCTCCCAAATCAGGCACGGTCAACGGCGCTTACGAAACTATGAGAAATCCCCTGCAGGCGATGGAAGGAGATTTCAACCGGCTGTTTGCCGGCCTACCGGCGCGCCGGCCACTGGGCTTCCGGATCTGGGACGATGTGATGGCCCTGCAGGGGAGCATCAACCCGACCACCACCCAGGTGCTATGGGTGGATTCACCGGCGGAATTGTATTGGAAGGCTCGGACCTACGGCACCTATAACGGCAAGGGCTGGTTCTCGGAAAACACGGTCAATAAGCCGCTAGGGTACATCCCCGAATTTTCCTCGGGTACCCCCGACCTCTTGCGGACCGCCGTCACCTACAGTGTGACCCCGCTCTACGCATCCAAGCAGCTCTTCTCCGGAGACCAAGTGCTGGACGTGGACCGGGACGTCGTCATCGAAACCCAAGCCCAACCGCTATTTACCATCGACGTGGCGGGGTTGCAGCAGGGCAAGGTCCTTCCCAGTTATCTTCGGGACACGGGCGAAGCGCTTGTTCACACGGTTGATAACGGCGGTGTCACCGTAAGCGATCAAGACTTGTCCGATTCCTTACCGCTCCAATTCCGGCTTGATGAAGTAGAACGGGAAGGCGGCAGAGTGCTTCAGGTACAGATCATGGAATCCCTGCCGCCCATACCCGAGGTTTTGTCCGTTGGCAATCCTGGCGGCAAGTTCAAGGTTGGAGAGCCGTATCAGGTGACGTCGGCCGTCTCACTGGCTACTCCGGTCCAACTGAGACTGGATGACTCGGAATATCCGGCTTGGGTGATGGAGCGATACCTACAGTTGCCCTCGAGTCTACCGCAGCGGGTACGGGACCTAGCCGTCAATGTAACCGCCGGAAAAGCGGCGCCTTACGACCAAGCCAAAGCCATCGAGGTGTACCTGCAGACGAATTTTGCTTATAACCTCAGTGTAAAACCTCCGCCCTTCGACGGCGATGGTGTAGACCATTTCCTTTTCACCCTTGGCCAGGGCTATAGCGAGTACTTCGCATCCACGATGTCTGTCATGTTGCGTTCATTGGACGTCCCCGCCAGGTTGGCTGTGGGATACACCACCGGAGATCAAGTCGGCGAAGAGGAACTTTATTCGGTGACCGACAGCCACAGCCATGCCTGGGTCGAGGTCTATTTTCCCGGATTTGGCTGGATTCCCTTCGAGCCGACACCCGGGGAGGCGTTGCCAGATATCTATCAACCGGGCGATCTGGACGAGGAAGCGCTGGCTGGAGGCCTGACGGATATACGTCCTTCCAGCGAAGGCTGCCTGGACGAATTCGACGAATTCGTAGGCTGCGAGGGAGAAGAACTGCTGCAGCCGCTGGGCCAAAGTGGCGGCGACAGCGGCGGAGGGAACCCACTCATTGCATTGTTGCCCTGGGTGATCGGCGTATTGGGGGCATTGGCTGCAGCCTTCTGGACCGGTCGCTGGTTCTGGAGAAGATTCTTGGCGGCGCCCAGCAGCCCAGGTGTGGCCTTCCAGCGCATGTCGACCTTGGCATTCCTTGCCTCGGCAGGCCCAGCAGACTTCCAAACGCCTTATCAGTTTGGATCTCAGCTTCAACAGGTATTTCCAGCTCAGGAGGCGCCGGTCTCGATCATTGTGACATCCTACGTGCGCAGCCGGTACGGCAACAAGACGCCAACCGACGGCGAACAGCGTAGTTTGGCCGAGGCATGGCGTACACTGCGGCTGCCCATGCTGTGGGCCGTGATCAGAAGGAGGGTGCGGTGAAAGGAGACAAATACCATTTGGTCGAATTATCCATGGGCTGGATGGTCCTTCTGGCCGGAAAAAACGGGTTGAAGCGTGCGTCGTTGAAGCCGTCGCCCCAAGAGGCACTGGAAGACTTGGGAACGGACCTGGATGGCGCTAAAGACGATCCAAACGCTTTCACCCAAGTGGTGTCGTGCCTGCACCGCTATGCCGGCGGCGACATCACGGCTCTGGACCAAATACAGTTGGACTTTTCCAACGTGACGCCATTTTTCGGCGCGGCGTGGAACGCATGCCGGGGCATCCCACCAGGTGAGACTAGGAGTTATGCCTGGTTGGCTGCTGAAGCGGGAAGCCCATTGGCGATGCGGGCTGCCGGGCAGGCAATGGCCCGCAACCGGTTCTCGCTGATCATCCCATGTCATCGGGTGATCGCCAGCGACGGCGGCCTGGGCGGGTACGGCGGCGGCGGTCTGGGAGTAAAGGCCAGGTTGTTGCAAATGGAGTTGGGCGGACTTCAATAACCAAACACGCCGCCCCGATTGCTTCGGAGCGGCATTTCATATTTCGCCTGCTCGGACCATCCCAACTCTGTTTACTCTGAACGGGAGGCCTTGGTTTCCTTCTGTTCCCTATCGTATCGAATCGGCCAACATTGCCAGCAGTTGAACAATCTGGCTGTCTCGGGGTATCCCCGCAGTGCGTATGACAGAAGGGTTGACGCGCCGAGCGCGATCAGAATGATCGGCCAGATAGAAACGTCTATCAAGGCCGCTACACCGATAGCTATCAATACCAGACCAAAAATGATCATTTGGCGCACTCCAGAACCGAATCCTCTCGAGACTACTATACCAGAGCCGCCTAGGACCTGACGGATGCAGCACAGGTAGCCCTTCCGAGGTCTGTCGACCGTTGCTATACTAACCGGCAGCCAGTAAAGATTCGGCCGCAATAACCAGATTCCAAGGAGTAAACCAGTGGACGGCGACGCAGATCGGTTCACACCCAACGAGCATTGGGCTGACATTGGAGAGCTGAAGGTCCGCTATTTGGATTGGGGTGGCGACGGGCCTCCGCTATTGGCCCTCCACGGACTGGCTTCGTCGGCCCATTGGTACGACATCGTGGCGCCCCTGCTCCGGGACCGCTACCGGTTGATCGCGCCAGACCAACGCGGTCACGGCCAGACCACCAATGCCCCCAGCGGCTACGATTGGAAAACCCTGTCCGATGACCTTGCCGGACTTCTCGACCACATTGGATTGGACAAAGTGGCGGTTATGGGCCATTCGTGGGGCGGCAACGTTTCCATCAATTTTGCCGCCGATTACCCGAGCAGAGTTAACCGGCTGATCATGATTGACGGCGGTTTTTTCGATGGCAGGCTCACCCCCGGAGCTACATGGGAGTCCTTCTCCCAGCGGTTGCGCCCCCGGAACGTGACCGGAGACCGGGAAGAATTCTTGGACCGGCTTCGCAATCAGATGAAAGATTTTTGGAACGATGAGATCGAGCGGATCGTTCAGACCATGGTCTATGAGGATGAGAACGGGCAGATCCAGGACATCCTGCGCCCTGAGAACCAAGCCCAGGTGATACGGGCCATGTGGGACGACCCCTCACCATTAACATTGCCAAGGATTGAATGCCCTACTCTGGTGGTGCCTGCTGGGCCCACTCCCGAACGCGCCGGTTCGGAATTCGCCGAGGCCCGCCGCCGGATGGTCTCAGCGGCGGAGCAACACCTCAAGCATGGTCGGGTGCACTGGATACCGGAAACCATTCATGACATCGGCTATCACAAACCCCAGGAATTGGCTCAGGTGATCGACGACTTCTTGGCAGAAGAGTAGATATCAGCGAACCTGCACTAGGAGAACGGCCATGCATGATTGTCAGTTGAGGTGGGCGGAAAGTAAATATTAGCAGGTCCGCCAAGGAGAACAGGCCCAAGAAGGACCATTAGTTGACTTGGTAGGCCCAGATCCGGTGCCAAACCTCGGGCTCGCCTTTGGGCAGCGGCTGAAACTGGCCGGTCATCTCGGCGAGCCGCCAGACTCCGGCTTCTTCCATGCTCAATTGCTGCTCTTTGAACCCGTCTGATTCGTAGGTGTCCACCCTAAGGCTGAACACGATCAGCCCGCCCGGCTTGGTGACGCGGGCCAATTCATCGAACGAGTTGGCGGGGGCATGCCCCTGAGTGAATACTCCAACGCTGATCACAGCGTCGAATTCGTCAGTGGTGAAGTCCAAGGCGCCACCCAGAGCCATCTGATGGAACTCGCTGTAGAGGTTCTTGCTCTTGGCCTCATCTAGCATGCCTTGAGATAGGTCCATGGCCACCAGATCGCCGTATCCAGCCTTGACCAAGCATTCGCCCACCAGCCCGGTTCCGGCCCCAGCATCCAATATGTGAGCTGCCTTGTCCACGTGCTTGGCGAATACATCCGTGGCGTTCTGGGGAGCGTTCCAGGCGAATTCGGCCGCAAGGTCATTGTCGTAATCCGCGGCCCATTGGTCGTAACGGTCTTCCAACTCTTTGTCGCTGGTTGACTCATAGACCCACTGGACTCTTTTGTGGCTTTCTTGCATGGATTGGCGCTCCTAAAGGGATGGCAGAGAGGGCGATGAAAGATCAATGGCCCGGTTCAACCGGGCCATTCTCAGAACCTATTTTACCAAACTACTTTTGGCAGATGAACAGACCCCATCCCAATTCGCGGTTATCCACAGCCCGCGCGGTCTCCCGGTAGGCCGTGGTCAACTCTGCATAGTGCTCTGCCTGCTCGCTGTCAAATTTAGGCGTCCGGTCGGCCAGCCGCAGGTAGCTATTCTTCAGGTGGGACGACAGGTCGTGGGCTTCCAGTATCTTGAATCCTCGTGCTTTAAGGGCATCCTGGTAGGATTCGAAACTGAACGGCGTGTCGTAGAGCAGCCGGTCATAGACGAATTTCTGAGCATTGGCGCTGATCTCCGGTTGGGGCTTGGTCAGGTCGTCGAAGACCATGATTCCGCCATCTTCCAAAACCCGGTAGGCTTCCTTGAGCACCGCTTCCTTATCCGGGACGTGGTAGATAACCGCCTGACTCCACAGATGGGTGAAAGTAGCGTCGTCGAAGGGCAATTCGGTGGCCGATGCCTTCTCGAAGGCCAATTTTTCCTTAGCGGACTGTTCAAGGCCGTGCCTGGCGTTTTGAGCATTTTGTACGCGGACGCCGCTCAGATCAACTCCAGTGACACGGCAATTCTGGCTACCGCTGAGCCAGATTGCGGTGGTGCCGTTGCCGCAGCCCAAGTCCAACACCCTGGCTGAGGAATCGATGCGGCCTCGGTCCACCATCATCTGGTTCAGGTTGGCACAGGCCAGAATGAAATCGTTGCCTGTGCTTTCGTCAAATACGCCCCAGTGGACACTGCCATCCTCGTCCCAAAAGGAACGGTAGATGGCGTCCTCTGAGTCGTAATAACTTTCTGTTTCTTGTTCAGTGAACCTGCTGGACATGTTTGGCGCCCTCCAAGTACTCGACGAACCGGTTTTCCTCGTCTACAAGAATCATCTTTGGGTCGATGGGTTCTTCGGAGACTTCGAAAGACATGATGATCAGGCAATTGCCTTTGGAACTCAAACGGGCCGCGGCGCCTTGCACCGAACAAACTCCGGACCCGCGCTCGCCAGCGATTGCGTAGGTTTCGAACCGGTTGCCGTTGGTCACATCACACACCAACACCTTTTCGAAGTTCCAGAGATCGATTTTGTCCATCAGGTCTTCGTCGATCAGGATGCTGCCCACGTAATCGGGGTTGGCATCGGTCACCCAGGCGCGGTGAATCTTAGATCTCAGTACGATCCTCATATGTTTTTACTCCTCCTTGATGCTTTTTCTTGATGCTGTCGATGCAGGTTGATTTTGGTTTAAAAATATGGCTAAAGGGCCGAATATTTCTCTTAATTTTGACCGCAAACTTCTATATTGGTATTGGTTTTGGCTGGAAATTGCGGCCAAATCGCCATAGTGGTGGCGGGGTTTTAGGAAGTGGGGAGTGCCGGGCTATGCGGTTGGGGGTGGGAGTCAGGGCTCGCAGGGGATAGCGTGCTTTTCGCGGGAGCGGATTTCGACTGGAGATGGAGGCAAAAGGGATTGAAAACCCGTTAATCCGGCCTTGCTGGGTGACGGCTCTTTCGAAAGTCCGTAATAATACTTTGGCATTCTGTCGTCCGGCTGTAATTACGTTCGGTAGCGGCGCCTAGGCACCGTGTCCCAGACCTGTCAATGGCCTGCGGCGAGCATTGCCGGGGATTTTAACAGCGAGATAGGTGCCGGTCAAGTTCCCAATAATTGATTGGTAGCTGTATATCGTACAATTATGTCTATCATATAGATTCTCATGGCGATTTGTGAGATTTAATTCACAGCATTCGTAGAGATTGACGGTCAAATCTAGAGAATCTCGGAAACCAGGTCGGGCAGAGTCGTGCCACACTCATGAGTGAAGCGTGCGTCGGTTCGTGAAGCCTGTGTCTGGCCTCGCGTTTCCGTCGCGCCGGTCCGAGTTGCCGGACTGCTAGAAAGGCGGTTCGTCGCCCATGGCCTCCGCCCCAACGGCATTTGACACGTCGGCGGGAGTCGTCACAGGCGCTTCTATCACCGCGGCCGGAGTAGATTGAGATGTTCCGATGATTTCGGTGGCTGTATCCAGAATCGGTACCGGAGCCGGTTCGGGATCCGCTGTGAGCGGCAGGGTCACTGGCTCCGCCGATGGGGGTTCCATGCCCAACCCCAGTTCCTGGTGGACCGCCACCGTGTCGGGCCCTAACAATTCTTCCAGGCGGGTGTGCATTCCATCACTGTAACCGGTGCTGACCACCGGCAGGTCCATCCTGACCCGTTTCTCGGCGGTGCGAATGTCCAGGTTTACCCGGTCCCGGCCGGGATATTCCAGCAGGACGCCGATGACCTCCCGCAGCAAATGGGCGTCATGGCTGGGATCATCGGTCTCGGTTATCGCCAGGCAGACCACCTTCTGTGGTTCCGCGGGGTTTCTGTTGCCTGTGGCCATTTGCGCCTTCTTTTCGTTTATTCGGGGTTCCGCAAGTATTCTGAGGTCAGCGGGGATGTTGGTATTGGCTGCACTACGGCCTTCGCCATTGCTCTCGTGCCCGTTTCCATTGCCATTTAGGCCGTTGCCGTTCTTGTATCCCCCGTTGGCATATCCGCCAGGAGCCTTGGCCGGCGGCGGGATGGCCGGCGGGTTCTCGGGATCGTATTCGACCGCTCCGTCGCAGGCAAGGGACATCTGGTCGCCGCGTAGGCGAAGCCTGCCCGTGACCAACACCAGCCGTCCGCCCTGCCAAACCTCAGCGGTCCGCTGCAACGTATCGGGCCAGACCATCACTTCCAAGAATCCACCCAGAACTTCGAGGTTCACGATGAGGAACCGCTTGCCTTCCCGGGTTGTACGCTCGGTGACGGTGGAGATATACCCGAGCATATTAATGGCCTGGCCAGACATCTCCCCATTCAATCGGTCCATGGATTTGATGGTGTCGCCGGCGTTGATTTCGGCCAGGTTACTGAGTGGATTGTGGGACAAGGCCATCCCTAATAGTTCCCTTTCCCAGTCGGCCTTCTCTTGGTCTGAAACGTCGGGAGCCGTGAGGGGTATGCCGCTCATCCCAGAGGAGTCGGAAACCTGGTCGTTCCCACCGAACATGCTGCTCTGACCCGAGTTGCGGGTATGGGCTTCCCTCTGGGCCGTGGCGATGATCTGATCAAGGGCGCCGATCACCGTACCTCGGGGTGCCAAGCTGTCAAAGGACCCGGCCTTGGCCAGGCTCTCCAGCGTGCGGCGGTTCAGGCTGGACGCGCCGGGTCGGCGGCAGAAATCGTCGACGGACTGGTACGGTCCGTTTGTTTTCCTATCTTCAACGATGAGGCGGACCGCTCCTTCCCCCACCGTTTTGATGGCGGCCAGCCCAATCCTGAGACCGGGGCCGCTGGGAACGGATTCTCCGCTGTTGCTGATGTTTGAGTCGCTGGCGTCATGGTCAATAGAGAAAAACTCCTCCGACCGGTTGACGTCTGGAATCAGAATTGGAATCTGAAGCCGGAGACACTCGTTCATGGAGTTCAGGGTCTTCTCAGGGTTGTCCAGGCGGGAGTTGAGCACCGCGGCCATGTATTCAACCGGGTAATGGCATTTGAAATAGGCCGTCCAGTAGGAAATCAGGGCGTAACTGACGCTGTGGGCTTTATTGAACGCATAACCGGCGAACGGCTCGATGAGGTCGAAAATTTCGATAGCCACATTCTCGTCGTAGCCCTTGCCCTGGGCGCCCGCCACGAAATTCACCCGCTCTTCGGCCATCATCGATGCGATCTTCTTACCCATCGCTTTACGCACGATGTCGGCCGAGCCCAGGGTGTAACCGGCGAACTGTTGCAGAATCAACAGCACCTGATCTTGGTAAACGATCACACCGTAGGTCTCGTCAAGGAGGTCCTTGAAGCTGGGGTGGGGGTAGGAGATTGGCTTGCGGCCGTGTTTGGCATCAATAAATGTCTCGATGTTCTCCATGGGGCCGGGGCGGTAGAGGGCGATCATCGCCGCGATATCGCCCAAGTTCGAGGGTTTCAGGTCCTTTATATAGCGTTGCATCCCCGCGCTTTCAAGCTGGAATAGGTCCGTTGTGTTGCCAGAGGAAAGCAGTTCGTAAGTGTTCCGGTCATCCAAGGGCAGTGTCTGCAAGTCTATTGCCACACCCTGGCTCTCTTGCACCAGTTTGACGGCCCGGTCGAGGATGGTCAGGTTGGTCAACCCGAGAAAGTCCATCTTCAATAAACCGAGATGGGCTACCGGGTCCATGGAGAACTGGGTCATGAGCACGGGGCTGCCTTCGTCGCCCCGGACCGGCCGTTGCAGAGGCACGGTTTCGGTGAGGGGTTCGTCGGCGATCAGCACTCCGGCAGCATGGGTGCTCACGTGGTGGACGATACCCTCCAACCCTTGAGCATTATTCACGAGATTGGTTACGTTGGGCTCCTGCTCGTAGGCCGTCTTGAGCTCCGGGCTAACGCGCAGGGCGTCATCTAATGTTCGGGCCTTTAACGGGACCATCCGGGCGATACGGTCGACGTCGCCGTAGCCCATGCCCAGGGCCCGGCCCACGTCCCGGAGCGCTGCCTTGGCGCCCAGAGTCCCAAATGTGATGATCTGGGCCACCCGGTCATTTCCATAACGGTCGATGACGTAGTGAAGGACTTCGTCTCGACGGTCGTCTTGAAAGTCCAGGTCTATGTCGGGCATCTCCTTGCGCTCCAAGTTGAGGAACCGCTCGAACACCAGGCGATACTCCAGAGGATCCACATCGGTGATGCCAAGGGTATATAGGGCAACGCTGGCGGCGGCGCTGCCGCGAACGCCGTAGAGTATGTTGTTTCGCCGCACGAAGTTGATGATGTCCCAGACCACTAAGAAGTAGTTGGCGAACCGGGTGTGGCGTATAACATCCAGTTCGTAGCGGAGCCGGTCTTCTGCTTCAGCCGTTGGATGAGGATAGCGGCGGCGGAAGCCTTCTTCGCACAACTGGGCCAGATACTCGTCGGCGTCCATATCGTTGGGCGTCGGGTATTTGGGCAAGTGGGTTTGGCCAAAGTCCAATTCCACATTGCACATATCGGCAACCAATCCAGTGTTCTCCAGTGCTGGTAGAAAGTCGGGGAAGAGCTGGGTCATCTCCTGGGGGGTCTTGATGTAGTAGGAATCGTCTTCCATCCGCAGACGCTTTTCATCTTGCACCGTGGTGCTGGTTTGGATGCAGATGTAGATGTCTTGGAGGGGTGAGTCCGCCTGGTCCACGTAATGGGCGTCGTTGGTGACTATCAGCGGAATATCCAGCTTCTGCCCCAACGCGGCCAAGCCCTCGTTGATCCGGGGCAGTTGGGGGACGTGCTCGTGACGCTGAATCTCCAGGAAATAGCCGTCGCCGAAGCGCTCCTTGTACCAACCGGCGGCGCGGGCCGCTGCCTCATCGTTGCCGTCGGCGAGCAGGCGCGGCACTTCGGCGGATGGGCAGGCGGATAGCACGGCAAGATCTTGGCCGAATTCCTCAAGGAGGCCCTTGTCGATGCGGGGACGATAGTGGAATCCATCGACATGGGCCTTGGTGACCAGTTGCATCAGGTTTCGGTAGCCGGTGTTGTCCCTGGCAAGCAGCACCAAATGATTGGGGCTACGCTCGGATGGGTCTTTGTCGAAACGGCTGTTGTGGGCTACGTAGACCTCGCAGCCGATTATCGGCTTGATGCCAACTTCTAGACACGCCGAGTAGAAGTCGACCACCCCGTAGAATGTTCCGTGGTCGGTGATGGCCAGGGCATCCATCCCCAACTCTTTGGTGCGGGCAACCAGGTTGGGAATGCGGCTGATGCCGTCCAACATGCTGTACTCGGTGTGAACGTGAAGGTGCGTAAACACTAATCCCGTCTGCCTCCCCCATTCATGCGGCCGTGCGGCCCACACGATGCCAAAACGCCGCTGCCCCAGTGGGCGCCCGAATCCTTGGCAGTAGCTATTATAAACCCTGTCCGGCCGGCAGGGGCCAGCGAAAATAGCAATTTATTTCGTTTTGTTACGTGTCGTTTTTTACAGGGGTTGCAAGCCCTGGTCCGGGTCAAAAAATTGGCCGGTCACCTTTCGCTATCGGAATTCGGCGAAAGGTGACCGGCCAATTAAAGCCAATCGTTCTTGATTTTATTAAAATGCCGGCAAAACGAACCACAAACTTTCGGTGTCAATTTGTGAGTCGTGAGGAAAAGCCCTTAGTTTTCTGACTCCAACTCGGAATCGTCACGTTCCATATCGGGCTCCGCTCCACCCTCCTCCATTACCGGGTTGGCCATTTCCTCGTCATCTGAGGTCGATTCAGATGTTGCCGAAGCTGAAGACCCCTTGCCGGTGGTGCGGCTGTCGCCCCAAGTAGCCGACTCGACGTAGTTCTTGAACTCGCGGGTTTCTCCGCAAACTTTGCATGATCCGTTGCTGACCGGGCCTTCTGCGGGCGAAATTACCCAGTGATGGCAGCATAGTTCAGCCGTTTCATCGGCAGAATGTTCGATTGCGGAATGTTCTATTTCGGTAGCGGGGGAAGTAGTAGTGCGTTGAGCCATGATTCCTTAGCCTCGAGTTAACAGAGATTGATGATCGCAATGGATTACAGGTTTCGTCAATATTATTTCGTATAAATCATAAGATTGTTTCGTGTGATAGTTGTGATACCTATTTCTTCTAGTCTATTATAAACGATTTCGTCTACTTAAGAAATTAAGGGGAATTTCCAATGGTGATCGTTTCCAACAGTGGTTTTTACGTCGAGAAGTACGTTTCGGACTTCTCGAGTCGGGCGCCGGTTGCGGCTGGACCAAATTCCATCGCTGCGCCCAGTTGCTGGCTATGTAACTAAGATGCAACCAACTCATTCCGGATCCAACAGGATGATGCGGTCCGACCACCTTCAGGTAACATAAATTTTCTGGCACCTTAGGTTTAGGGTCAAGCCGATATAATCTGGTATCGGGCCGAAGACAAGCAGACGCATGGCGATTCTTACCGTAGAAAACAGGCAAAGACCGGGAGATTCAAGAATGGCCTGCCGCGGATGAAGTAGTTGTGGCCGTGACGCTGCAACTGGCGTCGAAGCAAGATCCCGTGCCAAT
>MUCT01000045.1 GCA_002816585.1 SAR202 cluster bacterium Io17-Chloro-G6 | reverse complement strand
TCAACGTACTGGGGTTCGGCCTGGGCGGCTGGCTGGCAGCCGAAATGGCCTGCCAGTCCCCTCAATCTTTGGCCAAGATGGCGCTGGTCGCTCCGGCCGGCATCCGGCCTCCCACGGGCGAAATTCTCGATATGTTCTTGATTGTGGCTAAAGAGTACCTGGAATCGAGTTTTCTAGACCCCAACTCGACCCGGGAATACCCCACCATCTGCCCCGAGGAAGCCAGCCCGGAACAGGTAGAACTATGGGAGTGCGCCAGAGAAGAGTCCGCCCGCCTTACCTGGCGTCCCTACATGCACCACCCGGCCCTGCCCCACCTGCTGGGACGGCTGAAGGACCTGCCTACCCTCTTGCTCTGGGGCGAGCAGGACGCTGTGATACCCACCAGCGCCGGCGAGGCGTACCAGCAGGCGATTCAGGGCGCCCGGTTGGAGATAATTCCCGGCTGCGGCCACCACCCGGAGTTGGAGAAGACTTCAGAATTCGTGGGGCTCATCCGAAATTTCTTCGCCTGATCTTTTAGTTTCAACCGGTCCGGAGTCTAGACAGTCCAATTCGAACTCGCTTTTAACCCCGAGCATCCTCGCAAGAGTCCTGTACCGCGTGCGGGCATCCTTGGGCACTTTCCAGAGTACGGCGTTGGCGAGGAAGCGCGGCGGGGAAAAGTTACTTTACGAGCGTCCGGACCAATTAGTTCATGTGCCGCAATCGATGGCTGAGTATCTTCCCCAAGTCCAGGATCAGGCCGAGCGGCAGGCTGGTTTCTTCAACTCTTAGACGCTGAAATGCCTCCTCGCCAATCTTCAGCACCTCGCAGTCGGTGAGAACCACGACGCGGGCGGACCGGGGCAGGCGGTCGAAGAATGACATCTCGCCAAAGACTCCCGCGGGGCCTAAAGAAGCCAGCTTATACCAGCCGTTCCTCATTGCGATCAGGACCTCGGCGGTTCCATCTATGATTATATAAATGGAGGGGTCATTAACCCATTCTGTGACCATTATTTCTCCGGCGGCAAAGTTACAGACTTCGCCTATGGAGTAGATCTTCTTCAGATCTTCTACAGAGAAATCCGCCAGAAAAATGGGCTCATCCCTCTCCGGTTCCAGGGCGGTGTATTGGAAGGAGGTTGAAACGTTCACCATGGCTGGTTCACCTGTACCGCTCCAGCGGTTTTTGCCTAGAATAAATCCTTCGATCGAATGACCTTCCTGATTATTTTGCTGGAACGGCTGGTTAGGGCTTAGTACCTCCAAGGTCAGATCATGGCCAATCTAGGCCCTACAAAATGACCAGAATAGTCCATCCGGTGCTATCTTCGTTCCCATTAGGATTGTTATGGGAGTAAGACAAGCCTAAGAGACTGGATCACGTAGACTTAGTCCTGGTTTCCCGACGATCCAACGGTAAATATCAGTCTCTCAGAAGGGAGATGGTCCTCCTCATCTTCCATTTTCTTCAGGGAGCGGAAATGTGTATCCGCTCCCTGGTTATCATCCCGGTGGACCCCCAGTGTGCATCGAATGAAAGAAAATTATCAAAAATACCTAACTGGCTCTCGCCGGATGCTGATTCTACCCGCATTCATAGTCATTGTTGCGATGGTTATGGTGTTTCTCATTGTTAGTTGGTCGATGCGCTCCGGGCAATTATTGCTCCCCAAGGTCTTGTCATTGTCGGCGCCGCGTCACCGTCATCTCCCGGGCGGGGATTAGGACAGATACCGGCAATTAAACAGACGGATCGGGCCGCCCAGCTACCATGAGTTCCGCAGTACGCTCATAATTGGACCGGCGTCGGTTACCGGCCGTGGATTGGTGGCCAGTGCGCGGTCGTGAAGTGTTGCCGCCGCGATCAATTCCAGGCCTTCCTCCGGCACCCCAACATCGCGCAGTCTGCCGGGAAGCCCTAACGAGATGCGCAAGTCCTCCACAGCATTCGCCGCAGCCAGCGCGGCGTCATAGTCGCTCATCCCGGCGGTGTCGACGCCCATGGCCTGGGCGATTAGGGCTTGCCGGTCCGCGCTGGCCTCCGCATTAAACCGCATGGTGTGGGGCAGCATGATGGCATTGGCGTCGCCGTGGGGCACATCGTAGAGCCCGCCGACGTGATGGGCCGTAGCGGTGTTGAGGCCCAAACCGCCGACCCCGGCCAATGATGCCAGAGAGGCCGCTGTCTTGGTGTGGAGCAGGCAATCCAGGTCTGGGTTCCCGTCTTGGCCAGGACATTGTGGCAGATATTGCACCAGCATCGAGATGGCGTGAAGGGCCATGGAATCAGAAATGGGGTTATGTTTGGTCGAATAGACCGTCTCCACGGCGATCCGCATCTGGCCCATAGCCGTCGATAGCAGAATACTCATGGGTGTGGTCGCCAATGCCTGACCATCGATGACGATGGAGGCCGGAATGGTCCCCGGGTCGGCGACCAGCACCTTGCGCCCCAGGTCCTTGTCGGCGAATCCCGCGCCCCGGCTGAATTCGGCCCCGCCCATGGTCGTGGGGACTGTAATTATCGGCGCCCGGATGGGAGACAGTTCGGGCAGGATGACTCTATCAGGTGGTTCGAAAATCACCTGATGGTCTTGGATGGACCCGCCCTCTCCCATTAACGTGGCGATGCCCTTGGTGGTGTCGTGGGTGCTGCCTCCGCCAACGCTGACCAGGCCATCGGGTTCTAAGTCCCCGGCCAGACGCCTGGCCTCAGCCAAAGTATGCACCGGAGAGTGGGGCGCCACCCCAGAGAAGAGTCCTACATAGCGGTTTCCGAGGGCGGTTTGCACTCGCCGCACGACATCCGATTTTTCCAGTATGGACGGGCCGCAAACCACCATAGCCCTGGCAACGCCGGCCCGGTCCAAAACGCCCGTCAAGCCACCAATCGCGTCCGGGGCGCAGACCACTTCTTGGGCCACGCTGCTATAGTTGTAGGTCAATTGTTGGGGCACTGGACTACCTCCGTCATTGTTGTCTCAGATTCCCCGGTCCAGGCGTTCCATCTCCACGGCGAACCAGAGGGCCATACCACCGCTGCGGTCGTCAAAGCCGAATATAGCCGGACGGTCCAAGTACTCCCGGACGTTATTCTGCACGCCGGTGCTGGCACAGCCGTCCACAACGTTTCCGACGTCGTCGATTCGCTCGGCCACTCCTTGCCAGGCCAGGTCGACCGTGTCCCGGAAATCCGATGCCAGCAGGCCCAGGCGCAGTCCGCGGGCCATGGCATAGCCCATCATGCAGGTGGCGGTAAACTCCAGATAGGACCCCGGGAAGTCCAGCACCTGAGGCAACATGCCCGATGGATGCTGTAATCGGCGCAGCGACTCCATGAGCCGGCCGTACATCGCCAACACCTCCGGCCGACGGGGGTGATCTTCCGGCAGGTAGGTAAGGGACTCAGACAGGCCCATGGCGGCGAAACCGTTGCCTCGGCCCCAGTAATAGGTTGCCGTGCGGCAATGCCAAAACAACCCGTGACTCTGTTGAATTTTCCCGTCCAACAATAAATCAGTGAGAATGTCAGCGTATTTGGTGTTCCTGGTCAAATCGAACGCCCGTCCCAAGATCGCTCCGCCCATAAACATGTCTTCGGTGCGGTGATCTGGGTCGCAGGGTTCTGGGGCGCTGCCTTGGCCCGTCGGCACAAACCGGTCGGCGGCGGCGGTAATCAGGCCGTTGTAGCGTACATCATTAACGGCATCGGCCAATTCGCCGGCCCAGACAACCGACGCCAATGCAGCCGGCCCCAAGTCCTGGGCCAGTCCCGCGGAGGTGAAAGACTCCACCAGGTTGGAGATTTCGGGCGCAGGGTTCGCACCTGCCGGTTCCAATTGGTGCAATCGAAGACGGCCGCTGATGGGGACTCCCTGGGTGTAGACGACGGGATCAAAAGTATGACCGTAAGCTGATGCCAAGGCCTTGGCGATTTCCGTCTTGGGCCGGCCTCGCCGTGTGTCCAGCGCCTTCCGCGCGTCCGACTTGGACAGCACATCAAGCTGCCGCAGCATACTGAACAGACGGCTCAACTCCCGGGAAAGTTGTTCATCCGTAGCTGAGAGGCGCAGTCCCGGTATGGTCCCGAGACCGTCTGGATGGCCCGAACCCAGAGCGGCCAAGAGCCCCTGCTCACCCGAGATACTATTCGCGGCAAGTCCAGGCGCCAGGTTATGAGCAGCCGGGTTGTGCTCCCATCTTACCGATGCGCCCGCCCGCAATTCCAAAACCAGATCCGGCGCCTGAAAACAGATCCATCGCCACAGGTACCGTTTCTCCGGGTCTTCCGGATCGTAGTAGAACTTGCCCTCCGGCGGGTATTCACCGGAGGGCTCACCGCCGGCGCCGTTGCCTGGGGCAACATCCATTCGAAGGCCGTCAGGGTTGGCGCAGGGCACGGCGCTGAGGGCGATGCGCAGGGACAGAGCATCGCCGCCACCGGCAAACAACTCCAGGGCGTGAAGCGCCATGTCCACATCGGCTTTCTCGCCGGACAGCCCGCCGATGAGGAGTATGCGGGTCCGGGAAGTCTCAACGGAATAGGCGTTCCGGTCCAGCACCGCCGGGATGGATCCCAATGACCGAGTGACGCCGCAAGCCGTCCGGGACCAGAACCCGGGGCGGGCCCTTAGCAGGGCGTCGATGGCGTCTCTGATAACGTTATCTGTGGACAAATGCACCTTCCCGCCGGCCGGTCTTTGGATTGAATCGGAGTGACGGCCGATCAGTTTCGTGTCGGGGAACTATTCAGGGGCTGTAGATAAGTCGATCAACTCCCTGGAATCAGCCATGGCTCCCGGCTCCAAGACCAGGGAAATCATCCGCTCAACTGATGCCGCCAGGGCCGGATTCAAAGCGCGAGCGGCGCAGTCGCGGAATTTTACTTTCAAATGTTCAGTCGTTATGGGATTATCCGGAGAGCCGGAAGGCGGTTCCAGTTGCACAGATGCCGATTTCCCCCCGGCGCAGGACACGTGAATCTCCACCCACCCTTTGGGCGCGTCTGCTTTACACTCCGCCTTGACTAGAGCAGCCGCAGCCAACGCCGACGGGCCGTCAAAAGAGTTCATCTCGTCGATGCTCACCCGGCCTAAGGCCAGTGCGCAACCGATCAGATAAGGAAGGCTGAATTGGGCCTCGACCTGGTGCTGGGGCCGTACCACTCCTGAAGAAACGTTATAACGTGAGTTATACGTCTCAGGGTCGGTCCGCACCACCACGGATTCTATGGCATTTTGGTCCAGGTCCAACTCGCGGTGCAATTTTGCGGCAGCGTCAATGTAGCTGTGTGTGGGCCGGCCGCAGGGATAGGGTTTAAGACTAATTCTGTCTCCCAGGAATTCAACGCCCAACCCCTCGTCGATAGCCGACAGGTCGTAGCCTCCCGGCTGATACATGGGGAAGAACCCGTAGGTACCGGCGAAGACGTTGGCCGCCTGTCCCGCTTGGAACCGCTTGGTCAATGCCCCGTCGACGATGCACTGCCGGTTGCCGGCGGCCTGGCTATAGGCGATGCCGAAAGCATGGACCATTTGTTCTTGGGTCAGGCCAAGCAGCTTACCCGCCGCCGCGGTAGCGCCAAAGATGCCGAAACTGGCCGTGCGGTGCCAGCCCCGGTCGTCGTAGGCCGCCAGACCCAGCCGGCAGGAAACGTCCAATCCCAGAGTGACCGCCAACATCAACTGGTCTCCAGAAACCCCGCCCAAAGACTCTCCAACGGCCAAGCATGCCACCAAAACCGAGGTGCCAGGGTGCACGTGCCCACCTTTGTCGAAGGTGTCGTCGAAGTCCAATGCATGGCCCATGGCCGAATTGACCAACGCCGCATGATGAGCGGGCATCTTCCCGCCCAGGACGGCGAGGCTGGCCTCATCCAAACCGCCCCAGCGTTGGGTGACGCCCGCCAATTCTTTGATGCCCGGCGCACCGCTTCCGCCCAGGATGCAGCCAAAGGTATCCAGCACATCCCGGCGGGTAGCCGTCAGGCTTTCGGCAGGGACATCCTCAAAGCCGGTGCCACACACATGGGCGGCAAGGGTCAGGGCGGGGTCAATCTTGGGCGCAGTGGTTGGCATGGGTAACCCGTTTCTCCACCCATACTATGGGTATCTGGTTTTGCTCGCTGACGCCGATTGGGTGCTCGATGCCCGATAGCCTCTGTGGGCTGGGGAACACGAAAGTGACGCTATGCGACGATCACATAAACTTTGCGCAGGGTTTCGGTGATATCCCAACGGCCCGACCAACCCTTGGGAAGAGTCACGACTGAACCGGGAACCAGCGCCTGTTCGGCCCCATCGGCATCGGTGATGACGCCTTTGCCGCTCACTATGGAGGCCACCTCAGTGTCGCCGCGGTCTACGATGGGCCAACCGCCTGGCGTGCATTCCCAAACACCCACGTGGATCGAGCCATCGTTGGAGATGGTATGCGCGGAGACCTGAGGATCGCCCTGATCGGCTCCGTCCCGCTGGCCGATCGGTTTCAGGTCAATATTGGCCGCCCCGGCCACCGATGGAATCTTAACGTTCATATCGCGCGTCTCCTCGCTTGATTCATGGATCACTCGGAGTGGTTTACTTCTGGACAATATCCACGTTCACGATGCGGGACGCGGAGACGGTGAAGGTTAGTGAAGCGGTGCCGCCTCCCTCCGTGCTGTCCATGACGTGGATGTTCTCCGGGCCCTCCAGATAGTTGATCTCTTCGCCTTCGACCCGGAAGGGGCGGTCGTGTCCCGGATAGAAGACGTTGGAGGCAGACACCATCTTCTCGACGCTCTCCTGGGCGTCTTCCACGTCCCAGAAAACGTTGTAGGGCAGACCGCGGGCCACGGTGCCGCTCTCGGGCATGGCGTCTCCGGCCAGCAGGACTTTTTCGCCATTGATCTCGGCCAAGATGCTCATGTGGCCCTTGGTATGGCCCGGAGTTTCGATGATGGAAACGCCATCCACTATCTTGTCGCCCTCTGAGACGGTGTCCACCTTCATGTTCCGCATCATGTCGGCCATTCCGGCAGCCACCGCGAGGTCCCACTTATTGGGGTTTCGGGCGTAGTCTATCTCCGTGGGGTTGACCAGCACCCTGGCATTGGTGAACAGGTCGGTATTCTGGCAATGGTCCCAGTGCATGTGGGTCAGGATGACGATGTCGATGTCGGAAGTCTCCAAACCCTTGGCCTGCAGCGCCTTGACCAGGAACGGGCGGCGCGACGACGGTCCAGTGTCGATGAGGATGTTGTCGCTGCCCACTCGCAGCAGCGCGTTGGTGGAGTAGCCGAAGGAGCCCTGGTCGGTGGTGAGGGCGAAACCGTAGGTCAGTACATCCAGTGTCGCCATTAGAGCATTTCCTTTCCGGCGCCCTGCATGGCTACCGGTGCGCGAATGATACGGTTGGAGTTACCGGAAGTTGGGCATCACCTTCTCGGAGAACAGCCGCAGCGAACTGGACACCTGGTCAAAGTCCAAACCACCGGCGTCCAGATAGCTTATGAAATGGTTAACGTGGTTGTCTTCCAGTTCCTTGATGGCGGCGGTGACCTTTTCTGGGCTGCCAATGGCCGCGATGCCCTCTTTCCCCCGTTCGGCCACTAAGTCGGGCTCAATAAATGGGTCGCGAACATAATTCTCGTAACCCCGCAGACCACCGGGGGCGGCGGCCATCTGAGCTACCGGCCTACGAAGGAATTCGCTCATGTCCCCGGCCCATTGCAAGCGCGGCATCAATAAATCGATGGCTTCTTGGTCCGTGGGCGAGACGTAGACATTACGCACGGCGGCTATCTCGATGTCCTCCGGGGCCACCGCTTCCTCGATCATGCGCCGATGATACAGGCTGATTAGATTCTGGTCGGAATCGGGCGACGCGGGGAAGAAGCTGCTGCCCACGGTAAACAAGCCCCAGCGGTTGGATACAGCAATCTCTACGGACTCGGGACTATGGGTCACGGCCATCAGGACCGGCGGGTGAGGTTGTTGAACGGGCTTGGGGATGACCATGACCTCGGGAAAGGTGAAGAACTGGCCATCGTAGGCGAACCGGTCTTCGGTCCAAGCCTTGATGGCGATATCCATTCCCTCCACGAACCGGTCCCGGGACTCGGCGATGTCGATACCGTAGACATCGAACTCACGTTTCTGATACCCCCGGCCTGCACCCACCACAACCCGGCCACCGCTGATGATATCGATGGTGGCAACGTCTTGGGCAAACCGCAACGGCGCGTGCCATGGGACTATGGTGCAGGCTACACCAATCTTGACCTTCTTGGTGCGGGCGGCGATGGCGGCAAGCAGGCTGTGAGGTGAGCTGATGATGCTGTGCTCGCTGAAGGCGTGCTCGGCGATCCAAACGGAATCGAAGCCCAGTTCTTCGGCCAACTCGGCACCTTTGAGGATGTCCTCGTAGACCTCCACGTCGGTGCGGCTCACCGGATTGGGATTGGCCTTGTGTTCGTCGTCGTACTGTTCATGTAGTTGGGGCCGTTGCCCCACGAAAAAAGCCCCGAATTTCATATCCGTCAGCCCGCGTTCTCGATTTCGGAGTACACCTTGGTCATCTGCTGCCCTGAGTCGTTCTCGACGTCCGTGAACCACCGCAGCAGAGACTGGGTCAGAGGGTCTACCGAATCATCTTTCATAGCGGCCTCATACCTTTCGCGCACGCTGGGCCTGGCCTGCCTCGACCGAGCCTCCTTTAGCCAGGCTATCTTCTCGGCGTCGGTTATCTCCGAAGTAACGACGCGGACTTTTTCGTCGAACTCCGGGTCCTCAATCTCTTCATTTGCAAAGCCCAATTCCTTGACCCGGCGCTCAAAGATGTCTCCATGGCTGTACTCCCGCGCTGCCACAAAGGACAAGCATTCTTTTAAGTCCTTGTTGGTCGTTTTATTGGCCCAGGCTTCCAGGTACACACCGGCCCTTCTTTCTTGGAGGCGGATGTCGTTCAACAGGGCGATATATTGGGGTTTGGTAGTCATATCTATACTGCTCCTATAATTAATCGTTTTTAGCTGGTAAGTTGCCTGGAGTGTAGTGCGCCGCCTGTGGGGTGTCAATCGGGCGTGAATTGGGCACAGCCTATGCTAAAATGCCAGCGATCGATTTCGCGGAATTAGAGTTGATCGGCCCGAACACCACCTCTGCCAAGGCAATTGTTGATACCTCTCAGAGAATTGGCCGCAGCGGGTCCTCAGCGGCTGAGGACTTGACCTCAATAGCAGGAGTATCCCATGGTATCCGACACCAAGATAGGGCTTCTCGTACCGGCCGGGTTCGGCGGAACTCCGCCAACTATGGCCGAGTTTAACGGGTTCTTCCGGCGGGCCGACGAATTGGGCTACGACACGCTGTGGGTCATCGACCGGATCTTCCACAACATCAACATCATCGACCCCATGACGCTGATGTCTTGCGCCGCGGCGGTAACCGACCGCATCCGGCTGGGGAGCGCGGTATTGCTGTTCGTGATGCGAAACCCGGTCTTGTTTGCCAAGACTATCGCAACCATCGACTATCTGTCCGGCGGCCGGGTAACCCTGGGTATTTCCCTGGGCGGCCGGGACAACGAATACGAACCCATGGGGGTGGACGTGAAACGCCGCGTGAGCCGGTTCACCGAGGGCTTGGAGGTGATGCGCCGGCTGTGGACCGAGACTGGCGTCACACACCATGGCCGCCACTTCAACATGGACAACGTGAACGTGGACCCCAAGCCGGTGCAGAAACCAGGCATACCAGTCATTCTGGGCGGGGCAACCGAGGGCGTTTTTCAGCGGGCCGGCGAACTCGCCGACGGTTGGGTGTCCGGCGGCGCCTCAAATGCCGAGGCTTTCGGGCAGGCGTGGGACAAGGTGCAGGGCTACGCCCGGGCGGCGGGCAGGGACCCTTCGCCTTTGGAATCGGCAAAGCTGATGTACTGCTACGTGGACGACAACCGGGAGCGGGCCAAGTCGGAGTTGGAAAACTTCACCCACGCCTACTATGGCCCCCAGTACGACGTGGAGAACAACTGCGCGTATGGAAACGGCGAACAATGCGCGGAGTTCATCAACCGCTACGTCGATGCTGGAGCCAAGACGATCATTCTGGGTCCCACCTGGCCCGACGCCGGACAGATCGAGCGCATCTGGACCGAGATCGTGCCCAAAATAAAATAGCCCAGCTATCTGCGGGCGGCTTCCACCATTTGCCGGATGACGTCCGCCACCAACTCTGGCTCGCTGCACTGGACGCAATGCCCGCTTTCCTCCGCGAATACATGCCCTCCCGCCGAGGACAAGCCGGCCAATTTCCGTTGCGACTCCAGCCATGAACCAGCCAACTGGTCTCTTACCTCGCGGTCTATGAAGGGCGGCATGTCGGGCCGCCCTGCCGTGATCACCGTCAGCGGAATATCCCCCAGGTCTCCGGAGGCCTCAGCCAGGTCAAGGCTGGCCACCAAGTCGACACCCTCTGGGTTCCCTCTTACCCCAAGCATCAGCGCGGCCATAGATTGCTCCCCCAATATCTCGGCGGCCTTATCCAGGTTTTCCGGGTGCAAGCTGTCCACGAGAATCACACCAGCCACATCCTCCGGATGCTGAGCGGCATATAACTGTACGATCAGTCCTCCGTAGGAATGACCGACGAATATCAATGGCCCGGTTATTCCAGCCCCGGACAGTAGAGCATGGAGGTCGTCAGATGCGGTCTGACTTGTGGGAACACCGGCGGCGGCATCGCTCTCGCCCAGGCCGGCCCGGTCGTAGCTGCACACTTGGGTGAATTCAGAGACCCGTTTCTCCACCAGCTCCCAGGCGTGATTGCCGTTGGCCAGGCCCGCCTCCAGCACCACGGCCGGAACGCCCTCGCCCGCGCACCTGATGTTGAGCCAGTATCCGCCAACATCCACCAGCCGGGAATCTGGGCTGAACCCTGAGCAAGCGGCTAATAGGATTAATAACAAGATGCCAACGACGGCAATGGCTTTGAGGCGAAGGCCTTGGCAGTTCTTTCCGGGTCTGACCAATCACCAACCCCTGTTCATCGTGAGATGACTTCCCTTAGGAACCATCGTCTCACAGCCGTAGGGGCGGGTTTTAAACCCGCCCCTACGTGCACAGACCAACTCTTAGATTTGTAGACCAGAGTCTGGGCAGAACCGGTGTCTCCCGATCAGGCCACCGGCTGGGCCAACACGCCCGGAGCGACCCGGCGGGGCAGCCACTGGCCGTCGCTGGAGGTGCCTAGGAGCTTGCCGTCTTCGACAATCACCTTGCCCCGGAGCATGGTCAGCACCGGGTAGCCGCTGCACTCAAAACCCTCCCAGATGGAATAATCGGAGTCGGCGTGCAGGTCGTCCAGGGTCAACTTCTTCTTGATGTCGGGGTCGAACAGGACGATATCGGCGTCGCTGCCCACGGCGATGGCGCCCTTGCGGGGATACATGCCGAGAATCTTGGCGGCGTTGGAAGAGGTGATGGCCGCGAATCGCTCCAGGGAGATCCGGCCGGTTGAGACCAACTTGGTGAAGGTGACCGGCATGCGGGTCTCTATGCCATTATGGCCGCCGCAGACGGTCTTGATGGTGTCGCCAGCCAGCTTCACGTCTTTGTAGGTCGTCCACTCGTCGGTGGCAGTAGTGCACATCGGGCCGTCAACCAGACCCTGTTGCAGGGCGTCCCGGTCGTCAGGGTATTTGATTGCCGGATAGGTATGAATCGACAAGCCATCCGGCTTTTTATAGTCCTCGCAGGTGAATTCCAAGTAGTTGTGCAGCGCCTCGCCGTAGACAGGCAATTGCTTGGCACGGGCTTCGGCCACCGCAACCACGCCCTCCTTAGCCGTGGTGTGCACGAAGTAGATGCCGGTCTCGGTGCTCTCGGCCAGACGAATCACCTTCCTGAAGGCGATGTCTTCGGAAAGATTGTTGTGCACCAGGTGCAGGTTGCTGCCGTGGTCGTTGCCTTCACGGACCAACTTGTCCTCCATGTAGGTGACAATGTCATCCTCTTCGGCATGGACCGCCATGATTCCGCCGTGCTTGGCCACTTCTTGGAACACGGCCCACAGATGGCCGGTGGGTATCTTGGCGAAGAAGGTGGTGAACACCTTGAAGCTGGCCAGACCGGACTGGATGGCCTCGCCAATCTCGCCGACGGTTTGAGGAGAAACCGCTCCGGCCAGGATGTAATGGAAGGTGAAGTCGGTGTAGGAGTGGCCGGTGAATGTCTGCCGGCGTTTCTCGATCTGAGACATGATGGGGTCGGCCGTAGGAACTGCTCCAGGAGTCAGGGGCAAGTTGCCGGCGAAGTCCACGTAAGTGGTAACACCACCGAAGGCCGCGGCCCGGCTGGCAGCCTCGGGGGGTTGGGTGAACACTTCGCTTTTGCCACCGGCCCAATAGTCCGGCACCGGCACGTTGATGTGGGTATGAGGGTCGATTCCGCCCGGGAGAACGATTTTGCCCGTCGCGTCGATAACCCTGGCCCCAGCTTCGTCCAACGTTCCAGGGGCGGCCACGGCGGCGATCTGCTCGCCCTGGATACCCACGTCCATCACCGCCGCGCCTTCCGGCGCGACCACCATTCCGCCTTTTATGACCACGTCCAACATTTGATCCTCCCTGCCTTTAGAAATGGGTCCGGGGTGGCCGCCGCAGTTGATTTGGTCTACTGCTGTTCGGAAGCCTGGTTCGGCCCAATCTCCGATGCCAACGTCTCTGGGATCCACCGGCCCAGCAGGCTTTCCAGGTCGTCGCGGCACTCTTCCAGGCGATGTTCCGCGCCATCGTACAGCACCAATTTTTTGGGTTCCTTTGCCCAGTCGTAAATCTGCTGGGCGCAGCTATACGATAGGCGCGTATCGGCCTTGCCGTGGACCACCAGCAACTTTCTGGGCGCCACCTGCCCGGCCATGCCTGCGCCATAGGTCTGGGGCGACAATGCAACCACACCTTTGACATGGGAGCTGTTGGCCCCGGCAGCGATGACCACCGCGCCGCCAAAGGAATGCCCAACCACCACCACTGGCTGATGGCCGGTCCCCTTCAGATAGGCCACTCCGGCCAGCAGGTCCAGGGCGCACTCGAAGACATCGTTGGCGAAGCGGTAATCCAGACGCAGGGAGGTGATGCCGTTTCCAGCAAACTGCTCAGCCATGCGGGCGTAGGTGCCCGGGCCGGGACCTCCGAACCCCCCGCGGGCGCCGCAGACCCAGATCACGGCTTGATCGGCGTCTGGAGCGGAGTGCAGGATGGCGTTAAAGTTTCCCCGGTTGGTCTGAAATTGTAGGCCCTCGCCGGCGTCGCCATCCGGGAGGTCGATACTCTCAACTTCCCGGATGCTCATAAGCTCTTCCACTGACTGTGGCCGTTCTTGTGCCATAACTAGCTTCCCTTATGCGTTTGGATCTATGGGTGTTAGTCTAGAAAGTTGCGAAGTTCCTGGATGAAGTCATCGGGATTGTCCTCAAAAACCATGTGGGCGGCGCGGTCAACATGCACCAATTTGCCGTTGGGCAGGGTCTTAACCATCTTTTCCGCCGTCTCCAACCCCAGTGTGTCGGTCTCCGAGCCTCTGACGATCAAGACCGGGCACTCAATCTTGGGCAGATCGAGCCAGAGGTCCGGCTGCGGCGAGCCAGTGTTGTTGCGGCGCTGTTCTCGAATCGCAAGGTCGTAGCGCCAGCCCACCTTGCCGTTGGGCAACTCTTTGGTGGCGTACGTCAGGCGGCGGCGCAGCACCGGGTCGGAGCAAAACCGGTTCTGCTTGCTTTGGTAGGCAACAACGTCCTCGAAAGAATCGAACTCCTCGGGAACATCCTTTATTTCTTGGGTAATGCGGCCCGAGCCCTTGGGGTCCAGGTCTGGACCGATGTCAATGATGACGAGCTTCTGCAACTTCTCTGCGTTGCGGCCGGCAAAGGCCATGCCGTTGCGTCCGCCCATGGAGTGACCCACCAGGATGAAGGAATCCAGCCCCACCGCCTGGCAGAAGCCTTCCAGGTCCGCCACGAAGGACTCACTGGAATAATCCCCGCCCGGCGCCCAGTCGCTTTCTCCCCTGCCCCGTTGATCCAAGGCCAACACATGGTAGTCCTGACAGAACTCGGCAGAGACGTCGTCCCACGAATGGCAGTGCCCCCGCAGCCCGTGCAGTAGTAGGACCTTGGGTTTGCCTTCAGAGCCCCAGTCCAGGTAATGCAAGTTGATGCCATTGACGTTGACCGTCTTGTCCTTGGGTTGCACCGATGTGGCCATCTCGTCTCCTCCAGAGCACACCGATTTGGGCCACAGTTTAGCACACAGGGAAGGCTCACTCGGCCGGTGTGGAAGACAGTTGATGGGAGAATCGATGAAATCAAAGTGTTATGCTGACCGGCAAGCAAAGTTGGAAATCTGATTATTAAAATTCTGCTCCGTACTCGCCAGATTACGCATATCGAAACTGGAGGGTTCCGAATATGAAAACAGCCAAGGAAGAAGTGCTGGAACTCTTAGAGCAGTTGCCGGAAGACGCTTCTCTTGAGGATATCCAGTACCACATCTACGTTAGGCAGAAAATTCAAAAGGGACTGGACGCCGCGCGCGAAGGAAAGGTCATTCCTCAGGAGGAAGTTGAGAGGCGCATGGCCCGATGGCTCAAGAAGTAATCTGGGCCGGGCGGACCTAAGCATCGATGTGTGCGGGCGGTTACCGCCTGATAATCAGTAGAGAGAAATAATCCAGGTCTTCCTCGGATAGTTTTGAGATGTCTTCCACAACGCTCTCACGAGCGGTGCTGGCCTGGCGCACGTAGATAGCTTTGCCGGTGATGCCCAGTTTCTCGCGGCCCGCCAGCGCCTGGAGCAGGTCCCGGTTAACTTCCATTAGTACAGTGGTGTCTGAGTTGGTGATCGCTTTGACCAGATCGTCGATGCCGTAGACCGAGGGCAGAATGGTAAGCCGCTGCCCGTGGGTGACCAAGGGCATCCCCGAACTGGCCGCCGCCGCCATCACCGACGAAACGCCGGGGATGACTTCGATATCCACGTCCGGCACCACAGACTTAACGCTCTCCAACACCTGGAAGAACTCGCTGTAGAGCATGGGATCACCTTCAGTGATGAAGGCCACGTCCCGGCCCTGATGCAGATGGCCGGCGATAAACTGGGCTGATTCCGCCCAGACTTGCGGGCCGACCGGCGTGTCATCGTCGGCCGGAATGGTGATGGCCAGGAATTCCGGCTCGGCTTCCTCCAACAGGCCCCGCACAACGCCCAGCGCGTAGCTCTCTTTCCCGTCGTCCAGTTGGGTAAAGCAGATTACCGGCACATTTTGGAGCATCCGCTGGGCTTTGATGGTCAACAGCTCCGGGTCGCCGGGACCCACCCCGATGCCGTAGAGGCTGCCTTGGCCGCTTTTCGCGCCGCTGGTCGTCATGGCTTAATCAGGTTGAGACAGGATCCAATCATAAATGTGCATTGTTGCCAGACAATCATCTTCATTGTAAATCAATATCTTCTCTTTGCTTTCTTCGTCTGACGAGCCAGTCCCAACGTATGTCAAATAAAGAGCGACAGTTGTCAATCCAGTGACGTCCTCTTGTCTCCATGAGAAATCGAGCGATCCAGCGATCTCCTTCAAGCCCTCACCGAAACATGGAAAAGCGAAAGCCTTTGTCGCCCAAGGGTGAAGATTAACCATCCGCTCGACAACGACAGCCAGCAATCCGGCTTCGATCTCGTGAAATTCGGCCATTTTTAATAAATGCGTCTTCTCGTAATAATGCCAGTGATAAAAAACCGGGTCATCTAGAGAGGACGCCCACTCAAGAAAGTCCCGCAAGTTCTGGCCCTCGTCTTCGAATGACGGGGCGAAAAAAGCCTTGAATTCTGGCGTGCTGTCTAATGAACGGTGGATAGTGCCAATTAAATAGTTAACCACGGGCAGTCCTTCGGCGTTTAGCCGAGGGTCCGTGCCCTCAAAATCGAAGAAGACCTCGGTTCGTCCCTTTGGCAACTCCGATGTCGGGGTGCGACGAACAGTACTTGACTGGACGATTGCTTGAGCCGCAGTCAGCATTTTGTTCCCAGTGACCTTACCGATTCCTCTCGCCTGAACGAGTGTTTCCACTTCAGATGTTGCCACTTCGCTGACTTTGGAAATTCCAAGGGCAACTAAATTTTTGCGTTTCGCCGGACCCACGTCAGGAATCAATGAGACATCATCTATTTCGATGGCCAAGCTATTTATGTAGCTTTCCCAAGGCCATTTTCCCGCACCGTAACAGGGTTCAACAGGTGCACCGCCAATAATTTGTCGAATTTCCGCAAGCGTTTCATCAAGCGAATCGATATACTCAGAGGCTTGTAAAGTTAATACTTCTCCTTCGCCATTTACGATGTAGAACTCAGTCGGCTCATATTCCTGTACCAGACCCAACAAGCGGTTATAAAAAGCGGCCTGGAGTTTGTGTGATTCCCTAATCCCCTTAGCCGATTTGATCTCCACAATCCTATAGCTGTATTCCCCGAACACTGACGGGGACTCGTCACTTCGAATCAATATGTCTGGTCGACCTTCCAGCCCTTCAGGTCTGCAAAGTAGCGGCATGTTCTTGATGGACTCCTCCCCACCAGCCATCAGTTCGAGAGTCTTCGCGAATCCGTCTTCCTCGGTTTCGAAAATCTTTTGGATTGCTCCCGGATATTCTTCTTCCGTTACCTCAATTTGATGCTCCCGGCCAGTCTCAAACAAATGTTGCTGAAATAGGTCCAAGGTGTCCTGTAATTCCCTAGGCGCAAACAGATCACACCAAAAAGAAATCGGCGACTCAACATATCGGTCGATCCAACTTGCTTTAACCGATAAATCATCTGTGACCTCGGTCATGAGTTGGTAAATATCTGAATTTTCCACTTTCAATTTCTCCAGGTGGCAGGCTCTTCGCCCCAACAGGTTGGCGGAAATTTCCGAAAAAAATCAACGAACATGGATTCGTTAGAAGGTCGCCGGTTAGTTGACCACCACGTTGACCAGGCGGCCGGGCACATAGACCGTTTTGGCCACCGACTTACCCTCGACAAAGCCTTGGACCTTGGGACTGGCCAAGGCCAGATTTTGAGCTTCGGATTCACCGATGTCGGCGGGAACCTCCAGCTTGTCCCGAACCTTGCCATTGACCTGCACCACCAGGGTGATGATGTCTTCCGCCGCCAGGGCGTCATCCCAGGTGGGGAAAGCCTGTTGGTGGATGCTGTAGGGGTGACCGTTCATCTCCCAAAGCTCCTCGGTCATATGTGGGGCCATTGGAGCCAGGAGAAGCAGTAAATTCCCGGTGCATTCCCGCCAAGTCTTGGCGTCGATGCTTCCGTCGGCCCAAACCCGGTTCAGATGATTGGTCAACTCCATCAGCGAGGCGATGGCTGTGTTGAACTTGAAACGGTCCAGGTCGTTGTAGCACTTGCGGATGGTCTGGTGCATCAGCCGGTTGGTGTCTCTGATTGCTCCCTCGTCAGTTGGGCCGTTTGCCAGAGAGTTTGCGTCACGCACCGCGATGTCCCAGACGCGGTTCAGCCAGCGGGCGGTGCCATTGATGTTGTCGTCGCTCCAAGGGCCACCCTGGTCCCAGGGTCCGATGAACATCAGGTAGCAGCGTACTGCGTCGGCCCCCAGTTGGCCGACAACTTCGTCGGGGTTCACCGTGTTGCCCCGGCTCTTGCTCATTTTCTCGTGGTCCTCTCCCAGGATAACGCCCTGGTTGAAGAGGCGCGAGAAAGGCTCGTCGAAGTCCACCAGGCCCATGTCATGGAGGCCCTTGATGAAGAAGCGGGAGTAAAGCAGGTGCATCACAGCGTGCTCGGCCCCGCCGGTGTACTGGTCCACGGCCATCCACTGCTTAACCAGCTTGGGGTCGGCCGCCTCGTTGGCATAATGGGGGTCCAAGTAGCGCATCATGTACCAGGAAGAGTCCATGAAGGTGTCCATGGTATCGGTTTCCCGGCGGGCGGGCTCACCGCACTTGGGACACTGGGTACGGACGAATTCTTGGCTGGCAGCTAGAGGAGACTCTCCGGTGGGGTTGAATTCCGCGTCCTGCGGCAGAAGCACGGGCAGGTCAGACTCGGAAACTGGCACCACGCCGCAGGAGTCGCAATAGACCATGGGGATGGGCGTGCCCCAATAACGTTGCCTGGAGATCAGCCAATCGCGAATCCGGTAGGAGTTGGTCCGATTGCCCCAGCCCCTTTTCTCCAAGTCGTCAGCGATCGCCGACTTACCTTCCTCGTTGGTCATTCCTTCGTATGGCCCGGAATTGGTCATGAACCCGTCGCCCAAATAGGCGCCGGTAAGTTCTTTGCCATTCCATTCGATGGGGGCGACCACGATACGGATGGGCAACCGATATTTCTGGGCGAAGACGAAGTCACGGGCGTCGTGGGCCGGAACACCCATCACTGCACCGGTGCCATAGGTGGTGAGCACATAGTCACCGATATAGATGGGAACCCGCTCACCGTTCAGATGGTTCAGCGCGTAACTCCCGGTGAGTACGCCGGTCTTCTCTTTGTCGTTGGAGAGACGGTCTATCTCCGACGTCTGCCGCGCCGTATTGATGTAATCGTCCACCGATTGCCGATTTTCCGAGGTGGTCAACTTTGGCACCAGGGGATGTTCGGGGGCCAAAACGATGAATGTGACCCCAAAAATGGTGTCGATGCGGGTGGTGAAGGTGCGGATCTCCTTCTCTTCCAGGCCGGCTTCGGAGATATCGAAAGCTATCTCCACACCCTCGCTACGGCCAATCCAGTTGGTCTGCATGGTCAGGATCTTGTCAGGCCATTCTTCAAGGGCGCTGAAATCCAGGAGACGGTCAGCGTAGTCGGTGATCTTGAAGAACCATTGCTCCAGGTCGCGGCGGGTGATTTCGGAACCGCAGCGCTCACAGGCGCCGTTGATCACCTGCTCGTTGGCCAGTACCGTTTGACACGACGGGCACCAGACCACCGGGGCCTCGGCCCGGTAAGCCAGGCCTTTTTCGAAGAACTTGAGGAAGTACCATTGGTTCCACCGGTAATACTCCGGCAGACAGGTGACGACTTCCCGGTCCCAGTCGTAAATGGCCCCAAGAGAACGGAGTTGCCGCCGCATGTTTTCGATGTTGGTGATGGTCCACTCGTATGGGTGGATCCCACGGCTGATGGCGGCGTTTTCCGCAGGCAGCCCAAAGGCGTCGAAACCAATGGGGTGGAGCACGTTGTAACCCTGCATTCTACGGAAGCGGGCGTGGCAGTCGGCCGGGGCCATCGCGTACCAGTGGCCGATGTGGAGGTCGCCCGACGGGTACGGGTACATGGTCATCTCGTACCACTTGGGACGGGGGTCGTCGTTGGAGACTTTATGCAGGCCATCCCTTTCCCAACGCGCCTGCCATTTGCGGTCGATAACACCAGGGTCGAAAGCCAATTCAACCTGCCTGGGAGTGCTGGTCATCTACGGTCACCTCAAGTCTTGGGAGCGCCGGCAAACCTCATTTGGGGCCAGCATCGCCCGTGCCAATCATATTAGCATACAAGCTGGCCTAGTCTCGAAGCCGGAGAAGCCGAGAAGCCCGATTTCAGCCCAAACAAAGCGCCCCGTTGATTGACACAAGAAATAGCAAATTCTAGAATCCAATATGCCCCATCCGTTCTTCAATGTTCTGAAGTATTAGCCACAAATACACGGTCCTAGCCGCGGCAAGCGGGTTTCGTCAATGACCCTTTCTTCAGAGGCCCCTTCTGCAAGTCTCTCCACGGTTGTTTCCGCGTTAATCGGATGCCGTTAGCCTTTCTATTTTGCCCTGTTTCCAATAGCTGCCGTGTCGCTCGGGGACTCATGACAGCCGACTCCGTAGATAGGCATTAAACGTGTCGTCGGAACGCCGGCGCAGACCGGTCGAAAATATCATCCGGCTCAGGAGACGGCGCGACCTGTCGCCCACAGTCTCTCAGTCGGAGCCGCCGCGGGAATCTCGCCGGATGTTCGGCACAACCACTATCCTTCTCAGCGGTTTTGCTCTGTTGATCCTGGGTGGTGGAGCTCTACTAACCTTGCCGCTGGCCCACGACGGCACCGGGTTCACGTCCATGGAAACTGCTTATTTCACCTCGGTTTCCGCCGTTACCGTAACCGGTCATATTGTGGTTGAAACCCCCGAATACTGGTCCTCGTTCGGCCAAGCGGTGATCTTCGGACTGATGTTGGTCGGCGGGCTGGGGTTCATGGTCGTCAGCACCTTCATTCTATTATTGATCGGCCAAAGATCGACCCTTCAGGAACGTATATTGACCCGCGCACTAATGCGCGACACCGTGGGCGTAAACCGAATGGAGGGATTGCGCCAATTGGGCCGGGCGGTAATCTTCATGGTGTTTTTGCTGTACGCAGTGGGTGCTGCCGTGATTTTCTGGCAGATTCAGGGTCTCGATGATTTGGGGGCACTGCAATCTCTTTGGCATTCGGTGTTTCTGTCGGTGTCTTCTTTCAACAACGCGGGGTTTAATATCATTCCCGAGGCCTCCGATGGAAACATAGCCCGATTCGTACCTAATTCGATCTTGTTAATCACGATGACGGTCCTAATGATCCTCGGGGGGTTGGGTTGGGTTTTGATAGTGGACGTCTGGAACAGGCGCCATTTTGCCCGATTCTCTTTGGAAACCAAGCTGGTCTTGGTAACGAGCATCCTCCTCTGGGTGATTGGGGCCGGGGTTTTATACCTTGCTGAATTCGCTCCATTTGCCAATTCTGGATCAATTAGGAGCGTTAGTTGGGTCGACAGAAGTTTGTTTGATAAAGTTATAGGCGCCATTTTCCAATCAGTAAGCGGCCGCACGGCGGGCTTTTCGATCATGGATTTCGCTGAGGTTAAAGATGTCACCAAGTCCACATTCTCTGGGCTCATGTTCATTGGAGGCGCGGCTGGCTCGGTGGCCGGGGGCATCAAGGTGGCAACATTCGCGGTGTTGATGGCGGCCGTCATCTCCTCCTTGCGGGGCCGGGCCCGGGCCGAGGCTTTCGGCCGTGAGATACACCAGTCACAGTTACACCGGGCGCTCACCGTCGCCGTTCTCGGACTCGCCTTAATCGTCGTCTCAGCCACGGTGCTGACTACTCTCAACCCAGAGATACCATTCATGGACATTATCTTCGATACGGTATCCGCATTCGGAACCACCGGCGCTTCCACCGGATTGATCCCGGATACCGGACTGGCTTCGAAGATTCTGTTCATGGTATTGATGTTCGTTGGGCGCTTGGGGCCGGTCGCGTTGGCTCTAGCTTTGGCTCCCGAAGAAGATGTTGACGTGTACCGTTTTGCTCAAGAAAGCGTTAAAATAGGCTAATGAGAGTGCTGCCGCGGGTGTTGAATTGAAAAAACAAGTTTGCGTAATTGGTCTCGGGCGGTTTGGAGCGACAATTTCCCAGGAGTTGTTCCAAAGCGGTCATGATGTTCTGGCCATCGACGTTGATGAAGCCAAAGTGCAAGACCAACTGGGGCGGGCTACATACTCGGTCCGGGCCGACGCCACCAACGAGTCCATATTGAAAGAGTTGGATGTGGCCGAATACGACGTCTGCGTCGTGTCACTGGGCAGCGAGAACGTTCAGGCCAGCATCCTGGTGACCGTGCTGCTAAAAGACCTGGGAGTGCCTTTCATCATCGCCCGCGCCGCCAATGAGCTGCACGGCTCCACGCTGGAACGGATCGGCGTTGACCGGGTGGTCTATCCTGAGTCAGAAAGCGCCCGGCGCACCGCCCATGTGGGATTTGACACAGGGGTCATCGATTACATGCCCATCGTGCCCCACTTTGGCATCAGCAAGCTGCGGCCCCCCGAGGAGATGCTCGGGCACACCCTGGAGGAGGCCGGCCTGGCTGGTTCGGCTGACCGTCATGGGATCTCCGTATTGGCCATTCGCAGGGGGCGTACCTCCTTTCTTCACCCAGCCAAGGACGAAGAGATCAAGGCCGGCGACGTTTTGATCGTGGCGGCCACCAACGAACAACTGGGTAAGATTGGCGACATTGTCCGCCATCTGGAACCAGCATCTTCGGAGCGCCACAGCCATCGCAACGGGTCTTGATCCCAAGACGTCCTGGTCCACCGCGTTAATTTCCTGCAGAATATCTCTATGCCCACGGCTTGACCCAAATGAGCCAAATGTCCAAACTAGGATTCGTCTAGGTATACTCAATCTCAGACCGCACTCCACGGCCCGGAACCAGGCTCTAAAATGCCCGCAACAGGTGTCGTGATAGATTCACCAAAATTTTATTGTATTGAGTTGACTCTGCTCGTATAATCTGCCATTGATTATCAGACATGAGAGTCCGTGAGGGGGTCCCAAGATAGGCCCCTGGGTTCCCGGTTATCGAGGCTGAGTCACCAATGCGGGTCGGTGAACCTCCATGCGGCTAGACGCAAGAAAAATCCTGGTGCCGGTGAACGGCAAACCTTACAGTGAACGCACCTTTCGTTTGGCGTGCCAGATGGCCAGGGAGTCCAAAACGGAACTCCACGCGGTGTACGTCATCGAGGTGCCACTGGAGTTGTCCTTGGAGTCCGAAATCTCCGAGGATATCAACAAAGGTGAGGAGATATTGGCCCGGATCGAAGCCATCGCCTCCGAAGAGAAGTACAAGGGCCTCCAGGCCCGGTTCTTGCGTGCCAGACAAGCCGGACCGGCAGTGGTTTTGGAGTCGGAAGACCGGTTCATGGACCTGCTGATCGTGGGCATGCCTTACCAACGCCGGTTCGGGAACTGCACACTGGGAACAACAGCTTCCTACATCTTTCACAACGCCTCATGCCAGTTGATGTTCTGGAGGGAGCAGGCCCCGTCTCCCATTCTTCCAAGAGACTAGACCATGCGGGTCTTGATTTTCGGCTGTAACCGGCTCACCGCCAGTCTTGTGCCAGACTTGGCGGGAGATGACGCCGAGATAACGGTGCTGGGGGGAGACCGGGACTGTCTGGAAGGCGTTGCCGCCCACCCCGGCGTCCAAGTCGTCCTCACCGCCGAACCCATCATGCAGGACTATTTGCAGGAGGGTGGCATAGATCATTCCGATGTTTTCCTGGCGATGTCCGCCGACGACCATCAGAACATCTTGGTGTCCCAGATTGCCAAGCACATCTTCAACGTTCCCAAAGTGGTTTGCCACCTGGGGGACCCCCAATTACAGGTCCTATATGCCGCCCTCGGCCTGAACGTGGTAGGCTATTCTTTAGGCCTGCTGCAGGATGTCCGTCAGGCGTTAGAGGCGTAGCCCAAATGGCCAGATGTACGTAGTAATTGTTGGTTGCAGCGAATCCGGCTACCACCTGTCCAAGGCCTTGATCGCCGGGGGACATGAGGTTGTGGTAATCGAAAAAAACCTCAAGCGGTTCCAACTCCTCACCGATGAATTAGGCAGCGTAGCGTTACTGGGGGACGGCACGGACGAAGTCACCCTGAAACACGCCGGAGTTTCCCGCGCGGATGTGGTAGTGAGCCTGACGGGGGCGGATGCCACCAACCTGGTTATCTCCCAGATGACGAAGCACATCTTCAAGGTTCCACGCACAATGGCGCTCATTAAAGACCCCAAGAACGAGCCCATCTTTCACGAAGTCGGTGTCGACGTTGTAGTGAATTCCACCCATCTGGTGCTGGCCAGCCTGGAGAAAGGCGTGCCGGGGCGCCCTTTGGTCCATTTGATGAACCTGCGTGTGCCGGGCATGGAGCTGGTGAGCGTCTCCATCCCTGAGGACTCCAATATCATAGGCAAACGCCTGAGCGAGATTGAACTCCCGCCCAACAGCTTCATATCATTGATGATTAAGAAAAGCGGAGCGACGCTGCCCACCGGCCGGTCAGTAGTGGAACCGGAGGATGAAGTAGTGGCGGTAACCCCGACGGGCGAAGAACAGATCCTATATGACATCCTAACTGGGGTGTAGCCATGGCTGGTTCCGTCGGGTTTCTAGGCCCTCTGGGCACCTATTCAGAAGAAGCCGCTCTTCTCCACCATCCCTCCGCTGATCGACCTTTCCCAACCATCACCGCAGTTGGAGAAGCTGTAGCTTCGGGGGAGATTGAGGAGGGCGTCGTCCCCATCGAAAATAGCTTGGCAGGCTCGGTGATATTCACTTTAGACCTTCTGATAAGCCAGCCAAAACTTTTCATTAGGGGCGAGATAGACCTGCCCATCGAGCATTACTTGCTCACCAAACCCGGGACTGATCCGGCTGAGATAAAGGTGATCTACTCGCATCCTCAAGCCCTGGCACAATGCCGGGATTATTTGGAAACAAACTTCCCTCAGGCCGAGCAGATGGCGTCACTCAGTACCGTTTCATCCGTGCCCGATTCATTTGCCAGTCCGGTGCCCGCGGCGGCGATATCGCCACGCCGGGCGTCGGAGCTCTACGAGGTGGATATCTTGGACCGGGGCATTCAGGATGTGGCGACCAATGTGACTCGATTCGCGGTCATCGGTCTCTCAGACCATGCGCCCACCGGACGAGACAAGACTTCAATGGCTTTTACGTTCGAGGTAGATACGCCGGGGTTGCTTTACAGGGCCTTGGGCGAGTTCGCGGAGCGGGGGATCAACCTCTTCAAGGTTGAATCGAGGCCGACCAAGCAGATGCTGGGTGAGTATATCTTCATGGTGGATTGCGCCGGGCATCGCGAGGAATCGCCGATGAAGGACGCTTTGGCGGCGCTGGCCGAGCCCATCAGCATGCTCCGGGTGTTGGGTTCATATCCCCAATGGAGCCCCAAGAGTTAAAACAAGTCCCTAAAAAGCGTCGGCCCTCCCCCCAGCGGCGTAACTAAGAAATCCCCAACATCACAACACTTCACTCCTTAGCTGGACAACCGATCGAAGAAGGGCCGACCGGGACAGGCCTTATGCTATCAGTCCGCCCTTGAAACGCCCTCCGCGGCAACCTGATAAAAAGGCACAAGGCCCGTGCACCCGTCATATTTAGCGGCTTCTACTCTGTCAGCAGAGCCTCCTTGCCAATTCGGCGTAAGACTTCCAGATCCCTGGAGTCTAGGTATTCTCTTGAGACTATAACCGTTGTTAGAAGAAGTTTAAGAACACTTTTATATTTTAACCAAGAATTTCCTTTATGTCAAATTCTTGACCGTCCCAGTGTAATTACACCGGCTCGACTCCTTGACAACCGGCCAAAATGGATTCGCGAATGCTCACTGCGTTAATTCAAGCTGGTTTTGTAGATCGCGGTTCCTTGGTTCTCGAATACTTTCTGACCCAGGCCCTCGAATTTCCCCAATCCTTCATCAACGTAGAGAACACGCTCCAGGTCTCCGACGACAACGTACCGCACCCGGTATTTGCGCAGCAAGTCCAGGGCCCGCTCGACGCTGGTCGTCTCGTACAACTCCTTAATGTCGTTAGACCGCTCCTTGATTGTGAAGGAATAAGCCGTCCGCTGCTGTGTCTGGTGCCAAGGCCAGCCTAGGACCGTGGGCAGCCCGGTATAGTTGGCGATGCGGGCGCCCCAGCGGTATTGCTCCAGGTGGGCTTCCAAGACCACCGGTGATCCCTCCACGTTGTCCTGGAGCCACCGGATTGCCTCCAAGTCCCACTTGAGTTCTATGGGCTGATCGCGCTCTAGATGCACCGCCGCCGCCATGTACGCCGTCCCGTCCAATGTGGACGGGCCTTGGGTGAAACGGTCAGAGACTCGGGCCCGGCTGCCCAGAGCCGTGTAGATAAGACTGGAACCGATGAGCACCGCCAGAACTGACAGCCAAGCCCCAGTCCGCCAGCTAAGTCGCGGCCGCAAGAATCCTGAAGCCCCCAGGCGCCACAGCATATAGGCTGAAACGATGCTGAGGAGGACCCAGATCTCCAGGTAGTACTTGAAAAAGCTGTTCATCCTGCCGATGTCACCCTCAACCCGCACCAAGTCAACGCCGATGCCAATGAAAAAGGCCATTGCCAACAGAGCCAGCGGCACTATTTGGAAGGGGCGTTCATCATCCTTGGAGGCTAATACCCGCCAGGCAACAATGCCCACCAGCATCAGGAAGACCACGAGGATGAGAGCGTTCCAGTAACCGGCGGCCCCAAGGAATATGGCGCTCAAGAATCCAATGGCCAAGGAGACTCTTAGCCAGGACATTCCCGGCACTGTGCTTACGAACCCGGGGAGCCTGATGCTCCAGAATAGTTCTCGCAATGTGTCTCGAGCTTGATAAAGCAAAGACGATGCAATCACGAACAAAAAGAGACCATGTATCCCAAGGAACCGGTCGACCGGGGTCCGCCACTTCGATGCGTCCAGTCCGCTGTTGAACGTCTCATAGGCTTGGTGGAAGGGCAGGAACGTCAAGATGCTAACGACCAGCACTCCCCCCGCCAGTACCGCCAATAGCGCCAATTTTCTTGCGGCAGTACCCTCGGTAAAATAGACGGCAATCGCTAACAGTCCGACGGTCAGCAGGGCGTAGGATGGGAAGTCCCAGCTGTTCACCACCCATAGCGCGCCCAGACCCAGAGCCAAGGCCGCCGCCGACACTGCAATCCACAGCCGGCTGCCATCTTTCATCCCGTCCTTCATCGAGTCCTTCAGGCCCACCACCATATTCAGGCCCAAGCCAATCACCAATAAAGTAAACGGAATGACCATCATATGGGCGTGCAGGTCGGCGAACAAAAAGGTGAAGAATGGGAACTCGGTGATGTGGAAGGAGACATCTGGGAATTCAGCCAATTTTTCCGGCACCCAGAAAGCAACTGGATTGGGGTCGAAATTCTCCAAGTTCGGCAGCATCCGGCTACTGCGCCAGAAATCGAAGGCAGGGATTGGAACGCCATCAAACACCCGGCGCCAGGAGTTTTGGACCATCTGGACCATGCCGTCCAGGTTGCCGATCACGGCGGTGAATAATCCTGCCATGAGACCGGCGCCGATGGGACTCCAAACCCACCGCCGCAATCGCGCCCGCTCATCGCCAGAATTCAGCGGCGAGCCGATGCCCGGCGTCATTACGACGGGGCTTGTCAAGCGTCGTTGGCGTACGCCCTCGGCCAAGTTATAGACCAATGAATAGGCGCCAGTGAGCGTCAGGGCGAAGAAGAACGGAACCGCGAGATTGAAGGCGGTGGTGGGAAGAATCCCGGTGACGCGAATAATCCCGGAGATCGTAAAGTACCCCCAGTAGTAGTAGTTCAGATAGCCGCCGGCGAACCACGGGTCGAAGGGAGGGAGGGAGGTGGAGCGAACCACGGCGGTCAGATAGGCCAGTTCCATGGGCTTCTCGCCGCCCCGGAATGGATGCCACAGATCCGGATTGGCATGCCGTAACAGGACGAACCCCAAGAACGCAGCCAAGAATAGGGCCTCCCCAAAGAATAAGAGCCGCCAATGTTCTTTGAGGAACCCGGTTATCTCCTCCCAACGGAAGACCAAGGTGGCCAACGACAACCCCGACACCACGGCCAGACCCACATAGACCGCCGACCGGGAGAAGTCCATCCACCCCAAGGACACGGCAAGCCAGGCAACGTAACTGACCGCCAGCAGGCCCAGTATCCGCGCCAAAACGATTCCCCGGTCGGGAAGAGGCCGGAAAATGAACATGGTGAATGGCAACGCCGCCAGGTAGATGATCTCCACCACCAGCAACCAAGCTAGGACCGGCAGGTCGTTGGTCCAGCCGTCCCGGTCCACGATGTCAGAGAAAGTTCCGCCGGCCTGTTGCGCCACTAGGTCCTCATCCGACAGCAGCAGTCCCACCGGGCGGGTGTCGCCAGCCTGAGGCAAACCTCCGAGTTGGTCCCGAATGTTTTCTTCGGTCAGGTGGGACGAGTTCTTGAAAAGCAGCACGGTGGGGTGGTCGTAGCCGACCACGTTGTCATCGGCATAACCCAGGTTCAGGCCAACGGGCGAGTCCCGTCTGGGAAACGACGGCTCGGGAAGCTCCAGGCCTGCCCGGCCGATGGCGTCGTCCCGGAAAGACACGCCCAGGAGTTCGGGGTACAGGGTGAATGTCCGGTCCAGCTTGTAGCCCAGCTCGCCGGCGAACAGGCGTTGGTAGTAGTTAATGCTGAATGGAAATCGTTCGGGCGCGCGGGCGGCGCTGGCGTAGGGACGGCTGCTGTAGAAAACCACGTACTCCGACGAGGCAAGTTTACTGGCCAATGTATCCATTTTCGCGGGGTTGTCCGGTTCGTAGACCGGAAACTGCCAGACGGAGTAGGAATAGAGGTTGGGCACGAACTCGTCCCAATGGTTGTCGCTGACGATGGCCGTCCCACGAGGCACGTTGGCGTTGATCCATTCCGAGGCCGTGACCGCCGGATGGTCCTCGGCGTAAACCCGTTGGAACGCCAGGGCGTAGAAGACGGTGGCCCCCACCACGAAGACCACCACTGTGACGGCCATGCCCGGCAGAAACCAGGCCAGGCCGGCGTTGCGCCACCCGAGACGGTCCACAAGATAGCCTGCCAGCGGACGGGCCGCCGTCACCATCCAGAGCAGCATCCTGGCGCCCATGATGACCATAATTGGCATCAGCGGGAAAACGTACCGGAGGAAGTGGACCTCGAAGGTCTCCAGGAAGATGAACCCCGGCACGACCCAGGCAAGCAGAAACAGGTCGGCCCGCCGGGTGCTCTTGCTGAAGCCGGCCAGCAAAGCGGTGAACGGGATGGAAAGCCAGGCAATCACGCCCAATGGGATTCCCAAACCCCAGACCGACGATTGTTGTATCTGATAGATAAAGGAGGGTGTGCCGATGTATTGAATGGTGAAGGGCCACAGTCCAGCGTGCCGGGCCATATTTGCCTGGCTCGCCACATCGCCCACAAAGGCCCTGGCGTCCAACAGCGAATAGGGAGTGGTGATCAAGAACACTCCCCCCGCGATCGCCGCGGCAGCAGCGGCATGGCCCAAAATGCGCAGCACCAGATCAGGCTTTATCGCGGGCCAATCACCGTTAACCTCATCCAGGACCCGGTACCAATAGACCAGAAAAAGTGGGGCAAGGATGGGCAGGATGCTCACCTTGGGCGCGATGGCCAGCCCCAGCATCAGCCCCAGCAACCCCGAGTCGCGCAGCCGCTTGCGTTCCAACATCCGCCACATGGCCCAGAAGCTGACCAAGGTGAAGAACACCGAAAAGGTCTCGGGCCGGAAGAAGTGGCTGTTCTGGATGTGGATCACCGAAAGGGCGGTGAGCCCCGCCGCCAAAAGACCGACGCCTCTGCCGTACAGCCTCCGGCCCAATAGGAAGACCATGGCCACGGAACCCACATCTGCCAGAGCCGACAGCGGCCTGCCGAAGTAGCGCATGTCCAAAGAGTTGAGGTCGGTAAACAGTTCCGCCACGGAGCGGAAGAACACCATCACGTAGATGAGGATGCTACCCAGCGGAAACCAATGGGGGTTTAGCGGGCTGCGGTCTTTGTCCAGCAGCGTGCCGATGCCCGGAAGCCCCGGCTGGGCATCGGGCTCTGCCCGAACATAGCCGCAGGTTTGAGCGTTGGGCGCGTCGGTAAGCAGGTCGTACATGCACCCTGAGCGCATGTAGATGTCCCGCTCGTCGGGGTGAAAAGCATAACCCTGGTCCCAGTTGACGCCGTTCAGCCGCAGGCCGAGCGCAACCACCAAGATGACCAGCAATACATAGAAGGACCAGGAAATACGGCCGCCAAAGCTTAAGTAATGTTGGAGGTCAAACACCACGGCCGGTTTTTAATCGTCCACTATGGGCGGATTGTCTTGGATGAGGTACTGCATTTCAGTGCTAAACATTATATTTGGGACTCCTGCCAACCCCTCCATAGAAAAGTCCCCCGTCTACCCATTTTCTTGGGGACGGGGGACTTTATTTAGCCGGCTGGAGCTGTCAAAAGCCCCGTTCTATGTTACGGAGGGAGAGCGAGCTTAGATGCCTTTCTCAGCCATCAAGGCGGCAAGATCGGCGGTGCGGCAGGAGTAGCCCCACTCGTTGTCGTACCAACCCATCACCTTGACCATCCGCTTTTCCATGACGATGGTGGACAATCCGTCGATGATGCAGCTATGGGGGTTGCCCTTAAAGTCCGAACTAACCAAAGGCTCGTCGCTGTATTCCATGATGCCCTTCATCTTGCCGTCAGACGCCGCCTGATAAGCCTCGTTGATGTCTTCAACGGTCACATCTTGGGAAACCATGGCCGTAAAGTCGGTGATTGAGCCGGTGGAGGTGGGCACGCGGAAGGCCATGCCGTGCAGTTTGCCGTTCAGTTCTGGTAGCACCAAGCCAACCGCCCGGGCCGCTCCGGTGCTGGTGGGGATGATGTTCTCCGCCGCCGCCCTGGCCCGCCGCAGGTCGCCGTGTCGTTGGTCCAGGATTGCCTGGTCATTGGTATAGGAGTGGATCGTGGACATTAGACCATGTTCGATGCCAAAGTTGTCGTGTAGCACCTTGACCATGGTGGCGAAGCAGTTGGTGGTGCAGGATGCGTTGGATATGATGTTGTGTTTATCTGCGTCATACAGGTCTTCGTTGACGCCCAAGACCAGAGTTAGGTCCTCGCCTCTGGCCGGCGCTGAGATAATCACCTTGCTTGCGCCGCCCTTCAGGTGGCCGGCGGCCTTGTCGGCGTCGGTAAAGATTCCCGTGGATTCTATCACCAGGTCAACGCCCATCTCCGACCAGGGAATCTGGGCTGGGTCCCGCTCGGAAAAAACCTTTATGGTCCGGCCATCCACCATCAGATCATCATTATTGGCCTCGACCTTTCCAGGGTAGCGGCCGTAGTTGGTGTCGTACTTCAACAAGTGGGCATTGGTCTCCGCGTCGGTCAAGTCGTTGACGGCAGCGACCTCAACTTTCCCAGCATTGCGTCCCTCGTTGGCGCGCAGCACCAACCTCCCGATCCTACCGAAACCATTTATCCCGATCCGAGTGACCATGCTCTTCCTCCCTAATCTTTGCCAATTTCTACCAACACCAGACAGCCGGAAATGGCGGCGTTATATCGAATAATCCAAAAATATCGGGTTCATGATACCTGCCCAGCAGCCGGTTGGAAAGCACATCGTGGCTGTTCTAGAAGGAGATACATAGGCACGCGAGGGCATTATGCCTGACGTGGCAACAAATGTGCCTAGGAACGGCCTAAATAGTCGAAGGCCGTCTCGCCAGCATAATGGGCCCGGTCACCCAGTTCGGATTCAATGCGCAGGAGCCGGTTGTACTTGGCCACCCTTTCTGAACGTGCCGGGGCCCCGGTCTTGATTTGCCGCACATCCCAGGCCACCGCCAGGTCGGCGATGGTGGTGTCCTCGGTCTCCCCGGAACGGTGGCTCATGACCGCTCCCCATCCTGCGCCTCGCGCCATTTTCAGAGCGTCGAGGGTCTCCGACAGGGTGCCGATCTGGTTGGGCTTGAGCAAAATCGCATTGCTGGCTTTAACGTCGATGCTCTTCTTGATGCGGCTGATGTTGGTGACGAGCAGATCGTCGCCCAGTATCTGTATCGAACCGCCCAGGCTCTCGTGTAGACCGCTCCAGCCCCTCCAGTCGTCCTCGAAAAGACCGTCTTCTATGGAGACTATGGGGTATTGGCCGGTCCACTCTTCGTACAGCTTCACCATCTCGGCGGAGGTCAGGCTGGTGCCCTCTCGCTCCAAGACGTACATTCCCTGGCCCTGGTCGAACAGTTCGCTGGCGGCCACGTCCAAGGCGATATGCACCTCTTTGCCGGGGGTATAGCCTGCCTTTTCCACGGCCTTCAAAACCATCTCCAGGGCGTCGCGGTTGGACGGCAGACTGGGGGCGAACCCGCCCTCGTCCCCGACGTTGGTGTTGTGGCCGGCATCGGCCAACAAAGTCTTCAGCGATTGGTAGATCTCCGCTCCGGCACGCAGTGCGTCCGAGAAGGTCTTCACCCCAACGGGCATGACCATGAATTCCTGGATATCGGCCGAGTTGGAAGCATGCTTTCCGCCGTTCAGGATATTGAACATGGGAACGGGCAGGCTGACCTCACCTCCTCCGGCCAGATAACGCCATAGGGAGCCATTCTGGCTGTCCACACCAGCAGCGGCCCGCGCCACCGCCAAGGAGGCGGCCAATATGGCGTTGGCCCCCAGGTTGCGTTTATCGCCGGTGCCGTCAAGCTCGTTCAGCCCGGCGTCGATGGCCGCCTGGTCCATGGGCGAGCGGCCAATTAGCCAGGGCCCGATCGTGTCATTCACGTTGGCCACGGCTTTCAGGACACCCTTGCCACCGTAACGGGAGGAATCCCCGTCCCGGAGTTCCAGGGCCTCGTAGCTGCCGGTGCTGGCGCCGGACGGGACGATGGCATGGGCAGCCAGGCCCGTGGACAGAACAATCTCCGCTTCAACAGTGGGATTGCCGCGGGAATCCAGGGTCTCACGGCCCCTGACCCCGGTGATGGTCACGCCGGCGCTAGCGCTGCTCATAACACCCTATTCTTAAGAAAAATTTACGGGAATATACACAAATTTCGAAGGCTTAACGGTGGTGGTTGCGCGCGGCCACGGCAGTCAGGGCCTTGTCCACGGCGTCCGCAGGATCCTCGGCCTGGATGATGGCCCCATTCATGTCAATACCGTCGCCGTTGGTGGTCAACGGCCAAGTCTTGAGGCCAACCACCGGAATGCCGTCACTAAGAGCATGGCCTATCTCCGAGAGGGTGCCAAAGGCCCCGCCGACAGCAATCACCGCTTCGCCGGTATGTACCACGATCACATTCCGGGAATAGCCCATGCTGGTGACGATGGGGATGTCAACGTAGCTGTTGGCCTCGGCGGCGGCCCGTCCCGGCAGGATGCCGATGGTGGTTCCGCCTTCGGCCTTGGCGCCCCGGCAGACCGCCTCCATAATGCCGCTGAGTCCGCCGCAAACTACCATGATGTCCCGGCGGGCCAATTCACGGCCGACCCCTTCCGCCAAATCCACGTGCTCCCGAGTGGCGGGGTTGCTGCTTCCTATTACTGAGATTATCATCTATCGCTAGCCTTAATCGCGGGAAAATTACGCCCGAAAAACGGCGCTTTCGAGGGACAGTAATTATATCAGACTGTATACATATACTCCCGTCTGCCACACCTGAATCTGGGGCTGCGCCACCGATCAGGGCATTAAGGCACGGCTGGCGGCTTCGATGGCGTCGATCAGGGGTCTGGGGTAGACCCCGAGCCATATGATGCCCGCCAGGCCGGAACCCAATACGGTCAACAACGTCAGAGAAGGCCGCTGCGCCAACGCCGGTTGCTCCTCAGGCAGATCGCCGACGACGACGCCGGCCGGGGCGGGTTCGATGTATGCCTGGCGCAAGATCTGCAGATAGTAGTACAAGGAGATCAGACTGCTGAAGATGGCTACCCCGGCAAGCCAGAGCAGCCCTTCAGTCGCTACGGCGGTGAAGAGATAGAACTTCATGGTGAATCCGGCGAAGATGGGCAGCCCCGCCAGGGAGAAAAGGCCCATTGCCAGTGACGCCGCCAGGAATGGCTGGTGGTCAGCCAAGCCGCCCAGATCGGCGATCATCTCCTTGCCCGTCATGTTGAAGAAGGAGATTAAAGCCGCGAAGACCACCAGGTTGGTGATGGAATAGCCCACCAGATAAAACATCACTCCGTTGGAAGCCAGGTCCGAGTCAAGGGACAGCGCTGCGATACCGGCCAGGATGAACCCGGCATGCCCGATGCTGGAATAGGCCATCAGCCGTTTCAGGTTCTGCTGCGCCAAGGCCACCAGGTTGCCAACAAGCATGGTGACACCGGCCAGTACCGCCAGAACAATTTGCCACTGCTCCCAGCGGTCGGCCGCCGGCACAAACCCCTCCGCAACCAGGCGCAACACCAGGGCGAATGCCGCCGCCTTGGACCCGATGGCCAGGTAAGCAGTCACCGGGTAAGGCGCGCCTTCGTAAACGTCGGGCGCCCACATGTGGAAGGGCACGGCGGAAACCTTGAACATCAGCCCAACCAAGATCAGGCCAACACCGACCCATAGCGCCGGGCTCACCTCAGAGGCCACCGCAAGTCCGGCGGCAATCTCATCGAACTTGGTCACGCCCAACACGCCGTAGACCATGCTCACTCCATAGAGAAGGATGGCCGAAGACACCGCGCCAATGATGATGTACTTGAGTGCGCTCTCGTTGGATTTGGCGTCGTCCTTGGCGTAGGCCGCCAACACGTAGAGACTGAAGCTGAGCAGTTCCAGGGCTATGTAGGCGGTAAGCAGTTCCCGAGACTGGGCCATCACGTTCATGCCCAAGATGGAGAACAGAAGCAGTCCGTAAAATTCGCCCTGGTGTTCCAGTTTGTTCTCGACGAAATCCATGGAACTGAGGATGATAAAAACCCCCATCCCCATGAAGAAGACCTTGAAGAACAGGGAAAATGCGTCCACCGCCAACAGACCGTTGTAGAGTTCCCGGTCTTCGCCCCACAACATGACTAGAGAAACCACGATCAAAGCCAGCAGACCGGCGATGGAAACCCACGCCAAGTATGTCTTGCGGTCTTCGGGAAGGAAGAGGTCGATCACGAAAACCAGGAACGCCAAGCCCGCCAGAGCGAACTCCGGCGTCAGCAGGTCAAGATTGTCAGTGAGGCTATTCACTGGCGCTTACACCCCTGGAATCGACTGAACGCCGACATTGATAACCCGCATCAGCGGCGCCGGCCAAACGCCAACGAAGATTATTATCGCCACGAAGGCCCCGCCGACGGACATCTCAACCGGACTTGCGTCGGTAAGGCCGGCCCACTGCTCGTCCGACTCCCCCAGGAAGGTCCGGGCCAACAAACGCAATATATAGACCGCCGTCAGCGCGGCGCCGATGACGGCCAGGATGGCCAACGGCAGGTAGGTACGGAAAGCCCCAGTAAACACCATGAATTCGGCGATGAACCCGCTCAAGCCCGGAAGGCCCAAAGACGCCAGACCCGCGATAGCGAAGAAGAAGCTGTTCACGCCCATCCGGTTGGCCAGCCCGTTCAATACTGTTATGTCCCGGGTGTGGGTGCGTTCGTAGATGGCTCCGACCAGCAGGAACATCAGGGCCGTCATGATGCCGTGGGAGAACATCTGCAAGACCGCGCCGCCCACGCCGATGTTATCCAGAGTGGCGATGCCCATCAACACGTAACCCATGTGGCTGACGCTGGAATATCCAATGACATATTTCAGGTCGTTTTGGGACATGGCCGACACCGCGCCATAGAGGACGTTAACAGTGCCCAAGCTGATCAACACCGGCATCCAGTTCTCGGCGCCTTCGGGCAGCAGGAACATGCCAACCCGAATGATGCCGTAAGCCCCCAACTTCATCAGCACCCCGGCGTGGAGCATGCTCACCGCGGTGGGGGCCGCCACGTGGCCGTCGGGCGACCAGGTGTGGAAGGGCCAAAGGCCAGCCAGCACACCGAATCCAACCATGAACAGCGGGAACACCCAGGTCTGGAATGTTTCATCGAACTGCCCGTCAGCAGACAGCTGAGCCAAACCCTGGAGAGAGAACGTCGCCGCCCCATTTTCTGAAGCTTGGACGTACACCGCCAGAATGCCGACCCAGACCAGGATGCTTCCCGCAACAAGGTACAGGAGCAGCTTCATCGCCCCGTATTCCTTGGTACGTAAGAAAGTGCCGAAATCGGTGCTGCTGCCCCAAACACCAATCAGCAGGTACATGGGCAGCACGGCCAGCTCATAGAAGAAGAACAAGAAGAACAGGTCGCGCACGGCAAACACGCCGAATACCCCGGCAGACAGGGCTAATAGCAGCACGAAAAAGTCCCGGGTCCGGTGTTTAATGGTCTGGGAGATCAGCACTCCGCCGAACAGCACGATGCCGTTCAGCAGCACCAACGGGGCGGAGATGCCGTCGATCCCCAGGGAGAAATTGATGTCCAGCGGTCCGGGCAGCCATTCGTAGGTGCGGAGGAACTGAAACCCGCCCAAGTCGTAGTCGTACCTGGCAAATACAACCAGGGAGAGGACCAGGGATATGCCCGAGACGAAGATGGCGAAGTACCACGAATCTTTGCTCTGGCCGCTGGGCATGACCATCATCATCAGCGACCCGGCCAAAGGCACCAGAATCAAGAGCAGCAGCGCCACTTGATCGAAATCGTTCATGATTGGCCGCCAATAACACGACAGGCGGTGGAGTAACTAAAAGCTGCTATGCGGCGGACAGCAGCCATCTACACCGCCCGCAGCCAGACGAAAATGCCCAGACCAATGGTCCCCAGAGCCATGGCGAGGGTGTAGCTGTAAACGTGACCGGTTATATGGAGCCGGAGCACAATTCCAAACTTCCGCACCACGTCGGCCGGACCGTTCACGACAATGTCGTTGACCACCGCCCGGTCAAAGAAGGCGATGAAGCTGGAGAACACCAAAACCACCCGGTCGACGGTCCACTGGTAGACCTCATCGAAGTAATACTTGTTCTCCACCACATTGATAATCCCAGCAAACCGCGCCCGGAGGCCATCCAGCGAAACGCTTTTCTTGGCATAGGCCAGATAGGCGAAGACAAAGGCCCCTAAGGCCATCACGATGGAGACCGCGCCGATCCAGGGCACGAAGTGGAACTTTTCGGCCTCTCCGAAGAATACGAAAGTGCCGATACCGCCGTAGCTGCCGGGCCAGTTGAAGCTAATCAGGCCGAATCCCAACGCCAGCACTCCCAACAGCGCCATCGGGATCGCCATGGGAAAGGGGGCGTCGTGGACGTGGCTGTTCTGGTCTTTCAACTCGCCGAAGAATACCAGGAACATCGCCCGGCCCATGTAGAGAGCGCTCAGCAGGGCGGTGAACAGGGTCAAGACGATGAACGCGGGCATCCGGTGGTCGTTCACCGCCACTAAAATCTCATCCTTGCTCCAAAACCCGGCCAAGATCGGAATGCCGCCAAGGGATAGTGCCCCGGTGGAAAAGACAATCGCGGTCAGCGGCATGACCTTCCTGAGGCCGCCCATCTCGCCGGTCTCCTGAAACTCAGTGCTGTGAAGAACGCTGCCCGCCCCAAGGAACAGGAGCGCCTTGGAGAAGCCGTGGGCCATCAGATGGAATATCGCCGCCGTGTAACCGAAGGCGCCAAGGGACAGCATCATCAGGCCCAGGTGGCTGATGGTGGAGTAGGCCAGTATCCGTTTGAGGTCGGTGGCCACCAATGCAATGGTGGCGGCCATCAGAGCCGTGACCAAGCCGACGATCGCCACGACGAGCAGCGGGTCGGCGTCGTAAGCTTCGAACAGCGGGAAGGTGCGCGCCACCAGATAGACGCCCGCGATGACCATGGTCGCGGCGTGGATCAGGGCGCTGACCGGGGTTGGGCCCTCCATGGCGTCAGGCAGCCAAACGTGGAATGGAACCTGGGCGGACTTGCCCATGGCGCCCAGGAAAAGCAGTATGGCCGACGCAGTAGCTACTCCCTCGCTCATGGCGCCGGTGCGCACCGCCTCGAAAGCGTCCAGCATGCTGAAGCTGCCAACTTCCCGCCAGATGAGCAGTATGCCCACCAGCAGCCCAACGTCGCCGATCCTGGTGACGATAAAAGCCTTCTTGGCCGCTTCCCTGGCCGATGGCCGTTCGTGCCAGAACCCAATCAGCAGATAGGAGCAGATTCCCACCAACTCCCAGGCAACGTAGAGCAACAGGAAGTTGTCGGCTAGGACCAGTGTGAGCATGGAGGCGGCGAACAGGGAATGGACCGCGAAATACCAGCCAAAGCGTGGGTCCCCCTTCATGTAAGCCAAGGAATAGACCTGGACCATGAGAGCAACGAAGGTCACCAAACCCAGCATGGCGATGGTCAGCGGGTCGATCAGGATGCCCCAGTGGAGGCTGACACTGCCCGCGGCCCCGATTATTCCGGCGTTGAACCAACTCCGTTCATAATCGCAGGTGAGAACCCCAGTATTCTCGCTGGTGAAGCAGTTGCCAACAGCTTCGGCGCCCAGCCAGGAATTGAGCACAAACCAAAAAACAACGAACCCGCCCGCGATGGCCAAGATCGACAAGAATGCGCCCTTCGCCGGGAGGTATTTCCCGAAGATCACGATCACCGGCATGGCGGCGAAACTGAAAACCGGTATCAGCCAGGCCCACTCCATTAAGCGGTCATCCGGGAATCATTGGTCCGGGAAATCGTCAGGCTAGCGGCCGCAATATCTGTGTTGCCGTCTACCATTTCATCAAGTCGATCTCATCGACGTTGACCGTGGACCGGTTCCGGAACATCCGCAGGATGATGGCCAGGGCAAGCCCAACCTCGGCCGCGGCCACGGTGATGATAAAGATGGCGATCAACTGACCGTCGAAATTAGCGAAGCTTCCGGTGCCCTCCATATGGGAGGCGGCGGCAATGAGGTTGATGTTCACCGCGTTCAGCATTAATTCGATGGACATCACGATGAGCACGGCGGATCGGCGCGCCATCACGCCATAGAGACCGATAACGAACAGGGCGGCGCTGAGAAGCTGGAACCAGACCAGATCGACCATGGCCTAGTTCTCTCCCCGGCCGGAACGCGCGATGATTATGGCGCCGATCAGGGCCACCAGCAGCACCAGGGATGCAATCTCAAAGGGAACGGCCCAGGTGGTGAAAAGGGACTCGCCGATACCGGTGAAAGAGGCGTTCTGAGCCTGGGTCCCCTCCACAGCGTTGATGGCGAATGCAGGGACCAAAACCCCCAAAAGAGCCAATGCAGCGATGGCGGCCAGGGGCCACTGTTTATTGTCGGAGATGCGGGGATAGTCGGCGCTTCTGGTCAGCATGACGGCGAACAGAAGCACGATGATGATTGCCCCACCGTAGATCAACACCTGCACCAGAGCGAGAAATTCGGCGAACAGGACCAGGTAAACTCCAGCCACCGAAACCAGGGAGACCAATAACGCCAGCGCCGCGTGCACCACGTTGCGGGAGAGAACCACACCCAGTCCGCCGCCGATGGTCAACACGGCCACCAATATGAAAACGAACCAGGCCATCTAGGCGGTTGGACCCTGCCTTTCGGCTGATTTGCCAGCCATATATTCTTTCCCCTTCCAAAATACGAGCCACCAAATCGGCGGCTCCCTTGATCTCCATTCAATTGTCCGGGCCCGGCAGCCGGGCCCTGCTACTTGCCTATGCCCGGTGGGCCGCTTCCAGGTCCCACCCAAGACGCTACTTCCAAAAACAACCGCTACCGGCGAAACAACCGCTTTAGGAACCCTCGCGGCCCGTGATCCAGCGGCGGCAGGTTCCCCATAGTCTGCAACAGGCTGCAACTGGCGCAGGTGCAGCTCCGTGGGTGCTTGGCGACTTGTTCCCCGTCGGCCCGCCGGTTCCCCGGCCGGTTGCGTCCAGGCGTTATCTTCTTCTTCTTCAGGAACCGATCGGTACAGTCCTGACAGGTGCACGCCTCAACGTGACGCCCAGTCATGTTCCGTATTCGATCGTCTTCTCGTCTAGGCATACAGAGTTTCCCTTGGGTTTGGCCGGTTGTTAAGATTCGGTCGTGGCAGGAGCCGTTTCGGACTCTGCGTCTCCGCCTTTTTGAGCTTTGGCCCGCTGTGTCGGCGGAATCCAGCCAGTCTCCTGTTGGAACTTGTGCCCAATCTCCAGCAGCGCTGGCAGGTCCACCCGGACCGCGTTGCGGTTGAATGCGCTCATCTCGTGTTCGTGGCTCATCACGATCGCATCGAAATTACACACCTCAACGCAGATGCCACAGAGTATACACCGGTTGAGATTGATCTCGAAGCTGTCGACGATCTTTCTACGGGAGCTTTTCCCTTCTTCATGAAGGGGGTTGTCTTTCATTACGGATGACATGCACTGGGTTGGGCATTGGCGTATACAGACCATGCAACTGGTGCAGAAGGGCTCGTTTACGTCCTCGTCCCAGGTAAGTGCTGGAAAACCCATGAACCGGTCCTGCACCGGGGTGGGCTCAGGTTGGCGGTTCAACAGATTTCCGCTGGCCGGGTATTGGCGGGTCACGGGCTCACGCAAACCGTTCACAGTGGACACCAAAGTTATGAGCAACCCTTTCAGGCTGTTAAACATCTGTTAATTTCCTCCAACCTGGCCCGTGGCTTGGTCCGGGGCCTCGTTTACGGCCAGGCGCCGGCTCTCCAACGCCTGTTGCCTGGTTCGGACCTGGTCCACCAACCGCTTGGGACCGGTCATTCGCTTGTAGATCAGGTAACCGACAACCACCAGACCGGCCGATGACATAGCGGTGAGAGACCACGCCGGCCACCCGTAGAACTGATACACGGCGGTCATCACTACAGACAGGAACGACAATGGCACAATGACCTTCCAGGCAAAGGCCATCAATTGGTCTATGCGCAGCCTTGGGAAGGTGCCGCGCACCCAGAAGATCACCATGATAACCAGATAGACCTTGAGCAGAAACCAGATAATCCCCCAGTCACCCGAGAGCCCCGGACCGGACCAGCCGCCGAAGAACAGGATTACGGTAAGGGCGGCGATGGCAAAGGTATTGATATATTCGGCCAGGAAGAACACCGACCAGTGGGCCCCGCTGTATTCGACGAAGGGCCCGCCGACGATCTCCGATTCGGCGAAGTAAATGTCAAAGGGAGTCCGGCCAACCTCGGCCAATCCGGCAATGAAAAACAAGACCAGCCCCAGCGGCTGCACCAGGAAGAAGATATAGCTGTCCTGTGCGTTGACTATCTCCCTCATGTCCAGCGACTGGGCCAGCATGGCCACCGAGATAGCCACCATGATGATGGGTATCTCGTAACTGATTAGCTGGGCCGCTGCCCGTAGACCGCCAAGGGTACCGTATTTGTTGGCCGAGCCCCATCCCGCCAACACCAGGCCCAGAATACCGACGACCGAGAGGGCAATAATGTAGAAGAGGCCAAGGTCAAGGTTCTGTATCACTGCATTTTGCGTGCCTGGAATAGTCACCCAGATCATGAATGCTGAGACGACGACGATTATCGGGGCGACCCAGAAGATAGCTTTCTCAGATGAAGATGGGATGATGTCTTCTTTGAGTATCAGCTTCAGTGCGTCGGCCACCGGCTGCATCAACCCCATGGGTCCCGTGCGGGTGGGGCCCAAGCGCCGCTGAAGCCTACCCAGGACCTTACGCTCCAGCCAGGTCAATGACAGCACCACAATGGATAGGCCGGTGAACAAGATAAACAGACCAACCACGATCCAGATAAAGTCGGTCAACCCAATAACTAGCAGAATGACGTCCGGCACTAGCGGTCGACCTCGCCTAGGACTATGTCAAGCGCGCCCAAAATCACCACGGCATCGGCGATCCAACAATCTTTCAGCATGTGCCGCAGGGCCGACAGGTTGCAGAATGATGGCGGCCGCACCTTTACCCGGTAGGGCCGGTCGGTGCCGTCGCTGATCAGATACACGCCGATTTCCCCTCTGGGATTTTCAGCACGGACGTATACCTCGCCGGCGGGCGGGCGGATCAGCCGCCGCCCAAGAGACGACGCCACCTCGCCCTCCGGAAGATGGTCTAAGGCCTGCTCTACGATCCGCACCGACTGGTAGATCTCCTGGACCCGCAGGTAATACCGGTCCCAGCAGTCCCCGTCCAGTCCCACGGGCACGTCGAAGTCGAAGCGGTCGTAGACCGAGTAGGGCGCTGCCTTGCGCACGTCGTAGTCGACACCCGACGCCCGGAGGCATGGCCCCGTTAAACCGTAGTCGATCGCGTCCTCGGCGGACATCACCGCCACATCCTTCAGCCGGGCCAGGAATATCTCGTTGAAACTGAGTAGCTTGTCCGACTCATCGGTGTCTTCTTTGATCAGCTTCAACAGCGCTCTAACCTGCTGGACGAAATCCTCCGGCACGTCTTCTTTCAACCCACCGATGCGGAAATAGTTGTGCATCATCCGGGCGCCGGAAACGGACTCAAACAGGCCTTGGATGCGCTCACGCCCCCGGAAGCAGAACATGGACGGCGTCATGGCGCCGGCGTCCAGACCCATGGTGGCGATGAACAGCATGTGGCTGGCGATCCGGTTCAACTCGCAAAGGATGACCCGGATGTATTCGGTCCGTTCAGATATTTCCAGTCCCATGAGTTTTTCGACGGCCCGGCAATAGACGTGCTCGTTGTTGAAGTTGGCGATATAGTCCAAGCGGTCGAACAGGGTAATGACCTGGTGATATTGCTCACCTTCACACAGCTTTTCCGAACCACGGTGCAGGTAGCCGATGTGGGGTTCGACGTCGACGACTTTTTCGCCGTCAACCCACAGCACCATGCGGAAGACACCATGGGTCGAGGGATGCTGCGGCCCCATGTTTAGCAGCATCTCCAACGGTTCCGCGTCGGGAATTTTACTCGCTGAATTCTGGGTCATATTTATTCGGACGAATTTTCGGGCGGGCGGCCAATGAACCGGATATTTGGCTCTTGGGCCGGCTCGACCTCGTTGCTCATCCAGAGCTCGCCATTGAAGTAGAATCCGGCCTGGATCAGGGTCTCGTCCAGCACTTCCAGTTCTTCGCAGTCTTGCAGATATTCGGCCACGAGGCGGCGTAGCGAGTTCTTTGCTTCATCCGCCGTGTCGCCGAACCCGGTAATCACCAATTCCGGACACACCGCCTGGTAATCAGTCCCAGCGCCCGACTCTTCGATCTGGTAGACGATGCGGTCGAACGACGATTTTTTGTTGCGCTTGGGCTTTTTAGCCCTGGTTTCAGGATTCTTGGGCAAGGCTACTCACTTTCCAACGGTGATTCCGCTTCAGCAAACTCCAACTGAAGCTCGGTCTCTTCATCGACGCCGAGATACCCGGCAGCGGCGAGAGCATCGCCCAGAGTGTCAGTGCCATCGTGGGTCTCGATCCATGCCCGCATGACCTGGATCAGGTCATCTTGAGCAGCCTCCACAGAATCGCCCTCCCCTTCTAATCCCATATCCTCGATGCGGGCCACATACCGGGCCTCGTCTCGGTCTGTCTTTGCGGTCAACAACACAGTGTCCATAATCGACCAGAACTCCTGGCTAAAACTCCTGATACTCGTTGAACGGAAATTCCTTGCGTCCCGGGTACCCTTCGAAGCCCTCGTAAAGAAGGAGGGGCGTCAGGTCCGGATGGCCGTCAAAGTCCACGCCAAACAGGTCGTGGGCCTCTCTTTCGTACCAGTTAGCCGCCCGCCAAACCGGTGTCACCGACGGCACGACCGCGTCGCCGTAAGGAACCTCGGTCCGCAGGGCCAAAGTGCGCTCCGGGTCCAAAGATTGCAGGACATAAACCATTTGGAAGTATTCAGAGTAGTCAACGCAAGACAGACAGAGCAGCATCTTGGCCCCGATGCGAGGGTCGTCTTTGATCAACTGGCAAGCCTGGAGAGTGTGCTGTTTCTCGACGCTGATCTGAGGAATATCGTCCAGCGCGCCGGCCCGGGGATCGAATTCCTTCAGTACCTCCAGATACACATCCAGCAACTCCCTCCCTGCAGTGGACAAAGTAGCAAGTGGATCGGCGGCAGGCTCTTCTTCGCCGTGGCTAGCCGGAGAAGGCGCGCCTGATGCCGGAGTAGGCTCTACTGGAGACTCCTGGCTCTCTTCGACGCTCTCTTCAACGCTTTCTTCAGCGTTCCCTTCGTTCCCGGCCACTATTTCCCGGCGTCCCGCATGATCTTTTCTTGGAGTTTCAATATGCCGTACAGCAGAGCTTCTGGCCGGGGCGGGCAGCCCGGCACGTAGACGTCAACGGGAAAGATGTGGTCAACGCCCATGACCACTGAATAGGAGCGGTAGTAGGGGCCGCCGTTGGTGGCGCAACTGCCCATGGCGATCACCCACTTGGGTTCGGGCATCTGATCATAGAGCAAGCGGATCGGGTCGGCCATCTTCTTGACTACAGTCCCCGCCACGATCATCACGTCCGACTGCCGCGGCGACGGCCAGGTGACCACGCCGAAGCGGTCGAGATCGTAGTGGGCCATGTAGGTCGAGATCATCTCTATGGCGCAGCAGGCCAAGCCAAAAGAAAGGGTCCAAAGAGATGACTTGCGCGCCAAGGCGAATAGCTGGTCGGTAGAGGTGGTGATAACGCCAGGCACCTTTCCACCGACGCTTTGGTCATACAAACTGGGGCCAGGCTGGTTGCCCGTACCCACCGGTCCCATGATTATTTCTGCCATTCAAGGACTCCTTTTCCCCACGCGTAGACGATGGCAAAGAACAGGACCCCCAGGAACATCATCATGGCATAGAAGGGGAGTGAATTGGCTTCGTTTATTTTTTCCTGCATGAAGATGACCGCCCAGGGAAATAGGAAAACGGCTTCAACATCAAAAATCAAGAACAGGATGGCGAAGATATAGAAGCGGACGTTGATGTTGGACCAAGCGTAAGGTGTGGGAGGAATGCCGCATTCGTAGGTGGTCAGTTTGACGTCGGAGTGACGCCGGGCGGAGAGAACACGAGAGGCGGTAAACATTCCGCCAATGGCCATAGCGGCGACGGCGGCGGAGATGGCCACCGCGGTCCAGTTCTGCGTGAACAGTTCGGCGCTAAATGCTGGGACCATTATCGTGGGGGGAAAAACACATGGCGAAAGTGCCCGTGTGATGTCTGCGGACCAGTTCTTTTTGACTCAATTTGTGCTCAAACAATAACATTGTGCATCGATGGGTGTCAACGAAATTCGACGCCTGAGAGGCCGGGAATTAATCTCCCTGGCTGGCCCGAAGTTGGGTCGATGAGACATCCTCGCGGAACAGGTTTTCGGGCAGGTCGCTGAACAGGGGCTCGAATCCCTGAGGGACCTGTACATCCTGCAGGGTCTTGAACGTCCCCTGATCTTCTCTTCCCGCCACGATGAACCTGGTACCGCTGGCCCACATCTCCGCTAAAGCGCCCAGCATGGCGTCCCGGTCATTGCCGTAGTAGCGCGGGGCGACCAAACGCACGGCGGTGTCCCAGCCGACGACAAATGTCCGGCCCGGAAAGAGCCGGGCTTTCTTGAAGAAGGTCTCGGCCCTGGTTAGCACAACCGTCTCGCCATCGGTGAACTGGGCCAGCCTTTTCAGGATCTCGGTTTCCTCCAGGTCCGGTTTGTCTACATTAGTTACCGACAGCTCGAAGCCCACTTCGGTCCCCGCCACGTGCTTCGCCGCCAGGGCCAAACCCCGGTGGCCTTGATGCACCGGGCTGAAGGAGCCGGGGAGCAAGGCGGCGGGGGCGGCCCCTTCGACCTCCAATACCTGGCCGTACCGGGCAACAACCCAGGCCGCCTTCCCGGAAAGCAGTTGGGCCAGGGGTGAAGGATGTTCCGTCCGCACTATCTCGAGGGAATCGCCGGAGGTCAGGCCCAACTCCACATCGGATTCCAGGCCCGAAAGTAGCATGAGAGCGTGGACCAAGAGGCGGCTAACCAGGTCCTCTTCGCCGGCACGGTCACGAAGACCCTTGTGCAGGTGCAACGAGTACAGGGTGTTGGAATTTTGGTCCCAGGCCGAGACGAATGCGCGGTGCTCCCCCCGTTTGGGCCGGTCGGTGGCAATTGTGGCGGCGCATGCCAGGCCCACCGGGGGCGAGTCGTCTTCAAGTTGAGACTTGGCTTTTTGAAAGGCGGCCTTGCCCATGTCCCTGGCCGTCTGGGCCGACGCCGACTGCTCCGGCTCGAAGCCCAGGAAGGAGATCATGGACTCCCGGCCGTAGGGCACCAAGGCCTCCAGAATGGTGCGGGAGGCGCCCGCCACTCCCAGCAACCAGGCGACCGCCTGAGTGCCGGCTCCCGACATGGCCACCACGGCCTTGTGAGGAGTGCCGTGGATCCTTTCTATTTGTGGGCGGATGTTTTGCAATTTTTTGGTTGGCCGGCTGACCGCCGCCCCCATCGTAGCCTTCCCCTGAACGGGGGAAGGGACATTATGCCTGCTTGGGTGGTTGCCACGGTGTATGTGTAATATTCTCCATGGTGGTCCGGGAGGTTTCGATCTCGGACGATTGCTTTAGCTCCCAGCGGGCCAGCCACTCCGGTGGCAGTTGACGGCGCGCGTCCCGCCACCACAGCGGGTCCCCCTGGGCCAGGGTCCGCCCGTCCAGGACGTCGGCCAGAAAACAGGTCATGTCTCCGCCATCCATGGCGTTAATCACCCGGCAGTCAAGGTGGCCAAAACAATCGGTAAGCAGCGGGCTGCCCGATTTGCCGGCAGTCTTGTCTACATCCGCCAGTTTGTCCCGGTCACGGCCGGAAGTCAGCCCGAAATCTCCAATCAGGTGCAGTTGGTCTGGCCGGAGGAAGTTCAGGGCAAAGGCGCCTCCCGCCAGGACCATATCGTGGCTGAGGTTGGTCTTATAGAGCTGAACTACCACTCTAGGGCGGTCGGGAACTATTGACGCCGCGGCGATGGCCACCGCAATCTGCACGTTGTCGCGGCCCTGCCACCGGCTGGTCACGGCTGCGATGGGAGACCAGAGCCTACCCATCATCGGTGCAATCGCAGCGTAGTCCATGGTGCTATTCACAGCCTTTTTACGGTCCGGTGATGGCCCGTGAAGTGTAGCATCCCAGCATTTCGACTACCAGTCGGGTGAGTGGTCCTCTTGACACCTGTCCACGCCTTAATTAGCATCTGCCCAACCTGCGGAGACACCACACTCCCATCCAACAATTAGCGAGGTAGGTCATGAAAGTGTTACTAGGGGCCGACCTGATCGACGGCACTGGAGGCCCGGTCCTTAAAGACTCGGCCATCTTGATCGACGGCGAGCGTATCAAAGAGGTGGGTCCCCGGGCTGCGGTCGCCCTGCCGCCGGGCACTGAAGAGATTGACCTGAACGGCTTCACTCTCCTTCCCGGTCTGATCGACACCCACGATCACCTGGCCAGCAAGAATTACACCATGGCCAGCCGGTGGGAGATCGAGGAGCCGGCCTCGCTGAGTCACATCAAGACCGCAAAGGCGATCGAATCTTCGCTGGCGGCTGGATACACCTGTATCCGCGACGCCGGAGGGTTGGATGCTGGGTTCAAGTACGCCGTCGAACAGGGTTTGATCGACGGCCCGAGACTGCTAACCGCCGTGAACATCATCTCGCCCACCGGGGGAATCGGCGACCGGGTTGCGGCCTCCGGCCATAGGAATCCGTTCAACAGCGACCCCATGTCTCCATCCGGCGTGGCCAACGGTCCAGAGGCCGTCCGTGCCATCGTCCGGGAGATCGTTCGGGTGGGGGCCGACGTGATCAAGTTCGCCACCACCGGAGGAGCAAGTTCCTGGCAGGGCCACGGCCCCATGGACATCGCCTTCGGTCCCGACGAGGTGAAGGCGTTGGTCGACGAGGCCCGTTCCCAGGAGAAGTACACCATGTGCCACGCCGTGGGCGGACCCGGACTGCGCATGTGCATCGAGGCGGGCGTGGGCTCGGTGGAACACGGATGTTACTTGGCCGACGACCCCGACCTGCTGAATATGATGGCGGACAAAGGCACCTTTTTTACCCCGACCTTCGAGGTCTACGAGTTCCATTCCACTATCAGCGCTCCCCACATCCAGGAGCGGGCAAAGAAGCTGATGCAGGTCCACGAGGAAAGCACTCATCAGGCCCTGCGCGCCGGCGTAAAGGTGGTCTCGGGAACCGACGCCGGCGGTTTCGTCCACGGTGATAACGCCCGGGAGATCGAGTTGATGGTCGACCGGGGTCTGACCAACATGCAAGCCATTCAATCAGCCACCGGCTGGGCGGCCGAGTGCATCGGCCAGGAGAAGAACTTCGGCACCGTTCAGGCTGGGAAATACGCCGACTTCCTGGTGGTGGACGGCGACCCGCTACGGGACATCTCCGTGCTAAGGAACAAGGACCGCATCAAGTTGGTGATGAAAGGCGGCGTGGCATACGTCAATAACCTCCCCGTAGGCGAGCCTCAGCCCGTCGCTGATTAGGCGATTCTGTTTCAGTGAATCAACAGCGGATTAACGAAAGCGCATCGGCCTCAACCCGTTTTCTAGTATCATTGACCGATGCGCTTCCACGTCTTGACCCTGTTCCCCGACGCCTTCCGGGACCCCTTGGAATACAGCATGTTGGCCCTGGCTCTGAAGCGGGGTTTGGTGTCCATCGATGTTACCGACATCCGTGACTACTGCCACGACGCCCACCACACGGCCGACGACTATCAGTTCGGCGGCGGTCACGGCATGGTCTTAAAGGCCGAGCCGGTTTTCGAAGCCACCGAAGCGGCTTTATCCCGCTACACCGAATCCGAGCGGGAAGCCATTCCAATCATTCTGTTCACGCCCCAGGGCAAGTTGCTGACCCAACATCTGGTGGAGGAGTTGGCCCAAGCGCCGGCATTGGCGATGATCTGCGCCCATTACGCGGGCATCGACAACCGGGTGCCCGAGCATCTGGCCACCCATGAGATAAGCCTGGGGGATTTCGTGTTGACCGGCGGAGAGCTCCCAGCCATGGCCCTGATCGACGCCGTGTCCCGGCTGGTTCCAGGGGTCATTGGCTCGCCGGAGAACGTGGCTGAAGACTCCATATCTTCCGGACTGTTGCAACATCCCCTGTACACCCGCCCAGCCGAATTCCGCGGCATGGAGGCGCCGGAGATACTGTTATCCGGCCACCACGCCAATATCGAGAAATGGCGGAGGGAGCAATCTCTGAGCCGCACCCTGGAGCGCCGACCTGACCTCCTATTGAGCGCCGACCTCAGTCCCGCAGACATCAAATATTTGGAATCTCTGGGCTACAAACGGCCAACGCCGTCTCAAGAGTAATTATAAATGCCCAAAACCGACTTCAGGTTCAAGACATCGGTGCGCGTCCGCTGGATGGAGTGCGACGCCCAGGGCATCGTGTACAACGGCGCCTATTTGGGCTATTTGGAGATCGGGCAGGCCGAGTACTACCGCAATCTGGGCTTCGCTATCTATATCATCCCCAAGAGCGGCTACTTCGACTTCGCCGTGGTCAAGAGCACCTTGGAATTCAAGGCGCCCGCCAAAGTGGACGAGGTCATCGAGTTATACGTCCGGGTGTCAAATATCGGCAACACCAGTTTGACTCTGAATATGGAGATCTACCCTGAAGGGAGGGATCGCCTGCTCACTGCGATAGAGGCCATCTACGTGGGTTATGACGCCGCGACTGAGTCGACCAAGCGGGTGCCTGACGACATCCGGCGACTCGTCGCCCGTTTTGAGGAGACCGGAGAGGTTCTTCCCTTGGAGCAGTTCCCGGACTTAGCCAAGGCGACTGGGTACCAGCAAAAGTAACACACCTTCAGTGTTGACGATATCCGTAACCCTGTCTAGACTGGAAGACACCCCACAGGCGGACAGCTAATGGCTGACCGTTGAGAGCTGACCACTTTTATGGCCCGATTATTTGACCTCCACATCCACACGACCAAGGGCAGCAGCGATAGCAGCCTGACGCCTGAAGATCTCATTTTGGAAGCGGACCGCCTGGGTCTACGGGGCCTCTGTCTCACCGAGCATTCCGGCCCATGGGACCGGCATGAGTTCAAGAAGTTCGCCAGTCTCCACAATGTGGTGCTGATTCGCGCCATGGAAGTGGAGACCGACTACGGACACATGTTGGCCTTCGGCCTGGACAGCTATCAGGCGGGTTTCAACAAAGCTTTGGAACTGCGCAAAGCGGCCACGGCGGCCGGCGGATTCGTGGTAACCGCACATCCCTTTAGGGGCGTGTTAAGCGGTGGCAGCCGTAGCCGCGCGCTCATCTACCAATCCATCCCAGACCCACTGCCCGAATCGCCGGACCAGGCGCTTGACCATCCGGTATTCAAGCTGGCGGACGCGGTGGAGGTGGCCAACGGCGGAACCGTCGACCGGGAGAACGATTTCGCAATGGCTGTCGCCGGGCTATTGGACCTGCCAGTGACCGGGGGCAGCGACGCCCACTCGGTCCACGGGTTGGGTAAGTTTCTGACCGAGTTCCTCGATGAGGTCAATAACGAAGCCGAATTCCTTAAAGCCCTCCATTCTAAGAAATTTCACCCGGTTACCGGATTGCGCACAGGGAACTTAAAGCCCTACGCCATCCCATAGAATTGCCCCAATCACGGTCCAGAGCTGTAAGATTGGGGTCGAACCGGTGTCCCTAGCCGTGCTAAACTGCCTCGGTCACGGCAACGTCGTGAGACATTCAGCGTGTGAGGTTGGGACGGGCATAAATGGTCCTTTTCGATACAGATATTTCCCCTTTTGAGCAGGTCAATGTCGCCCTGGACCTGGAGACCACTGGCCTGGACAAAGACCGCCACGCCATCATGGAGATCGGCGCCGTCCGTTTTCGCGGCGACGAGGTCATCGAGACCTACCAGACCCTGGTCAACCCCGGCGTGCCGATCCCCGAATTCATCCAGCGCCTCACCCACATCTCGCCCCAACAAGTGAAACGTGCGCCCTTCTTCTCGTCTGTTGCATCGGAAATCGAGGACTTCCTCGGGGCGGACCCGATAATCGGCCACAACATCCAATTCGACCTTGGTTTCCTGGCCAATAACGGCGTCAACCTCAGTAACCCCTCCTACGACACATGGGACCTGGCCTCGGTCTTCATGCCCCGATCCAGGCAATACTCGCTGAAGTACCTGACAAGCTACTTTGAAGTTGAGCACAAGGATGCCCACCGGGCACTGGCCGACGCCATGGCCACCAAGAACGTGTACATCAAGCTGCTGCGCCTGGCCGCCGAGCAGGACTCCGGACTGCTGACCTATCTCTCGAACTTGGCCGCCCGCAGCCGTTGGTCCATCAGCGGAATACTGGCTGGTCTTGAGGGGGTAGGAGGGGGCGGCCAAACTTCCAGCGTAGGACTCACCGGCTTGGACCTGGAACAGCTGGCCGTCCGGCTGGGCGCCCCGGAGAAACGCCGGGCCGACCCTTCCCTCAGCGAACTCAGCGAAGACAAGGTCGCCGGGCTACTGGCCCGAAATGGCCCTTTCGCCAAGGTATTTTCCGGGTTTGAGCACCGCCCCCAGCAGGAAGAAATGCTGACCGGCGTCACCAAAGCCACCTACCACAACCAGCACCTAGTGGTGGAGGGTGGCACCGGGGTTGGAAAATCCATGGCCTACCTGCTGCCCTCGGCGCTCTTCGCCATTTCCAAGGGACAGCGGGTGGTGATCTCCACCAACACCATCAACCTGCAAGAGCAGTTGATGAATAAAGACATCCCTGCGCTCACCGAAGTATTGGAGCAGTCGGGGCTAGTCCAACCAGGTGTCCTCAAGGCCGCGCTGCTCAAGGGCCGGGCCAATTACCTTTGCCTGAGACGTTGGAACCACCTGGCCCGGAGCGAATCGCCAACCGTGGATGACGCCCGCCTTTTGTCCAAGACCTCCGTCTGGATGCAAAACACCCTGAGCGGCGACCGGGCGGAGATCAATCTGGCGGGACGGGACTCCGGTTCCTGGAACCACATTTCGGCCGGCGAAAAGGGGTTCTGCCCCGGATTGAGAGACGGCTCGCCCTGCTTCCTCAGGGCGGCCAGAGAGCGGGCAGATCAGGCGCACATCGTGGTGGTGAACCACGCCTTGCTACTGTCCGACCTCGCCCGGGGCGGCGGCCTCATCCCCGAATACCAACATCTGGTCATCGACGAGGCCCACAACCTGGAAGACGAGGCAACGAGGCAACTGGGTTTCAGCGTGTCCCAGGACAAGTTGGACGAGGTCTGGGAACCGCAGGTCCGGTTGACCACCCAGCTACGGCAGGCAATGGCCGGCGAAGGCCTGGCCTCGGCGGTGCGCCAAGAGGCCGAGAACGCCGTGTCCGGGGTGGAAAGCGAGTCTGCACGGATCGGGCAGATCTGGGCCCGCCTCTGGGCGGAGGTTGAGCGCTTCCAGGCCAACCAGAAAACCAATTCCAAGGACAACGGCCCCCAACTGTTGATTACGTCCGCAATCAGGGGCACCAAGGATTGGGCCGACCTGCAGCTGGCCTGGGAGAACCTGGACGTGGGTCTGCAACAGGCGGCCCAAAACGTGGGCCGGTTGCACCGCTTCTTGGAGTCAACCCAACTGCACGGCGCCAGCGACCAGCCTGCCCTGTTGATGGAAACCGCCAACCTGATGGACGATGTGGAATCCCTGCGGGGCCAGTTCGACTCAATATTGGGCAACCCGCTGGATGACGACATCCATTGGATTAGCAACGACCACGTGCGGGGCAACTCCATCGTCTCCCTAAATTCGGCGCCGCTGGACATTAGCAGTACCCTGGCCGCCAATCTGTTCCAGCACAAAGATAGCGTCGTCCTTACCAGCGCCACTCTCAGCACCGAAGGCAGTTTCGATTACTTCAAGGGCCGGGTTGGTGTTGGTAGCGACTCCCAGGAGCTTCTGGTGGGCTCTCCATTCGACTATCGCAAGGCGGCCCTGCTGTTGATCCCCGAGGATATGCCGGCGCCCAATTCCGACCGGTACGTCGATTCCATGGTCAAAGTCTTGACCGATCTGGGCACCTCTTTGAAGGGGCGGACCATGGCGCTGTTCACGTCATACGCATCCCTTCGAGCGGTTGCCCAACGGCTCCGCGCGCCCCTGATGGGCGAAGGCATCCAAGTGCTGGCCCAGAGCGTCGATGGCTCGGCCCAGCAGCTGATGACGCGGTTCGCTGAGGAGCCCAACAGCGTGCTACTGGGGACCAGCAGTTTCTGGGAGGGGGTGGACCTGCCATCGGGGATGTTGAAAGCCCTGGTGCTGACGAGGCTGCCCTTCCAGGTACCCACCGACCCGATCGTGAAAGCCCGGTCGGACCAGTATCAAGACGCCTTCAACGAGTTCTCTGTTCCCCAGGCTGTCCTCCGGTTCCGGCAGGGCTTCGGCCGCCTCATCCGGAACAAAGAAGACAAGGGGACCATTGTCATCATGGACAACCGCATCACGGGCCGCTCCTATGGCAACTCCTTCTTGAGGTCGATCCCCCCGTGCACGCTGAAGCCCAGCGGCCTGATCAACGTGGGCCAACTGGCCGCCCAATGGATTGCTTAATGACTGAGATTTATGGATCTGTGAAAACCTATAAAGTCAGCTATCTCGCTCATGGTGAGCCTGTCGAACCACCGGTTGCGCGCCCTTCGACAGGCTCAGGGTGAGCGGACACTCGTCAGGCGATATCTTGTCCTAGGTACTCGAATACATTTGGGAGTTGACCGTGGAGCTAACCATCGACCAGCCCTTTGATCTGACGTCGAGCTTGGAGAGCGGCCAGGCCCACCGGTGGAAGAAGGTGGACGGTTGGTTTTCCGGTGTGGTCCGGGGAGAGTTCATACAGATCCGTCAGAAAGGCCAAACGGTCGAATTCTCTTCGGGCCCCTCGCCAGAAGTGAAGGCGGCGGCCATGCTGCGGGAGTATTTCCGGCTGGACGACGACATCGACGCCATCTACTCGGACATCGTCCGGGACGACCGGGTGGCGGCCATGGTCAACCAATATCCGGGCCTGCGAGTCCTGCGCACCGAGCCCTGGGAATGCCTGGTGGCCTTCATCTGCTCGGCCAACAACAACATCGCCCGCATTCACCAACTCATGGAACGCATGTCTGACGAGTTTGGCCAGCCACTCTTCCTGAACGGCCAGGTCCGGCACACTTTCCCCGGTCCCGCTGATCTGGCCGAGGCCGGTGAGGGAGAACTGCGGCGGCTGGGGCTGGGATTCCGGGCGCCCTACGTGGACCACGCGGCCAGGGCCGTTTTGGAGGGGGAGTTGGACCTGCCGGCGCTGGTGCGGATGCCCTACCCGGAGGCCAAGGCGGCGTTGATGGAGATCAAGGGCATCGGCTCAAAGATCGCCGACTGCATCGCGGTATTCTCCCTGGAGAAACTCGAGGCGTTCCCCATCGACGTATGGATACGCCGCGCCCTCGGCGAGTGGTACTTCCCCGGCCAGAAGACCCCGCCCGACCGGGTGCTGCTGGAATGGGCCCAAGAACACTTCGGCCGCTACGGCGGCTACTCCCAGCAATACCTGTTCCACGGCCGAAGACTTCAAAAAAAGGCTGATAGCTGACAGCTATCAGCTACGTCTGCGTCAGCACCAGCTTTCCAAAAAAGCTCGTGGCCTCCATGGCCCGGTGGGCGGCGACGGCTTCGGCCAGCGGGAACGTCCGGTCGACCACCGGCCTGACCGCACCCCGGTTCAGCATCTCCACGATCTCCCGCATGTCCTCTTTGGTTCCCATGTACACGCCGTAGATCTCTTTCTGCTGGCTGAAAAGCAGGCCCAGGTGCAGTTCGGTCCGCAATCCGGTCGTTGCGCCGCAGATGCCGTACCGGCCGCCGGTACGCAACGAAGCGAAGGCCGGAGCGAAGAAATCGGCGCCCACATGGTCGACCACACAGTCCACGCCAGCGCCTCCGGTAATCTCCCGCACCCGCTCTCTAATATCTTCCTCGTTGTAATTGATCACCACATCCGCGCCCAATTCGGTTGCCTTGGCCGCTTTCTCGGGACTGCTGGTGGTGGCGATCACCTTGGCTCCGATGACGTCTTTCGTTAGCTGGATGGCGGCGGTGCCAACGCCGGCGGAGGCGGAGAGCACCAGGACAGTCTGCCAAGGTTTCAGTTGCAAACGCCGCACCAGCATGTTCCACATCGGCAGGTAGGTGGTTGGAGCGGCCGCCGCCTGCTCAAAGGTCACGCTGTCTGCGAGCAGGTGTGCGTTGGCGGCGGGGATGGAGATGAACTCGGCATAGCTGCCGTCGATGGCGCTGCCCAGAAACCGGGAGCGGCGGCAAAGGTCGTCCTGACCCGCCAGACACGGTGCACACTGCATGCAGCTGAGCCGTGGGTTGACCACAACTCTGTCGCCGGGTTTCATTCCGGCCACACCGTCGCCGCAATCTACTATTTCACCGGCGCAGTCGCCGCCCAGGATCAGGGGTGGGGGAAACTCCCGCTCCAGTCCACGGCCGCCGTCTCTAGTGTAGAGGTCCAAGCGGTTGAGGGCGGTGGCCTTTACCCGAATCTTAACCTCGCCGGCCTGCGCCTGGGGTTCCGGGCGCTCGCCATAGGTCAGGACCTCGGGACCTCCATGGGCTTCGATATACACTGCTTTCATGGCCGAGTTCTCCTTGGGCACAAGCTGTCAGCTATCGGCTTTCAGCAATCAGGATCGTAAATTCTTGGAAGGCGGAGCGTCGGCTAAGGACGGCGTCCATAATAGCAATCGTCGCAGAGGAATACGATTGCCAGAGCGTCTTCGTGGCTGCCGATGCGGCCGCATTGGGGAACGGTGCTGTCTTGGGTCCACGGCTGGTGGAACTTCCCGCCGCACTGCTGACAAGAGGTCTCTTGAATCCCGTCCAAGGCCCCGTCGCAGATGACGCAGGATTCCAATTCGTTCTCTGGGGTTTCCAGGTTCTCGGGGATACCCATCTGTTCTGCCATTATCCGGAGATCAACTCCCTCTCGAGATAATCTGATTCACCAAGGCCCGCTCTTCGTCTGCGTTCTGGAGCAGGCCGTCCTGTTTTGCCAAGGTAAGTTCTCTAAGGACCCGGCCGACCTCGGGGCCAGCAGGCACGCCCACCGCCAGCAGATCGTTCCCGGTCATTTCGGCAACAATCAGCCGCCACTCCGCCAGGTATTGACGAAGCCGCCCCGCAACCTGGGAGTCCTCGAAGAGACGAACTGACGCCGCGATTGCAGCGGGATCCAAACCGTCCAGCGCAAAACATACATCAGAGGGCCTGACCGACGGTCCGGAAAGGGCCGGGGCCAATTCTCTCAGTGCAATGGTATCACGTACCACCCGTGACCAGGCAGCAGGCAGGTTGAGCCTGTGGTTCACCCCCTCTCCATCGCCGGTAGACAGGGACGAGACCACTGCGGCCAGATAGTCCATCGCGCCCAGGTTTTCCGGCTCCAAGGTCTTCCCACCGCCCAAACGTGCCAGACCGCTGCTGTCCGAAAGCGCGGGATGGATCGCCGCCAAGATTCCAAACTCAATAGCCTGGAGCAGCATTTCAGCCGCTCGGTCTTCTTCGAATATTCTTTTAAATTCCTGCCGCCATCGGTCTCCGGTGACTGCCGCTACATGACCGGCACTCAAGGAATCCGTTAGCTCAGACATTGTGCTGTCAGCAACCTGAAAACCAAGCCTTTGCTGGTACCTCACGGCCCGCAGCATCCTCGTCGGGTCGTCGGCGAAACTAGCGGAGTGCAGGGTTCGGACCAATCTGGTCTCCAGGTCCTGGATGCCCCCGTGGGGGTCGATCACCTCGGGGAAATCTCCGAGCAGGGGCAGGGCCATTGCGTTTATCGAAAAATCCCTCCGGGCCAGATCGTCCTCAAGGCTGCCGGCAGACACCTCCGGAAGGGAACCCGGGAAGGGATAGACCTCTTTTCGTGCAGTGACCACATCCACCCGGTCGCCCTCGATCTCCACGGTGGCGGTGCCGAATCTGGGATGCACCGTTGCTCTGGTTTCAAAGTCATTGGCAAACTCTCTGGCCAATTCCTCCGCCAAGGCCGGCGCGTCGCCCAGCAAGACGAAGTCCAAGTCTTTAACCGGCATGCCTAGGATGGCGTCCCGGACCGGACCGCCCACAAGATAGACGTGGAGCTCACCTGCCGTGGACCGGCGGCGCAGGCACCGCAAAACAGCCAATTGGCCTCTGCTGACGCCGTCTGCGACTCTGTCCAGGGAGATGCGGTTTGAGGGAGAATCAGGCGTAAAACGCCTCCTACACAAGGCGAGAACCAGAGGCACGATTATACCACGGTAGGCTCTTGTGCAGGCCATCCCCTTAGCCTTGATATGCTGCATCAAAGCCAAGGAAAACCTGTCTGGTGTGCTTTGACAACACGCAGGCTGGTCGATACAATCCAACCGAGCGCAAAGCCGCGCGAACCGGCGAAGTTTGGGAGGTAACACTATGGCTGATGCCAAATTCACCACTTACTACGATTTCCGTTGACCCTTCGTGTACAACGCAGCCGTGTGGCTGTCGAAGGTTGAAGAGTCTACCGGAGAGACGATCAAAGTCGATTGGCAACCCTTCTCCCTGGCCCAGGTCAACAGCGACAACAAAGATGCCGGTATCAAGCTCTGGGAGCAACCCGAAGTCCTGGACGGCACCGACAAGACATTCTTGGCCCACATGTCCGGTCTTGCCGCCAAGCGCCAGGGCGAAGAGGCGTTCCAGTCGTTCTTCATGGCCCTCCTCCGGTCCAGGCACGAAGATAAGAAAGATTTGAACGACCCGGCCGTCATGGAGGAAGCCGCCGTTGCCGCCGGATTGGACATGGCCCGCTTCGCCGAGGACCAAGCTGACCCCGATCTGCTGAAGGACATTGCCGAGTCCCACACCATCGCGGTGGAAGAGCACGGGGCGTTCGGCGTGCCGACCTTCGTGTTTGCCGAGGGGAAACCCGCCACATTCCTGAAGATGTTCATCCCCCCGGATGAGCAGGCGGTAGAGATCTACGAAACCATGACGAAGGCTATGAGCCAGTTCGACCACGTCGGCGAGTTCAAGCGCCCGCAGCCTCCGTGGCCTCATGGGGTCATCTAGAGACGACATAGCCTCTATCAACCCCCTGACATCAGTCAAAGCTCTTGAATCAGTGCTGGGGTTCTCGTTCAAGGATCCCAGCCTGCTACGTCTGGCGCTGGTGCACCGTTCTTATTGCAACGAGAACGGATTGGACCCATCCGAGTCCTACGAACGGCTGGAATTCTTGGGCGACGCCGTCCTGGAACTCGCCGTTTCCACTGAGCTTTACCGCCGTTTTCCCGATGCTGACGAGGGGGAGCTTACCAAAACACGCTCCTCTTTGGTCCGGCGTGAGACCCTGGCGCAGATTGCCCGGGGTATCGACTTGGGCAATTATCTATTGGTCGGCAAAGGCGTCCATGCCGGCAATGGACGTGAGCAGGACTCAGTTTTGGCCGCGGCCCTTGAGGCCCTGTTGGCGGCGGTCTACTTGGACCAGGGCAACGAATTCACCCGCCAATTCATCACCAGCTTGATCGATGCCGAACTGACCCAAATCGAGGGGGCGGGCGGACCGCCGGAGAACCCCAAGTCCAAACTACAAGAAATGGTCCAAGGACGGGGTTTGAATCCTCCCAGATACCTCCTGGTAAGCAGCGAAGGGCCTGACCACGGCCCGGTCTTTACCGTCGAGGTAATGGTAGACGGCCAGGTGGTGGGGGCCGGTACCGGTGGCAAGAAGTCCGAGGCCGAGTCCGCCGCGGCCCGGGTCGCCATTGCCGTGTTGTCCGGTAACGGTTAAATCAGCGCCATACCGGAATTGCCGCGATACTTTCCAAGCCGCTCAGGCCGGGCCAGGCCGAGGTTGCTTGAGGTCACCTACCCGCAGGACGATTGATGCTCAGATTCTTCAAACGTAACCGCCAGGAGAACCTGGAACACACCCAAGACGCGGTGAAACCCAGCCGTGAGCGTTGGTTCGGGCGGATCCTCAACGTGCTCCGCTCTTCCAAGCTGGATGATGCTGTTTGGGAAGAACTGGAAGAGATACTGATCTCTTCGGACGTCGGTGTGGAAACCTCGATGCGCATCATCGAAGAACTGAAGACCACAGTTAAAGACCGGCGGTTGGAGTCGGGCGATGAAGTGTTCGAGTCGCTTAAAGAGACGCTGGTGGCCGGCATGGAGACCGAAAACGCCGAATCTCTCTGGATGGATGAGACTGAGGTAACCGGACCTTATGTGATACTGATGGTGGGCGTCAATGGGGTGGGCAAGACCACCAGCATCGCCAAGCTGGCCCACCACTTTACACAGGATGGCAAGAAGGTTCTCCTGGGCGCAGCGGACACCTTCCGGGCCGCCGCCGCCGAGCAATTGGAGATCCTGGGGAAACGGATCGGCGTAGATGTTATTAGCCACGAACCGGGATCCGACCCCGGCGCGGTAGCCTATGACACCTATCTGGCGGGCAAAGCCAGGGGCGCCGACGTGTTGATCATCGACACCGCCGGCAGGTTGCACACCAAGTCCAACCTGATGGAAGAACTTAGGAAGGTCCACCGGGTTTTGGCCCGGCTGGAATCTCAAGCGCCACACCAGGTGATCCTGACCCTGGACGCCACAACCGGCCACAACGGTCTGGCTCAGGCCAAGGCATTCAAGGAAGCAGTGAATTGTACCGGCATATTCCTGGCCAAATTGGATGGGACAGCCCGCGGCGGCATCGTTCTTGCCATCAAGCAGGAACTCCAGATGCCGATACTATTCATTGGCACCGGCGAAGGTGTCACCGACCTGGCCCCCTTCGATACACGGGACTTCGTAGAATCTCTGCTGGCCCCCGTCCCCTGAATTTCACCCAAACCCTCCCAGGTACTCTGACTCGCTTCACTTCGGTTTCCGCCTATTTTCTGAATCACTTGACCCCGGGCATTTTCAGCCGGTCTTTTTCAGATCAATAAGCCGTGCTAGAGGCATTGATTTGGTTCGTCGCCGTCCAGAGCATGGGCATCGTGGCCTTTCCGGCGGCATTCGTGTTGTTTCGGCGGCTGCCCGACCGGGGATTCACCCTGGCCATGCCCGCGGCGATGGTCTTCTTCTCCTACATCCTCTGGGTCTTGGGCCTGACCCACATCGCCCCCAACACGCAACTTACCATCGTTCTCATACTCGGCGTTGCCACCATCCCCAGCGCCTTCCTGCTGCGCCGGTTCCTGGCCGAGATGCAAGAATTCGTGCGCCAGAGCTGGCCCATGTTGGTGGCCGCACAGCTCCTGTTCATTGGGTTCTTCTTGATGTGGCTGGGCATCATATCCGAGGTTCCCGCCATCAACCATACCGAAAAGCCCATGGACTTCGGATTCATGAACGCGGTGCTCCAAAGCCGGTTCTTCCCCCCTGAGGACCCCTGGCTCTCAGGGAATTCCATCAGCTACTACTATTTCGGCCATTTCATGATGGCCTTCTTGACCCAATTGACCGGAGTCGCCTCCAGTGTGGGGTACAACTTGGGCGTCGCTCTGGTGCCGGGGCTGGTGGCCATCGGGGCCTTCGGGCTGGTCTACAACCTGGTCCGGCTGTCGGGAGGGAGTCTCAAAGCCGGAATCGTGTTCGGCGCGGCGGCCCCGGCGCTGATACTCCTGGCCGGAAATCTGGAAGGCGCCGTGGAGTTCGTCCATCTCCAAGGCTGGGCCGGCGGCGGTTTCTGGGAATGGCTGGGCATCAAGGGCTTGGATGGCACGGATTCAGGCTCTGGGGCCTTTCCGGACAGTCATTTATGGTGGTTCCGTGCCACCAGGGTGATTGACACTTTGTCCGGCGGCCAAAGCCTGGACTACACGATTACCGAATTTCCCATGTTCAGCTTCATCCTTGGCGACCTGCACCCCCACGTGATGAGCCTGCCCTTCGTCATATTGGGCCTGGGATTGTGTCTTAACCTATTCCTGTCCACCGAAAGATTGGGGCTACGCTGGTTGAAAGACCATCTGGTTGAGTCGGCGGCCATGGCCCTATTTATCGGGTCGTTGGCCTTCATCAACCTCTGGGACCTGCCCGTAATCGCCGCAATTCTGATCGCGGTGGCCCTGGTAAAGGCCTACGGGGATCACGGCGGAAACCTAAACAGGGCGGCCCGCGATGCCGCCATAGTAGTCGTGCCGGTGCTGGCGCTGGCAGTGGTTCTTTTCCTTCCCTTCTATAGCGGGTTCGAAGCCCAGACGTCTGGCATCCTGCCGCTTCGGGACGTTAACACCAGACCATTCTTGCTGTTCTTGGTGATGGGGCCGTTCATTCTTCTGGCGGTCTCGTTCCTTTTCCGACAGCTTCCGGGGCTCATCCGGCCTTCCGACAGCGACAATTCGGCGGCAGTCCTGATAATGGTGGTGGCTTTGACGCCCTTCCTGGTCTGGATCGGCGTGGCGTTCATCATAACTTGGATCGACGACGGCACCAGAGCAGCCATTGGCGAGATCGGCGGCCGGGCGGTCCTCGTGATCCCAGGATTGGCCTTGGTGGCGCTGGCCGGGTTCAGCGCCATGCAGCGGGCCAGGCTCAAAGCGGAGCCGGTAGCAGCGTTCCCCCTCCTGCTCGCGGGGCTGGCGTTCTACCTGTTGGCCGGGGCCGAGCTATTCTACGTGGTCGACCAATTCGGTGGTGGCTTTCGACGGATGAACACCGTGTTCAAGACCTATTACCAGGCCTGGCTACTGCTGGGCATCGCCGGGGCCTATGGGCTGTACTACCTATGGTCGGTCCGTTCTTCCGTCGAGCGCTCTTGGCTGAGCAAGTTCGCGGCGGGCCCCGTATTTGCGGCCCGGTTTCTGCGTGCCGGCCGGTTTCTGTGGGCCGGGACGGCGGCGGTGCTGCTGGTGGCGTCTCTGTATTACCCGGTGGGAGCGGTCCTGGACCGCACCGGAGTTCTCCGAGAGAACCACACGTTGGCTGACAATACATTGGATGGGCTGGCCTTTCTACAACGGCCTGCGCCTGGGGAGTATGCAGCCATCGAATGGTTGCGGGATGAGGCTCCCTGGGGCCGGTTGGTTGAGGCCGTGGGCGACGATTACTCCGAATTCGCCCGTATCTCCTCCAGCACCGGACTGCCTACCATCTTGGGCTGGAAGGGCCATGAACTCCAGTGGCGCCGCTCAACCGCCTCTTTCCAGAGCCGGGAGGATGCGGTAACGGCCATTTACAGCAGCGGCGACCCAAAGGAAGTACGGCGATTGCTCAACGCCTACGATGTGCGCTACGTTTACCTGGGATCCAGGGAGCGGCGGACGTATGGCGGCGAAAACCTGGCGGACTTCGGTGAATTTTTAAGAACCGCCTTTGATCAGGACGGCGTAATAATCTACGAGATGGTTCGATCACCGGCTGAGAAAAATTGAACACCGGGAGAGCGGCGGTCCGGATCAGAACGGCTCTTTCGCCCAAAGACCTGATCACCCGGCTGTGGACCGGCCGCACCTTCGGCTGGTTGGAAGCGGGTTTTTTGGCTGTGGTCATAGTTGCCTTGGTCATGCGCGTTTGGGAACTGGGCGGCCGCACCATGCATTACGACGAGGCCATCCATCTGCACTTTGCCTGGCGTCTGTCAGAGAGCGCCGGCGGCGTCCTAGGGTGGCCCTGGGTGTTTGGCACCAACTACATCCACTCGCCGTGGATGCACGGCCCGTTCCAGATCGAGTTCACCGCCATGGTGTTCCGCATCTTTGGCGACACTGATGTGACCGCCCGCATGGGCTACGTCCTCTTCGGGACGGCGTTGGTGGCGGTGCCCTACTTCTTCCGGGACCACCTGGGCCGCGCCGGAGCAATCCTGGCGGCAGTGATGCTGGCCCTGTCGCCCACGCTCTTATATTTCAGCCGGTTCGGTCGCAACGACATCATCATGGCGTTCTTCGCGGCGTCGCTATTGGTGGTGATGTGGCGTTATGTCAATGAAGGCCACCGGCGTTACCTTTACATCGCGTCAGCGATTTTGGCCCTGATGTTCGCCACCAAGGAAACGGCATATCTGGTGGTGGCGGTGTTCGGATTGTTGTTGTTGGTCCTGTCTGTGGGAGATATCCTGCCCTGGGCATTGGGCCGCATAAAGCTCTCGCAGGTAGGACGGCCCGCCGGGTTCTTCCTCTTGCTCGCGACCATTAGCCTGCCCCAATGGTCGGCGGTTTCGGCTTTATTCCAGGATGCGCTGGGTCTAACTCTGGCCAACCCCGATCCGCAAACGGGACGCAACGTGGCAAGTGTGGATGGATCAGACGGACTCGTGGGGGCGCCGGCCTGGGACGGTGCAACGCTGCTGCTGCCGGTACAGGACCTGCCACTGGGCGTCCATGTTTTGGCGGTGTTTCTGGGTCTGACGATATTGGCCTGGCTGCTCCGGCACGGGCCTTTGACGCTCCGTCGATTCGGTTGCCTGGTAGTCGCGCCCTTGGCGGTGACCGCCGGAGTCGCGCTGCTGCTGTACCGTCCGTTGGCCGACGCAGTCTCCACCGGAGGGGTGCCAGCTATTGACCTTGCGCTCGCCACCCTCCTTATCGCCGGGGCGGCGTCCGCTCTGATCTACTTCCGCTATCCGGTCCAGCGCAGCGCCCTATTGCTATTCCTTCCGGCCTTCGTAACGGCCCTGTACGGCGTCCTCTTCACCCCAGTATTGGACCTCCAAGGGGTCGTGGATGGGATTCTGCCCAGTGAGGTGACCGTCGGGGCCGCCTCAAACGGCCTGCCCACCAATTACGTGGTGGCATTGGGTGTTTTGTCCAGCACCATCATCGTCTCGGTTGTCCTGGGAGTGCGCTGGCTGGGCGGCGCTTGGTTGGTCTGCGCTGGTATTTTTTATTTCATCTGGGCCGCCCTTTATACCACCCTCTTCACCCAACTGTCGGGCGTGTTCAGCGGGTCGTGGCAGGGCATGGGCTACTGGGTCGCCCAGCAGGACGTGGCTCGTGGGAACCAGCCTTGGTATTACTACTTCGTGGGCCTGCCGGTATACGAATTGCTACCGCTGGCCTTCGGCAGCGCAGCGGCCGTCTATTTCGTCAGGCGGGGCGACATCTTAGGCCTGTTTCTGACCCTGTGGGCCGGCATTACCATGCTGGCCTACACCTTGGCCAGCGAGAAGATGCCCTGGCTGCTGGTAAACATTACCGTTCCTTTGATCTTCCTATCGGCCAAATTCCTGGGAGAGTTGGCGGAGTCCGTCCACTGGAAGCAGGTCCTCAGGACGGGGGCGGCGGGGTTGTTCTTCATGGTTCCCGTGGCCGCTCTGGGCGGGTTATATTTTCTGTACGCGTACACGGGAGATGAGGAGAGCTTGACCGCCGGACACTGGACGGTGCTGGCAGGCTCCGCAGTGACCTTGGCCGCCGCGGCGTATCTGGTGCGGCGGACATCTCCCACCCGGGGTGGCGCGCTGGCGGCCCTTGGTCTGGCAGCCCTGCTGTTGGGGTTTGGGACCTGGAGCGCTCTCCGGGCGGGCTACACTTTCGACGACTCAAACCGCGAGATTCTAGTCTATGCCCAGGGAGCGTCGGACCTGAAGGATACCTTTGCCTCCATGGATGACCGGATATTTTCCGCAGGGCTCGAAGAGGACGAAGACGGGCTGACAGACAGCCCCGAACCGCGGCGGACGGTGGAGGTGGACTATGACGTCTGGTATCCCTTCCAATGGTACGTGCGTAGCGCCGAATCGGACGGTCTCCTGCGGTTTACCTGTTTCAAGGCCGAAGATGAAGACGGCTGGAACGATGGCTGCAATTCACTGGATGATCCACCCGGAGAGGATAAATTTAGACCAACCACATTGATGTTAACCTCGGGCCACGCCGGCCGTAACGGCGCCGAGCTGGAAGAATACGAGAAGAGCGAGGCAATGCGCAGTCTGCTCTGGTTTCCCGAGACCTACCGCAGGCCCTCGGAGGCGCGCAAGGTAGAAGAGTGGACGGAGGAACTCAAAAGCGACTTCGAATTCTTCAAAGACGTGGCAGCCAGCAAAGAGGCCTGGCGTAGCGCCCTCGATTACTGGATATTCCGGGACCTGAAGGAGGACTGGTTCACCGGCGAGTACTATACATTTAGCCGGTGAGGTAGCCGGTGAGGTAGCCGGTGAGATAGCCGGTGAGGTAGCCGTTGCCGAGCAACTCAATGCAGGATTGCGGCAAAAGTTGTCTTGATCCAAAATAGTGTTCAATGCGCAGATGCGCTGAATCTCGTGGCCAGTGTCCGAAGGTAACAATCCAAAGGTGAATAAGCCACAGGGGATGAAAAGGACCCGGTTAGTTGATCACCGATAAATGGCAGTTCTGGTTGGGTGGCGGGGTCAGCGTGGGCCTGCTGATCCTTTTGTTTTACCAGGTGGACTTGGGCAAGCTCAAAGACGCCCTTGGGGACGCCAATTATGCGCTGTTGGCGCCGTCCGTCGCCATCTACTTCGTCGCCGTTTGGTTCCGCGCGGCCCGCTGGCGCTATCTGCTGGCTCCCATCAGCTCCATACCGGTCCGCCGCCTCTATCCGGTGGTGACCATGGGCTACATGGCCAACAATCTGTTGCCCATCCGGTTGGGCGAGGTGGTCCGGTCCTACCTATTGGCCCGCCAGGAAAAGCTGAGCACGAGCTCGGCCCTGGCAACCATCGCCGTGGAGCGGGTCTACGACGGGATCACGTTGCTGGCCTTCGCCGCCCTTTCAGCCCCCTGGTTGCTGCTGCTGGGGGAATTCGACAGCGCAGCCGAAGTTTCCCACACCACTGGAGTCTTGTTCCTGATAGCGGCGATCTCGGCCTTTGCTATGCTGCTGACGTTCTTCACCCTCCTGGGTAGCTCGGTGGTTTTCGCCAACCGCATCGAAGGCTTTCTCAACATCGTTCCCGCCGGGCCACGGCCCAAGGTGAAGGAGATCTTCCGAACCTTCGTGGCCGGCCTGGCGATTTTGAACTCCCCGGGTAAACATCTGGCGTTGTTTGTTTACTCCCTGCCGGTGTGGTTGTTGGAGGGTTCCATGTATTTCATGCTGGCCTACTCATTTGGCATCGACGAGCACTTCGATTCGTTGGGGGTCTTGCTGTTGGTGGTATTGCTCCTGACCGCCACATCCAACCTGGCTACTTCAATACCAAGCGCCATCGGAGGCATCGGACCCTTCGAAGTCGTGGCGCAGAAGACACTAATCGCCCTGGGAGTGGGTCCGGAGTTGGCGCTGGGCTACAGCGGGTTTGTCCACCTGGTCGCCCTTTGGCTGCCGGTCAACATCGCCGGTCTGGCCCTGCTATTGAAGAACAACTTGTCGTTGCGGGAGATGACCTCCGCCCGCCGCACCGGCGGCTTTGAGACGGCCTCCGGTCTGGCCAGTGAAACGACCGGCGAGGGTCACTGATGCGGGTGGGCATCATCGGAGGCGGCGTGGCTGGACTGGCTGCCGCCTACCATTTGACCAAAGCAGGGCATTTCGCCGAGGTATTCGAGATTGCGCCCTTCCTAGGGGGACAGGCATCCACCTTTGACGTCTTCGGTGGCCGGTTGGAGCGGGGGTACCATCACCTTTTCGTTAGTGACACCGATATCACCGAACTCATCCACGAACTGGGTCTGGGCGAAAAACTGGCCTGGCTGGAATCCAGCGTTGGTTTCTATCTCGGCGGTGAGCACGGTGGCCGGATTTGGGACTTCGCCACACCCATGGACCTCCTGCGGTTCAAACCCCTTTCCATCCTGCAGCGAATCAGACTTGGGGTTTGGACGCTGGTGTTGCAGAAGACCGGCAGCTACCGCAAATTCGAGAACATCACGGCCAAGGACTGGCTGTCCCGACGCATGGGACGAAGGGCTTACCAAGTCGTCTGGGAGCCACTGCTGCGGGGAAAGTTTGGGGCGTTCTACGACAAGATTGGCATGACGTGGATCTGGGGCAAAGTGCGGCTGCGCGTCGCATCCAGACAAGGGGCCGGACAACGGGAGCGCCTGGGATACCCAATGGGCAGCTTTGGCGAGGTGATCGACGTCCTAGAACATCGGATCGTACAGCAGGGGGGCGCCATTCATACCTCGGCTTCGGTCACCAAGATTGTGGAATCGGATGGGTCGGCCACAACCCTGGAGGTACGACTGGAGGGCTCCCAAACCGGGCAGCGGGAGTACGATGCCGTAATTGCCACCACCCCGTCCTACGTGTTCACACGTCTGGCTCCGCCCCTGCCCAAGGATTATCTGGACAAGCTGGAAGGCGTCAACTATCTGTCGGCCGTGCTGATGGTGCTGGTGCTCGACCGGCAGTTCACCAGCAAATACTGGCTCAACATCGCGGACCCGGACATGCCCTTCGTCGCGCTGATCGAACACACCAACCTGATCGACAGGCAACTGTACGGAGGGACGCACATTCTCTACATCAGCAACTACCCCAGCAGGGACAGCGAGCTATACCGGATGTCGGCCGAAGAGCTGATGGACCTGTTCGTGCCGCATCTGCAGAAGATAAACCCGGAGTTCGAACGGTCCTGGGTGATCGAATATCATCATCACCGGGTGGACGGGGCCCAACCAATAGTCGGTGTTAATTATGGGGCCGGAATCCCGGACCACCGCACGCCGCTCAAGGGCCTGTACCTGGCCAACACCACCCAGATCTATCCCGAGGACCGTGGCACCAACTACTCGGTGCGCATGGGCAATCGGGTGGCCCAGATGGTGCTGGACGACGCAAGAGCCTAAACGCTCCACAAACTCCAACAGCAAAACACCGGCCAAAAGCCGGCCGGGCCGGTGTTGCAAATCCCAGGCGGTCTTGTACAATCTAGCTGATCTTGGATCAACTAAGCCCATGGGTGGACGAACCGGTAGGAGAATATCTTGGCCAACCAGATCGAGCCCGACCAGAATCAATCCAATCGAAACGCCGGCCAGTCCCGCCGCAGTTTCCTGACAAAGATGGGGTTGGGCGCAGCCGCCCTGGCCATCGTCGGCGGACCGTTGGGTCTGCTGGGCCGTTTCCGAAGCAGCCAAGACACGGCCGCCTCTCAAGACTTCCCCGGTGAAGACTCCATCTTCCATCCGGCCTCGGACCCCCGGCAAGACCCCCGCCGCAACGGCTAAACAGCTTGCCCCTGCCTTCAATTCCAGGCCACTTGGCCGTCTAGCATTTGGCAAAGGACTAACCTTCCCAGATACGGATTCTAGGAGGAGCCATGGCAGAAGTTAGACTCACCGTCGGCAACGTCGAGATCCTGGTGATGCACGACGCCGAGAGCGCTCTACCCCTGGAAATGACTTTTCCTCAGGTTGCGCCTGCGGCTTGGGCGCCCTACAAAGAGCGATTCCCCGAAGCATTCAGCGGTCCCGACAACATACGGGCCCACTTCGAATGCTATCTGATACGCTCCCAAGGACAGACAATTCTGGTGGACACCGGGATCGGAACCGCCGCATCCAACCCAGGCACCATCGAGGGTTTGCTGGGAGGAAGCGTCGAGGGCAAACTGGTATCGGAGCTTAATTCCGCGGGGATCCAGCCGGGCGGAATCGACATGGTTTTCCTGACGCACCTGCACCCGGACCACGTTGGCTGGAACCTCAGCGGGGGTGGCGCCAGTCCGGCCGCCACCTTCCCCAATGCCAGATACGTTGCCCACCAGGCCGACTGGGATGCTTTCAGTTCGCCCAAGGACGAGGAGATCTTCGGTTTCACCTACTGGGAGGAAACGGTCGCGCCGTTAGAACGCCTCGGCGTTCTTGACCTTCTCGACGGCGAAAAATCGCTGACCAGCGAAATAACAGCAATCACCACTCCCGGCCACACTCCGGGCTCCATGAGCCTTTCAATTTCCTCTCTGGGGCAAAGCGCCCTGATTCTGGGCGACGTGTTCCACAACCCAGCCCAAATCACGGAAACTGATTGGATCTTCAGCTTTGATTCCGACCCGGACCAAGCGGTCCAGACCAGGGGTCGGATGGTTGATCACGCCGAGGCGGGAAACACCCCCATGGCGATCTGCCACACCACCGGGTTCGGACGGGTAGTGCGAGTCGAGGGCCGCCGCTACTGGCAGGCCCTATAGAATCCCAGCGGTCTAGCGTCGGCCGAACTCCCTCTCCATGTGGTTGGAACTGAAGTGGACCATGGTTGGCCGGCCGTGTGGACAGGTGTGGGGGTTGGGCGTCGTCTCCAATTGCTTCAAGAGCTCGGCCATCTCCATCTCAGTCAATAGCTTCCCCGCGCGTATTGCCCCGTGGCAGGCGATTGACGCCGCGACCACGTCTTCTTTCTGCCGGACCAACCCTTCGAAGGCCGTCGTGTCCAGCACATCCAACAGCGACTTGGCCGGATCGCTCTCCCCGAATATGGCGGGTACGGCGCGCAGCAGATAGCTGCCGTCACCGAAGGGTTCAAACTGGAACCCGTAGTTCCGCATCGATTCTTTGTTGGCCCGCAGTGTGTCGCCCTGGGCGGGAGTCAGTTCCACCGGCGCCGGCTCCAACAGGGCCTGCGACTGGGGCTGCCGTTCTAAGGTCTTTTGGCAGATGCGGTCGAAGAGCACCCGTTCGTGTGCAGCGTGCTGGTCCACCAGAAACATACCCTCAGCCCCCTCCGCCACGATGTAGGTGAGCTTGAGTTGGCCCACAACTTTTAGGGGCGGCGCAGGCTGGCTGGGGAAGGCCGCATCGGCTGGGCCCCCCAAACCTCCTCCGGCGTATTCGGCCATTCCGCCGCCGTTCCGGACGCCCCCAAAGGCGCTTCTAGGGAAGAATGACGGGGCCACCGCCGCCGGATGGTCTAAGTCCGAGGGTGGAGAGAGAGACGGGACCGGCGAATCGGCCACCAATACCGCCCGCACCGCTCGCTGGACTGTGGAGAACACGCGGCTCTCGTCCCTGAATCGCACCTCTCGTTTGGCCGGGTGGGAGTTAACGTCCACGTGGTCATAAGGGATGCTGATGTTTAACGCGGCCAGGGGGTAGCGTTTCACCTGAAGTAGACCCATATAAGCCTCTTCCACCGCGAAGGAAAGCATCCGGCTTTGGACCCAGCGCCGGTTTATGAAGAAGGTCATGTAGGTACGGTTGGCCCTGGTCAGGCTGGGCGCGCCGGCGAAACCGTCCACCTGGTAACCGCTTTCCGGGTCATCCCCGTGGACCTCCAGCATGGCCGTTGCCGCCTGGGGGCCATACACCGCCAAGAGGGCTTCCCTGGGAAGGCCGTTTCCGGGACTGGTGAACGAGACACGGCCGTCCACCGTCAGCTGAAAACGTATCCCCGGAAAGACCAGGGCGTAGCGGCTGACCAGTTCCTGAATACGGGAGGTTTCCGCTGACGAAGACCGCAAGAATTTGCGCCGGGCGGGCAGGTTGCCGAACAGGTCTGAGACCTCTACGGCGGTTCCGGGAGAGACGCCCTGGCCGCCCGAAGACACCGGTTCTCCCCAGAGTAGTTCCATACGGAACCCTCCGGGGTTGAGGGGTTGGCGGGAGGTCAATACGGTGCGTGAGACGGAGGCGATGCTGGGGAGGGCTTCGCCACGGAACCCCAAGGTGGCAATAGCGTCCAATTGCTCTTGGCGGTCTATCTTGCTGGTGGCGTGACGCTGGAAGGCAATTTCCACCTCTTCGGCGGGAATGCCGTGGCCGTCGTCGATGACCTTGACCTGCTCCACTCCGCCGGCCTTGATCTCCACCGTGATCTGGCTGGCCCCAGCATCGATTGAATTTTCAACCAGTTCTTTGACCACCGACGCAGGACGTTCAACCACCTCGCCAGCGGCAATCTTGGCGGCCAGGTCCCGGGGGAGGACTTTAATGGACATGGACGCCCCCCGGCCAACGAGCCCCTGACCGTGACAAGGTCAGAAGAGGGGAACGATTGAGCCCTTCTTGCGGTACTGTTTGTCTTCCGAGGCGCCCGTGGCGGAAAAATCGCAGACGATGCGATAAATGCGTTGCATCTCTGTGTCGACGGACCGTTTGAAGAAGTATGGCGGGACCCACACCCCGCCAAAGGCCGCGACCACCTCCGGGTAGTCGTCGATGACAAAGTCGGGTTCGAAGGGCACGCCCAACTCTTCCAGACGTTCGTGAAAGTGGTGTGTGGGCTTCTCGTACACGCCGCTGACAAAGGGGTTCAATTCGAATTTGTTGACGACTTCCCAACGCTCACCCATCCCTGACCAGATATAAATCTCGTGGTTCTCGTCCAACAGTGCCTGGAAAGTTTCCTTCGTATCCGGCCTCAGGCTATTATCCAACCCGAGGATAGTGTAGTCCACATCGAAGAATATCTTCATTGGCGGGTATCGGGCCCTTTTGGTCTAGAGTTTCTTGGCAAATCACATTTACGGCTTCCGATTATAGCCCAGGTTGTCACCGATTTCATTGTTCCACCTAGACGGTTATTCCAAATAATCCACGGGAACCTGTTCTTCCCAAACAGTCCCTATCCGGCTTCGGCGATGGCCTCTTCCACGGCGGCACTCCCGCCGCCGATCATCAGTTTGCCGCCCACCCGGAGCAGGGGCCGGCGCACCAATTTGGGCTCCTGCAGCATCAGCTTAATCATCTCGTCGTCCGAGAGGTCTTTATCTGCCAATCCCAATTTCTTAAGGCTGGGACTTCGCCGGGCGAAGATGCTCTGGGTGTCAGCCATGGATGCCAGATCCCGGATCTCTGCCTCGCTTAAGGCATCCTTAAAGAAATCCCGGTCTGATACTTCAAGGCCTTTTTGTAAGAGCAACTCTCTCACTTTACGGCACGTCGATCAACGGGGCCACCAGTAAAACTCAATAGTCTGGCTCAATTTGGCCTCCTCCACCTGCGGAAGGATCGGGGGGCGAATCCTCCCCCTAAACTATGCAACAAAGAGACGGTCTCAACCACAGAAAACCCGCACCGTCCCACCTTGAGTATTGTACTAGCAACGGCTATATCATTGGTAGAGACCCTGGGTAGAGAGGCGGGTTGAGATCTCATACGCCCGGAAAGACCGTCAATGTTCCCTAGTGCCAGGGGATGCTGGGCGGCTGGATCAGCAGCACATCGGAAGCGGATGTTGCCCCGTTGCGTTGTGCGCAATTCCAACCGCGAGTATCAGAACGCCGCTTGCTTTGAATTAGCCAATTTTCCCACGATTTGACGGTAGAGCCCAATACTAGTATTCTTTTGCCGTTATTTTCGGTTATCTAGCGCTTCATCTCAAAAACGTACCGCAATCGAATAATGAAATCCAAATTCCGGTATATGACAGTAGCAGACGCGATCCGCCAAGAGATTCTGGGCGGCGTGTACTCGGCGGGAGACCGGCTTCCCCCCCAGCACGACCTTGCTAAGGAACACCACGTCGCGTTCAACACATTGAAAAACGCTTTAAATCAATTGAGCCGCGAGGGTTACATAATTCGCAGGGTCGGTAATGGAACATTTGCCGCCTTGCCTGGAAACCGCCCCCCGTCAGCGCTGGTGGTGGATGATGACGCTTCGATACGGGCAGTGTTGACCGGAGTTCTGCAAACGCGCGATTGGAAAACGGTAGCCGTTGATTCAGGAGAAGCGGCCTTGGCCGAGTTAGTTGATCAATCTTTCGACCTGATTTTCTTGGACCTCATGTTGACAGGCATGAGCGGCGCCCGGACTTTCAAAAAAATACGCCGCAAAGATGCTTCTGCCCAAGTGGTTATCATCACCGGGTCCCCAGACTCCAAGAATATGGATGAAATCCTTAAATCCGAGCCGTTCGCAATCATGCTAAAACCTTTTGACTTGGGGCGCTTGCGCGCCATTCTTGACGAGGGCAATCTACGAGCAGCTTAATTTCGGGGCGGGACCCTCCAATTTTTTGGGTGCAGGTCTCGGCCTTCTTCTTTAAGGGTTTGCGAACCCAACCGGTCCTAATGCTACGAACGTGTCTATTGGCCGACATCCGTTTGGCTTGATGCCATTGGACACGTAAGCGATAAGGATATTAAGGGGATAGCTCAGCGATGGATGGCGCAGAACGAAGGGAAGACGGGATCAGGCCTGATCCCGGGCCCTTTCTTGGAGTTCGTAAAGTTTATTGATGGCCTGAATAGGCGTCAGGTTGGGAATGTCCAGTTCCTGGAGCAACCCCTGCAGCTTCTGGTCACCACTAAATAGCGGCATCTGTTGCGCCGGTTCTCCTTTCGGCTGGCCATGGCGGCGGCTACGCCGTCGGCCGTTCTCCTCGCTTTGGTCCTCCAATTCGGCCAGCACTTCCCAGGCGCGGTTGATTACCCCCTGAGGCAATCCGGCCAGTTGAGCCACGTGTACGCCGTAGCTCTTGTCTGCGCCTCCAGGCACGATTTGGTGGAGAAACACCACCTTGCTGCCCTCTTCGGTCACCGCGACGCTGTAATTTCGCACGCCGGGAAGGATGGCAGCCAGCCCGGTGAGTTCATGGTAGTGGGTGGCGAAAAGGGTCTTGCACCCCAGCCTGGGATCGTTGTGAATATGCTCGATCACCGAACGGGCGATGGACAGCCCGTCGTAGGTGCTGGTGCCCCGGCCGATCTCGTCTAGAATCACCAGAGATCGGGGTGTGGCCTGGCTCAAGATCGCCGCTGTCTCCACCATCTCGACCATGAATGTGGACTGGCCGGTGGCCAAGTCGTCTTGCAATCCGACCCTGGTGAAGATGCGGTCCACCAGGCCGATGGCCGCCTCCGAAGCCGGGACAAAGCAACCTATCTGGGCCATCAGCGTGATGATTGCCGCCTGCCGGATGTAGGTGGATTTGCCAGCCATGTTCGGCCCGGTCAACACCATCACTCTGGTGTCGTCGTTGGCTAGGTTAAGGTCGTTGGGCACATAAGCGCCTGTGTCCAACACCCGCTCTACCACCGGGTGGCGGCCGTTCTTGATCTTGATGGCGGCGCCCAGGTCCAACGAGGGCCGGACGTAACTATTCTCGACCGCAGCGCTGGCCAGGCCAGAGAAAACGTCAATCCTAGCGATGGCGCCGGCGGCCCGGCTGATGGCAGCGGCTGATTCGGCCAGTTGGGCGCAGACACGGCGGTAGACCGCCCGTTCTGCCTCCTCAAGCCGCTCCCGGGCATTTAACACGAGGGACTCGTATTCCTTCAACTCTGGGACTATATACCTCTCGGCGTTGGTCAGGGTCTGACGGCGTATGTAGTCGTCAGGCACATTATCGATGTTGGACTTGCTTACCTCGATGTAGTAGCCGAAGACTTGGTTATACCCCACCTTCAGGCCCTTAATCCCGGTCCGCTCCCGTTCTCTCTGTTCCAATCCGGCGATGAACTGCCGGGCGTTGGAGGAGGCGCTCTTCAGCTCGTCCATCTCCGGAGAAAACCCAGGATTTATGACGTTTCCGTCGCCCACAACGCCAACCGGGTCCGGGGCGATGGAGTCTTGTATCAAGCAACACACATCAGGCAATGGGCTCAATTGCGCCAGGAGCCAGTCCAGATTTGGGCCGTCCAACGGTTCCCTCAAGCTGGGTAACGCCCCCAACCCGTCTTTCAAGGCAATCAACTCCCTGGGCAATACCGCACCTGAGACGATGCGCCCGACTATGCGTTCCAGGTCGGCAACCCGGGCCAAAGATGAGATTGTAGCCACACGCTTGAGCCCATCCTGATAGTAGTGGTCCACCGCGTCGAGGCGCTGTTCCAGCTCTGGCAGGTCCAGCAACGGTTGGCCCAGCCACTGGCGCAGCAACCGGCCGCCCATGGGGGTCTTGGTGCGGTCCAGGGCCGCCAGCAAGGAGAGCTCCTTGCTCTCGTCGCGTCCCGCAGCGAATAATTCCAGGTTGCGGCGGGTCTGGGAGTCCAAAGCCATGAAGCTGCCGGTGGAGTAGATAGCGAGGTTGGAAAGCTGAAGTTTGGCGGCCTTTTGGGTCCGGGCCAGGTATCCCACGATGGCCCCGGCGGCGGCAACTGCCAGGTCCATGCCTTCGCAGCCGAAGGACTCCAACGTGAAGATTCCGAAGTGGGACAGCAGCGCCTGGCGGGACTCATCAGTTTGGAAAGACTTGGACTCCACCGGCGTCAGTTCGAATTTAAGCCCAGCCCCGTTGCTTCCTGAGTTCGTCCATGATGGAGGCTCTTCCCAGTCCGAAACCAGGACCTCCGCGGCGTCAATGCGCTCCAATTCCAGAAGCAGCTCATGGGAGGCCAGCTCGGTGGCCGAGAACTCGCCGGTGGAGATGTCCACGTAAGCCAGGCCCACACGCCCAACGCCCTCGGCCACTGCGGCCAAGTAATTGTTGGTCTTTTGGTCCAAGATGGAGGACTCGAGTACAGTGCCCGGAGTGATCACGCGGACCACGTCCCGGTCGACCAACCCCTTTGACGCCGCCGGGTCGGAGAGCTGCTCGCAGATGGCTACTTTGTGGCCCTTCTTGATCAGGCGGGCCAGGTAGTTGTCCAGGGAATGGGCCGGCACCCCGGCCAGAGGCACGCGCAGTCCCTTGCCCATGCTCCGGGAGGTTAGGGTAATCTCAAGCTCTTTGGCGGCAAGTACGGCGTCGTCGTCGAAGGTCTCGTAAAAATCGCCCATCCGGAATAGCAAAATCGCATCCGGGTGGGCGTTCTTGATCTTCAGATATTGGCGGCGAATCGGCGTCACTACCCAACCGCTCCCCGTGGATTGCCCAGGGCCTATTTGATTACACCGGCCATTCTACTCCCATTTCTTAGACGACGGGAGCGGCTGCCGGTCACCGCTTATTACCGGCGACCGGCGTGAATATATGACTGCTACACCGTGATCAGGGTTTCCAGAATCGCTCTTCGATGAAGTTCCAGCCCTTGGACACTAGTTTCTCTTTCACGTCTTCAATCATTCCCGGGTGGCCGCAGGCGTAAACCTTGGTATCGTCCTTGGGAAGATCGAACTTTTCCAGGTACTCCTCTGCAATGGAGTTAACCCGGCCGGTTACGCCTTGCCACGATGAGTTTCTGGCCTCGGTGGGCCGGCTGACCGTGGGGACGAACTTCACTGTGTCCGGGTATTTTTCGGCCAACTTATTGAATTCCACATCGTAGGTCAATTCATCGGCGTAGCTGGCGCCGTACATGATATAGAAGACGTGCCCTTCGTCGACTCCGTCGTGGAGGTATTGGCGAACCATGCTCATCGATGGGGCGACGCCGGTGACGGTGGAGAGCATATAGTGGTGGTGCATCTTCCGGTCCATGGTGAATATGCCCTTGGCCCTTGGCCGGACTGACATGCAGTGGCCAATCTTCAACTCCCACATGCGGGGGGTCAGTTCGCCGTCGGGCACCAACTCCACGAATATCTCCAGATATTTCTCGTAAGGGGCCGAGACTATTGAATACGCGCGTTCTATTTCGCCCAATCCCAGGGTGCAATACTGACCAGGTTTGAAGTTGAAATGCACAGACGGTTCCAATTTGATGACCATCAGGTCTTCGGTCAGATCCCGGCGTTCGACCAGCCTGGCCGTGGGAAACGCTGGGTTGGGAGTCAGGTCCGGAGGGCCGGCCTGACCCGTGGTTATTACCTCTGCCATTACTACTCCTTGGATTCGTGCCTTTGGTTATCGCTGCTCGGCTTTGGAGCCGAGTCGTAAACTATATCTAATTTCGCCTAATCAATTTTGCTGATGCGGGCCAGGCGGATGTCCAGTCCCGGCACACGTGTTGCGGGCTCCATTTCTTCGGAACTTTGCAGGTCCACCGCCAATTGGCCAAAAAGGGAAGTCGAGGCAACAACGCCGATGGGAACGGATTCGTTGATCCGGGCCAACCCAGCCAGCCTGCCGATCACCATATTCACCTCCACCTTGGCGCCCTCCTCAATGGACCATGCGGCGGCGTCGGCGGGGTTAATCTCAACGAACTCATCCCTCTGGATGGTGTTGCGGCGTCCTTTGATGATGTTAATCTCCCGTTCTTGCTGCAGCAGGACCCTTCCAGGCACGAACCAGAGCGGGAAATCGGGGTCCGTTCCATTCTCAACCGCCACAAATGCTGGCGTGACTGGCTCCGCCCTTCGGTCGCTAAAACCACGTTCATACAAGATTGGCGTGCCCGTCCCCCCGCTCTGCACTGGCCACTGTAATCCCCGGTCTTCCCGGCTGGCGTACATCACCTGGGTCGGTTGCGGGCTGGTCAGGTCGGTCTTGAATACCAGGCCTCCTTGGTTCGCCAGGCCCCGGTAGGAAATTCCCGCGTATACCGGCGCCACACGGGCTATTTCATCCATTGTCTCAGAGGGCGACGCCATTAGAAAGCCTGGCGCTCCCATCTTATGGGCCACGTCGCAGATCACCCGCCATTCGGGACGCGAGCCTCCCTCAGGCAGGTCTTTTCCTGGCTTCAGCCGTTGGACGCGCCGCTCCAGATTGGTGAATGTGCCGTCTTTCTCGGCGAAGGTCGCTCTGGGCAAAACAACATCGGCCCTTTGGGCAGCGGCGGTCAGGAAAGAGTCGCAGACCACCAGAAATTCCAGGTTGTCCAGGCCGGCCAGTCCGTCTCCCAGCTTGCCGTTCGAGAAATTGGGACTGTCTCCGATGATGAATGCGGACTTGATTCGGCCTTCTCTGGCGCCCTCGATTATCTGGGCCAGGCGCAGTCCAGGTGTCTCGGGGATGGTCGTGTCCCAGATCGCCTCGACCTCCTGTCGGTCATTGGGGTCGGAGACGCGGCGGTACCCTGGTAGCCGGTCAGGCACGCAGCCCACATCCCAGGCGCCCTGCTCGTTGGCGCCGGAGCGCATGGGGTAGATCCCCGCCCCCGTCTTGCCCAGGTTTCCAGTCACCAAAGCCAGGTTCACCAACGACAGAACGCAGTCCCTGGCCAACAGGGGCTGAATATTGTCCAGGGCGTAGACCAATGCCCCGGTTTCAGCCTCTCCATACAATCGCGCCGCTTCGGCGATGTCCGAAGCGGCCACCTGGGTTACTTTCGAGATTTCTGTCAAGTCCAGGGCGCTGAGGGCGTAGTTGAGGGTGGCAGGACTCTCGCAATTCTCGGCCAGCCATTCGTCTTTCTGGAGACCTTGGTCGATCACGGATTTCAACAATCCGCCCAGTAATAATTGCTCGGTGCCGGGCGCCGGGCGTAACCAGAGGTGAGCGTAGCGGGTCAACTCCACTTCCCTTGAATCGATGACCACCAGTTTGGCGTTCTTCCGCGCCGCCCGTTTTATGGGCACGCCCACCACGTTATGTTCCTCGGTGACGTTGCTGCTGAAAACCAAGATGCAGCTCGATCGCTCCAGTTCCCAGATGGAATTGGTGGCCGCGGCGATGCCCAAGGATTGTTCCAACCCCAGAGTCAACTCGGGCTGAATGTTGGAGGTCTGGTCGATGTTGTTGGACTTCATGGCGGTGCGGGCAAACTTCTCTGCCAGGTAGTGCTCTTCATTGGTGCTGTTGGGCGAGGTGAGAAAGGCGAACGCTTCACCGGAATATTCGGCTAGCCGGGCGGCCACGACTTCCAAAGCTTCGTCCCAGGTCGACTCGACGAGTTGGCCGTCGCGGCGGATAAGGGGCGACTGCAACCTGTTGGTATCGTTTACGAATTGCAGTCCGAATTTACCCTTGAAGCAGGCCTGGCCGTGGTTGGCGGGAGAGTTGATCTCTGGCACAACCCGGATCAGCTTCCCATCTCCATCGTACTCCACATTCAACTGGCAACCCACCGGACAGAGAGGGCAGATCGTGCGCTCCACCTTGCGCGGTTTGTCCCACTTGTGGTCCCGTTCGACCAACGCGCCTACCGGGCAGACATCGATGCATGCGCCACAAAACTCGCAACCCGACTCCAACAGAGAGGTGCCGAACGAGGTGCCCACCAGCGCCTGACCACTGCGCTCGGTGAATGCGATCGCATCGTCGCCACGCAACTGCTCGCAGGCGTTGACGCAGCGTCCGCAGACGATGCACAGGTTGTAGTCGCGGTCGTAGAAGGGATCAGCCACTTCTAGAGGAATATTCCGGTACTTGTAATTCAGAGGCGATTCCAGGTTCATCCCCAGATAACGGACCGTGTCTTTAAGCTCGCACCGCTCGTTCTTGGGACAGGTGACACAGCGGTCATTGACCGAGACGTGGCGCAGGCATACGTCGGTCGGGCCGCAGATGTCGACCCGGTGACAGGTGAGGCAGCCGCTGGGATGTTCGGCGATCAGCATATCCATAACCGACCGGCGCAGGTCGTTAACCTCGGTGGACGCGGTCTGGACCTTCATACCATCGGCTGCGGGCAGGGTGCAGGAGGTGGGAAAGCCGCGTTGGCCCTCCACGCTGACAACGCACATCCGGCAGGCGGCGTAGGGCTTCATCCCGGGGTGAAAGCAAAGGTATGGGACGTAGACCCCAGCCTCGATGGCCGTTTCCAGCACCATCTTGCCTGGCTGGGTCTTAACCTCTCGTCCATCAAAGCTGATGGTGATGTCGTCGGCCATTAAGGTGCCTCTATCGTTTACCGGTCTGGCGCTCATCGGCCGGGCCGGGCATCTGTAGGATCGGGTTAGCGGCGGGAGGCCACCGGCGAGAACCGGGGCATGGAGCAGGTCCCGGTGGGGCACTCCCGGTCCACAATGTGCGTTTCAAACTCGGGCCCGAAATAGCGCAATGCCGAGGACACCGGATTGAAGCCCAGTTGGCCGTGGCCGCAGAGGGAGCCGGCCTGCATGTTTTCGCCGATGCTCCGCATCAGGGTCAGGTCTTCTTCTGACCCTTTTAGGCAGCAGATACGCTCCAGAACCTCTAAGAGGTGGCTCATGCCCATCCGGCATGGGAAACATTTGCCGCAGGACTCGTACTGGCAGAATGCGATCAGTGATCGGGTAAGGTCGACGACGCAGGTGGTCTCGTCGGCGGCAATTATACCTCCGGAACCCATGATGGCCCCGGCACTTCTCAGCACCTCAAAGTCCAACAACAGGTCGATGTTATCCGCCCCCAGCACACCGCCCAAGGGCCCTCCGGTTTGAAGGAGTTTCAAGGCCTTACCGCCCGGCGCTCCACCGGCCGCCTCAAAGATCACGTCTTTCAGGTTGATGCCCAGGGGGACCTCTATCATCCCGGTGTAGTTCAGGGAACCCGACAGGCAGAGGATGGCAGTACCGGTGCTCGTGTCATGGCCGATCCCGGCGAACCACTCGCCTCCCTTAGAGATTATCTCTGGGACGTAGGCCAGCGTTTTGACATTGTTGATGTTGGTCGGCTTGCCGAAGAGCCCCACTTGGGCGGGAAATGGCGGGCGGAACCTGGGCATGGCTCTCTTGCCTTCGATGGCCTCCATAAGCGCCGTCTCTTCACCGGCCACGTAGGAGTCGCCGGTCAGAGCGACCTCCACGTCGTAGCTGAAATTGGAACCCATGATGTTCTCGCCCAGTAGACCCAATTCCTGGGCCTGACGAACGGCGGCGCGGCAGCGGTCGATGGGGCCGTCGTGTCCGTGGCGAATGAAGATGTAGCCCTTGCTGGCGCCGGTGGCATAGCCGGCGATGATTACCCCTTCTAGCAGGGTGTTGGGGTCGCTTTCCAAGATATTCTTGTCGTTGAAAGCCCCTGGGTCGCCCTCTTCGCAATTACAGAGGACGTACTTCTCTGTCGCCGGGTTTCCGGCCAAGAAACTCCACTTGGTGGCAGTTGGAAAAGCGGCGCCGCCACGGCCCCTGAGCCCAGACGTCTTCACTTCTTCCAGGGTTTCTTCGGGGGTCAGGTTGGTTAGGGCTTTGTGAAGGGATTGGTAGCCTCCGTTGGCCACATATTGGTAAATGTCCAGGGGGTCAACGTTGCCGGCGTTCCTGAGGGCGATCCGGTTCTCCCAGATCCGCATGGGGTGCTGGTTTAGGTCAGGGATGCCTTCGGGCAGCGGCGCGGCGCTCTCTTCCTGAGCCAAGTAGCCAAGAGCGAGAGACGTAACGGGCCTGCCTCCCAAGACGTGGGCGGACACGATCTCGGCCACGTTATCCGGGTCCACGTTGCCGTAGAAAACCCGGTGCCCACCCGGAAGCAGCACATCCAAAAGAGGTTCGGCGAAACAGAGGCCCAGGCAACCTACGCGGCTTACCTGAGCAGCGGCGCCCTGAGCTTCCAGGGCCGCTTCCAAGGCCGCCAACACGGCGTCAGCACCGGCTGCTTCGCCACAGAGGGCTGTTCCGATCCGTAGCCAAGGACTGTCGCCGTCGGTAAGTTCTTGCCACCGCCGTTGGGCTTCAATGCCCACTTCCAAGAAACTAGGCGCCATGGGTATCCTGGCCGAGAAGATTGGCTACTTTCTTAGTGGCTGTCTCGGGGGTGATTCTTCCAACCAAGTGGTGGTCCAGGGACATCACGGGAGCCTGAGAGCAGGCCCCGAGACAGGTGTTGAGCTTCACGGTTAGACGCATGTCCGGCGTGTCGCCCTCGGCATCAAGGCCGGCTGTTTCCAGGACCGATTTGACCACTCCCATGGCCCCAACAAGATGGCAGGAAGCGCCCCAGCAGACTTCCACGACGTGTTCGGCGGGAGGCACAAACCGGAAATTGGGATAGAAAGAGGCCACCGCCCAAACATCGTTGACCGTGGTGTTGGAGAATTCGGCAACGAACTCGACCGCCTCCTTGGGAATGAAACCCAACTCATCTTCGACGGCGAGCAGGGACGACAGTACGGTAACGGTCGGCTGGGACTGACTGTGGACTGCGTCGTGGATCCGCTGTTCTAGCCCACTCATGGATTGGGCTCCTGATCGATCGGGCTTGGGCGTGGAGAAATTGCGAAGAACCGCCGTTCGTGAAATCAGTAACAATCAGCGGGATGGTACCACACGCCCCAGGGTGATTCAACCGAAAAACAGCACCCGGATACACGATTACAGCGCCGGCAGAGCAAGGACTGGGCAAAAGAAAAAGGGGCATCCCGATGGCCAGGACGCCCCTTTGGATGCTCTTACCGCTACGTAAGCGGTCTAGACCGTCTTTGCTACCGAACTGCCAAGAAGAATGCGCTCAACATCGGGCAGAAGGGTCTCGGCCCGTTCCCGGCATTGGTCATCCGTCAGACTAGAAAGGGGATGCTCGGCGACGATGTACTCGAAGTCTGGCACGCCCATCATGCGGGTCATGGCCTTCGCGGTGTTGTTGAAAACGTGGGTGATGATGGATGCGGTCGGCAGACCCAGGCGCTCCATTTCGATTCCGTCGTGCACACTGCACGAACTGCAGGAGCCTCAATCACCAATCCCGGTGATGAGTATGTCCACCTTGTTCAGCATGTCCTGGACCACATCGGGCTTGGTGGGCAGGGAAGCCGAGTGCTTGTTAAAGTAGACGATGTCCCTGATGTCGTACTTCTCTTTCAGCATCTGGCCCAGTTCGTGAAGGACCTTATCCGAGTTGGCTTTGGAATTCTCCAACAGCCCCAAAGTCTTCCCAGAAAGGGTGTCGGGGCGCTCGTTCAGGTGGAAATCGCCAGAGGATAGGTCGGTGCCGGTGGGGTTGACCAGCCTCATGTTTCTAACGGTAACGGTCTCAGCCATGATTCCTCCCAGACTTTCTTTAGTCTCCGCTCTCTGCGGCCCGAATAGCCAGAAGATTTGATTCCCCTAATCATACACCAGGGCCTGCATTATGCAAGACACTTGCCGCCTGGATTAGCGCCAGATCAGGCGGCCTGGAAGACCGCCGGTCATTGCGCGTTACTGATCTCGACCAAAGGCTCGCCTTGTTCCAGAAGTTTCAGCGCGGTTGGTAGTGTGGTTTGTAGAATCCGTCGGAGTCGGGCATTCGAAGTGTTACCGCAGGTAATCCAAATTACTTGAGGTGGGGGGCCGATGCGCTCGAGCAGTTGCGGGAAATCGCTATCTTTGGTCATGATTACTGTACCCGCTTCCTGCGCGGCGGTATAAATCTCCCTATCCTTCGCGTGAAGCATCCCCGATTCGGATATCGGATGTGCCTCAACGCCGCAGAATTCAGTTATCCAGCTTGCTATTTGGGGCGACAATTGGGCATCGATCCACAGAATCAAGCGGCAACTACAGGGTGGTCGATCCGCTGACTAGCGAACCGCAAACAGGCCGGAATATCCTCGGCTTCCAGATCAGGCAATTCTGATAGCACCTCCTCGTGGGTGAGCCCAGTTGCGAGAAGGTCTAGGACCTCAACCACTCGGATGCGCATGCCTCGTATGCACGGCCTTCCGCCACATTGTTCAGGATCAACGGTGATCCGCTCCGCTATGTTCGCCATGTCAATGCACCTTTTCCATGGATTTTATCACTAGCATGATCCATGCAACACTACGGAGCACCTCGGTCAGCATTCTGCCACGAATCTAAAACTTCTCAGTGGCAAGTTCCGCGTTAACCCGAGGGAACTTCTATCTTGCGGGTCCTGATCTTGAACCGGGTGGTGTCGATTATGGCGCTGTTCCTTCCGCCGGTGCCGCCGCCCATAAGCACCAGGATATCCTCCGTGTCCTGGGCGCAGCGGCGGATGATCTTATCGTCGCCTTCGCGCTCCGGGCCCTGCGCAATGCCCAACCGGATGAGTTCGCTTTGGGGGCGGGCCGCGTTCTCCATCATGTATTCCTGAATGCCTTTTCTGGTCCAGCCGTCGTCATTCAAGGTGATGGCGTGTTCCGGACCAATGACCAACACCCACTGTGACGGAAACCGAAAGGCCATGGAGGCCGACTTTAGCGTGTCGGCGATGGCGGCAAGGATGGACTCGCCGGTGTGGCCGTAGGCGTTGTTCACGGTGATGGGGTTATAAGCCACCGCCACGGTCACTGTGCTGTCTTCTTTATCAAACCCGCGGGCGACATGCATCGGCTCCCAAGGGGAGTCCTCTTCGTTTTCGGCGAAGCACAGGGTGTACTTGCTGGGGTTGCCCAAGGTGCCCCGGTCCAGCGTGCCCGGACGGGCGTCGAAGCCGTTCATGAAGCAAAGGCGGATGGCCCGGCCCAGTACGGCGTTGGCCCGGTTGCCCGGCCCCAGGAGCCCGTCTTTGTAATTTGCGCCGATCTGGTCCCGAACCGGCCCGTTCAGCAACATCAAGATGGCCGGAGAACTAGTTGACGCCGAGGCCATGTGGACAAAGTTCTTCTCTTCTTCCAGGGCTTTTAGCGTGGTGGCCAATACCGGGTAATATTCCGGAAGACAGCCCGCCATCACAGCGTTGGCCGCCACATTCTCTGAGGTCAACACCCGGTTCCGCATCTCCAAGGAGACGATCTCCTCTTCGCCGGTGAGCCCGGACATCTCCAGCATCTCCCTAACTTTGTAGTCCACGGGCGGCACCACCGGCAGTCCGTCGCTCCACCCCAGCCGGTAACATTCCTCAATGGCCTCAACGGTGTCGCTGGATTCCACAATCTTGGACCGTTCCATGTTGTTGGTAGTCATTCTGTCCTCCGAAAAAAGGTCTACTGGATAAAACGTACTGGCTTAATGCCGGCCTCGCCGCCTAGTGTAGCAGCCGGAGTTGCACCCCGGACTTTTCTTCCTGAATCTTGGCCACGGCGTCGGAGTCCTCTGGACCCCAGCCGCGGAACATGGCCTCCACGTGGCGCTGATCCACCAGGTTGGCAAGCTCCATGGGTATCCCGTATTCCCGGCCTAGGTCGGTCGCCAAACGGACGTCTTTGGCCGCCAGGGCGGTGGCGAATCCGGGCTCGAAGTTACCCTTGAAAAGGTACCGGGGAAACTTCTCCAGGAGGCGTTTGGAACCGCCGGAACTATTGTTAATCACGTCGGCCAATATTCCCAGATCAACCCCGGCCTTGACGCCCAGGGTCAGGGCCTCCGCCAACAGGACGCCGGTGCCCATGCTCATCAAGTTGTTGCAGATCTTGCAAACCGACCCATTGCCGATGTCGCCGCAGTAGACAACGTGAGTGCCAATGGCCTCCAGAGTCGGCTTGAAGCGGTCGAAAGTCGCCTTGTCTCCGCCGACCATGACCGCCAGCGTCCCAGCCGCCGCGCCGTAGACGCCTCCGCTCACGGGAGAATCCAATAGCGTCACGCCCTTTGCGCCGCAGGTCTCTTGAAGCTGGCGCACCATGGTGGGCGAGTTGGTGGAGAGGTCGAAGAAGACCGAGCCGCTACTTGCCCCTTCCAGGATTCCGTTTTCGCCCAGGACCACCGCTTCCACGTCCCGGGGCACGGGAAGGCTGGTGAACACCGCTTCGTTGCCCGGCACGGCCTCCTTTGGGCTGTCCGCCCAATCGGCGCCCATCTCCAGCAGGTTGGTTGCGGCCTCCCGCCGCAGGTCGTGAACGGTTAACTGATGGCCTGCTTTGATTAGATTGGCCGCCATGGGATTCCCCATGTTGCCGGTCCCGATGAAACCTAACTTCATCGCGTTCTCTCCTACTTCGGTCAGATGGGCGTCGATCCGCCGGACCTGGGGGCCGCTGGGCCGTCATCGGAGGCTGTTCGGGAGCCCTCAGAGGAGGCTTTTCTTCCTGTTCAGATTCCTCGGCCGGTTCCGGTGGAGGGGCAACGCCGTAGTTCGAGTCCTCGCTGTCTTCCTTGTACTGGACAGTTGAACGGGCTTCCGGAGGCGCCAGGGAGTCGTCGGGTGATTCGTCGAAGGCTTCTTTGGCCATCCGGAAGGCGGTGACCGCCGCCGGCATGCCGCCATAGAAGACCATCTGGGCAATGATCTCCGATATCTCTTCCCGCGTGACGCCGATGTGCAAGGCGCCTGAGATATGCCGCTTGATCATCAAGGGGCTGTGGCCCAGCACCACCAGCGCCGCGATGGTGCAGAGGCTTCGGGTTTTCAGGTCTACGGCTGGGCGGTTATAGATCTCACCATAGATGACCGAGTCCACCAGGCGCATCACTTCCGGCGCCAACTCGGCCATGGCGGCCGGCGGGACCGGGTTGTTACCGGGACCATAGTAGCGCTGCCGGAATTCGTTGGCGGCTTGGTCCAGATTATTGCTTCCGTTTTCGGTCTTGTCGTCCGCGCTCATGGTGTCTCCAGGTTGGATACGGCCAGCAGGTTACCCACCAGGTTACTTGGTAACCTGCCAGTACCGCTTGCCGTCCATCCGGACCACCTTGCCGATGTGGTCGTCTGGATGGAAGTGACCGGCGGCGATGACGATGTCTTCCGATTCGGCCCGGTCTAAAATCATCTTCCGGTTGCTTTGGCTGGCTGCTTTGTCGGTATCGACCCCGGCAGTCCATTCCGGCCGTTCCACCTGAACCTTGCTATGCAAAAGGTCGCCCACCACTATCGCCTTTTCGCCCTGAGAGGTGATGTTGAAAACCATGTGGCCGGGCGTGTGGCCCGGCGTGGAGATGGCCGTCACCTCGTCGTTGACAACGTGGCCATCATCGATCAGTTCCAACAGGCCCATGCCCTCAAGGGGTATCACACTGTACTCGACCCATGGAGCGTTGGCCGCAAACTCCGGTTTAATGAAGTGCTCCCAGTCCAACCGTGGCGCCAGATAACGGGCGTTGGGGAAGTAGGGCTTGGGCTCACCGCTGGTGTAATCCAAATTCCAGCCGACATGGTCGATATGCAGATGGGTCATGAGCACCAGGTCTACGTCTTCGGGGTTGACCCCGGAAATCTTGAGCTGGTTCAGCATATCTCCGGTGCGGTTTTCGCGGCTGGGATGGGGACCGGGCCCCATGCCGGTGTCCACCATAATAGTCTGTCCTTGGCTGCGCAGGTAGAAATGGCCGTAGTACAGTTGCAGTTGGCAGTCTTCCAGCGCCTCGTGGTACGGCTCCCAATCCTGGGTTTCAGTGGTGGGAAACATCATCGTAGGGTCCCGGGGCGGCGGGAGCATGTCTAGAACAAACTTAATCTCAACGTTGCCTACAGTGATCTGGTTGGCCATGAATCACTCCTTATGTCGATACAACCGTTTTCCGGTGGACACCCAATTCGCGGGTTGATGCTCCCACCTCGACTGTGTCGAGAGTCTCCTCGGTACATGAGAGAACTGGCCTGCTCCGGCCGAGGGGAAGGGCGATACGCTCCAGTTAATCGGTTGGGCCCGTCAATACTGGACCATCGAGTAGACGTCGTACTCGGTCAAGTTCTTTCGGCCTTCCAAAAACGTCAGTTCGATGATCACGCATATTTCGGAGATTATGCCGCCGGCCATCTCCACCAGCCGGGCGGTGGCGGCCAGAGTCCCGCCGGTGGCCAGTAAGTCGTCCATGATCAGGACTTTCTGACCACTATCCATGCCGTCCACGTGAATCTCCATCGTGTTGCTGCCGTATTCCAAGCTGTATTCCGTGGAATGGGTGGCCGAGGGTAGTTTGCCCGGCTTCCGGACCGGAACGATGGACTTGCCTAATGCGTGGGCCAAGGGCGCGCCGAACAGAAAGCCCCGTGACTCGATCGGTACTATGACGTCGAAATCAGCATCCCGGTAATGCTCCACCAACTGAGAGATGATGTGACCGAAGGCTTCGACGTCGCCCAGCAATGGGGTTATGTCTTTAAATATGATACCCGGCTCAGGGAAATCGGGCACGTCTCTAATGTATTCTTTTATGTCCATCGGGTTTGCGGTACCGGCGCCGGCTGATCACAACTTGGTATGGGGAGTTTTTATAGCTGTGGCTGAGGTAAAACAACCTGCCGGTGCGTGCCTGGAAGTGTAGATTATGGCACTCGCGTCGTCAAGGCGGCTGGCTCCAGCAATGAGTGCGCCGAAATTCGTAAATCCCAGCGTGAATTTGATTGACTTTCCCAGGCCTAATTCATATAATTCCATTGTACTCCTGGTTACAAAATGGCCCCACAAATGCGGGGCTATTTTTTAGTGTATGGCAGGATAAGGCTGAGTCCATCACCAGGGTCATCGATGCCCCGGTGGCGCAACGGCAGCGCAGTCGATTTGTAATTGACAGGTTAGGGGTTCGAATCCCCTCTGGGGCTCTTGAAAATCGGTCCCGTCGGCATGGTTTTCGGTGGATTAAGGTCCGGCAAATCAGGTGCGAAGTAAAGAGGTCGCCGTACGATTGCGCTGAGACCGTTTGATGTGCGAAGATTTCTATGCCTGGAGGGGTGGGTGAGTGGTTAAAGCCACCAGACTGTAAATCTGGCGTCCGGAAGGGCTTCGCAGGTTCGAATCCTGCCCCCTCCACCAACGCAATTATTCCGGACTGAACAGACGGAGCTAGATCACGGAATCGCATAACGAAAATCGGCATCATTAATCTTTCAGCCCAGATAGCTCAGCGGTAGAGCACGTTCTTGGTAAGAACGGGGTCGGCGGTTCAATCCCGCCTCTGGGCTCCAGCCAGAATCGGCCCAGAAAAAGGGCCCGAGTAAGAGTACTAGGGAGGACACCTAAAGATGGGGAAACAGCAATTTGACCGGTCGAAGGACCACTTGAATGTAGGCACCATCGGCCACGTAGACCACGGCAAAACTACTTTGACTTCAGCCATTACCAAGGTGCTGGCCGATAAAGGATTGGCCAGTTACTTGGACATGGACAGCATTGACAACGCCCCGGAAGAGAAGGCCCGCGGCGTAACCATCGCCATTGCCCACGTGGAATACGAGTCGGAAACCCGGCACTATGCCCACGTAGACTGCCCCGGTCACGCTGACTATATCAAGAACATGATTACCGGCGCGGCCCAGATGGACGGCGCGGTCCTGGTGGTGAGCGCTCCTGACGGTCCTATGCCCCAAACTCGGGAGCACATCCTTCTTGCCCGCCAGGTTGAGGTGCCCAAGATTGTCGTAGCCCTGAACAAGGTCGACATGATGGACGACGATGAACTGCTGGAGTTGGTGGAGCTTGAGGTCCGCGACCTCTTAAACCGCTACAACTTCCCCGGCGACGACACGCCCGTCGTCCGCGTGAGCGGGTTGAAAGCCCTTGAGGGCGACGAAGAAGCAGTAGCGCAGGTGCTGAAACTGGTCGAGGTTATGGACGAATATATTCCCATCCCTGAGCGGGTAACGGACCGGCCGTTCCTCATGCCCATTGAAGATGTGTTCGGCATCAAAGGCCGCGGCACCGTTGTTACCGGCCGGGTCGAGCGCGGCACCCTGAAAGTGGGTTCGCCGGTTGAGATTATCCGGTGGGGCGATGTCCGTGGAACCGTGGCCACTGGCCTGGAGATGTTCCACAAGAACCTGGACAGCACTGAGGCGGGAGATGCCGTGGGCATCCTGCTCCGCGGTGTGGACCGGGAAGAAGTTGAGCGTGGGCAGGTTCTCGTGGCGCCCGGAACGATGAAACCCTACACCAAAGCCGAAGCTGAGGTATACGTCCTTAGCCGCGACGAGGGCGGACGGCACACACCATTCTTCTCCGGCTACAAACCCCAGTTCTACATCCGAACCAGCGACATCACAGGCGAATGCACTCTGCCCGAGGGCGTTGAGATGGTCATGCCTGGGGACAACGTTAAGATGGAAATCGAATTGATGAGTCCTGTGCCCATCGAAGAACAGATGCGGTTCGCCATTCGCGAAGGCGGACGTACCGTGGGCTCCGGCGTAATCACTAAGGTGGTGTCATAAATCATGGCCAGAAAGACAGTTGACGTACGTCAAATCATCACCCTGCAATGCGGCGACTGCCGGGAGCGCAATTACACCACGGCAAAAAACCGCCGCAACGACCCGAACCGGATGGAGTTGAGAAAGTACTGCTCCAGGTGCCGGTCGCACAAGACCCACCGCGAAGTGAGGTAACCCCCGATGGCCAGGGCATCAACGCGTAGCGGTCGAATCGCCGCACCTGCCGGCGGCCAGCGCGTCAATCCCGTTGGTTTCCTCCAGGAAACCTATGGTGAATTGCGCAAGTCGGTCTGGCCCAGCCGGGAAGAGACTGCCCGCCTAACTATGGTGGTCATCGTATTGGCCATCGCAGCCGGGTTCTTTTTGGGAGGCCTCGACCGCGTCTTCTCTGAGTTATTCACCCGGGTAATCTTTTAAACCAAAAGTCCGGGCTGAACCTCGGGAGACCGTCATCCAGAAAACGTGGGGCGCGTCATCGCGCCGCCCCCTTCGGTTTGCCCCGCATCGGAAATAGCATTATGACTATAAGAAACACATCGGAAACAGAAGAATCGCAAGGGCCGCGTTGGTATATCGTACATACCTACTCCGGGCAAGAAGACCTGGTTGAAAAAAATCTCCGCCTGCGCATTCAGAGTCTGGATATGCAGGACCGCATAAATGAGGTTTTGGTCCCCACGGAAGAAGAGGTAATCTTCAAGGACGGCCAGAGGCGCTCGGAACGCAAAAAGCTGTTCCCTGGTTATATCTTGGTTCAAATGACCATGGACGACGAAAGTTGGTACGCCGTTCGGAACACCCCAGGCGTCACCGGGTTCGTCTCCACCGAGGATGAACATGACAAGCGGCCCAAGCCGGTGCCGCTGGAAGACAAGCAGATCGAGGACATCCTTAAGCAGGTGGACTCGGACCCCACCCGCGTGAATATCGGCCTGGAGCGCGGCGAAACCGTTCGGATCACCGAAGGTCCCTTTGTGGACTTCATCGGCTCCATCAACGATGTCGACGAAGGCAAAGGGAAAGTCCGGGTTATGGTATCTTTCTTCGGGCGCGAAACGCCCGTGGAGTTGGACTTCCTCCAGGTAGAACGAATCTAGAACTCCTCGCAACAAATGATTCGACGAACTCACCACATCCATAACACGGAAAGTCACCTCGTTGCGCTCATCCTGAGCCTGTCGAAGGACCCAACCAAGAGAGCCTCTTAAGGAGCCCCCTTTGGCGAAGAAAGTTAGAGCCATCATCAAATTGCAGTTAGAAGCCGGGAAGGCGACACCGGCCCCGCCCGTGGGTCCCGCGTTGGGCCAACACGGCGTCAATATCATGGGATTCGTAAAAGAATATAACGCCAAAACCGCCAACCAAGCAGGGACCATCATACCGGTGCATCTCACCGTCTTCGAGGACCGGTCCTTCACATTCGTGACCCGCACCCCTCCGGCTTCGGACATGTTGCGCAAAGCGGCTGGAGTGGAGAAGGGGAGTTCCGAAGCCCGGTCGGGTAGCGTGGGTAATGTTAGCCGGCAGCAACTCAGAGAGATTGCCGAATCGAAGATGGCCGACCTGAACGCCGGCACGGTTGATGAGGCGATGAACATCATAGCAGGCACGGCCCGCAGCATGGGAATCGCGGTAGGAGATTAGCAACCATGGTCAAACACAGCCGGCGATTCAGCGCCGTCGCGGAAAGGGTGGACTCGGAAAAGAGCTACGAGCCCAAAGAAGCAATGGATCTTCTGAAAGAAGTATCCACCGCTAAGTTCGACGAGACCGTTGAGCTACACATCAGGACCAACGTAGACCCCCGGCACGCCGACCAGATGATCCGCGGCGTTTGCAGCCTGCCCCACGGCATGGGCAAGACCATCCGCGTGGTGGTGTTCGCCGGCGCTGAGGGAGGAGAAGAGGCGCGTGCCGCTGGAGCGGACTTCGTTGGCGAAGACGACCTGATTGAAAGAATAGAAGGGGGCTGGACCGAATTTGAAGTCGGACTGGCCACTCCCCAGGTCATGCCCAAGATCGGTAAGCTAGGCCGTATCCTGGGCCGAAAGGGCCTCATGCCCAACCCGCGCAATGGCACCATGGTCCAACCTCAGGACTTGGCTCGGGCGATCCAAGAAGCCAAGGGCGGGCGGACCGAGTACCGGACAGACCGCACCGCCATCATCCATTCGTCGGTGGGCAAAGTGAGCTTCGAGGCCGACATGCTGGTGGATAACCTGGCCGCCCTGGCGAATGCTATAATGAGGGACCGGCCCGACAGCATCAAAGGACCTTTCTTCCGGTCGGCCTATCTCACGTCGACGATGGGTCCCAGTGTTGCGCTGGACATGCCCGCCCTGCAGGCCCTCGAACCCCCGGAATAAATAATAGCCGGAATAACTCAACGTCACGGTTTTACAATTTAAGAAGCAACACGCCAGAGACCGCGGGTCCCCCATTGGGGGCTAAATGCGCAAGCCGCCCGCCCAGGCGCGCCGGATAGCAATTCGGAGTAACCGACTCCCTGCGCCGCGTCTTTGGTGCAGGGATTTTTTATTGCCCCGGATTTATTGGAAATTGCCGTTGGAGGAATAATTTGCCCACCCAGCAGAAGAGGGACCGGGTCCAGGACATCAAAGACCGGCTGGAGCGCAGTTCCATCGCGATGACCGCTAGTTATTCGGGCATCTCGGTTAACCAAATGACCGAGTTGCGCCGTGCCATGCGCGGCGGCGGGGTGGATTTCACCATCGTAAAAAACACACTGCTCGCTCTGGCCGCCGAAGAGGCCCAAAAACCCCAATTGAAGGATATTGTCGAGGGCCCAACCGCGATCGCCTTTGGCTATGACGATCCTGCAGATGCCGCCAAAGCGGTGGCCGATTACATTCGGACGGGAAGGTCAGCCCTGGCAATCAAGGGCGCTGTCTTAGGCGACGGGGCCCAGTTGTCTTCTAGTGAAGTGACTCAACTAGCTTCGTTGCCACCCAAACCCCAGCTTCTGGCCATGTTGCTGGGACAGATGCAGGCGCCCATCGCCCAGCTCCTGACCATACTGAATGGCCCGTTGCAAAGCCTGGACAACGTGTTGCAAGCCCGGGTGCGCCAGATGGAAGAAGAGGGACCCGCCCCAACCGCCGAGCCTGCACCGGAACCCGAGCAGCCCGCGTCCGAGACCTCAGCTGAAGGGGAAGATTCACCGTCTGCGGAGGCGCCCACGGACGAGGCCGCCGCGGATCAAGGGCCGGCAGCGGAAGCCGAGGAGGCGTCTGATACAGAAGCCGAACCGGAACCAGCAGCCGAAGAAGCGCCGCCAGAAGAGGAGTCCATAGACGAGCAGGAGGGCGAAACGGAACCCGAGCCAGAAACGGAATCCGATGGGGAGGCCGAGTCGGAGTAGCACTGCCGCGAATCAACCCTGCAGACGATTCTGAACAGCTAATCATAGAGATCCAGTAGACCAAGTCAACGCGATAGGAAGAGGGAGGCATTTTGACCAAGGACGAGATCATAGGCGCAATCAAAGAGATGAATGTCATGGAGTTGGCCGACGTAGTAAAGGCCCTGGAAGAAGAGTTCGGCATCAGCGCCGCTGCCCCCGTAGCAGTTGCCGCCGCACCCGCCGCCGGTGGAACCGCCGATGCTGGTGCACCCGCCGCCGAAGAACAGTCTGAATTTGAAGTTAACCTCAAGGAAATCGGCCCCAACAAGATCAATGTCATCAAGGCCGTGCGTGAGGTCACTTCTCTCGGCCTGCGGGAAGCCAAAGAGTTGGTGGAATCTGCCCCTGCCGCCATCAGGGAAGGTATCGCCAAGGATGAAGCCGACGAGATCAAGACCAAGCTAGAAGAGGCCGGGGCCGCCGTAGAGATCAAATAGCCGCCTTCCCAGCACTGCCAGGAGGGACAATTGGGCCGCAAAGACCGGGAGCGCTTTCTACAACTGCAGAGAGAGAACCCCGATTACGCTGGATTCCGCGGGAACAATACCGTAATCACACGAGTGGCGCCTCCCACGACGGAGACGGTAGTGTGTTCCGTGTGCCAGCGCAAGCGCAACGTTGCCGCAGACAGCCTCCCAGAGGATGTCAGCACCTACGTGTGTCTGCGATGTCGGGATGACGGCGACAATGATGCCGTGTGAACCGGCCCAAAGCATCGAGACTGGCCGACTCTTAGGTAGATCAATAAAAGAGGCCTCTCCGGTTGGAGGGGCCTCTTCTTATTCTCGAGCGAACAGTGGATTACTTCTATCGGAAGGGCGGCAGCTGACCGTCGAGAAACTCGTATGCGCGGTTGAATTGGCTCTCTCCGGCGTAGCCACCCGATTCAGGTAGGGACACAACCTCAAAATCGGGCGCCAGTCCAGACGTGCCCAGGAGTTTTCCCGAAGGTGTGTACCAACGCGACACAGGCAGATACATCGCTGATCCGTTGCTAAGCTCCACAAATTCGTAGGCGGAGGCGTCGCCGAAGGTCGGCACACCGAAGACGGTCGCCCGTCCCGAATCCTGCAACGCTGCGGCCATGGTTTCGGCTTCGCTGATAGTCGCCTCGTTGACCAACACCGCAATCAGCAGGTCGTCCAAATTCAGACGATTCTCATTTGGATTGATCGTCTGTTCCAATCGTTTCCCGTCCCGGCCTTCTACGTACCCATACACGCTGCCGTCGGGTAGAAATTGCCCGGCAGCCTCCTTGGCAGCTTCCGGAGACCCGCCGGAATTGGTCCTAACATCAATGATTAGGGCCAGCAGGTCGAAGCGGTTCATGGACTCCAGCGCGGTGAGCACCTGCTCTCCCGTGTTGTCCCGGAAGCGGTCGATACGCAAATAGCCGATTCCACCAGGAATGAGTTGGCTTGTCACCGACGGCAACTCGACTGGCCCTCGGAACACTTCAATTTCAACGGGTTCTGGCTCTCCAAAACGCAGGACCTGCACAGCAACCTTGGTGCCCTCGGGGCCCGACACTTGAGCAACTACTTCCTGGATGCCCTGCCCCACCACCGTTTGGCCGGCCACTGCCACCAGAACGTCTCCCGGTTCAATTCCCGCGCTTTCAGCAGGAGAATTGGCGAACGGGAACAGCACGATCTGTCCGTCCTGGGAAACCACCCTTGCCCCGATGCCCAGGTAACTTCCTTCTAGGCTCTCTTCCAGGCTCTCTTTGGCCAGCGGGTATTCCGTGGCCGTCAGAAATATCGCAGAGGAATCGCCCAGGCCGTCCAACAATCCTGCGACCGCTGCTTCGGCAACCATGGATGGGTCAAAGTCCGGGTTTGCTGCCTTGTGTGTGGCCACGGCCCGCCACAAGTCTGCCAACTCGCCAGGGACGTGAGACGGCGGCTGACCACGCATCCGGCCAATATCAGTCAGAAACGGGTAGGGATCGACGTCTACTTGGTCCAAGACCCTGCGCATCGCGCCGGACACCGAGGGATCGGCATCAAGGACGCCGGAACTGGCGTAGGTTTCATTGATCTGTTCCCAGGCTTCCCAGACCAATGAGAGGCCGTCGGACGGTTCCTCGGATTCCGAAGTCGAAGAGCAACCAAGCAGAGCCGGGATCACCGCGAGTGCCACAACGATGGCGATGGCGCGGTGGAATGAGGATAGTCTTTGCAGCATATCTTGATCGATCAAGGGACCGCCGAGGCGGCGAATTCATTGTATCAGATGCAGTCGTTGTAACTTGGGAAATCCAATGCCTCGGCATTGCCAGCGACGTTCACGCCGAGTAAACTTGGCAAAGCGAAAAGCGCTGCGGCACGGTTACCAAATTCCCCCAGTAAATCAGGAGTAGCCATCATGATAAAAGTCACAGTCCTTTACCCCAACGAAGAGGGCAAGAAATTCGACCACGCCTACTTTTCTTCCACCCACCAAGCTTTAGTCCAAAAACTATTGACCCCGATGGGCCTAGTTGTGTTTGAGACAGAGAAAGGCGTGTCAAGCGCCGACCCCAATGAACCCGCTCCATTCATTGCCGTTGGGCAACTCTCCTTCAACACCACTGACGAGGTCCATGAGGGATTCAAAACTCATGGCAGAGAAATCATGGGAGACATTTCGAACTACACTGACATCAAACCAACATTCCAGATCAGCGAGACCATGTCTTAGGCACCGCCATTTACAGGTAATGCCGGGCGGCCCAGATAATGGGCCGCCTTTTTGATTTAAGGAGCGCAATGGCAAAGGCCGAAACGGAAGCAGCATTCCAGCAATTATCCCAAAAACTTATCAAAGAACATTGGGACTTCTACCCTACCGCCGGGTCGCGTATCGGGCAACACGAGTACGACGGCCGTCTGCCCGACCTATCTCCTTCCCAAAACGCGCGCCGCCATGGAGAGTTGCAACAAGGCCTCGCCAATCTTCGCGGGCTGGACGTCAATGCTTTAGACCAAGCAGGCCAGATGAGCTACCGGATTTTGGAGTTGTTCCTGCGCCGCGAGCTGTTCATATTCAACGAACTAAAACCTTTGGAAAACAATCCGATGCGCCATACCGGGTATTTGAACGTGAGCGGGTACATCCGCCGCGATTACGCCCCGTTGGAGGACCGCCTGCGGTCGGCTGCTTCCGCCATGGAGCAGGCGCCCGAATTCCTGGACGTGCTGGACCGCGCCCTGTCCGATAGCCTGTCTTCCCACGTGGTCGACATGAGCGTGGAAAGCTATTCGGGCATGGCCAGTTTCTACCGTGTTGACCTGGCTCAAGCAGCCCAGGGCGTAAAAGACCCTGAAATAATCAAGAAGTTCGATCAGGCTCGGGAAACGGCCGCAGCAGCCCTCGACCGCTTCGTGGAGCGCCTCAAACCCCGGGGGCGGCACGGACCCGGCGGGTTCGCCATCGGCCCAAAGCGCTATTCGGATATGCTTGCCACCGGAGAGGGCCTGGATGCCCCTCTGAGCCGGATCGCGGCTATCGGCCAAGCCAATCTGCAGGACAACCTCACCCGTATAAAGGAAGTGGCCCAGGGCATCTCCCCGGGCCGCTCAGTCAAAGAGATAGTTGAAGAGATCGGGCGCAACCACCCCCAGGCACGGGACCTGATCCCTGAGACCCAAGACATGCTGGAAGACATCCGCCGGTCGCTGATCGACTTCGATGTGATCAGCGTGCCATCCGAGGACCGGTGCCAGGTCATCGAGACTCCCACTTACATGCGCTACGCCTTCGCCGCCATGGACAGCGCCGGGGCCTTGGAAACCAAGGCCACTGAGTCCTTCTACTATGTAACTCCGGTGGAAGACGACTGGAATGCCAAACAACGGGAGGAATGGCTCTCCAATTTCAATTACGACACGCTGAAAGTAATCTCCATCCACGAGGTCTACCCCGGCCATTTCGTGCACCACCTGCACAACCGTTACGGGCGGGAACTGCCCGTGGTCAACCGGGTCGCCACATCCTACTCTTTCACCGAAGGTTGGGCCCATTACACCGAGCAGATGATGTTGGAGACTAAGTACGGAGAGGGTCAGCCGAAACTGCTCTTGACCCAGTTGTTGGAGGCCCTGGTCCGCAATTGCCGCTACATGTGCTCGCTGCAGATGCACACGGAGGACATGACGCTGGAAGAGGCCACCCGGTTCTTCATGGACAACGCCTACATGGCCGAACTGCCGGCCCGGAGGGAGGCGCTGCGGGGGACATTCGACCCTGGCTACCTTAACTACACGCTGGGAAAGCTGATGATCCTAAAACTGCGAGAGGACTACCAGCGAGAACAGGGGACCGGCTACAGCCTAAAAGAGTTCCACGACCGCCTGCTTTCTTTTGGTGGCCCAGCATTGCCCCTGTTGCGCCCAGCCATGCTCAATGAGCCGGGGGGCTCGGCGCTCTAGGTTGCTAGGGGAGGGCCGGCTCCGCCGGCGGTTGCACCGCGCAGAGATCAAAGGCCTGGCTCGGGAATGTATCGTTGCTCATCTGACCGGCCACGGTTTCCACTCATACAATGACCGATCGCTTCCAGCGAGCAACTGCCGAGCTTTGGAACGATTGAGCCGGAGGGGACCTCCCGAACGCCCACTGGGTGACCAGAGTTCAAGCGTTTGGAATGCCTTCCCAAAAAACGGGAGCCGGATTTCCTCGCGGAAGCGGCCTGCAATCACGTCATCAATCGACGATTCCAATCGCTCGAATTCGCCTTCCGCCGATTCATCGCAGGCGTCGCATCCACAACTCGGAAATGTGCGCCAGTACCAGCAGCCGAAACGGGCCGCAATGCCGGGGAATGCCGTGAAGGTGAATAGTATTGGCGCAGCATCGGCGTCGTCTGGAGTGAGCCTTACACTCGGGCGGGCAAGCTCAACTGATTCCATTTCCGGGTCGAGGCCGTAATCCTCTGCCCGTTGTACGGCGAACTCTGCTTCCAAACGGTTCAGTAATGCATCGGCGAACTCGTGCAGGCCGGCGAACCGCTCCGGGTTTGTGACGCGCGAGTATGCTTCGGGTGGTGGTCCTTCTGGTCCCCAACGATACGAGCTCATCTGCCTCCCGGCCATCTGCCGTCATGGTATTCGGCTCGGCCACGGTTTCCACTCATACAATGACCGATCGCTTCCAGCGAGCAACTGCCGAGCTTTGCTACGATGGAGCCGACCGCTACGCCGCGAACGCCGATGTGGTGGGCACCAGAGTTCAGACGTGTGCCACGCGTCCCCAAAGGCCGGCTCCCATGCCTCCTCACCGACCGGAAGCACTATTTCCTCGCGGAAGCGGCCTGCGGTTACGTCATCGACCAAGAACCCAAGTTGCTCGGCTTCGCCTTCCGCAGTTTCATCGCACGCATCGCAGGCGCAATCCGGAAACGGCTGCCTATACCAGCGGCCGCAGCGCACCTCTAGGCCGGGGGATGCCGTGAATTTGAAAAGGATCGGAGCAGCATCGGCGTCTCCCGGAGTAAGCCTTACACTCGGGCGGACAAGTTCAACGGTCTTCAATTCGGGGTCGAGGCCGTAATCCTCTACCCGTTCCACCGCAAACTCTGCTTCCAAGCGGTTTAATAATGCATCGGCGAACTCGTGCAGGTACGCGAACCGCTCTGGGTTCGTGAAGCGGGAGTAGGCCTCGTCTGGCGGTTCTTCTGGTACCCGAGGATCCCGAGAATACGAAAACCAACTGCCTTCCGGGCTATTTGGGGTTATGTCATTCGGCATACAATCACAATATCAGATGGAATACTACGTCCGGAAGGTGATCTTCCGGAAGGACTCGGCGAATTGCAGGCCGGAGTCGCCGACGGCGTCGCGGGCGCGGTCTTTAACGAAATCTTCGATCTCCTGTTCGTTCCAGCCGTTCACCTGACTCTTGTGGGCCCGGACCGCCCGCATCTTGGCATCCAAGGCCCCGGAGATGTCGACGATGGTGTCGGCTTGCTCGGTTCCCCAGAACCATATGGTCGGCGTCTTGTGGGGCTCCAAGCCTTCATCGCGCCATAGTTCCTCGAAGTGGAGGTGGTCGCGGGCGCAGGGGAAGACCGCGTCCAAGGTGACCTGGCCCGTTATTCGGTGATCGCGGTGCCAGGCCAGGTTCTTTCGGTACGGCTCAGGACACAACACAACGTCTGGTTGCGTCTGACGAATCTGTCTGACCAACTCTTTGCGGAACTCGTCATTATCGTCCAGACTGCCGTCGGGGTGATGGAGCAGCACCAGTTCTTGGACCCCCAGGGATTCCACCGCGTCGGCCTGTTCTTTCACGCGAATCTTGGAGAGGTCGGCCGAAGACATATTCGGGTCGGTGGTGCCTTTGCCGCCATCGGTGCAAAGCACGAACCGTACCGCGGCGCCGTCCACGATCCATTTGGCAAGGGTCCCGGCGCACCAGAATTCGGCGTCGTCGGGGTGAGGCGTTACAACCAGAACGCGCTGCGGGGTTTGTTCAATCGCCATTGGCCTGGGGCCTCCTGAAGTCTCTCATTCCGGAACAGACCGGAGCAGATCCCGGCCAGTACCAAGTTCTACGCTCGATTGAATCCGAACTTGATAGATGTCGATATTCGATTCGAACCAAGCTTTTACCGGCAGATTACAGCCAAATACACCGAATTCCATACGGCCATGGGTCGGAATCCACAAACATTGTTTGCCGTGTGGTACTCTGCTACAATCGGCCAAAGCTGTCAAGGATGGCACAACGGCCATCAGCCACTACATTTCATGCCTGCCGAACAAGATGGTATCGAAATCCGTCGGCCTGCTCCCCTAGCATCCAGTTCTAGAGTTTACCAGCCTGGAAGACCCGATTGCCAGTCGTTAACTACACAAATAGCCATCAACCGGCCCTCCTTGAATTCGTCGCCTCCCAGCACGGCCCATCCAGCAAGCAATACGACCTTTGCCGCAACACGTTTCAGGGCGTCTTGGGGCAGCCGGGCCTAGAGCCAACGGAGAACTGCCTGGTAGTGGAGCAGTCCGGGCAGATCAAGGGCCTAGCCTTGGTATTCCGGGAGCCTCTCATCAACCGCTCAGTAATCGAGGTCATGACCTCACCGGACCTGGCCGGCAGCCCGCAGGAAGCGGAGTTGGTGGAACGTTCGTTGGCCGAGTTGAAGCCCAGGGTGCGGGAGTGGCCCACGTCTGTGTGCCTCCAGACTCGGCAAAAGGCCAGGTGCTGGAACAGTTGGGGTTCACCCCGGTGCGCACTTATCTGGACATGCTATGGAAACAAGACAACTTGCCCGAGTTGGATCTGCCCCGGGATACTCGGTGAGCTCATTTCAGAAGGGTGACACCTCGCTGCTCACCCGGGTCCAGAACGACGCTGTCACGGGTAGTTGGGGATTCTGTCCCAACACGGAAGAGCAGATCGAGTACCGAACCCACATTCCCAATACTTCCAAGGAGGGCATCCTGTTCCTGTTCGAGGGGGATAACCCGGCTGGCTACTGATGGACGGTCATGGCCCCGGCCGACGACGGCGTGCGGGGCCATGACCGGTATGATCGGCGTGGTTCCCCAATGCAGGGGGAAGGGCGTGAGCCGGCACATCCTACAAGCGGGAATGAAGCACCTGCGTTCGGTGGGGCTGACCGAGATCGGGTTGGAAGTGGACGGCAACAACGACCCGGCAGTGGGGCTGTACACTTCCACCGGATTCAAAACAATGGGTGAGCTTCACTGGTTCGAGCGCGTTTTTCCAGGCACCTGAAATCCGTATCCCTGGAACACTGCGTCCAGCCGTATCCCCCCAGACATCACCACCCTCATTGCGTCTTCCACGCTCATGTCGGTACGGGTCACTTCGGACGCCGGAACGATGACCAAGAACCCTGACGAAGGGATGGGTGTGGTTGGAATGTAGACCGAAATAACTTCTTCTCCATCCGAGTCCAGCATGCTGGAAGTGATCAGCCCGATGGACCTAATGCCGGGCCTGGGAAAATCGATCAGAACCACACCCGTGTACTGCTGCTCTTCCAGGTTGCCGTTGCCGCCGTTGGCCGAGCCGTTGCCTTGGCTGGAAAGTATCTGGATCGCCATTCGCGTAGTGCCGTAGATCCCCTTTACCACGGGGATTACCTCCATGATCCGGTGACCGAAGTCAATCAGACGCCGCCCAACCACTTGGGCCGCGAATAGCCCCATTAGGTAGACCAGCACGATGAGAGCTATCATGCCGGCGCCGGTGATTGTGGGGCCGGGCAGCAGGTCAACGGCGGGCTGCAGCACGGGATCCAAAAGGTCGAAGAAGAACTTCAAGATCAGCACGGTCATACCGATGGGCAGTATCACCAGTATGCCGGCGCCTAGAGTCCGTTGGAAATGGAGCATCGGGCGGCGAAGAGGGCCGAGGAAATTTCGGTGGCCGCCGCTGGTAGTGTCTTGGGATTCTGAGGGCAAGGTTTCCTCCGGCGGAATTACGAGAACCTACCACCTTCCGTGGTAGTGTTCCTTCCGGTCCGGAGCCAAGGCTGGGGTGACTCCGAGGCTGAGATACGAGTTCAGGCCGGGCCGATTAATACATATTATTATCTTGAGGCGGGTTTCCAGTCAAGGCAGCGTGCTCGCCGCATTATTGTCTGGGGCGGTGTTTCCGATCAGGGAAGCGTACTCGCCACATTATTGGCTGGGGCGGTGTTTCCAATCAGGGAAGCGTACTCATCCCACATCATCGCGGCAACGTTGTCCCAGCCCAAACCCTCGGCGCGTTTCCGGGCCGCCTCCCCCATGCTCTGCTGGAGGCCGTCACTGGACATGATCATCTCCAGCGAATTGGCGAAGGCCTCCGGGCACCGCCACGATTTCAGATAACCGGTTCGGCCGTGGTGAATGATGGTCGGGAGCCCTCCGACCCTTGAGGCCACTACCGGAGTACCACAGGCCATGGATTCCAGCGCCACCAGCCCGAAACTCTCATAGTATGAAGGCACCACGCAAACGTCGGCGGCGTTGTAGTACAACGGTAGATCCGTGTGGTCCACCTGGCCGACGAAGTCGATCTTATCTTCTAGGTCCCTGTCTTTGGCCAACTGCTTGACCCGGTCCAACTCACGGCCGCCGTTGGCATCGGCGCCAACCACAATCATCCGAACACTTTCGCCAATGTCCATCTGGGCAGCGGTCTCCACCAGGAGGTCCAAACCCTTCAACGGCTCAATACGCCCCACGTATAGGAGTATCTTTTCGCCATTCAGGCCCAGGCGGTCCCGAACCGACGTCTGGTCCAATGGGCGGAACACGGACAGATCGACGCCACAAGGCACCAGAGAAACTTTGTTGGCGTCGGCGCCGTATAGCCGGGCCATGGCGTCCCTTTCGTGGGCGCTGAATGCGATTATCCGGTCTGCGCTGGCCATAACCTCGGCTTCCACCACGGGCCTTTCAGCCTGTTCCACTTCGCCGGCCCGGGACTGCATCTTGATCAGGCCCAGGGTATGGAAGGTCACGACGTGAGGTGCGTCAATCGCTTGGGAGAGTTCACGCCCGACCCATGAAGAGAGCCAATAGTGGGAATGGACTACGTCGTATTCCAGTCCCTCTTCTTCTTTGAAGGCGATTAGTTGGTCCAAGAACTCGGGGAGGTGGGCGTAGAGTTCTCCCACATGGGCTTCGGGTTCTCCGGCCCTAATGTGAATAACTCGGACGTTGGGGCCGATGGTCTCGATACGGTTGGCCACGCCGGCGTGCTCACGGGTGAAAATGTCAACCTGTGTGCCCAATTCCCCCAGGGCTGCGGCCAACTGCCTGACGTATACGTTCATGCCTCCCGATTTTCCTTGGCCGGGGGCCGCCAATGGGCAGGCGTGGAGAGTGATGAATGCCGCCCGTTCCACGCTCAATTTTTCTTTACCACCATTTGATAAAGGCTCCTTTGTTGCCCGCCTAAATGCGCTTTATACGGCTCCGGCCCGCGCAAGAAGTCGAAATAGGTAAGACCCCGGCCTATTGCATCCTGCAGGCACATGGCATTTAGCAGCAGGCCCACGCTGTAGTAGCTGTATTCGGGATCGTAGCCGCTATTGTATAACAGGCGAGAGCCCTTATAGTCAAAGCAGAGGCTGGTGGCCACCGTGGCGCCGTCCATCTCCAGGAAGTACAACTGAAGTTGGCCCAATTCCGCCATGCGCTGGGTGATGTTGTGGAAGAACCGCTCTCGTTCGGTTGTCATGAACTCGTCTTTGTCCGTACGGCTCATGCGCATCAATGCGATGAACTCACCCAGCCTCTCCGCCACCGCCGTCGGCTCGGTTACGCTATACCACCTCCAGTCTGTCTGAGTGTCCATCCGGCGCAGTTTCCGGCGCAACTCGTGGCGGTCCTTCTTGTTCAACAGGCCAAGATACTCGTCCCAGGTTGCGGGGAGGACGATACCAGAGGTAACGTCCTCTTGTTCGATCTCCACAGTATAGCCACGGCCGCGGGCCATATCGGGTAGATGCACGAGGGTCGGAGAGCTCTCTATCAAGGAGTCCAGGCGCAGCAGCCGGCAGTCCTGTTTATCCAGACACTCCAAAAGGGCTTCATAGAAACCCTCTTCGTACCCGCGCCTGATGAGAAAATCGTTGTAGTCGAAGGTATCTTGACTGCCGACAAACGAGACAGTGTCACCGGACTTGGCCAGCGATGCGATGGCGGCCACGCTGCCCGAAGCCACCCCGCCAGTGGGCACTCCGTCTGGAGCGGGATAGGAGAATCCAACCATGGTCCGGCCGCCGCCGAAGGTGTCCCACCATACTTTTTGCCATTGGGGGGTCAGGAACAGGGTGTCTGCAGTGGATTCCTGCTGCACGGATTCCCATGCGCATTGGATGTCTTGAAACGAAGTGATCGGTGTGTCTGCCACTATCTACCTGCTGTGCATCAAGGCTAGGAGACCCTCCTGCCCTGACGGGTAATTTTTGAATTCGCCTCGGAGTGCCGAGGTCAGCACTCGTGCACCTGGCTTCTTGACGCCCCGCATGGCCATGCACAAATGTTCCGCTTCCAATTCAATAACGACGCCATCGGGCTGAAGTACATCGAATATGGCGTCCGCTACTTCCGCTGTGAGCCGTTCTTGCACCTGGGGCCGGTGCGCCGCCACTTCCAAGGCCCTGGCCAGCTTGCTGATCCCAGCAATCTTACCATTAGGCACGTAGCCAAGCCGGGCTTCGCCGAAGAATGGCAGAAGATGGTGCTCGCATATGGAATAAAAGGTCAGGCCATTCACAATTACCGGATCGTGGCTTTCAGCCTCGAAAACGGTATCTATCACCGCAGCGGCGCTGGCTCCTATTCCGGAAAACAAACCCTCATACATGCGGGCGACCCGGTGGGGAGTTTCCAGCAGACCCTCACGGGTGGGGTCGTCTCCGATGGCCGCCAATATCTCGGCCACCGCCTGCTTTATGCGCTGTTGTTGGACCGTGTTGCTTCCCCCTACTCGCCATTTCCAAGCGTCGCCGCTTCCACCGCCTCTATGGTCGGCGGGACCTCTATGGCCTGCACGCCGGAACTGCTGACCGCCAGATCGGGATCCTTCAGGCCGTTGCCGGTGCAGATGCACACGATGCGCTTGTCATGGAGGTCCAACCCTTGGCGGTGCATCTTAACCAGCCCGGCGAAAGAGGCCGCCGAAGCGGGCTCGCAAAAGATTCCTTCTTTGTTCGCCAAGAGCCGGTAGGCTTCCAATATTTCGTCGTCTGAAACCGAGTCGATAACGCCGCCGGAACCGTCTCTGGCTTCGATCGCCCCCTGCCAACTGGCGGGGTTGCCGATTCGGATGGCAGATGCGATGGTCTGTGGGTTGGCAACGGGCTCCCCCCTGACTATTGGCGCGGCGCCCTCGGCCTGAAATCCCATCATACGCGGCAGAGTCTGGCTGCAGCCCAGGTCCTGGTACTCCCGGAAGCCCTTCCAATAGGCTGTGATATTGCCAGCGTTACCCACCGGGATGAACAGCAGGTCAGGCGCGTCGCCAAGGGTATCTACCACCTCGAAAGCGGCTGTTTTTTGACCTTCGATGCGGTTTGGGTTGAGAGAGTTAACCAGAGTCACCTGATTCCGGTCGGTGAACTCACGCACCAAGCCCAAAGCCACATCGAAGTTGCCGTTGACCATTACGACTTTGGCGCCGTAGATCATGGCCTGGGCCAGCTTGCCCATGGCGACTTCCCCTTTGGGAATCAACACGAATGTGGGAAGGTGGCAGTAGGCGCCGAAAGCCGCCGCCGACGCGCTGGTGTTGCCAGTGGAGGCGCACATGATCGCCCGGCTGCCTTCTTCCAGGGCCTTGGCGATCGCCACCACCATGCCGCGGTCTTTGAAGGAGCCGGTGGGATTGCAACCTTCCAGCTTGAAATATAACTCCGGGCAGCCTAGCTCTCTTCCCAGGCGGTTCGATTTGACCAACGGGGTATCACCCTCCCCCATGGTAATCATGGGAGTAGCGCTGGTTAGCGGGAGCAGTTCCCGATACGTGCTTAATACCCCGGCTCCCATCCGGTTAACCCAACCTCCAATTTCTGCTTGCACGCTCTCGCACCGCTTTATTCCTCTATCCTGAGGGTGTTGCTCACCCGTCTCACCTGGGGTAGCCCCGCCATGACCTCTAGTGCCATCTGTACCGAGGCCTCCCTGGCGGGATGGGTGGTAATCACTATCTCGGCGCTTTCGGTCTCTGGTTGCGTGTCTTTCTGAAGCACCGCCGCGATGCTGATCTGCCCGTCTCCCAGGACCTTGGCGATCTGAGCCAACACCCCCGGATGGTCGGCCACGTCCAGCCGGATATAATAACGCGCCTGGAGGTCACCCATGGGCCGGACAGAGATGCCGGTCTCGTTTTCCCCTTCCCCGTGCCGGGGCCCCGCCGGTATAGAACCTTGCCTGACCATCTCCCGGGCCGCCTCAATCACGTCGCCGACCACGGCGCTGGTGGTGGGCTCCCGTCCCGCTCCCATCCCATGGAACAGGACCTGCCCGCAGAGGCTGCCGTCAACCTCCACGGCATTGTACACTCCATCAACCTTGGCCAGCATGTGCTCGCCGGGCACCAAAGCCGGATGCACCCGTAGTTGCACGGCGCCGTCATCCAAGCTGGCAATGGCCAATGACCTGATGGCGTAGCCCAATTCCCGGGCGTAGCGGAAGTCCTGGGGCTCGAGCTTGGAGATTCCCTCGCGGTAGATGTCTTCGGGCTGGAACTGGCGCCGGTAGGCCAAGGAGGCCAGAATGGTCAGCTTATAGGCGGCGTCGATGCCTTCGATGTCGTTGGTGGGGTCGGCTTCGGCGTAGCCCCGTTCTTGGGCTTCACCAAGGGCCTGTTCAAAGCTTGTCCCTTGGTTGGCCATACGGGTCAGGATGTAGTTGGTGGTGCCGTTGATGATGCTGCGGATGGAGCGAATGTCGTTGGCGGCTAGTTCGTTCATTAAGCATCCGACGATGGGGATGCCGCCGCCGACACTGGCCTCAAATAACAGATTTGCGCCGTTCTTGTGCGCCAATGCCAGCAACTCCGGTCCCGATTTTGCCATCACTTCTTTGTTGGCCGTGACCACGTGCTTGCCGGCGGAGAGGGCTTGCTTCAGATAGTTTTCCGCAGGATCCGTCCCACCCATCACCTCCACCAGGATGTGAATGTCAGGGTCGGCAAGTATTTCTTCCGCATCGGCGGTCAACATGCCGGTGGGCAAGTCAATATCTCGGGGACGGGAAAGGTCTCGGACCAGCACCCTCTTAAGGCTCACAGGCCTGCCGGCAACATCGGAGACGGAGGAATTCTGGCTGAGCAGGGTGGCGGCCACTCCAGTACCGACCACGCCCAGCCCCATCAAGCCCACGTTGATCACGGCAGGGCTCACAGCAAGGGACTCAGCAGAACGCCGGAGAACTGCATCATAGCCGCTTGCTAGCCCAACCCTGGCACGAGTTGCGGGACAGGGGTCGGCCGGTCAATCCGCGGAGCGGTGATGAACACCTGGTCCGTGACCCATTCGTACAACCTGCTGTTGAATTGCATCTTCACGCTCCCGTTGCCGGTCCCCGCCGCCAGTGCGTCCTCCTGCCAAATGTTGACCAACTCCAAGGTCAACTTCAAGGCCATTCTGTCGTCCAGTCTCCGCTCCTGGGAACCGGTGAGCACCTTGATCAGAAAGAAACCGTCAGTCCCAAAAATGGGTTCGCTGACCGTACCGGGCGTCAGGGGTTCGATTCCATTATCTTCGTTGCCAAAGATGGTGTCGTCGAGATCCGGAAATGCGCCACGAGGCACCCAGCCCACGTAGCCGTCGGGTCCAGCGAATGGACCGGGGGTGTTCAATTCTTGAGCGACCCTGGAGAAATCCTCGTTCTCCAATCGCTTCGCCACATCTTGGGGCGGGATGTCGGTGGCCTGAGGAAGTTGTATCCACTGGATCTCCACCTGCTGTTGGGGATCTTCAATGTCCTGCGCCAACTGGAACGCCAGAGCTAACTCCGATAGGTCCTCTTGGATCACCACCCGGTATTCTTTGTCAGACAGGCCGGTAGCAGTCAAGAAGGAACCGTAGTTGTCCTTAAATTCCCGTTCTATCTGGCCAGGGTCGGCCTCCTGGCCAGGCTCCAATGTGGGAACGAAACGCCGCCGCAGTTCCTGTTCGATGTCTGCGTCCGTGACTTCGAGGCCGAGACTATCCATTCGCTGGCGCAACACTTCAGCGTTGATCAGGTCCCGAAGATACTCAAAGGGGACTGTGCTGAGGTCCACCTGGCCGCCCTGATATCGGTTAACGCCCTGCAAGACGCGAATCCGTTTGACTAGGTCGCCCATGTTGAACTCAACATTGTTTACTGAGCCGGCCCAGATACGAGGCGGTTTGTAAAACTCCTGATAGTAACCGAAGGCAACCACGCCGATTATCACGAACAAAAAAGCGGCGCCGATACCAATCCCGGTTCGGCGCTGCCGCCGTTCGCTCACGGCCTTTGGGTCTTCCTGAGGGGAGCCGCCTTCTCCACGAGCCCGCCGCTGGGCCCGCACACTGCGGCGGCGGCCGCCTCTGCTCGTTTCTCCAGAGACGAACCATCGGAGCCAGGGAAAAGGCATTGTGTAACCTCGACGGCCTGAGAGTGTCAGTCGGGAGGGGGTTTGGAGGCGTGGCAAAACGCCTGCGCCGCCTTCCCTGCGCCATCTTCATCGAACGCTGTGCGCCGTTGGGTGGGCCTGCCTAGCGGCGGGTGCCGCCAGAGTAGGCGTGGTAAGCCACGAAGGGCACCATCGCTATCTGGCGGGCCCGCTGGATGGCCATCCGAAGGGCACGCTGATGCTTGGCGCACACACCTGTGCGGCGACGAGGCTCAATCTTGGCACGCTCTGAAACGAACCTGCGAATTTTGTCGATATCCTTGTAATCAATGTGGGTGACGTGTTCTACGCAGAAGGCGCAGACCTTACGCCGCCGCACAAAGCGGCCTCGGGGGCGTCCGCCCGGCCGCCCGCCCTGAGGACGGCCACCGCCGCCACCTCCTCCAAACCTGGGTGGTGGTCCGCCTGGCGCTCTGGGGGCTTCAGTGGTCATTGGAGTTCATTTCCTTTTGGTCTAGCCAACGAGATTAAAAGGGCAGGTCGTCTACCGCGTCGAAATCACCGCCATCATCAGCGGCGGCGCCGGCGCCAACTTCATAAGGCCCTGAAGCGGTCCCGCCTCCATCTCCGCCCCTGCCTCCCAAGAACTGGACATCGTTCAGGAACACGTCTATGGAGACCCGCATCTGGCCATCGCGCCCTTCATAGGTGCGGCTGCTCATCCGGCCCTCAATGTAGACCTGCTGGCCTTTGGTTAGGTATTGGTTACACGTTTCGCCCAGTTTTCCCCAGGCGCTAACATTGAACCATTCTGTTTCTTCTCTTTGTTCTCCGGCGCTGGTGGTGTACCGGCGGCTGGATGCCACGCTGAACGAGGTTACCGCTTGACCATTGGGTGTGTAGCGCATCTCAGGGTCCCTGCCCAGATGGCCGATGACAATGATCTTGTTCACGTCTCCCCCCTCTACTCCTCGCTTTCGTCCGGGTCAGTAGCCGGTGCTTCAGGCTCCTCTGCTGATTCCACATCCGGACCGCCGCTGTCTTCAGACGCAGCGGGCTCACTTTCTTCTGCGTTGGCCGGCTCGGGTTCAGCTTCCGCCACCGCCGTTTCTCCCTCGGCCGTGGCCTCGGGTGCTTGCGGCGCCGCCCCGGCAGTAGGCGCCTCTGCTACCGCTGCCGGGGCGGCGGCTGGGGCAGGGGCCATCGGTGCGCCGTCAGGGCCAATAGGCGCCGGCCTGGGAGGAGGAGGAGGCCTGATGGCACGGGCCGCCGCGGCTGCTTGGGCGGCGAGTTCCTCTTCCGGCAGGGTTACGGTGACCATGGAACGGATGACTTCGTCGTCTACTTTCAGGAAGGTTTCCAGTTCACGGTTGAAGGGCTGTTCAGTGGCGAAACGGGTCAGGTGATAGCTCCCCTCCAAAAATTGGTTCTGGCCTTTGCGTATAGGGTAAGCCAGGCGGCGGGTCCCCCATTGTTCTTCATGACTGATTTCAGCTTCCCGGGTGGTGATAAATCCCTTAATCCGGTCCCAGGTCTCAGTGACTTCGGCCGGGTTCAGCATCGGACTAAGGACTACTACGAGTTCGTAATGGCGCAAATGGTACCCCTTGGGAAATTTCACGCAGATGGATCGCGGGTTCTAAATATCGGACGAGCCCAGTGATTATAGCATCGGGCTTTGCCTGGCTCAACTAGTTATCTATGCCTGGCACGGGGTATTGGGAGGTCAACTCTTTGACCTGAGCCGCCACCTTTTTGTGGACCGCTTTGTCATCGACGCCGGCCAATACCTCTATCAGCATGGCCGCCACCTGCTTGACCTCAGATTCAGCCATGCCGCGGCTAGTGATGGCCGGCGTGCCAAGCCTCAGACCGCTGGTGACCCTGGGGGGCCTGGGGTCGTAGGGTATGGCGTTCTTGTTGGTGATGATGCCGACCGATTCAAGGGCCGATTCGGCTTGTTGACCAGTGATGCCCAGGGGAGTCACATCCACCAGCACCATATGGTTGTCGGTGCCGCCGGAAACCAGCCTCAGGCCGGCTTCGGAGAGGTCCGCCGCCAAAACCTTGCAATTGGCCACCACCTGATGGGCGTAGCGGGAGAATTCGGGCTTGAGCGCCTGACCGAAGCAGACCGCCTTGCCGGCTATGGCCTGCATCAATGGCCCCCCTTGGGTGAAGGGGAATAAAGCGAAGTCCACCTTCCGGACCAGGTCTTCATCGCACAGGATGAATCCGCCCCTTGGTCCCCGCAAACTCTTCTGAGTGGTCGATGTCACGATCTGGGCGTGGGGCAGAGGGGACGGATGGGCACCTCCGGCGACCAACCCGGCGATGTGGGCCATGTCCACCATTAGCAGGGCGTCCACGCTGTCGGCGATGGCCCGGAACCGGGCGAAATCCAAGACACGGGGGTAGGCGCTGCAGCCGGCCACGATCAGTTTGGGCCGGTGTTCCTTGGCCAGCCGTTCAACCTCGTCATAGTCGATGGTTTCGGTGTCCTTGTTGAGGCCGTAGGGCACGAAATTGTAGCTCTTGCCCGAGAAGTTGACGCTGGCGCCGTGGGTCAGGTGGCCGCCGTGGTCCAGTTGCATGCCCATGACCGTGTCGCCAAGTTCCAGAAGGGCGAAGTATGCCGCCATGTTGGCCTGGGCGCCGCTATGGGGTTGTACATTGGCATGTTGGGCCCCGAATAACTTTTTAGCCCGGTCGATGGCCAGGGTCTCGACGATGTCGGCGTTCTCGCAGCCGCCGTAATACCGGCGGCCAGGATATCCCTCGGCGTATTTATTACTTATCACGCTGGAGCCGGGCTCCAAAACGGATTTGCTGGCGTAGTTCTCCGAGGCGATCAAGACTATGCTTTCGCGCTGGCGTTGGTCTTCCATTTCCAAGGCGCGGGAAACCTCGGGGTCTTCTTGAGACAATAAGGACATGGGCGTCTCCTGAGAGTCAGCTATTCGTTGAGGGGTTCGTTGAGGGGTTCAAGGAAACTTGACCGCATCAGCCAGCTCCGCGCAGGGCTGGAGTGCGAGAATTTCACGGCGCGTCAAGGCGGGATTCCGTGGGTGGTGGCGGGACTCTGGCACGATCCATCAGTTAGTGTACGATGGGGTTTCTGGGGTGTCAACGGAGCTTGGAGAAGCCGATTGCGGCGTTTAATCCGGTCATGTAAAGTAACCGTCAATTCGGAGGTGATTCGTATATGTCGACGGATTCGGACCACGGTCCCATGCACAGCTCCATAGACCGGCTGCTGCGCCCAGAGCGGGCAGAAACCCTGGACCCATTCAGGGTGCTCAGTCTATGCCCGGTGAACCCCAGGGATACGGTGGCTGACATCGGCTGCGGGCCGGGCTATTTCACCCTCCCTTTGGCCAAGTTCCTGATCAACGGCAAGGTCCTCGCCCTAGACACTTCCGATGAGATGATCGAGGCCTGCCAGAACCGGGTTGCCGAGGCCCGCATGGGCAATGTGGAGGTTATGAAGTGCGGCGAGTACGATTTCCCGCTGGGTCAGGCCACCGTCGACGGCCTCTTTATTGCTTTTGTGGTCCATCACCCAGAAGATCGTGCCCGATTCCTCACGGCAGTTAAACAGATTTTGAAGCCAGGCGGATGGTGCATCATCCTGGAATGGCATAAAAAGGAAACGGAATCAGGTCCGCCCCAAGTAAGGCGCATCACGCCCGACGAGTTGCGCCAGTTTTCAGAGAACAGCGGGTTCCGGGTCCAGGGCTCCAGGGACATCAACGAAGACAACTACATGATGACCCTAATCAACCGCTGATTTGGGCGCTAAATTTAGCTGGTATCACCGGCAGCATGGCGTGGGACGGCCTGCCTTCGTCGTGGTGAACGCTGTTCACACCAGTCACCCCCACTGGCGACGTTCCCGGGTTCTCGCCGTTGTTTCCGTTCACGTCAAACCAGGGATATTGCTGCATGCGATGTCCAGCCTGATGCGGTGGCCTTTCACGAATAAGTTGGAGATGGGCGGGAACTCCAATTCCACTTGGTAGACCTCTCCCGGTTCCATCAACTCCGGCCGTTCCTCGGTGCACTGGGTCAGCCGCAACTAGGCGACTGGACCCTCCGTATTATGTTGACACCCAATAGGCTCCAACATATAGTTAGGCATACTAGCCTGCCCAGTTTCGCGCATGCCTACCGCGTGGCTAGGTAAGATGGTAATGCCACCGATTTGGCGTCTGGGAACGCCGGTTGGTCTGCCCCTGGAATCATGATATATCGTCCGTGGAGGTACCCCGTTTGGCAGACAATTATGACGTCTTGATTGTCGGGGGCGGCCTGGCGGGCATGACCGCCGGCATGTACGCCGCCCGCCACGGACTACGGTCGGGCATCGTGGAGCGGATGATGGGAGGAGCGTCCATCATCAACATCGAGAAGATTGAGAACTACCCCGGCTTTCCTGAAGGCATCTCTGGGGCAGAATTGGCGCCTGCGGTGCAGGAACAGGCCATGAACGCCGGGGTGGATTTCATCATGGGTGAAACGGCCAATATCGCCAAGGACGGAAACTACCGGGTAGTCTCCAGCGACGCAGGGAACCTCCGAGCCAAGGCGGTGATCATCGCGGCCGGCTCCACCCTGCGGCAACTGGGGGTCCCAGGAGAAGAAGAGTTCTTCGGCCGGGGAGTCTCCCAGTGCGCCACCTGTGACGGACCTCTGTATATGAACCAGGCAGTTGCCGTGGTTGGCGGTGGGGACTCGGCCGCCGACGAGGCCCTGACACTAGCGGAGTACGCCGAGCGGGTATTGCTGATTCACCGGCGCGACCAATTCCGCGCCCAGCAGGCCTTGACCGACCGGGTCGCCACAAACCGCAAGATCGAGGTGATCTGGAACACGGTGATCGAAGAGGTCTTGGGCTCGGACACCGTCTCGGGGCTCCGGATGCGCAACACCGTGACCAATATGGAAACCGCCATCGAGCTTTCAGGATTATTCGTTTATGTTGGTCTTGAACCCAACTCCGGGATGGTGGACGGACTCTTGAAGACGGACAATGCCGGGCATATTCCCGTGAACCTGTCCATGGAGACGGAGGTGCCTGGGGTCTATGCCGTGGGCGACCTACGGCAGAACTCGTCTTCCCAGCTAGTCTCCGCCGCGGGCGACGGCGCCACGGCGGCAATCGCCGCTTTCAAATACATATCTGCCAAAAGTTGGAACTGACAGGAGGCCTCATGGACCCAGTTCACGAGCAACTTCAAAATAGCAAGACCATCGCCGTGGTTGGGCTGTCGGGCGACCCGGATCGGATCAGCTTCCGCGTTACCCGTTACATGCAGGAGCAGGGATACCGGATCATCCCGGTCAACCCCATGGTCCAAGAGGTGCTCGGCGAAAAGAGCTACCCGGACCTCAAGTCGGTCCCAGAGCCCATCGACATGGTGAACATCTTCCGGCGGTCTGAATTGGTGCCGCCGGTGGTGGACCAGGCCATCGAGGTAGGTGTCAGATACATCTGGATGCAGGACGGAGTGATCAACCCCGAATCCGCGGCCAAAGCGGAAGCGGCCGGGATACCGGTGATCATGGACGATTGAACCCTGCGTCAACACCGCCGCCGGTCTGGCGGCCAACAACCCAGCCACAGTGGAAGCTAGTTCAAGGTTCAGAGGCCGGGGGCGGTAATTCGACCACCCCGGCTATAGACAATCTTAGATTAGAATGATTATAATCTAAGCCACCGGGGCCAAGCCGGTCTAACCTCGTTTGGGGGCGATGCCGAAGGCCCTAATCAGAACCGGTCCTTCAGTGACAGACTGATTGGATTATCCCAGATTCCGAGACACCACGCGGAAGGAGAGACACGATGGCCAGTCCCGATATCGAGCTAATGGCCCACCTCATGCGCCGCGCCGGCTTTGGCGCGACCTACCAAGAGCTGGAAGAATACGCCGCCAGGGGCTATGAGGCGATGGTTGATGAGTTGCTCAGCCCCATGGACCAGCCCGACCTGGATATAGACATACTTGAGCGCTACTTCATCGATTGGAAAGAGATGAATGCCCTGGAGATAAACCAGGCGTATCTCACCTACCGGATGATCAACACAGAGCGCCCCCTCCAGGAGAAGATGACGCTCTTCTGGCACGGCATCTTCTGTGTCGGCAACTCCAAGTGTGAGCACGGCCGCCAGATCCAACAGCAATTGGACATGTTCCGGGATCAGGGCATGGGCAGCTTCCCCAAACTGCTGCTGGCTCTCTCGGTCGATCCAGCCATGGTCTTCTACCTGGACAATTGCATGAGCCATAAGGACGCCATCAACGAGAATTTTGGCCGTGAGCTGCTGGAACTGTTCGCCATGGGCGTCGGCATGGACGGCCACGCCAACTACTCTGAGGAAGACGTTAAGGAATGCGCCCGGGCCTTCACCGGTTGGACCATCGCCAATGCCATCCCCAGGTATCCCTACGGCCGCTTCCAGTCCCAGTTCGCCTTTAACGCCGCCGACCATGACTACGGCGAGAAGACCTTCCAAGGCGAGACCGGCAACTTCAACGGCGAGGACATCATAGAGATCATCGTCAAGCAGCCGTCGGCAGCCCGGTTCATCGCCCGCCACCTGTACAACTTCTTCGTGGCCGATGAGCCCCAGATCCCGGCCTGGCAAGGAACTCCTCCCCGGGACATGAACGCCATCAAGGAGATGGAAGACGCCTACTTCGAGTCGAACTACAACCTCACCGCCATGTTGCGGGTGATGTTCAACTCAGATTGGTTCAAGAACGCCCGCTTCGAAAAGGTGAAGAGTCCCGCGGAGACGGTGGCTGGCACCATGCGCTTGGTCAAGGACTTCACCAGCCCCAAGCCGGGCCTGCACCCCATCGCCATGGAGATCCGTTACATGGGCCAAGATTTAATGAACCCGCCCACCGTCGAGGGCTGGCACACCGGCCAGGAGTGGATCGACAGCGGCACGTTGGTGGAGCGCATCAACTTCACCGCAGACCAGATCGGCAACGTCAACCTCCCCGGCGTGAAGGACATCATCGACCGCCTCAGTTCCGAGGGGATCAACCAGCCAGGGGCTATGGTCAACCGGTGCCTGGACATGCTCGGTGCCTACTCCTTGCCCGATGAGACCCGCACCTTCCTAGTTGATCACATCAGCAAGGCCGGTGAGTTGATGCCAGGGACCGAGGCCTACGCGGGCCAGATCGCCCAGACACTGCAACTCATCGTGGCAACCCAGGAGTACCAGTTCGCCTAGGCGGACGAGCATCATGGGACGATTGGATGGAAAAGTAGCACTGATCAGCGGTGGCGCGCGGGGCCAGGGTGCTGAAGAAGCGCGGCTCATGGCTCAAGAAGGCGCCAAAGTCGTGTTTGGAGATATCCTTGACGACCAAGGCAAACAGGTCGAGGCCGAAATAACCGAGGCCGGCCAGGATGCCACCTACATTCATTTGGACGTCACCCGCTCCGGCGAGTGGGAGTCCGCGGTGGACACCGCTGTGCAGAAATACGGCGGGCTACACATACTGGTGAATAACGCCGGAATACTCATTCGCAAGGGCATTGAGGACACCTCCGAGGAAGATTGGGACCGCATTATGGGCATCAACGTGAAGGGCGTTTTCTTGGGCACCAAGCACGCCATTCCAGCCATGAGGAACTCGGGTGGAGGATCGATCGTCAACATCTCATCCACCGCCGGCCTTGTGGGCAGCCCAGACGGTTCGCCCAGCTATACCGCCACCAAGGGCGCGGTCAGGCTTTTCACCAAGTCCATAGCGATCAATCATGCCAAGGACGGTATCAGGTGCAACTCGGTCCACCCAGGGCCGATAGATACAGAGATGATTCGAGACACAATCACCGACCCCGATCGAATGGCCGCCCGCATGCGCCGGTTGCCAATGGGCCGGGTTGGCACCGCGGCCGACATCGCCTACGGTGTATTGTATTTGGCATCTGACGAAGCGTCGTTTGTGACCGGATCCGAGTTGGTCATCGACGGCGGAACCACCGCACAGTAAACGTCAAATGGTAAACATCAACCGGTCCTTCCGCGGAAGGACGGAAATCTTCAAATCTAGGACCGAGGAGAAAGAAACACATGACCTCAACTAAGAAAGACCCGGTCTTGGCTGTATTGCAGCTTTCTGGCGGCAACGACGGGCTAAACACGATAGTCCCTTACGGCGATCCTTTGTATACCGACCTCCGGCCTTCGGTCAGAGTGGCCGAAGACCAGGTGCTGCCCATCAACGACAAAATCGGCTTCAACCCGGCCATGGCCCAAATCAAAGAGCTATTTGACCAGGGCAAAGTAGCCATCATCCAGGGCGTCGGCTATCCCAACCCCAACCGGTCCCATTTCCGCTCCATGGACATTTGGCACACCTGCGAGCCGGAAAAGGTGGGCAACGAGGGCTGGCTGGGCCGCGCCATCCGCGACCTGGACCCCCAGGCAGAGAACGTCCTGACCGGCGTGAACTTCGGCCGGGGCCTTCCCCGCTCTCTGGCGGCGCCCGGTGTGCCGGTGGCTTCCGTGGGCAACCTGGAGACCTACGGCGTCCTCACCGGCATCGAGGAAGACCAGAGGGACGAGGCCCTAGACATCTTCTCGCGCATGTACTCCCCGGCGATGGGCCGCGGCCAGGTGATGGACTATCTGTCCCATACCGGCATGGACGCCCTAAAGGGCGCCGACATCCTCAGCACCGCGCCGGAGAAGTATTCATCTACTGTTGAGTACGGGAATAATTCAGTCGCCCAATACATGAGGAACATCGCCCAGACCCATATCGCTGAATTCGGCACCCGGTTCCTCTATACAACCGCCCCCTACAACAGTTTCGATACCCACGCCGGGCAGATGGTTGGACACTCAGCATTGTGGCGAGATGTTTCCGCTGCGGTGCGTGATTTCCACACCGACCTGACGGAGAACAATGCCGGTGACAACATGGTGCTATTGGTCTTCACCGAGTTTGGACGCCGCGCCCATGACAACGGGTCCGGCACCGATCACGGTTCTGGCGGAGTCGCCTTTGTCATCGGTGACGCGGTCAAGGGCGGAGTTTATGGCGAGTACCCTTCCCTAGAGGAAAGCAAACTTCTCGAAGGTGACCTGCACTTCAACAACGATTTCCGTGGCCTGTATTCCACCCTATTAGAAAAGTGGATCGGCATCGATGCCAAATCCGTGGTGGGTGGTAACTTTGAACAGATGGACTTCCTGTAGGCCTTCAATCGAGCCCTACAGCGAGCCCTACAGCCACGGATTACCTAGGTAGAAAGCAACCGAACAGTCTAGCGAGGTAAGGATGACAACTCAAGTTCTGGGCGTATCCCTTCAATACAGCCATAGCATTGGGCGCGGGGAATTCTCCGGCCCCGGTTTCCGCAATCCCGTCTCCATCGCCCGGGGCGCCGACGATTCGATGTACGTCGTGAACCGGTCCTACGAATACCGGCCCGACGGCAAGCGGGTGACCATCTGCACCGTCGATGAGGAGTACATCGGCGAATTTGCCCGGGGCGTCCATACCGCCGGTGTGACCGACATCGTAACGGAAGACGGTTCTCTCATCTGGCCCACCAGCGTAACCTTGGACAGCAGCGGCAACGCGTATATCGCCGATGAGTGGCTGAACCGTATCTCCATTTTCACCAAGGATGGGGAATGGATCGGCAAATGGGGAACCGAAGGCAGCGGCGACGGAGAGATCCGCCGGCCCTCTGGCATGGTCTTCGATGCTGACGACAACCTGCTGGTGGTGGACAGCCAGAACAACCGGGTCCAGAAATTCACCAAGGACGGCGCGTTTATCTCCAGCTTCGGATCACAAGGCTCCGGGGACGGACAGTTTAATTTGCCTTGGGGTATCGACGTGGATGCCGACGGCAACATCTACGTTGCCGACTGGCGCAACGACAGGATCCAAAAGTTCGGCAAAGACGGCAAATTTCTTATGAAAATCGGCAGTCCCGGAAGCGAACCTGGTGAGCTCAACCGGCCCACCGGTGTCGCAGTGGACCGCACCGGCATGATCTACGTGGCCGACTGGGGCAACGAGCGCCTGCAGATGTTCGACCCGGCGGGCCAATTCGTTACCTTGACCACCGGGGACGGCACCATCTCCAAGTGGGGCAAAGACAAGCTCGACGCCAACAGCGAGATGTGGAAAGAGCGGGAGATCGCTCAGGGGATCGAGCGGGAGAAGGACTTCTGGGGCCCGGTGGCAGTGACCGTGGACGACGAAGACCGCGTGTTCGTGGTCGAGTCCTGCCGCAACCGCATCCAGGTCTACCGCCGCCAAGAGCCCATGTTCAGAGGCGGAGGCCGTCTGTAGGCGGAACAAGCCAACAGCTACCGGCTATTAGCGAACTATGAAGGGGGACCTTAATGTCCCCCTTCTGTTATCCGGCTCCGACGACACTCTCTGAAGGGCCACCGAGGCAAAAGAAAAGTGACTACACGGGACGAACTGGGCGCAAAACTCAAAATGCTGGGAATCCGGCTGACGCCACAACGGCTTGCCATAGCCGAGGTCGTCGCCAACTCAGGCGATCACCCCTCGGTCAAAGAAATCTACGGCCGGGTGAAGGAGTTTTTCCCCTACGTGACTTTGGCGACGGTCTATTCGACCTTGACCGTGCTAGAAAATGCTGGGATCGTCCGGGAATTACCCTTCCAAAAACAGTCACGCTACGACGCCAACTTGTCGCCCCATGCAAATCTGGTCTGTGTCGGCTGCGGCAGCGTACATGACGCCGACGTGGGCCAAAACATGGTGGCCCAGCTGCGCGACCGGTTGGAACATTCTTCCGATTTCCAGTTCACCGGCCAGCGGGTGGACTTTTACGGGTGGTGCCCCAACTGCGCCAACCGCCGCGACCACCGCTCTGACGCGCCGGCCAGTTAACCTTCCTCAGCTCCCTTATTTCATTTTCTTCCGCTCATCCTGAGCCCGTCGAAGGACGCACGTCAGCCATACTGCCGGGTGAAACTAGCCGGTCCCAGAGCGGTGGTTCGACAAGCTCACCATGAGCGGCTTTAGCGACGTCGGAATCAAGTCCATCCGCTCGTCCTGAGCCTGTCGAAGGACCCGCGCCAGCCAAGCCACTGGGGTAAGGGGAAGTGGTCCTGACGAACGGATGGTTCGGCAGGCTCACCATGAGCTGAATCAGGCGGACGCCGGAGACTGCGAGAATTAGTCCCCCCTGTACCCCCGGTTGCCCTGCTGTTTCTCCAGGTAGTTTCGAATCATCAAGGCTGCAGTTGCGCCTTCGCCAACGGCGCTGGCCACCTGCTTGGTGCTGCCCCCACGGGCGTCGCCAGCGGCGAACACGCCCCCCAAGCTGGTCTCCATGGTCCCACTAGTGGTAATGAAGCCCCACTTGTCGGTTTCCACTGCGTCTTTGACGAAGTCGGTGTTGGGATCGAGCCCGATGAAGATGAACGCGGCCGCGGGGAAGAGTTCCTCAACTTTGTCGGTGGTCCGGTCCAACACCAGGATCGACTCCAGATGCCCGGCGCCCTTGAACTCTTGAACTGCGCTGCTGAGGCGTATCTCCATTTTCGGGTGGCTTTCGGCCTTCTCCCGCAGAATCTGGCTCGCCGCCAAACGGTCCTGGAACTCCAACACCGTAACCTTGCTGGCAAATTTGGTCAGGAATAGTCCCTCTTCGATACCGCTATTGCCGCCGCCCACCACCACGACTTCCCGGTCTTTGTAGAATGGGCCGTCGCAGGTGGCGCAGAAGTGGATACCGGCCCCGATCAGGTCTTCCTCGCCGGGGACGTTTAGCCGCCGGTAGCGGGTGCCGGGCGCCAGCAGTATGGCGCTGGAACAATACTCATCTCCTGACTCGGTGGTAATCATCTTATTATCTCCATCGACCCCGATCTTCGTTACGGTCTGGGCCGGCAGGATCTCCACGTCGAACCGCTCGGCATGGGCCCGCATCTGGTCCGCCAACTCGCCGCCGCCGATGCCTTCCGCGAACCCCGGATAGTTGTCGATACGCTCAGTCACCCCGGCCTGGCCGCCAATGCCGCCCTTCTCGATGACCAATGTTTCGATCCCCTCCCGCGCTGCGTACAGGGCCGTTGTCAGGCCGGCGGGGCCGCTGCCCACGATCACCAAGTCGTAGAACTCCCGTTGGGCCTTGGGGCTGATACCCAATTTGGCGGCTAACTCGGCGTTGGATGGTTCCACCAAAATCGAGCCATCTTCGAATATGATGGTGGGGATGATCTGCTTGCCGTCGTTCAGTTCTTGGACCCGCTTGCGGCCCTCCTCGTCTTCGTCGATATCGACCCAATTAAAACGCATGCGCTGCTCACCCAGAAATTGCTTCGACTGCTTGCAATCGGGGCACCACGGCGCACCGTAAACGGTAATCTTGGGTTGTTCCATAAGTCCTCCATCGCACCATAATGAAATCCTGAAAGGTTGGTGCTGCTCTGGTGATATGATGCCGCAGAGCAGCGCTTGGGTTCCATCTGGCTGCTTTTTCCGGACGTCCTTTAACCCCGGATCGCCTTTAATCAGATAGGTTTGAGATGTCCACGGGCTCAACCGGATCGGCCAGATCGAAGCCAAACACCCTGGAATAAAAGTACAACTCGGCCTCAAGGGCCCTCTTGATATTCTCGGCCCGCCGGAAACCGTGCTGTTCTCCTTCAAAGGGGATGTACGCCGTGGGGATGCCCTTGGCTCGGACGGCGTCGAACATCATCTCCGCTTGGCTGGGAGGCACAATTTGGTCCTCCAGGCCCTGGAACAGGATCAATGGACAGGACAGACCATCGGTGTGGTTGATGGGCGAGCGCTCATGGTACAGGTCCCGGCGTTCCGGGTAGGGGCCGACCAGACCGTCCAGATACCGTGACTCGAATTTGTGGGTCTCTTTGGCCAGGGCCTCCAGATCGCTAACGCCATAGTGACTGGCGCCAGCCTTGAACACCTCTTTGAAGGTCAGTGCCGCCAGGGTGGTGTACCCGCCGGCGCTGCCACCGTCGATGGCCAGGCGGTCTCCATCGGCCTCACCCTGGGCAACAACATGCCGGGCGGCGTTGCAGCAGTCGTTGACGTCCACGATTCCCCACGTCCCGTTTAACCGCTCCCGGTACTCACGGCCGTAACCGGTGCTGCCGCCGTAGTTGACGTCGAGAACGCCAATGCCCCGGCTGGTCCAGAATTGGATTCCCAGGTCCAGAGCAACGGAGGCAGACCCAGTTGGGCCGCCGTGACTTTTGACCAACAGCGGTGGTTTCTCGCCGGGAGGGCCTGTAAAGTCACGGTTTTTGGGCGGGTAGAAGAAGGCGTGGGCGGTTTTGCCCTCCTCGGTCGGGAACTCCACCGGTTGGGCCGCCGAGACGAAGCCTGAGTCAATCTCCAAGGAATGAGACTTTCTGAGCTCCTCCCATTTCCCGCTGGCCAGGTCCAGCGACACCAGGGTCATTGGCAGGGTAGGCGCTCCGGCAATGAATACGATTTTGCCATCGCCTTCCTCGTCGGCGGTTGCCCTGATGTCTCCCCGGCCCATCTCAGAGAAGGGAGTCTCCACTCGGAACAGGTTGCGCGACTGGATATCAAGCATAGCGATCTGCCACCCGCCGTTCTCCACGTAGCTGCACGCGATCAGGTCATCCGAAACGAATGAATAGGCACATGAGCCGAACACCCATTGGGGCTTGCCGAACTCGGCGTTGCGGTTGCTCAACTGCGTGGTCTGGCCGTTCTCCCAACGCCAGATGTTCCACCAGCCGCTGCGGTCGGAGACGAAGTGGAGCACTCCGCCCGTCGACCACTCGGGCTGAAAGATAGACTCATTCTTTCCCCCGGCCACGGCCTGGGGCTCTCCCAGGTTTCCTTGATCATCGAACGATGCAACCAAAAGTTCGGTGCCGTCCCAGGGCATGTTGGGGTGGTCCCAAGTCAACCAGGCCAGCGTCGAGCCGTCGGAGTTGATACGTGGGCTGGAACAAAAATCCGATCCTTGGTGCAGAACCTGCTGACCGGCCTGCCCTTGGGCGTCGACGGCGACGATGGCGTTGACTGGCTCCCCTTCTGAAGTGTGGTCCTCCCGGACGCAGATGACGCGATTACGGAGGGAGTCGAAGCAGCCGTCCGCGTAGCGCATTTCGGCTTCCGGTGTTATGACCCGAGGCTGTCCGCCAGGGTCTTGCCGGTACATTCGCTGGTCTGAGAAGTTGGAGAAGAAGACCACTCCCTGGTGCACCAGGAATGCGCCGCCGCCATACTCATGGACCCTGGTGCGGGCGCTGAAAGGGTCCGGTGTGATGTCGGAAACGACACCGTCAGGCGTGCGCTTCACAACCACCATCCGGCCGCCTTCCGAGGGGCGCATCTCCACCCAGTAGATATCCTCGCCGTCCAGTGCAATTTGGCCCAGACCAATGGACCCAGACACGATGAGATCGGTGGTGATGGGCGACTGCCATGACCCGTATGGGGCGGTGGTGGGCATACTGTTGTCTCCTGGTTGCGGTGGGTCGGGTAACCGCAATTATAGCCGCGGCATTGGCAAGGTAAAAGGAGAAAAACCACAGTTGACCCCTACCGTCCTTGCCCCTATATTTGTTCCAATCCCTCCCGGACCCCGGAGAACAAAAACATGCGAAGCGGCCAGGCCCATAACGCAAACGAATCCAGGGCCAGAGCCGGCAACCGGTAATGGCAGACGGCGCGCTGTCCCACATAAAGGTGCTGGATTTCACCAGCCATGTGGCTGGACCGTACTGCACCAAGCTGTTGGCCGATTACGGCGCCGACGTCATCAAGGTCGAGCGGCCAGGCACCGGCGACGCAGCCCGGCAGATGGGCCCCTTTCCTGGAGATGTCCCTCACCCAGAGAAGAGCGGGCTGTTTCTTCACTTGAACACCAACAAGCGGTCGATCACTCTGAATCTCAAGTCGGCTGCTGGGCAATCCATCGCCAAAGAACTCTGCCAGAACGCAGACCTGGTCGTTGAGAGTTTTCGTCCTGAAACCATGGCCCGCTTCGGACTGGGTTTCGAGGCTCTACAATCCTTGAATCCATTGCTGGTGATGACTTCGATCAGTAATTTCGGCCAGACCGGACCGTACCGCGACTACAAGACCTCTGATATTTTGGTCTACAGCATGGGCGGGGAGATGATCTCCACTGGACTGGAGGACCGGGAGCCAATCAAGCTGGGGGCCAATGTTGTGCTCTACCAGGCCGGGTCGGTGGCCGCAGTGGCCAGCGCGGGCGCATTGTTTCTGTCCCAGGGCGACGGGCCGGGTCAGCAGGTGGACGTCTCCATAATGGAGACCCAGACCGGCTCCATCGACCGCCGTATGAGCGCGCTAATCGCTTACCAATACACGGGGGAGACCAGCGAACGCGTGGCCTTCGGCGCTTCGGGGTATCCCATGGGCGTGTACCCCTGTGAAGACGGTTATCTGGAGGTGACCGGTGGGCTGACCTACTTCCCCAGGGTCGTCCAAGCTCTGGGAAGCCCGGCAGAGTTGTTGGAGCCCCGGTGGTATACCCGCGAGTCCCAGACTGACCCCGAGTTGAAATCCGAGTTTGAGACCCATTTCCTAACTTGGACTCTGGAGCGCACCAAGACCGAAGCCTGGCGCACGGCCCAAGAAGCCGGGGTCCTGACCGGGCAACTGAACACCATGGAGGACCTCGCCAACGACCAACATTTCAATGGCCGGGGCGCCTTTGCACATATCGATCATCCCGCCGCCGGCAGCCTCAAGTACCCAGGTCGACCCTTCATCATGAGCGAGTCTCCTTGGGAAGTACGCCGTCCCGCCCCGATGCTCGGCCAGCACAATCGGGAGATTCTTCAAGAATTGGGTTACTCGCTCGAAGACGTGGTCTTACTGCGGACACAGGGTGTCATCTAACAAGAGATGAGTAAACTGCCATTAGAAGGAATACGAGTTCTGGAGATGACCGTTGTGTGGGCTGGCCCATACTGCACTTCGTTCTTAGCCGACCTGGGCGCCGAGGTGATACGGGTGGAGTCGTTGTCCACATTCGCACCATTGACCAGGGGCGTGCGGGCCCATCCGACGGAAGAACAGCTCCGGAACTTAGCGCTGTTCATGGGCGGCTATCCGGACCGGCAGGCAGGGGACAGGCCCTGGAACCGGTGCCCGGTTTTCAACGTCCACGCCCGGAACAAACTGAGCATGACCGTGGACCTCTCCCAACCAACGGGCATGGAGATCGTCAAAGACTTGGTGCGGACCTGCGATGTGTTCGTGGAGAACAACGTGGTCGACCGTATGGACGGGCTGGGCATCAACTACGACATGCTCAAGGAATTGAAAGAGGACATTATCATGCTTCGGATGCCGGCCTACGGGACCACCGGGCCCTACCGGGATTTCCGGGCCTTGGGCGTGCACATCGAAGGAGTCATCGGCCATACCTTGTTGCGCGGCTACCTGGATATGGACCCGTCGGCGAACACTCCGGTCTACATGGCCGACGCGGCCGGCGGAAGTCACGGGGCTTTCGCGGTTCTGGCCGCCCTCCACCACCGCAGGCGCACCGGGAAAGGACAATACATCGAACTCGGCCAAGCTGAAGACGCGCTGCCAATGATGGGGCAATTCTTCATGGACTACACCATGAACGGCCGCAGCGCCAGCACTACGGGCAACCGCCATTCGACCGCGCTGCAAGGCTGCTATCGATGCCGGGGCGACGGCCAAGGCGATGACCGTTGGGTCTGCATCACCATTCATAACGACGAAGAATGGCGGTCATTCGTAAAAGTGCTTGGAGACCCCAACTGGGCCCGCGAACCCCGGTTTGCACACGGCCCCGGCCGCTTGGAGTTCCACGACGAAATCGACGCCCATATCAACCGTTGGACTGAGCAGAGAGACAACTTCGCGATTATGCACATCCTTCAAGAGGCTGGGGTGGCAGCGGGTCCGGTCATGGACTTACGCGACGCCTATAGCGACCCGCATCTCACCGAGCGCGGCATGTTCCAAGAGGCCTACCAAGAGGACACCGGGACTCATCTATATCCCAGAGCCCCCTATTCAATGTCGGAGGCACCGCCGGACATCCGGCGCGGGCCGGTGCGGCTGGGAGAGGACAACGAATACGTTTACAAGACGGTACTGGGCTACTCGGAAGCGGAATACGCTAAGTTGGAAACCGAGGGGCACATCTCCATGGATTACCCAGACCATCTGGAGTAGGAACACCCATCCGGCCCGGAAAAGGCAGGTGTGACCAGCTGTTTGTCCTTGTATCTAACGATTGACGAGATCGATGAGGGACCATGGTTCGACGGGCTCACCACGAACGGTTGGGAAATGGCAAAGAAAAATGAAAACCGTTCGTCCTGAGCTTTTCGAAGGGCGCGCACTACCCAAGTCCCTGGTCCAAGAGCGATGTCCCTGAGCTATGGTTCGACATCTTTCCGCGGAGATTCCCACGAACGGATGATTATGATGCCGATCCTCGCTCGAGTTAGGTTAACCCCCAAAAAGTTCTTCGACCTTGCGCTTCTTCTCTTCCTCGGAATCCCCGCCGCCCTGGATTGTTTCGTAGAATTTGGGACCGTATTCCCTGATCCGAACCACCACCGGCAACGGCAGAGCGTGCCCGAACACCAAAGCTTGCTGCTTCGACTCCAAGCGGGAAAGTACCGAGCGGAGTGCCCGGCTTCCCGGCGTCCCCGAGAGAACGGCGTCAATATCACGCTCGTTGTCTAGCAGGCAGCTGAACCGGGTGCCCACCTGGCTCAGGACCTCGGAATCGATGCCGCTGGGCCGTTGGTCGATCACCATCAACGTCACGTTGTACTTCCTTAGCTCCCGGGCGATGATGCCGAAGATGGTCTGGGAGGCCACACTGGGGCTGAGGAACTTGTGGGCCTCTTCAATGACGATTACTAAGGGCCGGGGTTCTTTGCCTGCGCCACCCACCGCCGACTCTTTGGCCTCAACGTATTTTCGGTGAATGCGGCGGGTCAGCAGGTTGCTGACCAAGATGTAGGCCGCCTCGTCATCGCCGTAACGGCCAAACTCCAGCACCACGTGCTGTCCCCGTTCCAGGTGCTCTATTATTCGGGAGGCGGTGTCAACCCGGCTGTGTTCCACCATGAAACCGTGACGGGTGAACCTGCCCATGCGGTTATAGAGAGCTCTTAACGCTCCGGCATTTACTTGAAGCTCTTCAGCCAGTTCCAACAGAGAGCCTCCCCGGCCCGCCGCCAAGAACTCCTCGAGCCAGCTTTCTTCGCCGTACTTCTCCCGCAGGTTGTAGGCTGCGGAGGCGGCGACTTCAGACAGGTTCAGCGACTCCCGTAGCAATTCAATATCTTGCGGTTCGATATGATTGAACCCCAATTGCACCGTTTCGTCTGTGGACAGACCCCGCCGTCTGGAGTGCTCCTCATCCAAAGTGAAGGTGGAGACCTTGGCCCCAAAGAGCTGTTTCAGCCCCTTAACGGTAACTCCCTTGTCAGTGTCCTGGCCTTGCCAGCCGTATTCGCTGTGCATGTCGAAGATCAGCGAGGACGATTGACCGCTCTGGAGTATACCCGCCAGCAACAAGCGGGTCAGGAAGGTTTTGCCAGTACCGCTTTTTCCGAATACTCCCATGGACCGCTTGACCAGCTCTCCCAGGTCCAGGCACAGCTTGGTCTCCATGTCCAGGGGACTGCCGATCCAGAAATTTCCGTCCGCCTCGCCGCCAAAAACCATCTCCACGTCCTGTTGGGACGCAATGAAAGATCGCGAGAAGTGAGAGGGAATGCTCTTGGCCGCGGCGGGGCGCAAATCATCGCCCAACACGTCCGGCATGGTCAGTTGAGGCAGGATAGATACCGTTCCGAATGCGATCGTTCCCTGAAGCGCTTGTAGGACAAATGAATCATCCACCGGAAGAGGGGTGTACTTCAGACGCGGGTCAGTACTTCCCAGACCCACGTCGGTAACGACGCCAAAGAACCGGTTGCCTGTTCCCTGGATGGTGATGAAAGTCCCGACCTTTATTTGCTCAACGGAGACGCCTGGGTCCAACCGAACCTCGACTCCGTTGGCCACGGAACCTTCGATAACCATGCCCAACGGCTGTCCCTGTGCCGGGTCGACATGGCCGTTGCTTAAGCCGTGAGCCTCGTACCGGTTTGTCTCGTGGTGCTGGGTCATGGCGTGACTCTCTGTATTATGGCGCTCAACCGGGCGACGTCTCCGGAGAGTTCGACGGCCAAATTCCGGCATGCCTGGGCCAGGAAATCATCCGGTTGGCCATGGGACGGGGCGGCCTGCCTGATGCAAGCGCCGACTATTTCATCGGCGTGGGGCGCTCCTGAGTTGAGTAGCAACCGAAGCAGGTCCAACCTCGTTGTGAAAAGGCATATCTCCTCTGAACTGCATGAGTAGACGAAGGAGTGTACGCGGGGCGGCCGGGGCGGGAGGTACTGACGTATTACTCCGTCTTCCACATGTCCGGAAATAATAACTTCAAATCGGGAGGTCAGTAGGCGGGCCAATTGGGGGTTGTGGCGGGTCACGTCCTCCTCAGAATCGGCGTCTTCTCCGCGAGCCAAAACCGGCCGGGCCGAGTCCAAGGGTTCCGTGGTGACGCGCCCCACAACACCGTAGATATCGGGGGAATCGGTGCGCACCAGACCACCCAGCGCCGGAGCGCCATCCAGTTGGTAGCATTGGGCCAAGAACGACGTTGAGGTGGACTCGACCACCTCCGCGATCCTCCGCGCCATCAGCGAATTGGGGCTATTGGTTGATGTGTACGATTGGGCGCTCAATTTACGGACTCCATTAAAAAAGCCCTCCCACGCTGGATGCGCGGAGGGCTAGATGGCAGGCCGGCACCGGTTGCCCAGTGGTCTGTTGAATCTGTCCGAAAATGCTGCCCGTCCTCAACCCGTCTTCCTCCACCGGAATCGTCCGCCAGATTCGTCCTCAACAACCGGTAGGCAGCGACGCCAGCTGTTTAGATCGACCTGTTTTGACGCCGCCTTGCCTTCGACCTTATAACAGTACCACTATATGTACACCGGCTCCAGGTGTTAATGTCACTGGGAGCCGGTATTGCAGTTCAATCTTGGGACCCGGCCAGCTTGTTAGTTGAGTGAAACGGCCAGTTTCTTTATTGAACGAAAAGTGATGCTGGGCTGGTATTCCATCTCGTTGGTTTCGACCTGGAGGTTGGGGTACCGCTCCGACAACTCACGGAACACCTCTTGACCTTCGACCCTGGCGATGGTGGCGCCCAGGCAGTGGTGGATACCAGCGCCGAAGGCCACGTGGGGGTTGGGCCACCGGGTGATGTCCATCTTGTCTGGATTCTCGAACTTGTTCGGGTCACGGTTGGCCGCGGATATGAACCAGCGGAGACGGTCGTCCTTCTTGATCTGCTTCCCTTTCAGCTCCACGTCCTCGGCGGCGATGCGCGTGATGGATTTAACCGGTGAGTCGTACCGCAGGGCTTCCTCGGTGGCCCTGACCATCATCCCTTCGGGGTCGGCCTTTAACAGGTCCCACTGGTCACGGTTGTTCATGAACGAAAGGGTGCCGTTGCAGATCAGGTTGATGGTGGTCTCGTGGCCCGCCAGCAGCAGCAATGCGCAATTGATAAGCACCTGTTCCCGGGTAAACACACCGGATTTCTCTCCGCTGGCAACAACCGAGATGAAATCGTCTTTGGGATTGACAATGCGCTGCTCAACCATCGGGTTGATGTACTCGTCCATCCCCCTCATCCCTTCAGCTAGGAGCCTCATCCGGTCGGGCTCGCCCCTGCCGATGTTCAGCAGTTTCTCGGCCAACGCCCGGATGACAGGACGCTCAGATTCAGGCACGCCCATCATCTCGGCAATTACGAGTACGGGAAGGGGCACGGCCAAATCCCGCATTAGATCGACATCGCCCCTTTGCTCGGCCGCGTCCAGGAGATCGTTGGTGGCCGATTTCACCAGTGGCCGCCACTCTTCCATGGACTTGGGAGTAAAGAAGGTGTGCAGGACTTTCCGCATCTCCAGGTGGTCCGGGCGGTCGTGCTGGATGAACATCTTGCTCTGGTAGGACTTCACGTAGTCGTAGAGCTCGTTGTCCGATTCATAAATGGCTGGATATGCGGGGCGGGGGTCATTCGCCATCACCTGACTGGAGAATTGCTCATGGTTCCGGGTAAGCCAAACCAGGTCGTCGTGCCTGGTGACCACCCAAAGCTCGTAAAGTTCGTTCCAGTGAACCGGGTCTTCGTCCCTGATCCGGCCGTAATAGCGGTATGGGTTCTGGATAACTTCCGCGGTGAACATATCATCGTTGATCGTCGTTACCATAACACCACCATATAGATACCATTTGGGCATGAATTTAGTTGTTCTCACCCTAATCGGATAGTGAGTATTTGTCAACGATGACGGGTTGCCGATGGGGCGTAATCGTCCAAATTACGGGGGCCAAAAAAATACCGGCTTCCGGTGAGTGTCACCGGGAGCCGGTTCTTCTGCGGAAGGAGGAGTCCGATCGTGGGAACCCGACCGCAGTTTAATTACCCGCCAATTAGTTCAACGAAACGGGCAGGTTTTTGATGGAACGGAAAGTGATGCTAGGCTGGTATTCCATGTCATGGGTCTTCAGTTCCAGGTTCGGATACCGCTCGGCCAGAGCGCTGAACACTTCTTGCCCCTCGACCCTGGCGATGGTCGCGCCCAGGCAGTGGTGGACACCGGAGCCGAAGGCCACATGGGCGTTGGGCCACCGGGTAATGTCCATAGTGTCTGGGTTCGGGAATTTATTGGGGTCGCGGTTGGCGGAAGACATGAACCAGCGGATGCGGTCATCCTTCTTAATCTGCTTGCCCCGCATCTCCACGTCCTCGGAGGCGAGCCGTTGGATGGACTTCACGGGCGAGTCGAATCGCAGGGCTTCTTCGGTTGCCCTGACCATTAGGCCCTGGGGATCGGTCTTCAGGAGGTCCCACTGATCGCGGTTATTCATGAAGGCCAGGCTGCCGTTGCAGATCAGGTTGATGGTGGTCTCGTGACCGGCCAGCAACAACAGCGAGGTGTTGACCAGCACCTGTTCACGGGTGAACACACCGGACTTCTCCCCACCGGCCAGCACGGATATAAAGTCGTCTTGGGGGTTGACGATCCGCTCGTCTACCATCGGATCCACGTAATCCAGCATGCCCTGCATGCCTTCCGTCAGGACTCGCATGCGGTCGGGCTCGCCCCGGCCGATGTTCAGCAGTTTCTCGGCCAACATCCTGATATGAGGGCGCTCTGACTCGGGCACTCCCATCATCTCTGCTATCACGAGAACCGGCAGTGGGACAGCCAGGTCCCGCATCAAGTCAACATTGCCCCTCGCCTCTGCCGCGTCCAGGAGTTCGGCGATGGCCGACTTGACCAGAGGCCGCCATTCTTCCATGGATTTGGGCGTGAAATAGCCGTGCACGACCTTCCGCATCTCCAGGTGGTCCGGCCGGTCGTATTGGATGAACTGTTTGCCCTGGTAATTTCTAACGTACTCATAGAGTTCGTTGTCCGACTCTAAAATCGCAGGATACGCCGGCCGGGGGTCATTCACGAATACGGCGTTGGAGAACTGCTCATGATTCCGGGCCAGCCAGACCAGGTCGTCGTGCCTGGTTACCACCCAAAGCTCGTAAAGTTCGTTCCAGTGAACGGGGTCTTCTTCTCTCATTCGGCCATAATAAGGGTATGGGTCCTGGATAACTTCCGCGGTGAACATGTCATCGTTAATAGTCGTTACCATTACAACACCATAAATATGTGATTTGCGCCTGAGTACGGATTATGAAACCCTAATATAACGGATATGATTTGTCAACAAAGACAAGCACGGTGATGGACCGTTTCGGGTCAGTGCGAGCGGGCTAAATAGCCTTGGGCGGCCCCTCTATTCCAATCTCCTTGCTGATCTTTCCGTCACGCATCTCGAAAATGTGGGTCAGCCGCATTTCGACCTTGGTCCCGACAGGAAATGGCATAAACCCCTCTTTGGTTAGCTCCATCGAAACGACGCTGTCGTCAACTACCCGTTCTTCGGTGGCGAACCGGTCGATGGTGTTAAATTTCACGTCTTTGAACCCCGAGAACATCTCCCGGTAGTTGTCGGCGACCGCCTGTTTTCCCTGGAGCACGATGTTCCGGGAGGGCGCTTCCCATACAATATCGTCGGTGTACAATCCCACAGCTTCATCGATCCGCCCGCCGGCTTCACTGCCGAAATGGGCCGCCACCGCCGCAAGATTTGCCTCAATCACTTTCTGGTCCATCATTCCCCCTTACGCATTTGGAGCTTTGAAACTAAGTTCGCCAGCGATTATTTGGACATTGGCCAGTATCTTATATCAAATGCCCGGATATCAAATGCCCGGGACTGGGACTCAGGTCCGTCAGGGCCATACGGTCCTTTGTAATTCCGGGGGACGTGGGGGATAATGGGCCAATCCCGCCCGGCCCACCTCGGGCCCTCAAGAAAGGTGAACCGCAAAGGAGGACTGAATGCGCGTCCTATTGATCGCCACCAACCGCCACGACCGCCTGCAGAGCCGATTGAACGCCCAGCCGATGCCCATCGGTTTGGCCTATATCGCCGGGCATATGGACCACGAGCGCCATGAGGTGAAAGTGCTGGACCTCATGTTTTCCGACGACCACCTGGCCGACGTGGAAACTGCCGTCAAAGAGTTCCAACCTCAGATGGTCGGGATGTCCGTCCGGAACCTGAGCAACCACAGTTACCTGAACACGATTTGGACGTTGCCGATTAGCAGAGAGGTTATAGACCGCATACGGTCCATCAGCGACGCTGTTATCGTGTGCGGTGGCCCAGCCTTCAGCATTATGCCTTCGGAATGCTTCGAACTTTTGGGGGCCGATCTAGGGTTGGCTGGTGACGCCGGCGAGACCTTCGCCACCCTGGCCGACCGCTTGGAGGACGGTGAACCAGACTACTTCGACCTGCCCGGTCTGGTTTACAAGAAGGGTGGTCAGACCTTCCACAATGAAGGCTACTGTACCTCGGAATTCGCTAAACCACCGCGGCTCGATGATCTGGACATGGCGCGGTACAACAAAGCGGGCTTCGGCATCGGCATTCTGACCAAGCTTGGCGGCTTCTATTATCCCGCCAACGCATCCCAAGCCCAGATCAGCGAGTCTGGTTGGAGAGTGATCCGGCCCATCGACGAAGTGGTGGCCGAGGTCAAGAACATGAAGGAACGATTCGGGATGAAGAAGGTTTTCTTCGTAGACAACGGGTTCAACCTTCCCTTGGACCACGCCAAATCCCTGTGCAGTCAATTGATCGAGTCCGACGTTAACATTCGCTGGAACACGTGCCTGGCGCCGTTCAACTGCGATACCGAACTCATTGGTTTGATGAAAGACGCCGGGTGCGGGCTGGTGATGATGGTCAACCGCGGCGGCAACCCCAACGACATGGGCAGCATGATCGAGGAGAACGAGGCACTTGCAGAGGTCTGCCGGATGTGCGACGAGGGCGGCCTCCACTACAACATAGGAAAAATCTTCGGCGAACCGGGTGAGACCCGGGAGAGCGTCGAGAACAAGCTCGACTTCCTGCGCAGCATCAACCCGGCGGTGGCCAATCTACGGGTCGGGGTCAGCGTAATGCCGGGGACCGAAGTCGCCGGCGTCGCCAAGGAAGAGGGATTGATCAGCGACGAGAGCGAATTGGTAAAGCCTACTTTCTACATAGCTGAAGGAGTCCGCGACTGGATCGTGGACTACCTCAAAGAGCAAGCTGAACAGCATCCCCGCTGGAATTTGAGCTGATTCAGGGCTAACGGCTGCTCTCGGATAAGGCTGCCGGTGGCGATTGGTTAACCGGTGTGAGTGATCGCCACCAGCGTTTCGTTTGGCATAGGGCATTGTTGTCCTGGATTGTTTGACTACATCCTATGCGGGCGCTAGCGTTCGCCGGTCATTCGCCGTCATAGATTTTCCGCGACGAAGTCGACCTTGATCCGGAACACCCGGATGGAGTTGATTGTCGAAATTTACCGCCACCGTGATCCGGGCAGGCTATCCCCTCTCCGTTTTTCGATACCGTAATTTCTCTTTCGTCTGGACTTCAACCACCCTGGTGACCATCGGCAACCAGATGGAAATGGTGGTTCTGGGGTGGTTTATCCTAACCTTGACCGACTCGCCCTTCCTGGTTGGCGCAATCTCGGCAGCCCGGATGTCATTAAATATCATGGCCCTATTCGCGGGCGCGGTTGCCGACCGTGTCCCACGCCACCGGATTCTGGCCTCCGTAGAATTCATCATGGCGTCTTTCGCCGTGCTGATGCTCGCATTGATCTTGAGCGGTCGATTGGAAACCTGGCACATCTTCTTGCTGGCCTTGGCGATGGGGTTGATGGGAGTGTTTCAGATGCCCTCTGCCCAATCGTTAGTTGCCGACACCTTGCCCCAAGACCGCATCGGCAATGGCGCCGCGCTCAACACCCTGGGAAGAACTATTGCCATGCTCATCGGGCCTTTGGTGGGCGGCGTTCTATTCAATAGCTTCGGGCCTAAGGGCGCGTATGCCGCGATCGCGGCTCTATATTTCTCGAGCGGCTGGGTTGCCCTCTATATTCGGTCATCGGGCAGCAGTACCCGCCGGGGACCAGAATCCGTGGTCCGCACCATGATCGGAGGATTGAAGTACGTCAAGGCACAGCAGGTGCTCTGGGGCACGTTAGTATTGGCCTTGATCATTGAATCCTCAGGATGGACCTTTCATACGACTCTGATGCCCATATTCGCCCGGGATGTATTGGGCGCAGATTCCACCGGGTTGGGATTGTTATTGTTCGCTTTCGGTATTGGAGCATTTGCCGCGTCTGTGGGCTGGGTTTTGATTGGGAATCAGCGGCATGTCGGGAAGTTCATGATCGGGTCGGTGCTTGTGTGGCACGCCAGCATCTTAGTTTTTTCCACCTCCCAGTCCTTCTACCTGTCCATGGCAATCGTCACGGTAACGGGAGCAGGCTTCGCCTCGACCCAAGTTTTCATCCTTTCCGCGTTGTTGGGTACCTCCCAGCCTGAATTTCGGGGCCGCGTCATGAGCCTGCGGTCCTTGGCGATCTATGCTTTCGCGTTTGGTAGCATGTCGTCGGGAGCCATGGCTGGCCTCTGGAGCGCACCAGTGGCGGCCAATATTGTCGGGACAATGGGGATCGTCTTGGTATTAGCGCTGGCTGTTATGGCTCCCAAGTTGCGTCGGCTTTAGACCTCGTGAGAGAGCCTACGCCAAGGCGGTGGTTCGACGAGCTCACCATGAGCGGGGCCAATAACGTTAATCGTCGCGATTAAGTACTAGGCGGCGGCGTCTGGGGTGTTCTCGCACCAGACGCCGGTATCTCTCTCACCACGGGCTCGCCCGCGTCGGCCGCTATTGCGGTTTGCATAGCGTGGATGGCCACCTCGATCTGCTCGTCGTCGGGCTGCCTGGTGGTCAGCTTCTGCAACCACAAACCCGGCCTGGCGACTAACTGGCCGAACCAGGCGTCCTGGTGGGCTCCGCTGTACCGGATAATTTCATAGCTCACCGCGGCGATCAATGGCAAAAGCAGAATTCGCGACGCAATCCGCCATTCCAGCGACGGACCCAACAGCGCCGCGAACACCACCACCGAAACCACCACAACCGTCAGCAAGAAAGCCGTGCCGCAGCGCGGGTGGGGCGTGCCGAACTTGCGCACATTCTCCACGGTCAAGGGGAGCCCGGCCTCATAGGCATGCACGGTCATGTGTTCCGCACCGTGGTAAGCGAAGACCCTTTTGACATCCTTGAGCATACCTATCAAGGTGATGTAACCCAACAGGAACACCAGACGTATCACGCCTTCGACGATCTCGCTGAGCAGGTCAGAGTTCAGGACCGGCCCCAAGGCCCAGGCGATGAGCAGCGGGGCTACGAAGAAAAGTCCGATGCCGAACACCAATGAAACGGCAAGGGTCGAAGCCATGACCCAAGCAGGGATGCCCTCATCTACCTCGGGTACCCGGTCGATGGCCGCCATGTTGGCTGAAAGCTGCAGAGCCTTGATCCCCAGGACCAGCGTCTCCACCAACGTTAGAAATCCCCGGACCAACGGCCAACGGCGGGGGCGGCCATTATAGACGGAGCTCAGAGGCTCGTGATGCAATTCGATGGACCCGTCTTGGCGGCGCACGGCTAGACCGAAATTGTCCCGGCCGCGGATCATCACACCTTCGATGACTGCTTGACCGCCATACATCTGTGGGGGCTGATTCGCCAAATGAGGGCCTCTACATACCTGACCGGTGAAATTGGACCCGGTCCCTCCGATCCCTAAGGTCTCTATGTAAGAGCATACTACCGGTGGAAATAGAAAATCGAGGGCTTAGCGCCCTCGATCTCTCAACTTTATTGTGCTGCAAATGATCCCGCCCCGATGGGCAAGGGACTACTGCAAGTTGTAGCGGCGGCGCATCCTTTCGATGCGGCCCTGGGTGTCCACAACCCTTTGCTCACCCGTGTAAAAGGGGTGGCAATTGCTGCAAACTTCTATGCGCAGCGTGGGCTTGGTGGCGCCGGTGTTGAACACGTTGCCACAGGAGCAAGTAACCGTGGAATTGTAGAAATCGGGGTGAATGTCTGTTTTCATTACCTACCAGTCGTTTGCGAAAATTGATTCGCGATTACTAATGTATAGATGCGGCCAGCCCTAAATCGATTCGGCTGCCCGGGCTCAGGCGACTTCTGATTTTAGGTATGACATCCGAATCAGGCTACTTCCAAGGGGTAAACGCTGACGCGACGGCGGCCCTTGGCGGCCCATTCGAACTTCACCTCGCCGTCTATGGTGGCGAAGATGGTGTAGTCGCGGCCCAGGCCCACATTTGTGCCAGGCTTGATGCGGGTGCCGCGCTGCCTAACGATGATCGAGCCGCTGGTGACACGCTCGCCGCCATATCTTTTGACTCCGAGCCGCTTGGAAACGCTGTCTCTGCCGTTACTGGTGCTGCCGCCAGCCTTCTTATGGGCCATTAGTTGCTCCCTTCCGCGGCCTCGGTTTCGGCGGACGCCACTGCGGAAGCGCTCCTCCGCGGAGTCCGGGCTCCGGGACTGTGCAGTTCGATGTCTTGGATCCGCAGCCGGGTGTAGTTCTGCCGGTGGCCGCGCTTTCTGCGGTACCGGGTCTTGGCTTTGTATTTATAGACCATCAACTTCCGGTCTTTATAGTGGGACAAAACCTGGGCCGTTATCTTGGCGCCTTCCACCAGGGGAGCGCCAATGGTGACTTCCCCGCCGTCGGATAGGGCCAATATTTCGCTGAACTCGGCCAATGTGTCTACCGGGTTGGGCAGTAATTCGACGTCCAACGTGTCGCCGGGTGTCACCCGGTATTGCTTCCCGCCTGTTCTGAATATTGCGTAGTCCATATAATCCTCAACCATAAATACTACGTGAGCCTAATACGGCTGTCAAGAAAATTTGTGCCCTGTACTGCCTGAGCATCGCGGCCGATACAAGGCAAGCAACGTTCGGCCGCCAACCCGTTCTGGATCATTCGAATCGGCACGCCGGGCCATGTTATATAATCCCTCTGGAATCCGACAGGCGATCTCCCGACATGCCCCTACCCCACTAAACTGCACATTCGCTAAGATAACCAGTTGAATATGGAACGGCTACAGGGACAGGACCTAAAACAAGCCTTTTCGGCGGCCACCGGGTGCCTGGAAGAGTACCGGGATCTGGTTAACGCTCTGAACGTGTTTCCGGTGCCCGATGGCGACACCGGCACCAACATGCTATTGACCATGCGCGCGGCCGTCCAGTCTGCGGGCCAGGACCATTCGGTGGCCTTGGTCTCCGCCGCCCTTGCGAATGGCGCTTTCTATGGGGCCAGGGGCAACAGCGGCGTGATCCTCTCCCAATTCTTTAAAGGATTCTCCCAGGCGTTGGCCGGCAAGGAGTCGTTGGCCGGAGAGGACCTGGCATTGGCCTTTAAGCTGGCGTCCGACGCCGCCTATAAGTCGGTGGGCAAACCGGTTGAAGGAACCATGCTCACCGTGATCCGAATGGCTTCTGAGGCCATTGCAGCGAGTGGGCAGGCATCACCTCGGACGGTGTTGGACGTTTGGGAGACCGCCTATCAAGCGTCCCAGGACGCCCTAGACCGAACTCCGCAGCAGTTGCCGGTGCTGAGAGAAGCTGGGGTGGTAGACGCCGGCGGTCTGGGCATCGTTGTATTGATCGGAGGGGTCCTCCAATCACTGGCCGACGGCAACCCCACGGCCGTTGACCTCTCCGAGTTGTCCCGTTACCAGGTGGCGTCGAATCGCGACGGCGGCGGCCCGATTAACGCCGAGTACCTGGATGCGACAGTGGAACAGGAATGGGGGAATTGCACCCAGTTCATCATCAGCGGAGAGAACTTGGACTTGGACCAAGTGCGCAGCCATTTTCTGGAAACCGCTCAATCGACTGTCGTGGTCGGTGATGACCGCAACATCCGGGTGCACATCCATGTCGAAGACACTGGTCCGGCGCTCACCTATGCGGAATCGCTGGGTGTCCTTTCCCAGTTAAAGATTGAGAACATGGACAGCCAGAACCAGACCTTTGCCACCGGGCACCGGTCGGGCGAGAACACAGCCGCGGCTTTGGCGCTGTTGCCGGTGACGCCAGGGGATGGGTTGGCCCTACTTTTTCGGGAATCGGGGTGCGCGGCCGTCATTGAAGGCGGGCAGACCATGAACCCCAGCGTGGGGCAGATTTTAGAGGCCGCCCGAGCTACGGGCGCGAAAGACGTCATCATACTCCCGAACAACAGCAACGTGGTATTGGCCGCGGAACAGGCAGCGGGCTCGGAATCCTTCATCCACGTGGTCCCAACGACAAGCATCCCTCAGGGAGTGGCGGCGATGCTGGCCTTCAACCCGGAAGGACCCTGGCGAGACAACCTCGACGCCATGAACGCCGCCCTATCCAACGTTGCGTCGGTGGAAGTGACTTTAGGCGTCAAGGGCGTCAAGATCGGCGGCGTGGAGGTCGCCGAGGGCCAATACATAGGACTGTTGGAGGGACGATTGGTCACGGCGGAGGACAGCCCAGAAACCGCTTTAAGGTCCGCGCTGGACCTCGCTGGCCTCAGCGACGACGCTATCGTAACCCTCTACTACGGCGCCGAGGCCCAGGCGTCCGACGCAGAGTCGGTGGCCCAAATCTTACAAAACGAATTCCGCGGCATCCAGGTAGACTTGATCAACGGGGGACAACCCCATTACCAGTATTTGGCTTCGGTAGAATAAACCCAGGGAATAGTCCCCGCACTTCCGCTAACCGCAACATGAGCCGCACCAGAGGAATATGACCGTACGAATAGTTACCGATAGCTCGGCCGACCTGCCGGTTGACCTGATACAGAAACACCAAATCACAGTTCTGCCGTGTTACGTGGTGGTGGACGACCAGACTTTCAAGGATGGCGTGGATATCCAGGCAGACGAGTTCTACCGCCGCCTCCAGTCCGAAGGCCGGACACCGACCACCGCCCAGCCGACAGTAGCCGACTTCCAAGAGGTCTACCGTGACTTGGTTCGCCAGGGCGACCAGATAGTATCGATACATGTGTCGGGGAAATTGAGCGGCACGATGAACTCCGCCCAACAGGCCAAAGCTTCATTGGATGACAGTGGGAATGACAGCGGGCAGGAAAGCGGGGACGGCGCCAAGGTGGAGATCATCGACTCCCAATTGGCGTCCATCCCACTGGGGCTAGCGGTGCTGGACGCCGCGATGTTGGCAGCCGAAGGCCAAGATTACCTGGAGATTGCCGCGAAGGTCCGGGAGTTGCTGCCTTCGTATCACGGATTATTCGCCCTTGATACCTTGGAATACCTGCAGAAGGGCGGGCGCATCGGCAAGGCCCGCGCGTTTATGGGATCGGTCCTGCACGTAAAGCCGATACTGAGGCTTCAAGATGGCGAGGCTCACCCGGTGGAGCGGCCCCGAAACCGGGACCGGGCCATGCGCCACCTGGTGGAGTTGGCCCAGGAACTGGCCCCAGTGCGCCGGTTGGCCGTGATCCACAGCACAGACCCGGAACGCATGGAGACATTGAAGCAGGGCTTGACGAGTCTCCTGCCCGCCGATCAGATAATCGAAGCCCGTTTTGGGTCCACGCTGGGCACGTACATCGGCCCTGACGCTCTGGGCGTGGCCATCACACAAGACTCCGGCTAGGGCCAATACGGCTAGAGTTATGTCATTGACCGATTGACTGGTCGGTCTGGAAAGAGAATGATTAAAGTGACCCTACTGCCGCCTCGATACTGGGCAATCCACCGTGTTAGGGTAACCGCCTGATGGCATCACAGAAACTCGGCCTGCCTGCTTGGGCCGACGCCTTCCAAAACATCCTTAACCTCGAAGAGTCACACGGATTTGACAACAAAGCCGTGATGGGCGGACTGGACAAGTTTGTTTCCCGCTGGGCTATCGAAATGGCCGATCAGGTTGATCCTGCTGGCGACGAAGCCTTCTTGCTGCGAGAAACCTACGAGGCGATGTCCGCCAAGGTGCGGGCCCAATGGGTTGCCCAATGGAGGGAAGCCCTGGGAGCCGGACCGAAACGCGCCACGCCAGTAAAACCAACCACAAAGACACCCAAAAAGAACCCGGCCGCCGGGAAATCAACCGATTCCAAAGAGTCCGGCCACAAGTCCCCGCCTGCGGAGATCACCGTCGATGCCCCTGTTGACCGGCTACGCGGTGTCGACACCAAGTTGACGGCCCGGCTCAAGCGGTTAGACGTAGAGACCGTCCGTGACCTGCTCTACCTCTTCCCCCGCCGCCATGAAGACTTCTCTTCGGCGGTTAAGATCGCCGACCTGAGACCTGACGAGGAATGCACAGTTGTGGCAACTGTCTGGGAAGCCCGCGAGGTAGCCAAGGGCCCCAAGGGGGCGCGCCGGGACACCGAGGCGGTCCTGAGCGACGACACCGGCAATCTGCGGGTCATCTGGTTTGGTCAGCGGTATCTGGCCCGTTCCCTCAAGCCGGGCGGCCGCATTGCCATCAGTGGCAAGGCCACCATATTCCAGGGATGGCTGGTCTTCGAAAACCCCGAACACGAGCTGCTAGATTCCACCGGGTCGGAGGTCCACACCGGGCGGTTGGTGCCGGTCTACCCCCTAACCGAAGGGTTGACCCGCCGCAACATGCGGCGGCTAACCTGGCAGGCGGTGCAGAACTGGCTGGGCGGACTGGAGGAGGCTCTGCCGGACAATATATTGGCCCGGACCAGGCTGATGCCACTGCTGGACGCGGTTTACCAGGGCCACTATCCCAAGGACATAGAGACCTGGGAACTGGCCCGGCGCCGCCTGGCCTTCGACGAACTTTTCACCCTTCAATTGGCGGTGTTGTCCCGCCGGCGGCTGCAACACGACAACATCAAAGGAATCGAGATCGACCCACCGGTCAACGTCACCGACGGGTTCTACGAAAAGCTGCCCTTCCCCCTGACCCAAGCCCAGCGCCGCTGCATCCTGGAAGTTGAAGCCGATTTGCACCGGGGCACCCCGCCCATGAGCCGGCTCTTGCAAGGAGAGGTGGGCAGCGGCAAGACGGTAGTCGCCTTGTCCGCCCTGCTTTCGGTGGCCGCCGCGGGGTATCAAGCGGCCATGATGGTGCCCACTGAAGTCCTGGCCGAGCAGCATTTCCAGAGCATCGGCAACCTGCTCAGCGGACTGGCCCGTCCCGTGCAGGAACCTCATCTGATCTCCATATACCTGGAACACCTCGACCGGCCGGTTTCTATCGGCCTGTTAACCGGCAGTTCCCGGGCGCCAGCAAAGCGTGAGTTGACCAAGATGGCGTCGGAAGGGACCTTGGACATACTCGTTGGTACCCAGGCCCTCATACAAGACGGCATCGCCATGCCAAAACTGGCCTTGGCGGTGGCCGACGAGCAGCACCGGTTTGGAGTCATGCAGCGGTCGGCCCTCCAAGAACGGGGCCACGAGAACCCGCACACGCTGATAATGTCGGCCACGCCCATACCCAGGACATTGTCCCTAACGCTGTTCGGAGACCTGGACATTTCAACCATCGACGAGATGCCCGCCGGACGTCAGGAAGTCGCCACCAAATGGCTGGAGCCGGAGCAGCGGGATACCGCCTACGGGTTTGTCCGCAAACAGGTCGAGGAGGGGAGGCAGGCCTTTGTAGTCTGCCCTCTGGTTGACGAGTCGGTGGCCATCGAGGCCAAAGCCGCAACCGAGGAATACCAGCGCCTGTCAACGGAGGTGTTCCCCGACCTGTCTCTGGGATTGCTCCACGGCCGGATGCCCGCCAAGGACAAGGACCGGATCATGCGCCAATTCCGTGATGGCGAGCTAGACATCCTGGTGTCCACGCCGGTGGTGGAGGTGGGAATCGACGTGGCCAACGCCACGGTGATGCTAATCGACGGGGCGGACCGGTTTGGGCTGGCCCAACTGCACCAATTCCGGGGCCGGGTCGGCCGGGGAGAGCACAAGAGTTACTGCATGTTCCTTTCGGACTCCGCCTCTGAGAGCGCCAAAGAACGGTTGTCAGCGCTGGAACGGATACACGACGGGTTCCAGCTTGCCGAGGTGGACCTGGAACTGCGGGGACCCGGCGATTTCTTTGGCACCCGCCAAAGCGGTTTGCCCAGTCTGCGGATGGCCCATATCTCAGACCGTGAACTGTTGGAAATGGCCAGGAACGAGGCGGCCAAGCTGATGGAAGAGGACCCGGGGTTAATGCAGCCGAAGCACGCCGCCATCGCCGCCCAGGTAGCCCGTTTCGTGGACCAGGCCAGCGCCAGCGTCGCATGACCGGCTAGGCCGGCGCGTTGAACCGGTATCCCACGTTCCAGATGGTTTCCACAAACGAGTTGCCCGGAGACTCAACCTTGGAGCGGAGCCGCCTGATGTGAACGTCCACGGTGCGAGTGCCGCCCAAGTAGTCATACCCCCAGATCTGGCTCAGCAGCGCTTCCCGGGTATAGACTCGTCCGGGGTTGGAGGCCAGGAGAACCAGAAGTTGGAACTCTTTGTAAGTCAACGACACCCGGCGGCCCGCTACCGTCACTTCGTAGCGTTCCAAGTCGATGGAGAGGTCGCCCGCCCTCAGCAATTTGGGACCGGCGGGACCGCTCACCCGGTACATCGATTGCTTCACTCGAGTAGTCAACTCTTCCGCCGAAACTGGGAATACCACCATTTCGTCGGCGTTGAGCGACGGATCATAATCGGCGACGTCCTCTCTAGGCACCACGGCGACCACCGGGAGCTTGCGGTCGTGGCATAGTTCGACAAAACGCCGGGCATCCCGGTCCTCCAAAGAACACATGTCCAATAGGACCGCGTCTGGAGCGGCAGCGCCATTCTCGTCAAGCTGCTCCAACTCAACGCCAACCTGACAGGACATACCGGCCCGGTTGATGGCATCCGCCAGCCCGCCGGGTGCGTCCGGCGGCGCGCTGATGGCGCCGCCATGGTCGACCAAAACAAAGAGGTGATACAAGGGTCTGGCCTAAATCTCCCAAGGGTTTCCCCATGTTTTTATTTCCAAGCAAAAGTATACCAAACAGGTTCTTCCTAACCTTTATTTTCTCGTCTTAGTACACTGCTTTTGATTCAAACGGACGGTCGATTGGCTGCGATTGACGCTAAACTTGGGTACAACTATGATGGCGGTAACAGCAGCGGCAACGGTTGGCGCCGGGACACTTGGAGACCCTTAGGTGGAGCCGCTGGGGAGTGGAGCTATGAGCCCCCAGGCTATCGCGGGGTCAGCCCAGGAGGTCCGCCAGCAGATCCGTTCCAACAAGTGGCGGGGAATCACGTCGGGAGTGGCGCCGGGCCACGTCCAGGCCAATCTGGCCATCCTCCCACGGGACTTGGCCTTCGATTTCCTGTTGTTCTGCCAGCGGAACCCCAAGCCCTGCCCGTTGTTGGAAGTGATCGAGCCCGGACGGGTCGAACCGGCGCTCACATCTCCTGGGGCCGACATCCGGACCGACGCCGCCGGTTACCGGATATATGAGAACGGCAAACTAACGGCGGAATTAGACACAATCGAAGACTACTGGCGAGACGACTTGGTGTCCTTTCTGTTGGGTTGCAGTTTCTCCTTTGAGACGGCCATGGTTGATGCGGGCATCCCGTTGCGCCACCAACAGACCGGTAACAACGTGGCCATGTATATCACCAACATCGCCACCACCCCGGCCGGCATCTTCTCCGGGCCGATGGTGGTCAGCATGCGGCCGGTGAAAAGAGATCAGGTCGTGCGGGCGGTGCAAGTGACCTCCCGGTTCCCCGCCACCCACGGGGCTCCCATTCACATCGGCAGTCCCCATGACATCGGCATCCGTGACATCTCTCAACCCGACTTCGGAGACCCGGTGGAGATCAATGACAACGAGGAGCCGGTGTTCTGGGCCTGCGGCGTAACTCCCCAAGCGGTAGCCCTAAACTGCAAACCCCCGCTGATGATCACCCATGCCCCAGGCAAGATGTTCATCACCGACCAGCGGGACGCCGATTACGCGGTGATCTAGCTATCAGCCGTCAGCTTAGGGGTAACCATGGCCGAGTCGATAGAAGACATCATATTGGACCACGACAAACGGGGAATGTTGGCATTGCGGCCTTATCTGCCGGCCGACTTCTGTTCCCAGGCAGCCCAGTTCATCGTTGACAAACCCGGCGGAGTTATCATCGTCACCGGGTTCTACGTTGTCATGGCCGATAAGCCTGAAACCGACGGACCGCCGGGAGCCATCGCCATCGGTGAGGCGTTGAAGGCCCTGGACCGCCAGGTAACCTACGTAAGCGATGAGTACACCACTCCGGTGTTGCGCCGATACGCCAACGGCGCCGAAGTGATCGAATTCCCAATCGATGATATTGCTAACAGCAAGGTGCGCGCCGCAGCTATCCTCGAACGAGTCAAACCTTCCCTGCTGATCTCCATCGAGCGGTGCGGCCGCACCAGGGAAGACACCTACCTGAACATGCGTTATGTAGACATCTCCCCCCAAACCGCCCGGCTAGACTACCTGTTTGACTCCGACATTCCCTCGGTGGGCATCGGCGACGGCGGCAACGAGATTGGAATGGGCAACCTGGCCGAGGTCATACCCCTTGTGGACTCCCTGCCCGACTATCCAGCCGTCAACCAGGTCGACCGATTGGTCATTGCCAGCGTGTCAAACTGGGGCGGATACGGCCTGGTGGCCGCGTTGTCCCGCATCGCTGGCCGTAACTTGCTGCCCTCTGTCGAATCCGAGACCGCCATGCTGCAGGGCATGGTGGCGGCGGGGGTGGTGGACGGAACCACCGGCGACGCCGTGCCCACGGTGGATAACTTCTCCGCCGAGGAGAACGGGGCCTTGCTGGCCCGGCTGCACCGGGTAGTCGAGGACTTAAATTAACCGATAGGAGACCAACTGATGCTGATCGTAGACGCCCAGGTACATCTTTGGGCCAATCACGTCCCCGCCAATCCCGGCCACCGGCAGATACCCGATTTCACCGCCGATGACCTCCTCAAGGAGATGGACGAAGGCGGCATCAACGCCGCGATAATCCATCCACCCGGTTGGGAACCCGGTTCCGACGACCTGGCGTTGGAGGCAGCAAGGGCGCACCCCAACCGGTTGTCCATTCTCGGAAAGATCCCCTTGGAACAAGCCGCAAGCCGCTCTTTGGTGGACGGTTGGCTAAGCCAGCCTGGCATGCTGGGGTTCCGGTTCAGTTTTACCCAACCACACCAAGCGACTTGGCCCACTGACGGGACCATGGACTGGCTCTGGCCCGAGGCAGAACGGTTGGGGATCCCGGTCGCCCTGATGGCATCCAACTACATGTCCATGGTTGCTCCCATCGCTGAGCAATACCCAAGTGTGAAGCTGATTGTTGACCACCTGGGCCGGGTTGGCGGAACCACCGACGCCGAATGTTTCGCCAACTTGGGCGACATGCTGGCATTGGCCAAGTATCCCAACGTGGCGATCAAGGCGACCGGCGCGCCTAGCTACTCCAGCGGCCCTTATCCCTTCAGCAGCATCCACGACTACCTGCACCAGATCTACGACGCCTTCGGTCCGGAGCGCATGTTCTGGGGCACCGACATCACCCGCATGCCCTGCTCGTGGAAGCGGTGTGTGACCATGTTCACCGAGGAATTGTCCTGGCTGACCGAGGCCGACAAGGAACTAATCATGGGCCAGGCCGTATGCAACTTCTTGGGGTGGGATATCAAATAGCCCGACTTATACCTTATCCGCGTTAACCAAGAGACCCTTCGCCGTTGGACAGAGTGACAGCGAAGGGTCTCATTGTTCGTTCCAGGAGGATATGAAAGCGTGCGTACGACCTGATATCAAACATAAAGCGCGGATTATCTACTACTCGAATCTCAAAAAAACCTGCGCCTGATTCTTGTCGTCAATATCCCAGTATTGCGGATGCTTCGGCCTCATCCTTCCTTCGCTAACCGTAAATCCGAAAACCTCTTTCTCAATCTCCATTAGAAGCCGTGCTTTTGCCCTTGCTAATTCCTCCAGTTTAAGCCGGTCCCGTTCGATGTTCGGATTAAGGTGATGGTAATCATCTCGCCCAGTCCAAAGGTGAGCCAACTGGTCCTTAACATCGGCATCCAAGAAGCGGCGATTGGACAGCTTTTCCAGGTTGTTTTCAAATCCCTTTGCAGCCTTAAAATTGTTTTTCTGACACATGTATCGCACCAGAGCTTCCCCAACTGCCTGGGACAATGCAATACACCCGTAGAATTGGCCATCTCTGAAGAGTGCCGATATTTCTGTTGAAACCCCCGAAAAGTGAGTGTCGGCGATTATTTCGTGCGGTTTAACTTCTAGGTAGCGATCAATGCGAGCTTGAATTGTCGCTTCAAATTCGCTACGAAGGTCCTCTTCGAGCTGCTTCTTTTGAATTAATTTCTGGATTTCTTCTGCGTCCATAGGAGTTCGAGTCCTCGTATTGGGTCCCAGTCCAAGGGATTCAGGTCAGATTCCTTAATCGGATTCTTCTTCCGTTGCCACCGAGTCTTCGGGCATCTGGTCCCCCAGGCCAAAGGTCTTTTCTTCCAGGGTTAGGAGGCGGCGCAGTTCGAAGATTTCGTCGCGGAATTGGGCGGCTTTCTCGAACTGGAGGTTCCTGGCGGACTCCTTCATCTGCACTTCCAGGTCCTTGACGACTTTGAACATATCGGTGCGGGACAGTTCCTTGCGAACCACGTTGTAGCGGTTGCGACTCTCGGCGATTGCCTTGATGCCCTCGGTGATGTCGTGGACCTCTTTCTGGATGCTCTGAGGCTCTATGCCGTGGTTCTTGTTGTGATCGGCCTGAATGGAGCGGCGCCGGTTGGTCTCGTCGATGGCCTTCTTCATGGAGTCGGTCATCCGGTCGGCGTACATGATGACGTGGCCGTTGGAGTGTCGGGCTGCTCTTCCGATGGTCTGGACCATGGAGGTTTCGGAGCGCAGGTAGCCCTCTTTGTCCGCGTCCAAGATGGCCACCAGGCTCACCTCCGGCAGGTCAAGGCCTTCCCGCAGCAGGTTAATGCCCACGATGACGTCGAACACGCCCATGCGCAGGTCGCGAAGTATCTCGATCCGGTCCAGGGTTTGGATATCCGAGTGCAGATAGGTGTTGCGGATACCCATCTCCGAGAGATAGTCAGCCAGTTCCTCGGCCATGCGCTTGGTGAGGGTGGTGACCAGTACCCGCTCGGCCCGTTCGACCCTCTCCCTGATCTGCTGGAGCAGGTCGTCAATCTGCCCCTCGGTGGGCTTGACCTCCACCGTGGGGTCCAAAAGTCCGGTGGGGCGGATCACCTGCTCAATCACCGACCGGCTGTTTTGCAGCTCGTAGGGGCCAGGCGTTGCGGAAACGTAGACCACCTGGTTGATGTGCTCTTCATATTCGTCGAAGTTCAGGGGCCGGTTGTCCAGGGCCGAAGGCAGGCGGAACCCAAAATCCACTAAGGTGGTCTTGCGGGAGATGTCGCCACGGTACATACCCCGAACCTGGGGCAGGGTCATGTGAGACTCGTCAACGAACAATAAGTAGTCGTCGGGGAAGTAGTCCAGCAGGGTCCACGGGGCGCTGCCGGCGGGCCGCTGCGACAGGTGGCGGGCGTAATTCTCCACGCCCGAGCAGAACCCAGTCTCTTGCAGCATCTCCAGGTCGTAATGGGTCCGGCTTTCCAGCCGCGCGGCCTCCAATATCTTGCCGGCGTCCTTCAATTCCTTCAGGCGGACCACCAATTCCTCCCTGATGCCCTCGATAGCCAACTCCATCTTCTCTTTGGAGGTGACGAAGTGGTTGGCTGGATAGATGGCAACTTCAGGAAGGTCAGCCAGTACCTCACCGGTCAACGGGTCCAACTGGACGATGCGCTCAACATCATCACCGAAGAACTGGATGCGGACTGCGGCTTCTTCGTAGGCGGGCACCAACTCCAGGGTATCGCCGCGGATGCGGAACTTGGCCCGGGACAGGTCCATGTCATTGCGCTCGTATTGCATGTCCACCAATTGGCGCACCAACTGGCTGCGATTGCGGGTTTCCCCTACTTTGACGCGGGCCACAAGATGGAAATAATCGTTTGGGTCGCCCAGACCGTAGATACACGACACGGAAGCGACTATCAGGACGTCGCGTCTTGTGAGCAGCGAAGTGGTGGATGATAATCGAAGCTTGTCCAGTTCTTCGTTGACACTGGAGTCCTTCTCGATGTAGGTGTCCGACTGGGGAACATAGGCTTCCGGCTGGTAGTAGTCGTAGTAGGACACGAAGTATTCCACCGCGTTGTGGGGGAAGAACTCCTTGAACTCGGAGGCCAACTGTGCGGCCAGGGTCTTGTTGTGGGCCATGACCAGGGTGGGGCGTTGCACCTGCTGGACGATGTTGGCCATGGTGAAGGTTTTGCCACTGCCAGTGACGCCCAGCATGGTCTGTTTTTGAACGCCGTTCGTTACGCCTTCAGCCAGGCGGGCAACGGCGTTGGGTTGGTCCCCGGTCATCTGAAAATCGGCAACCAGTTCGAACTTCCGGTCCTCGGGCTGGATGTCGGAATCCCAAACCTTTTGGATATCCTTGCCAGCGTCGGCCCATTTCTTGCCCCGGGCGTAGATTGTCATCGTCTAACGTGTCCCTCACCAGTTTCGTCCTAGAAGCATTATATAAGGGGATAAACGATGCCGCACGTCCTGAAGGTCAATGAGTCCCGATGAGTCCCGGATCAGTTCCTGGTGGCGAACTGCTGCAGGGCGACTCGTATGCGGTCGTCCACTTCGGTCTCGGCAGCGACTGCCGAAGTCCCGGCGGCGGCCCGTGCCTCAGCGGGAGAGTAGCCCAGCGCGGTGAGGGCGGCGATGACCTGTCCGTCGCTGTCTCCGGGCATTCCAACTTCGGCGAATTCAGCGTCCTCAAGTTTGCCCTTGAGATCCAAGACTATGCGGCTGGCGGTGCGGTTGCCCACGCCCTGGGCCGACGACAGCGCCGCGATATCTCCGGTTACTATGGCGGCCTGCAGCCGGGCCGGGTCGAGAATGGAGAGCAGCGCCAAGGCCATCCTCGGCCCCACGCCAGACACTGTGGTGAGCATCGTGAACAGGCCGAGGGCGGCAGCATCGGTGAAGCCGTAAAGGACGGGTTCTTCGTCCCGGATGCGGAGATGGGTGTGCAGGGAAACCTTGGAGCCCAGTGCGCCCAGGCCGGAAACCGAATTGGCAGGGACGGATACCTGTAGCGTCACGCCGCCGACGCGGATATTGACCCAATCGGGGCCGGTTGTTTCCAGGACTCCGTGCACGCCTACTATCATCTACACACTTCCACCAGCTGTGAGCTGTCAGCTATCGGTTGTCAGCATTGGTCGAATTCAGAGATCAACGTTCCTGGCCCGGTGGAATGATTCGGCCCAAGACAACATCCGCTCGATTTTGAATCAGGTGGCAAAGGCCCACAGATAGCGCGTCAGCGGCGTCGGACTCGGGAACCTCACCAATCCCCAAGGTCGCAGCGACTATTTGACGCATCTGCTCCTTGGTGGCCGCGCCATAGTCGGCCACGGCGCTTTTGACCTGGGCTGGAGCGTACTTGTAGATGGGTATCCCCTGGCTAGCCGCGCCGATCATGACCACAGCCTGGGCCTGACCGATGGCCATGGCCGGGCCGGGAAAGCGTCGTTCCCCCTTCCCCACAAAAGGCTCTTCCACTGCCACGGCTGTGGGCTGGAAGATGGCTATGAGATTGAGGATGTGGGTGTGGAGTTGGTAGAGGCGTTGTTCCAAGGGCATCTTGCGGGGAAGCGAAATCACGCCATAGTCGTCGGCATGGGGGTTGGGGCCCTCACTGACCAATCCATAGCCCATCTTCAAGGTCCCAGGGTCGATCCCCAATATACCCATCACACCGCCCCGTATACGATTTGGTTGCCAGTTGCTTGGTTCCAACGTATGGTTCGACAAGCTCACCATGAGCGGAAATCCAGTTTTTCGACGGGCTCACTATGAGCGGCCCAACACCCGATTCCCGCTCATCCTGAGCTTGTCGAAGGACAGCTAGCCCTCCGCCTGGTAGCGCTCCAAGACCTCGGGAGGGAAGTCCGCGTTGGTGTAGGCTTTCTGCACGTCGTCCAGCTCTTCCAGTACGTCCAGAAGCTTCAGGGTTTGTTCCGCCTGTTTGTCGCTCAGGGCAATGGTCGTTTTGGGGACCATGGCTATCTGGGCGGCGTCCGGCGGGACCCCTTCGCTCTCCAGCGCCTTCTGCACGGTCTGCAGTTGGTCGATGGCCGTGAAAATCTCCAGGAAGTCGTCTTCCAATTTCACGTCATCCGCGCCGGCGTCGATGGCCAGCAGGCCCAGTTCTTCGCCCCGTTCTTCGTCCTTCATCTCCAGACCGATCACGCCCAGGTGGTCGAAGTTCCAGGCGACACAGCCGCTCTCACCGAGGTTGCCGCCGCCCCGGCTGAAGGCGGATCGCACATCCGAGGCGGTGCGGTTCCGGTTGGTGGTCAATATCTCTAGGAGGATGGCCCCGCCGCCGGGCCCATAACCCTCGTAGGTGATCTCCTCCAGGACCTCCCCATCGGCGCCCTCTCCGCTGCCCCGCTTGACGGCCCGGGAGATGCTTTCTGAGGGCATGTTGGCGGCCTTGGCCTTGTCCAGCACCAGGCGGAGGTGGAAGTTCATGTCGGGGTCGGTACTGCCGCCGTTCTTCACGGCAACGGCCAGTTCACGGCTGATTTTGGTGAAAAGGACGCCCCGTTTGGCGTCGGCCGCGCCCTTCTGATGCTTGATGGTTGACCATTTGGAATGACCGGACATGAGTCTGACCTCCTGGAAATGTCAAAGAACGGCGATAGATCATCGCCAGCGCTTTACCGCCGTCGGTGACTGTAAATCAAAGGAGTTCACGAGAACTCTTCTAGCCCCGATTTTAGCATTGGCCCAGAGCAGGGGTCAAAGCGGTTTCGGGTTTAGATACAATCAATACCGAGCAATTTCTTGGGGCTTTCTGGCCAGAAGGGCGATTAAGCCTCGACCGTCGACTCCGTCCAAGAGTTGATCTTGTGAGTTGGAATTCATGGGAGGAGATCGGTGGGCGGATATTGTTCCAGAACGATAATCCGAATCCTAATTTAAAAAGCAAATCGGAGTAAACTGAGCAGAACCGGTAGGTCGTTCCAAAATGGTTCGCCTAACCAAAACTTTCGCTTCTGGTATGATCGGTTTTCTGAGAAGGCATTGACGAGTTAGGTGGACCCCAATGGGTGGACAAGGTTGGGGCTACGTTAGAGTCCCTCAAATTCACCATCGGAAACAACGCCCGTTTCAATCAATCCCGAGAACCCAATCCCGAGAACCCAATCCCGAGAACCCAATCCCGAGAACCCAATCCCGAGAACCCAATCCCGAGAACCTTGTAACATTGGAGGGAGGCAAAGAAATTGGACAAACAGGAAATCGATCAATTCTTAGCAGGCATAAAGATGGCCGTAATGGCGACCGTTAACAAGGACGGATCGCCTCATCTTTCACCCAATTGGTACTACTACGACGGGGACAAGTTGTCATTCGTCACGACAAAAGAACGCCTGAAATTTTTCAACCTGAGACGGGACGACAGAATGTCAGTCTGTATCTATGAACCACCTCTTGCTTCAGATTACGTGGTAATTCAGGGTCGAGCGGCTGTCGATGATGGAGATATTTGGGAAGATGCGCGCCAGGTTATCCAGCGGTACGTTGAGGCCGATCAGGTCGACGGGTATGTGGAGCGTTGGAAGACCCAACCTCGAATCCTGGTGAAGATAACGCCGGACAAGATCTACACTCGATTCTAAGAGCGGTCTTTGGATCATTGCCGCCTCAATAACCCCCACCCGGTCGGGATACCGAGAAACCCTGCGCTTCCAAGACTAATGACCGTTTCCCGGGAGTTCTCCAGGCCTTGGACTCTCACTCGATGTTTGGCATCAGGTTGTCCCATTCGGTGGTCTGCTCAAATGTATGTCCCAACCGGCACAACAAAGGCTCGGAGAGATGCCTTCCCACGAACTGAATGCTGAGGGGCAATCCGTCGCTATTCCGTCCGCAAGGCAAAGATATGGTGGGAGAGCCACTGAAATCGTAGGGCACCGTAAATCGCCCCCAATTGGGATCGTCCAGTAAAAACGTGGACCCATACATTTCCTCTAATGTGATGGGGAATGGAGGGGTAGTCATAGTTGGGCAGCCGATTACGTCGATATTCTCGAAGATGTTATTCAGACGCCCGCGGCAGGCTGAGCGAATGTTATTAGCTTTAGCATATTCGACACCGGTGACCCGGGCTCCCATGTCTAACCAGCCTTGGAACCAGGGGCCGTAATCGTCTCGGCGGGACGGGAAAGTTGCCTCGTGGGCGGCCAACGCCACTGACGAGCAGAGCACGCCCCATGCCTCCATATAACCGCTGATATCGGGCATCTGTATCGGGACTATCAAGGCTCCCAGCGCTTCCAGCGTTTTGATTCCCGACAATACACTTTCCACCAACTGAGGGTCAGTATTGTCCGAGATGTATTTTTCGTCCAGGCCGATTCGAAGGCCACGGACGCCTCGGTCGATCCCTTCCAGCATGTCAGGAACCGAATCTGGTAACGATGTGGGGTCATTCGGGTCATGCCCGGCTATCGCTTGAAGCATGATTCCCGCATCGGCGGCACTACGGACCATGGGGCCGATATGGTCCAAGGATTCGGCCAAGGCGAGCACGCCATGGCGGCTGACCCTCCCCCAAGTGGGCTTTAGCCCCACGATTCCGCAAGCGGCAGAGGGGAATCTGATTGATCCACCGGTATCGCTGCCCAACGACCCATAGCACAACACCGCTGATGTAGCCACTCCAGAGCCGCTGGAAGAAGCCCCGCTCCACAGATTGGCGCCCCACGGGTTCACCGGCACCTGAAATTCGGGGTTGTAACCGGCCATGGCGCCCTCTGTGAGGTTCAGTTTTCCCAAGATGACCGCACCGGCGGCGTTCAGCTTCTGCACCACAGTGCAGTCAATGTCTGGGACATGATCCATTAAAGCTTTGGTGGCGCCCATCGTGGCCACACCTTTGGTGAAACATAGGTCCTTGACCGCGATAGGTACGCCGTGGAGCGGGCCCAGATAGTTCCCGGCGGCAATGGCCTGCTCCGCGGCGCGGGCGGATTCTAGAGCCTGGTCGGTCATAACCGTGGCGTAGCTCTTGTAGTGTGGGTCTTGTTCCTGGATGCGGTTAAGCATTGATTCCGTCACTTCCACTGGTGAAAGAGCTTTCGATTTGATTAGGGATGCCAATTCGATAATCGTCTTGAAATGCAGAGGCCTCTCACCCATCTATGGTTTCCTATGGTGTAGTTCTTGAGTCGGCATTCGGCCGCTTTCCCAGAGTCGAGCAGATCGCGCAACTGATACTCCACTGATAGTAGGCGCCTATGTTTCGAGGTGGCAAATCTCGCGGCTGCCTTGGCGACGCCCGGAATGCGATCTACAATGCCGGTGCCTGTCCTATTCTAGCGAAGTCTTGAGGGAGTGGTATGACTACACTGAACGAACGAGCTCACCAAGGAGCCGAAATCCGCGCAAGGTTCGGAGGAGGAACACCAAGCAGTGGATCGGTCCCGGGTTCCCGCGATATGGCTCCGGATCTGCACCGCATCGCCGACGAAGCGCTGTTCGGATCGATTTGGCGGAGACCTGCTTTAAAAATAGAACACCGCGAGATGATAGTGCTTTCAGTCTTGACTGTGCTGCAAAGAGAGAACCAATTGCGGCGCCATGTAGCCAACGCTGTCGTTCTTGGACTCACCGCCCAGCAGGTGATCGAAGTAATGATCCATGCATCATTCTACGGCGGAGTACCGACCGCATTCACCTCGATGGGCGTGGCCAAAGAGGTATTTGAGGCGAACGGCATCCCCTTTACTCCGCAGTTGGTATATGATCCCAACGAGACCCCCGAGGACCTTTATCAACGGGGCCTAGCACGCCGGGAGGAGCTGATGGGCGCGTCGACCGGCGAGCCGAGACTTGAGCCCGTTACTCAGGCGGAACGGGAATTCACCCGATTGACAACGGAGTATTATTGGGGCTCCGTATGGACACGACCCGGCCTTGACCTACAAAGCCGGTCAATCTGTACCCTCTCTGCGTTAACTGTGTTGGGCCGGGAGGGCCCGCTGCATTCTCATATCAATGGGGCGTTAAATATCGGTCTGACTCGAGAAGAGATCATTGAAGTGTTCATTCAGACCACGTTCTACGGCGGCCTGCCTTTCACCAGAGCCGCAATGGATATTGCCAATGAGATCTTCCGGTCAAACAGCAAATGACGTTGCAATCACCACACACAGCAGGCCCAGATGTCTTAGTTCATGAAGTTCGTGCGTTCTAGACGAAGGCCGACAATCAGGAAATCCTAAGACGTGACCAAACCGACGAAACAGTCTATATAGATGAGAGGTAACGATGAAGGCTATCAGAATACACTTCACGGATAATGGCGACGAGCTTCGGACGGAGGAGGTTCCGCAACCCGAACCGACGGCCGACGAGGTCTTGATTAAGACCCAAGCGATTGGTGTAAATCGTGCCGACCTGGGCCGAAGAAGAACTGTATCCGAAGGACAGCAGGAACCGCCACGAATTCCCGGGCTCGACGTGGCCGGTGTGGTGGAAACGGTTGGGGCAAATGTGACCAACTGTCGTCCCGGAGACCAAGTCATGGCCCTGGTTCGCGGCGCCTATGCTGAATACTCGGTCGCAAATTCCGTGCTCACTTTTCGACCCCCGGAAGGGATGTCAACCACCGATGCCGCTTCGCTTCCGTGCGTCTTCTTCACAGCGTGGTATGCCTTCCAGATGGCAGGGCTGAAACCCGGGGATACGGCGCTCATTCATTCAGCCGGGAGTGGGGTTGGCATGGCGGGCATCCAAATTGCGAAGGCTCTAGGTGTCCGAGTTCTGACCAGCGCCGGCACCGATGAGCGCGTGGAGCGGGGGCGGCAGTTGGGCGCCGAGGCGGGTGTGAACTACTCCAGAGGCGACGTAACTGAAGCGCTGTTGCGATTGACCGATGACCGAGGCGTCGACATGGTGCTCGACACCGTGGGAGGCGCAATCTTCGATGCGACACTTAGCGCATTGGCTCCGGGCGGCCGGGTCGTAACGGTGGGGGGCCACAGCGGCGAGCGGTCCCAGTATGAGGATCAACGCTTGGCGAGCAAGCAGCAGTGGGTCAGATCGATGGGGGTGTTCAACGAAGCTCAGGAGGACGCAGACCAGAGCGGATGGGCTCAAATGAAGGCTTGGTTCGAGACAGGGATGTTGCGAACCATCGTACAGGAAGTATTTCCCTGGACAATGGCGGGAGAAGTTCAAGAGCTGCTTGCTAGCCGTGGAGTCTTTGGCAAAGTAGTGATGGAAGTCCGTTGACCGTGGTACAGCGACGGTGCGAATAAGTTTCGAATCACCCTCAAGGACAAAGAACTAGATCAGGTCGTTGTCTACAACCACCAAGCACCGGCCCGGAAGTGGTGAATCGGGACTACCGGCCTCTGCGGGCAAACGAGAGTCGTAGAGGTTTCCATCATTCGGTGCGAGTTTCAGCAACCTCACCGCAGCCGAGCAATCCGGAGCATTGGGATGCAGATTAGATAATAACGTGATGGTGACACCAATTGGAGGCATCAGGCATGGACAGTCTGACGGACCAGGCTGCAATCGTCGGAATCGGCGAAACCGTCTATAACCGTGACTCGGGAAGGTCGGAGTTGAGCATGGCTGTTGAAGCGGCCAAAAGAGCGATCGCCGATGCCGGCTTAGAGCCTACGGACATTGATGGCATGGTCAAGTTTACCGCGGATTCCACCTCGCAAGGAGAGTTGGCCGCCTGCCTAGGGATTCCATATCTGCGGTATTACGGCGAACTTGGGCCCCTGGGTGGCGCCGCGTGTGGTCTGGTAATCCAGGCCGCCATGGCCGTATCTCGTGGCATGGCCAACAATGTCATTGTTTACCGTTCCGTGAACGGACGCTCAGGGCAACGTTACGGTTCGGGTGTGGTCACAACTCGACGGGGTGAAGGGAATTCAGCTTTCACCGAACCCTATGGCCTGCTGGTGCCAGGCCAGTCTAGCGCTCTCCGGGCCCGCCGTCACATGCATGAGTTCGGCACCACCGAACGGCACCTTGGAGCTGTCGCGCTGGCGTTTCGGAAGCACGCCTGCCTGAATCCCAGGGCAATCATGTACGGCCGGCCCATCACGATGGATGATTATTTGAACGCCAAGGTGTTCTTTGATCCTCTACGGATATTCGACTGCGCGCTGGAGGCCGACGGGGCTAACGCCTTTGTTGTCAGCTCCCGCGAGCGGGCTCCCAACAAGCATCGCCCGGTTTACATCATGAGCGCCGCCCAAGCTATGCCTGCCGCCGTAACTGGACATGGCAGGTCTTGGGATGACAGCGGCGGGTCATTGCTAGCTCCGGAGCTGTTTGGCCGGGCGGGCGTGACGCCAAAAGACATTGACGTCATCGGTTTTTACGACCACTTCAGCCCGGTTATCATCACCAAGCTGGAGGATTATGGTTTCTGCAAGCGGGGAGAGGGAGGACCATTTGTGGCGGAGGGGCGCATCGAGCTGGGCGGAGAGAAACCAGTCAATACGTCTGGAGGCCATCTTTCCGAGGCATATCTTCAAGGTATGAACCAGATAATCGAGGTGGTTAGGCAGCTCAGGGGCGAATCGACCGCCCAAGTAGAAAATGCCGAATTGGGCTTGGTGGATAGTGGGGACGGGGCCGGAGCCCTGATATTGAGGAGATAGAATTGCCATGACGTCCGCCCAATTTCCTTTGCCCGTTCCCAACCTAGACAATCAGGAGTTCTTTGACAAATGCCGGGAGCACCAACTGGTTCTCCGCCGCTGCAACGACTGCGACCTTTTTTCGCACCCGCCCCGGCCCAACTGCCCTAATTGCGCCTCGGATAACCTGGAGTGGGTGGAATCGGAAGGCAGAGGCACGGTCTATACTTTCACGATAACCAGGCAGCCGGTGAGTCGGGCCTTCGACGGACGCCTGCCTTGGGTCGTGGTCGAAGTCGAGTTGGAGGAAGGCGTGCACTTGATCAGTAACCTGGTCGACTGCGACCCTGAGGAGATCGACATCGGTATGGAGGTGTCGGTCATATTCGAAGATGTAAACGCCGAGATCACACTGCCGAAATTCAAGAGGGTAAGCTAGAGAAATGAGGATAGCTGGATCGGTGCACGTTATGGGCCGATAGTTTCACCCTAGTTCTGGGCAGTTCCTCGGAGAACATGTTCTTCCTGAATTGTGCGCTGGCGGGTGTCAGAAATGACCCCTTTGGCATCGATCTTATTCTTCCCCACCATACAGTGCCTCACCACGGTTCAACCTGGCAGCAATCTCATACGTTTGACCACTGGACCTCACCGTCGGTGCGTGGGCTGCGAGAAAGCGGGCGACGCCGATCAGGATATTTCCGCCCGCGGGCCGTTCGGCAAACTGCCGGTACTGCCTGACCCCAGCTTCGTATACCTGGAACTGATGGAAGCCAGAGTCCTCTCTCAGCAGGGCTCGGCCCAGCGTCTGGATTACCTCCTCTTGCCGCCCCATGGCGATCATATCCGCGACGATTTGAGCCGTTTCATCTACCCCGCCGTAGGAATCAATGGCCGTCAGAACATCCTCGCGTCTGGCGTCACGCCCAGAAGGTTCAGGAACCGGCTGCCTGGGAACATTCAAGAACCGCTCCAAATAGACCGACATCGCTCCATCAAAAATACCTCGGGCCAGCAGCTTGGACGGTACTCTCCGGAGGGCCTGGTCAACCGCGTTAGCATAGGTGAAGGTGTGGTGGACTGTATTCCAGTCGCTGAAACTGTTGGCCACGTGGAAATGTACCGACCGGCGCGCCGCGGCATAGGCAACGGAAGCGGATAGCTCGGTTAATGGCACCCCACTCCGGACCAAGTTTTTTATTTCGCCGAGCACCTGATCCGGCTCCCCATCAAGGACCAACTCCGCCAGCTCTTCGTGCCCGTTCCATGTGGTTGATTGCTGCCCGCCCTCGTCGATTAGCGAGTCCAGTTCCTCGTACACTCCAGACAGCAACCCCGGCAAGTCCACCGGATGCCGCCAGCTTGATGTTTCTTCCATGCGCTGAGCTTCTACCATACCCGGAACCAGGGAAGGCAGCACTTCCTCGGCATGGCCCCAGCCAATATGATCCAAAAGCTCGAAGGCTTTGTTGACGAAGTCCAAAGTATGACCCACGTCCATGAACAAGTGGTCTGTGGAAGCGGCAAAGAGCATACCCGCGATGGTCTCCTGGGGCAGCCCGAGTCGAATCGCGGTCCGAAGAGTCCGCTCGGCGGCATCGGAGGACCTTACCTCGATGAAGCGGCGGAACCAATCCACGAAACGCTCCGGCCGTACCTCGCTGGTCTCCAAGGGCTCCAGATCAAAGCTTGGCGGCTGGCTTGCCGTTGAACGGGCCACGTGAATCATGCCGTGATATAGGGCAAGTGGCCGATCTTCTTGGTTCACAGACGGCAGCACGTTGGCAACGGAGGTGAGGATCGAAAGGCCTGCACTCCAGCCGCTGGCCCGGTTGTGGACACCAAAAATCGCCGCTTTTCGGAGAAGGTCGGCGGTAACATCCAACTCGTCCAAAGCAACGACGCTTTTGGCCAACACGAGGCTGATGTTCTGTTCCAACCCCTCATTCAGCTTTACCAGCCAATGTTCTGGGCGGACCTCATGCATTGGACGAGGGTCCAACCACACAATCCCATCTCGTACGTCAACGGAAAACGGGGCCACGTCGTCGGCAAAGGGATCAAAAGTACATCCTCCGGCCAGGTCGAACTTGGCATGGTGCCAATGGCAGGTGAGGATTCCGTCTGTCACCGTGCCGCGGTGCAAGGGAAATCCCATGTGCGGGCACCGGTTATCCAGCGCATAAACCCGTCCCTGGTCGAAAAAGACGGCCACCGGGCTTATTTGTCCTGAGACGACTTTTACTCCGTCCTGTTCCAGTTCCTCCAAGGGACACACTTGGATCCAATTGTCGCTTTCGAGATCAGCGGACATGGCGACCTCCAATAGTCTGACAGGCCCCAAGAGTTTGGATCTTCCGGGTTAAGAAGATGGACCTCTCGTCCCCGAAGCATTAGCCTCGCCAGGGCCGGTCCTTATTCAGACAAAAACGATAGGAGTTCCCGGTTAACATCGTCTGGGGCTTCCCATTGCAGAAAGTGGCCGTAGTTGCCCATGTCTTTTCCCCGGACGTTGGGAAACACCGATCTCCAAGCATCATTTAGCGGCCCGGCGCCCATCGCCTCGGCCGTTTTTACCCGGCGCGATCCGTACAAAAACAGCACCGGCATCTGCATTACCCGGCCAGCGTCCTCCCGCCAATGGGGTGGGTCCTCGTAGGCGGAGGCTCTGTAGTAACTGAAGCCGCCCCTCAGAGCCCCGGGTTGAGAGTAGGCCCGGACGTACTCACCGACTTCCGCGGCGCTGGGTGGGTATTTGTTGATGGTCCAATCCTTGAAAATGTGGCGTAGATAAATCTCCTCTCTACCCTCTATCAGCTTTTCCGGAAGGTCGAACTGCTGATGGAAATAGGAGTGCCACCGCTCTCGCACCACTGATGGCGCCTGAGCTCCCAATTGCTCCATTGGCGGCGTGGAGTCCAAAAGCACCATGCGGTTAACTGTCTCTTCGTGGTCGAGAGCGAACCGGTAGGCGACCCGTACTCCGATATCATGGGACACGATGGACACTTGTTGATGGCCCAATTGCCGGACTAGCTCGTAAATATCCGAGGCGGCAGACTTGGTGTCGTAACCATGCAATGGCTTGTCCGAATACCCAAATCCCCTCAAGTCCGGGACGATCACCTGGTAGCGTTCCGACAGGACTGGAATTTGGCGGCGCCAGCCATACCAGAACTCGGGCCACCCATGGATGAAGACCACCGGAGCTCCCTGCCCTTCGATTACGTAATGAATATTGATCCCGTTGACCACCGCCATGCGATGTTCCCATTGATCAGCTTGATTAGCCAATTCCAAACCTCCCTTCAATCCAGGTTACGCCAGGTTACGGGGATGTTTTGATCTGTGGCCCGTGAGGCAAAGATTACCCAAATAGAGCTATGACTGTTCGGATTATTGGGCGCGCAGCGCTAGCTCAGCAACTTAACTTTCAGCGAGTCGAATTCATTCCGGTCGATGTACCCTTGTTCCAGGAGTTCGACCAATCGGTCCAGCGACCCGATGACGCCGTCTCCGCGGCTCGTGGCGGCGGCATGAGACACCAAGCTGGGACTGGCTTCTTTAACGTCGCTTAGGCCGCAGAGACCCATGGCCACGTCTAGTTCGTCCCTTAGAATCTCAAGAATATGGCTAAGTCCGGCTTGTCCATCGACCGAAAGACCCCAGAATATCGGCCGCCCAACGAAGGCCGCCTTGGCGCCCAACGCCAGGCACTTAAGAACGTCAGATCCATGCCGGATGCCGCCATCAACATAGACCTCCAACCTGTTCCCAGCCGCGTCCGCCACTTCGGGGAGCATATCGATGGTCCCTTCGGTGCCGTCCAGAGCGTGACCACCGTGATTGGAGACAACCAGGCCCTCCACTCCGTTCTCGACACATAGCCTGGCGTCTTCGGCGGTCTGGATTCCTTTGACCACTATGGGCATGGTGGTCACAGAGCGCAGCCAGTCCAGGTCGGACCAATTCAATGCGGATTCAAAGCTGGCGCCAAAATTGTCCCGGTTGGGCAAGTTGGGCAACTCAATGCCGACGAAGTTCTTGAGAATCCGCTCGGCTTGGAGAGTATAGGCGTAACGTTGCTCCCTCTCGGTCGAACGGGCTCCTAGGTTGTCCACCGTGAGCACGAGGGCGCCGTATCCGGCGTCTTGGGCCCGGCGGACCAAAATCTCCGTTAGTTCCCGGTCTTTAAAGAAGTATAGTTGGAACCACAACGGTCCGGTGGCCACCTCCGCCACCTCTTCAATACTGTAGCTGGCCGCCGTGCTGAGGCTGAGGATGGTTCCCGCCTCACCGGCGGCCTTGGTGGACGCCAACTCGCCTTCGGGATGGGCCCGCTGGTGGGTTCCGGTGGGCGCCAGCATGACCGGGAAGCTGATCTTATTTCCCAGTACCTGGGTGGACAGGTCGCGGTTGCTAACGTCGGCCAGCACCCGCGGGCGCAGCTTTACCCGATCCATAGCTCTCAAGTTATTGGTATTCGACAGCATCGTTGGGCCGCCATAGGTGCCAAAGAGGCGGTCAAACAATGCTGTTGGCATGGTCTGCCGGGTCCTCGCCTCATAGTCCGGAACTGTCAGCAAAGGGATTTGAGGTGTCATTGCCCCTCCATTCGATATATTGGACGTAAGTCCGGCTAGATTCCGATCCCCTGATTAATTTCGGCATAGTCTATGAAGTTCCGAAACCGAGCTAGCCTCCAAGACTTGTGACCAAAACGCCCCCGGGACGCTGGCCCACGGAATATGTTTCCAACGGAGTGAGTTCACCTGTATCGCCGTTAATTCGATACGAAGCGAGGCGGCCCGACGCCGCGCCAGCGGCAAAGATGAATTTGCCCTCTGGGTCCAGGCTGAAGGCATTGGGAACTGCTTCGGTGGACACCTGCCCAATGGCCGTCAACCTCCCATTGGAGGGGTCTACTGAGAAGCCCGCAATGCTGTTGTGTCCTCGGTTGGGAACATACAGAAATTTTCCTGAAGAGGAGATTTGAATCTGGGAGCAGGTGTTCCTTCCGGTGTAGCCGTCGGGCAGGGTCGTTATAGTTTGAAAAGCCGTCAGGGCACCCGTCGAAGTGTCCAACCGATACCCGGTTACGCTGCAGCCCTGCTCGTCGGAAAAATAGACGATGTCCAGGGTTGGATGAAAGCAAAAGTATCGAGGGCCAAGGCCTTCCTCCACCTCGAGTTTGAGAGGAGAGTTGGGCGTAAGACGGCCGGTGTTTTCGTCGAATCTGAATTGGAAAATCACATTTGGCCCAGGCGTATCCTTGGGGGGTTCCATTACGTTATCGAAAAGGCGCGCGATATGAGGCACGAAGGCGAACTTGTTGGATGGATCGGTCTGAATGGCGTGGGCGCCAACATCCGTTGCCAGGTATTCGATGGGCGGGTCTCCCACCGCTCCGTCATTGCCGATGGGATGTACCCCAACATGCCCGGCTTGATAGTAGGCGGACAGCAAATACTTGCCCTTGCGGTCGATACCCAGATAAGCAGACCAGCCATCAGTGGAAACCTTCCCGATCTGTGTAAGACCTCCGGTTCCCTGGTCGACACGCCAGCTGGATATCCCTGGAGGGTCGCGATGCCCGACGTAAAGAAATTCCCGGTCCGGGCTTATCGCCATCATTGATGGCGCTTCGGACATGGCCACCTCGGCCTTTGGCGTTAGCTTGCCTGTATCGTCATCGATGGTGAAAACCGATATCTTGTTATCGTCCTGTAGCGTAATGAACACGTAATTAGGCATTGTTCGGTACCTCCAATTTATTAGACCGTAATTTTTAGCCGGAATTTCCCTTTCAACCTGGGATCTCTGTAGATTCTCTCCGTACGAATGCCTGCTAGCAATGTAACAGTCCCATTTGATCCTTCAGCAACCTTTCCAAGTCTCCAAGAGAAGCGGTGGAGTTGCATAAGGCGCCTTAATTGCCGTTCCTGTCACCGCTACGAAGCAGCCAGCGCTTTCACCGCTTCGATCGAGTTCGTAATAGTCGCTTGCCGGGGAAAGATTTTTTCCATCAAAAGCGTGTGTACTTCTGGGTCCCGGTCGGCGCAGCCGTCCTCGACTACTATCAACTGGTAATCTGCATCCGCGGCGTAGCGTACAGTCGAGAGGATGACACCGCTGGTGGCATGACCCATCAAAATCAGAGTATCGACTCCTTGGGACCGCAAAATCACGTCGAGGTCGGTGCCAAAGAATGCGTTCACCCGGCGCTTAACGATAACGGGTTCATCCTGCCGGGGCGATACCGTCGGGTGGATCAATTCCAAGGGGTCGCGAGCCGGGGATTGCCCTGCTGTTTTCCGGGCTCTAAATGTCTTATTCAGGTCAGAGATTTCTGGAAAACCCGGCCTGAAGTTCACGACTATGTAGGCAACGAAAACCCCGGCATCGCGAGCGGCTTCAAGAACCTCTTTGGCCCGCTCAAACGTCTGCCGTTCACGCACGATGGGGTTTTCACCCATGCTATCAGTGTGAAAATCCGCCATCAGCAGCGCAGTCTTGCCTGTTTCCAACTTCAGTTCCGCCACTATCGATTTCCTCCTTTTCTGCCGTGGGATTCCCGCCAGCAATGTCGGAAATCCTCTAGTTGACTACAGTCGCACCAGGCAACGGGCGATGGAGAGTCGCATTGATGAGCGGCTAGCGGGGCTGGTAAACGGGAGTGAGCCAGCCGGCATATTGGGGGTTCGAGCCTCGGACCACGCCGGCCAGACTCTCTTTGAGCTGGGCGACTATGGGACCCGTCTCACCGTCCCCTAACTGGTAACGGTCTACGCTGCCGATGGCCTGTATCTCCACTGCCGTACCGCAAATAAACGCTTCATCGGCGATGTACAGCTCGGTCCGCTCTACATCCCGTTCTATTACTGGAACGTTTAGCTCTCGTTCCAACAACTCCTTTACTACTTCACGGGTAATACTTTCCAAAATTCCCGCGCTGATGGGCGGCGTGATGGCAACGCCGTCTCGGATGATAAATACGCAGGCATAGCTAGCTTCTGACACCTTGCCTTGCTGATTCAGGATGATCCCAAAGTCATAACCGTTGATTTGAGATTCGGTGGAAACGTACCGGCTGTTCTGGTAGTTGGTGATGGCTTTGGCCCGGGGCGGCATCACGTTGTCGGAAATACGGTTCCAGCTACTAACATTGCAGTGGACCACTTTGGGGGCGCTGAGATTGGACTCGGATGACCTGGCGGTGATGACGACCTCTCCAGGCTGCTCCAGGACCGCCAGGTAGCCAGGAATGGCGCCATCAAAATAGGCCAGCGGCTGGATGTAGGTATCGGTCTGGTAGTCGTTGGCCTGGAGCAAATCAGTGATGCCCTGGACCAACTCCTTGGCCGAAAAGGGGGAAGTCATGCGCATGATCTTCATCGACTGGAACAACCGTTTCAGATGGGCGTCCAGGTGGAACACGTAAAGGTCCTGGTCGTCGGAACTCCGATAAGCTCGAATCCCTTCAAACACCGATGAGATTGCGCTCCACCCCAGCGCCGATATATGCACCGTGGCCTTGTCCCATTCCACCAGCTCCCCAGACCGCCAAATATACCTGGGAGTTTCCCGGCTGGAGGTCCCGCCTTTCTGGCCTGTTTTCTGCTGGACCATGATGTCGAATACCTTCCTAAGCCGCCTCTTTCACAGCGGCACGCGGGTCTTCCAGGCTAACCAATCGGCACTGAGATCTCCTCCGATGTAACGATTAGTCACCTGCATCCCTAAAAACGGTGACACCGAATCGGTTCTCGGCGGCCGTGGTGCTTCCTTGGCGAGACTGGGTCACGAATTGAGGGTATTTTAGCATGAGGTTCTGCCACGGCGTTCCCTTATCGGTGGACGCTGGCATGCCGGTGGCGGCCAAGCTAGTAGGACCTATTATGCCGTTGCGCCGACGTTTAACCAGCCGGGGACCAGACTATAGAATCGCTCCCGTACTCCCACCAGTAGTCAACCTGACGTGAAGGAATCGATTGCTAGACCGACGTGATCTATTCTTGGACATTGGCAAAGTGGGGCATGACCTCACTGGCGAAGAGCTCCAGGCTTTCACTGGAGATTGGATCCGGGAACAGCAAGAAGAAATAGCGGATTCCCGCGTCTACATATCTGGATAGTTGCTGGATGCACTGCGCTGGCGTCCCGGCGATGGCCCGGGACAGTGAATCATTGTATTCAGTCAAACTAACGTTGGCGCTCTCGGCGCCCTCGGCGGCCAAATCCTCGAATCTCTCTTGGGATTTTGCGATGACCACTCGGGTATTGTGCGTGACTTCGATCTCGGCTGGGTCCCGGCCCAACACATCACAGTGCCGCTCGAGAATTTCCATTTTGACCCGGTGCTCTGCCAGACTCATCTCAAACCCAATGTTGCAAATATCCGCGTGTCCAGCCACGGCTCTGAGCAGGTGGGTCTCTCCGTGGCCACCGATCAACACCGGCGGATGGGGTTGTTGCACCGGTTTAGGCTCGTTTCGAAATTGCTCTAGGCTGTAGTATTGCCCCTGGAAAGTCGCGCTCGGCTCCGTCCACGACTTCTTGATCAGGTCAACACCCTCTTCCAACATCCTCACTCGCTCGGCGGTGGCGGGGAAGGAAATTCCGGATTCCCGGTGATCTCCCCTTCCTCCACCAGCGCCGATTCCCAACTCCAGGCGGCCCCGGCTAATTACATCCAGGGTGGCGCTCATCTTGGCCAGCAATGCCGGCGGCCGGTAAGTGTTGCCCAGCACCAGTGGTGTTAGCCGAATGCGCTCCGTTACGGCGGCCAGGGCCGACAGAGCGGTCCAGCACTCCAATGCGGGAGAGTTCAACAGGTCATACAACGTGGCCGAGTGGTAGCCCAGCCGGTCTGCCAAGGTCCACACCCGCTTCAGGTCGTCGAAGCTGTAACCGTGCTGGTGGATTCGGACGCCGAACTTGACTTGGCGGCTCATACGCCTCTCCAGAATCCGGTGCACACCCCTCTTCCCCAACTTGGTGGCAAACTAGCATGGGCATAGAACCATGTCAACAGCCGGGTCTGCGGGCGGCAATCAAAATAAAAAGACCCCATTTCTCTGAAAAATACCTAAAAAGCTAAACCAGAGCGGGTTCTCTTAGACGAGGCTGCTGGCGGTGAGTCAATTGCCGCGAACCTGCCGGAACCACGGCGAACTTGAATGACGATGAAGCTCCCTGGTACCGGGGGTTGCACCACTGAAATCGTATCCTAAAACGAATGAGTTGATAGTTGCCGGGCATTCACTGGCTAGTTATACTTCTAACGCTCCATCCGAATAGGCCTAGACCGGATGACACGGAATATTACCACTTATAGGAGGTAGTGAAATGCCCCAATTTGATTTGGTGATTCGTGGGGGAATCGTAGTTGACGGCACGGGCCTTCCTAGGATTCGTGCTGATGTTGGCATCAAAGATGGCAGGGTGGCCATGGTCAGCGGCAGAATATCCGCATCGGGAGCCAAGGAGTTGGACGCGAGCGGTTGCATAGTGGCGCCGGGAGCGATAGATCTCCACACCCATTATGACGCACAACTCAACTGGGACCCGTATGCCTCACTCTCAGGATGGTTCGGAGTGACCTCGCTGACGGTGGGCCAGTGTGGCTTCGGTTTCGCTCCGACCAGACCCGAGGACCGTGACCTCAATATGCGGATGATGAACCGAATTGAGGCGATACCCTTGGAGTCCATGCGCCAGGGCATGCGCTGGGACTGGGAGACTTTCCCCGAGTATATGGATAGCCTAGACCGGCAAGGATTGGGGGTCAATGTGGGAGCGCTGGTGCCCTTCTCCCCTCTCCGTGGATACGTGTTGGGCATGATTCCGGCGCGGGAACGGACCTCGGTCACGGAAGCCGAGTTAAATCAAATGAAACAGATCCTGCATGATTCGATGAAAGCTGGAGCCTTCGGCATCTCCGCGGATAAAAACCTGGAGGACCGGCCGGAAGATGGTAGCTGGCTGCCGAGCCACGTGGCGTCCAAAGAGGAATTCTTCGCCTTGGCCCAAGTGATGAGCGAGTTCGGGGTCGGCCAAATTGGATGGACCATCGGAATTTCCGACGACCGCCCAGAACAGCGCGACATGCTTGCTGAGATGGTCCGCATGAGCGGCCGCCCCCTTCACGTGGTATTGGGTGACGACGAAGGTTACGAATGGCTAAAGGAGATGCGGGCGGAAGGGCTGCCCATTCTCGCGCAACAAGGCTCCGTGCCGACAATCGCCGAGTTCAAGCTGTCTGAATACAACTTGTTTGACTACATGCCAAACTGGGTGCAGCCTTTGGTCGGCACAAAAGAGGAACGGATCGCCAAGTTGTCGGAAGATGGTATTAGGGAAGGCATGAAGCGCGACGTTATAGATCGTCCTCACGCCAGGACAGATTGGACGCAAGTCCAAGTGGTCGAGGTGGCCTTGGAGCGCAACCTCAAGTACGAGGGCTTGAGCATCGCGGACATCGCCGAAGCCGAGGGCAAACACCCGCTGGACGCCTTCTTGGACATAGCGTTGGACGAAGAACTGGAGACCGAATTCGCCCACCCGGCTGCGGCACAAGGTGACGACGCCCGAGCCGACCATATCTCCAACCCCTTCGTGCACATCTCGGTTTCAGACGGTGGCGCTCACACCCGGTTCTTGGTTAACAGCGTTTGGCCGGTCTATTTCTTGGCCAATTGGATCAGAGACAAGGAGCTTATGACTCTGGAGCAGGCGCATCAAAAGATGAGCGCTCTTCCCGCCTGGTTCTCAGACATGAAGAACCGCGGGACGCTAAGAGTTGGAGACTTCGCCGACGTAATGATCTACAACATGGACGAACTGGGGCTGCTGTACGACAAGCCGCGGTTCGAGACGGACTTCCCAGGCGGAGAGAAGCGGTTGGTCCAGAGGCCCACGGGAATCCGCTATATCGTCGTAAACGGAACGGTAACTTTCGTGGAAAACGAATGTACCAACGCGTTACCAGGCAAGCTCCTCCGCAGCTACGATATGGTCGGTTAATGCCTAGTACTAGACAGCAACCGGACCGACCAGCGGTTCAATTAAAAGGCCCCACCTCGATCGGTGGGGCCTTTTGACCGTCAGGCCATTCTGGAGTACCCGTTGTGATACTCACTAGGGCCGGTGTATTTGCCTCTCACCGGCCGGCCCCTGAGTGGGGTTATTCGTCGGGCACCAAGGCAACAAGGCGGTTTTCTTTGACTGTGACCAAGAACGACTTCATGCGGAAATCGGGTTTGCCCAGGCACGCCCCCTCCAATTTTTCGTACTGCCAACCGTGGCCGTCGCAGACGAACAGCTCGTCGCCTTCGTCCATCACCTCTCCTCCCTGGTGCGGACAGACCGTCGACAAAAGCTTATATCCGTCCCGCCCTCGCACCAAGAAGTAGGAAGCGTCACCCACTTTCACTGGAGCGGGGAGTGCTGTGAATGAGGACTCCTCGCCCAGGTCGACTCTAACCTTCTTCGAGCGGGCTGAGCCGTTGACTTGCCGCAGGGAAACTGTTCCTTTTCGACTTTGGGAGACCATGTCGTCTAGTCCTTGTGATTTAACGAGTTTCTGACAGGTACGAGGGACGGAAGTATAGCAGAATCTCGGATTACATTTGACTGAAATTCTGGACCTACAATTTCAATCGGCTATAAACCCGTAATACTTTCATGCCAGGAAGTCGAAGATGTCATTATCTGGGATAATGTGCCACAATCTGCTAACACAATCAATTTTGGTATTGGTCCAAAGGTTGGCGCCGTAGGCACTTTGGAATTTGGAGGATAAGTATGAAATACGGGCTATTTATGATGCCGTTGCATCCCCCGAGGCGGTCTTACGCAGACTCGTACGACCGCGACATCGAGTTGATCGTACAGGCTGACCAACTTGGGTATCATGAGGCCTGGATTGGCGAGCACATCACGGAGACTTGGGAGAACGCCCCAGTACCTGAGTTGCTCATGGCCAAGGCATTAGCCCTAACCGAGAACATTGTTCTGGCCACTGGCGTGACCATGCTGCCATTGCACCACCCAGTGGACACCGCTCACCGGATTGCCATGTTGGACCATATGGCACGGGGCCGCATCTATTGGGGTGTTGGGTTCCGGTCGCTTCCTACAGATTTGCAGCTTTACGGAATTGACTACGACAGCATGGACGACGTGCGGGAACAAGGCCGGGAAGCCTTGGAGGTAATTCTTGGGTTGTGGGCCGCCGAGGAAGGCCATTTCGGTTTTGAAGGTAAGTACTATCAGGTACACGCCCCAGAGCAGTCGGCGGAGTTGGGACGCAAGCTTTATTTCAAGCCCTATCAACAACCACATCCACCGATTGGTATAGCTGGTTCAACTCCTAACACAGAAAGCATCAGGATGGCTGGAGAGCGTGGTTGGATTCCCATGAGCAATCTGCCCAATCGTTTCATCCCAGACCTCTGGCACATCGTCGAAGAAGGCGCCGCCAGCACGGGTAAGATTGCCGACAAGAGCGAATTCCGTTTGGGGAGGGAGATTTACGTCGGAGAGACCTCGGAATCGGCCCGGGAAGAAGCCCGTGTCGTCTTGGGCCGGCCTTTCGAAGAGCACCAGTGGAAAAACCGCAAAGCCGGGGGCATCTTGGGTCATCTGAAAAATGACCCTTCGATGGCCGATGAAGATGTAGACGTCGACTACATGTTGGAAAACGTCTGGATCGTCGGCGACTCCAGTGAGTGTGCCGAGAAGATTCATCAGACCTATGAAGAGACCGGTGGTTTCGGCGTCCTCCTCAACACCACCCAGGACCCCGATGACCATACGCTGGTGCAGCGATCGCAGCGGTTACTAATGGAGCATGTCGGGCCCAAAATCGAAGACTTAAAATTAGAGTGACCAGACACGCTCAAGAGACACTGGTACAACCAGCCGCGAATTCAAATCTGGTCCTTTTGATTCATGGAGACTACAATGTCGGTTGCACAAATCCTAGGATCATCCAAACCGGTCTCGATAGCTGCAGGGGGCGCCACCGAAGGCCCATTGTGGCATCCGGGGGGTTATCTGACCTACGTCCGGCACCGCGAAAGCATGCTCATGCGTTTGGAACCAGGCCAAGAAGCAAATCCGGTTCGGCGGGATACAGGCGAAGGCAACGGTTGCACTTTGGACCGCCAAGGCCGCTTGGTGATGTGTGAAGGGGCAAATCGGCAGATCACTCGAATGGATGCCGAAGGCTCGGTCACGACAATAGCTGACCGATGGCAGGGGAAGCGCCTGAACCGTCCGAACGACATAGTCTGCCGTACGGACGGGAGTATCTATTTCACTGATCCTGAATCGAGCGTCCCTCAAGAAAATCGGGAACTAGGGTTTGCTGGGGTATTCAGGATCACGCCCGAAGGCGAACTTTCCCTGGCTACCGACGAATGCGAGTATCCAAACGGGCTGGCGTTCTCCCCGGATGAGTCGATACTCTATGTGGCTATCAGCCGCTTGGACGACCGGTGCATCGGAGAGGGCGAGCGAGGCGAAGTTTGCACCCATCGCCGCATTAGGGCGTTCGATGTCGCGTCTGATGGAACCTTAAGCAACAATAGGGTCTTCTGCGATATGTCCTCTGCTGAACCCGGGGTCCCCGATGGGATGAAAGTGGACACCGGTGGCCAGGTATATTGCACCGGCTCCGGTGGAATCTGGGTTATCAGTCCCGCGGGGGAGCGGATAGGGATTATCCGCGTTCCAGAAGTACCCAGGAATCTCACGTTTGGTGGCCCCAACCTGAGTACAATGTTTATTACCGCGGGGGACTCGGTCTATAGTTTGGAGACTAATGTCCGCGGGATCCCCGCTTACTAGAACCTTTCAACGCACACGCCACGACGCCTGGTAGACGGTCAAGCTTTGATATGAAGGATACAAGCGATGGAGTTTCTTCCGGGCGGCTTGGGCGGTAAACCGCCAGTTGATGGCGGCTTGGGCGCATTGCGCTCCCGCTCCAAGGCTTGGACTTCCCGGCAGAGGACGGCCTCGGTGGGGACACGCTGCCTGAGGCAGGAGCGAGCCAATACGCTAAAGTCGATCTCCGCCATCCCTTCGGCGAGCTCAGGACAGGGTTGAGCTAGCTTCCATGCTTGGGTCTGTGGTGAAACTCCAGCCGTTTCACGATACGCCGGGCCTCAGCGGCGGGGAATGCCTCGTAAAGGGAAGCCGGTCAATTGGTGCTCAGATTTCCGGTACGACCCTCACCACTGGGACCTGCGGGTAGGCCTCATCGACCAGCCAGCGCATCTGGTGGGCGAAGTCTTGCCGTGTCCGTCGTGGGGTGATGCTCACGTGCCTCCAGCCCCGCAGCGGCTCACAGGTCAAGAAAAGGTTGCGCGTGGCCTGCCTTTGGTACTCATAATCCTGGCGTCGCGGCTGTCCAGGCCGTGCCGGAAGGGGCGGCCTCGCCTCAGCCAGCAACCGGGTCGAGGTCTCGTCAAAGCAGACCACCGGTCGATGGGGGTCATGAGGTTCAGCGTACAATTCCAGGACATCCTCCATGTCTACCACGAACTCAGAACTCACCTCAGGAATAGACCACTCCTCCTTCTGCCACGGCTTAAGGGCGTTTTTTTTTGCGGATGCCCTCATTAGACATGGAGGGCGCCAACCCCAACTCTACTACCTTCCCAGCCAACAGGCGCAGGGTCCAGCGGTCGTGGCCCTCCGGCGCCGGGCTGCAAGCCAGGGCGATGAGATGAGCCTCTCCCTTGTCGTCAAGCTTCCCGGCCCGACTAGCAGCAACCGGCCGGTCTTCATCACGGCGCCACCAACGCCAATTTCGTATCCGGTGTTGTACCAGCCCGTTGAAGGCACTCTTCTACATTCCTTTGCTGAAGAGTTTATTGATTATTCGATTACCTTCAGGCGGGTGTACCTTCAGGCGGGTGTATTGTAGACCAAGACAAATCCTACCGATCTGTGTGACCGATCCCCCTCAGGCCTGCAATCTTCGGTGGTGAAAGTCGAGTCCACTCTCGAGTCCACTCCCATGGTAGGATGGGGTCAAATTTCCGCATTCGGGGGAGAACCATGGCCGACAAGATACGCTTGGGTATCATCGGAGCCAACATCCACCGGGGATGGGCGCCACGATCACATTTGCCAGCGGTAGTGGCAAGCCCGGAGTTCGAGTTGACCGCGGTTTGCACCACACGCCGGGAAAGCGCCGAAGAAGCCCGGCAAAAGTTCGGGGCAAGACTAGCGTTCGATGACTACCATAAGTTGATAGCGCATCCAGACATAGACGCCGTAGCCGTGAGCCTGAGGGTTCCAGCTCACTATGAGCCGACTATGGCAGCCATTAACGCAGGGAAGCACGTCTACACGGAGTGGCCTTTGGGGCGAACTACCGCCGAAGCTCAGGAGATGGCCGACTTAGCCCAGACCAAAGGAGTCCGAAACATGGTTGGACTCCAGGCCCGAGCAAATCCGGGCATATTATTTGCCAAGGACTTGGTGTCGTCCGGTTATGTAGGCGATGTGATGTCTTGTCATGTAAAGCGTATTAATGGAGGAGTGCTAGAGCGGACTTCAGATCGGACTTGGCAGCGAGATATCGACTTAGGTGCAAACACTTTGACCATTGCATGCGGGCACACAATCGACGCCTTGCGTTTCGTGGCCGGCAACTTCAGTCATGTTTCCGCCGTAGTGAGTAACCAGGCGAAGCAATGGTTTGAGGTCGACACCAACCAAACGGTAGAGGTCACTTCTCCAGATAATATTTTGGTCAGCGGCAGACTGGTCAACGGTGGTGTTGGCTCAGTCCACGTTGCCAATAACCCTTGGGTTGGCAGTGGCTATTGCATGGAGATATACGGACGAGAGGGAACCCTGATCGTATCTTCAGAGGGATCTGCAAACACCAGCGCCGTTCGCATACAAGGTGTCAAAGGAGGAAACACTCTGGAAGAGCTAGAAGTACCCGACAAATATCGGTTCGTGCTTGAAGGAATGCCCCAAGGGGATCCCTACAACGTGGGGCAGATGTACTATCAGTTTGGCCAATCTATTCTGTCAGGACACGATCGCCAGCCCGATTTCAATCAAGCCGTAGAGTTGCATCGTTTCATCGACGACATACGAGAGTCTTCGGACCAAGGCCGCGAAGTGGCGGTGAACCCAAGGTAGGTCGGCCTCGTCGAATCTCTTAGCGCGATGACCGCTCGAGCCATTAACCAGCCAATTTTTACGGGCAGCGATCCAGCGCACATAATCGACCACATCAACAGAGGCTATATATGGACGCCACCAAAACCCTATCCCAGTTTGTGGCGAACACCGGCTACGATGACTTTGATCATTCCGTTGTTGAAGCCGCGAAGGTCGCTATTCTGGACGGAGTTGCCAACATGCTGGCGGGCTCCACTCAGGAGCTAGCAGGCATCATTGGCCGCTACGTTCAAGATTTGGGCGGCGCACCGCAATCTTCGGTAATCGGATGGGGATTCAAAACCAACGTCCCCTCCGCGGCTTTCGCCAACGGCGTATTTGGCCACTGCCTGGATTTCGAGATTCAAGGGTACCCGCCGACTCACGGCACGTCGTCCTGTCTACCCGCGGCGCTGGCGCTGGCAGAAGTTAGAAATACCAGCGGCAAAACCATCATCGAGGCGTATGTCATGGGATGGGAGATTCAAGGACGGCTGAGAGCTGCATCGGCTGCTTTCTCGAACCCCGCTTATCATCCTCCGGGCCTGGTAGGGCCCCTGGGAGGCGCAGTCGCCAGCGCAAAGGTCCTGGGCCTCGACACCCAACATATCCGGATGGCGATGGGCATCGCCGCGTCTCGCACCGGTGGGCTGACCGCCAATACGGGCACAATGGTCAAATCCACTCACACCGGAAACGCCGCACGGATGGGAGCCGAGGCTGCGATTCTAGCGGCCGCGGGCTATACAAGCAGTGACTCGATTCTCGAGGCTCCCAACGGTTATTCAGATGCTCTGTTCGATGGAAAAATGGACTGGGACGTCCTAACGGAGGGGCTGGGGTTATCCTACCGATTAGTTGACCCTGGCTTTGACATCAAACGTTTCCCTGCGCAAGTCCACATGCAAAATCCTATCGAAGCCGTGCTGAACCTGCGGCAATTGCATACCGTTCAAGCGGACGACGTTGATCATTTGACCGTCCGAACAGGAGGCCGGGGGCACTCCGGATCACTTCCTCGAAGTGGGCTTGATGGCAAGTTCAGCATCGAGTATTGCGCGGCAGCGGCACTATTAGATGGCAGGGTCGGCATCGAGTCCTTCACAGACGAGCGCCGGTTTTCGCCTGACATGGAGAAGACCCTGCGAAAGATTAAAGTGGAACCCAGTGATTGGGACTCAGCCGAGGTGCAAGTAACGGCACGCCTGAAAGACGGAAATTCCATCAATGCAGAGTGCCGGGGGTTCCGGGGATCTGCCGGGAACCCCATGAGCCGAGAAGAGCGCATGGAAAAAGTCACCGACTGTGTAGTGCGTGTTCTATCCGATCGGGATTCTGACCGCATGGTGACTCTAATAGAGGACTTGGAGAATGTTGCGGACATTTCCGAAATCATGGCGATTCTTGGACGGAGGCCTGATTAAAACGGTTTACATGACGTACCCATTTCTCGGTCAAAACCCGAGCTTTAGCCAGATGAATGACAAGAAAACGACTATTCACCCGAGGTTAATTAATTGACTTCTGAAAAACCTTTGAATTACCAAGTAAATACGGTTGACCGCGATATCATCTGTTCTCCCGACGCGATTTCCGGCATAGCTGACTCGCTGGAAAGATTGGGCGCATCGCGGCCTTTGGTTGTTTGCGGTCCCACCATTCTCGAACATTCCAATGTAGTCCAGCGCGTGCAACAAGCATTGGGCGACCGGTGTATCGGATTGTATTCGGGAGTGGCGCCTCATGCTCCGGTGGAGATGCTGGAAGACGCAGTCGCTACCGCTCACGAGCTTCAACCAGATGCCCTTGTAGCGGTTGGGGGCGGCAGCACTAGTGATACCTGCAAAGGCATTGCCGTACTCTTGGCCGAAGGTGGTGAAATACTCGACCATGTGATTCGTTTCGAGCCACCCGACCGCGTGTTTGTCCCAGAGACTCCCCACGAAAAGATCCCTATCATCGCGGTGCCTACGACCTTTGGCGGGGCTGAGATAGGAAGCGGTGGCGGCGGGTTCACCAGCAAAACTCTTGGGCGCAAATTATCGCTCGCTGGCGAGGGCACAACCCCTAAATTTGTGATGATCGATGGCGCAGCCCTCGCGACCACGCCCATGAGCATATTGTTATCAACGGGGATCGGTCAGCTTCGTATAGCGATCGAGAGCGTTTATTCCCAGGACCACCATCCGATTGGTGACGCCCTTGCGCTACATACGATCAAGCTGCTCTTTGAGTACCTGCCACGCTGCTCCAGCCGGGAAATTGATTCTTTGTTGCAAGCCAAGTCAGCGGCTTGCATGGTCATGTTGGCCCGTCCGGGCCTGGGATTGAACACTGCCACAGCCCACCACGTTGGTGGATTGTATGACGTGCCACACGGCGAGGCTAATGCAATTTTGCTTCCCCATACGATGCGCTTTAATCTGGACGCTTCCGCCGACCGGCAAGTCTTGATCGCCGAGGCGATGGGTATCGACATCTCAGGCATGACTGACCAAGAAGCAGGAATGGCCGCAGCCGACGCAGTTGACCGGATTTGCCGCACTCTTGAATTGCCCGAACGATTACGGGATGTTGGAGTCCCCGAGGACGGTCTGGAGTTAATCGCCGCGGCAACCTTGCAAGACCGAAGCATCGCCACCAACCCCAAGCCCATCAACGACGCCGGACCCATTATGTCTGTGTTGCGGGACGCCTGGTAGCCCAAGTCCAGCCTTCCCAGCCTTCAAGGATGCAGGGATTCAAAAGAGCTTTCTAGAATCCGGAAACCTGCAAGATCAGACCTCACTGAAGAGAGGGAGAAGGTCGGGTCGGAGTGGGTGATCGATGGAGGAAGTGCAACTGAGCAGCCTTACCGTCACAGCAGCATTATCTCTGGGGCCCCAAAAATCACAGAACCGGAGACAATTTGGAAATCCAGGTGTAGCGATACATGGGCGGCAACCAAGAGTCCCACCCTGGTGCTGGACCGCCGTCAAACTTCAACCCGATAAGTTTTTATTTTTTATAAGGAGTGACCATCCCATGACAACGCTAGGATCCGGCAAATACACTTATACCGCCATCTTGGACTGGGCAAAGCTTGAACCGGGTGAGACTTTCGAGACAGTCAGCGCCGTGGCTACGGATTCCCAGGACCGCGTCTATGCCTTCCAACGGAAAGACCCTCCAATAATGGTGTTCGACCGTGATGGTAATCTTCTAAATTCGTGGGGCAACGGCGCCTTCGAATTCGCCCATGGGATTCACATTGCAGACGACATCATCTATATCACCGACCGGAATAACTCCGTGTGTATCATGTACACGTTGGATGGCAAGCCGATTCAAATGCTTGGCCGGCACGGAGTACATTCCGACACGGGATGCGAAAATCCCGGCGATTTGGTTCCGAGGGCAGCGGGTCCCTTCAACTATCCCAGCGAACTCGTACCATCACCCTCAGGAGACCTCTACGTCTCCGACGGCTATCGAAACGCACGGATCCACCGGTTCACCCCGGATGGGCAGTTGAAAGCATCCTGGGGCGAACCCGGCAAATCTGAGGCCGGCCATTTCCACTTGCCCCACAGCCTTCTCGTTGATAATGACGGCACGGTGTTCGTGTGCGACCGGGAGAACCACCGTATCCAGGTCTTCGACGGGGATGGCGAGTTTCAGGCTATCTGGACCGACATTCAACGGCCCATGGACATCTCCCAAGACAAAGATGGAATCCTTTACGTAAGCGAAGGTACCAGGGATGATGCGCCGTCACGCTGCAGCGTCCTAGACAAGCAAGGAAACGTTCTAGGCCGTTTCAACTGTCGGGGCGGCCATGGCAGCTGGGTCGATTCCCGTGGCGATATTTACGTGGCCACACCGACGAGCGTTGACAAGTACGTCCGTCAAAGTTAGACATCACACCATGGTCTGAGGCGCGTCCAAAAGAATCATACACGGCGAGCGGCAAAACCTAAGCGGCACATCGGAGAAAAGTATGGTATCCCTCAGCCGGCAACTTGCCCAGTGGGTCGTAGGGCTGCGCTATGACGATCTCCCGCCCGCCGTGGTCGACCGGGCCAAAGGAGTCACCCTTCACAGTCTCGCCTCCGTACTCCTTGGCTTTCAGGAGCCGGGCGGACAGCAGGCCGTGCAGTTGATTACCTCAGAAGAATCTAGTGTGAGCCACGGCGCCACCGTCATGGTGGATGGCTCGACGGTAACCAAGGGCGGAGCCGCCTTCACCAATGCGGAGATGGCCATGGCAGGCGGCAAGTTGGATTCATTTCGAATGCTCACTCACCCAGGCACCAGCATACTCCCGGGCGCCTTTGTGGCTGCGGAAACCGCAGGCGCGTCCGGCCGGGAATTTCTCACAGGCGTTGCGGCAGGTTACGAGGTCATGGAGCGGCTGGCGTCCGACTTCATCCCGACGGTGATGGCGCGCGGCTTTCACGCCGGCCCAGTTTTTGGCATCTTTGGCCCAGCCGTCGCTGCCGCAAAAATCCTGAACTTTACTGAGGATCAGGTGAACAGCACCATCGCGCTTTGCGTTCACCTAGCAGCAGGTAACCTCGAAGGGCCTCGTGGCGGCGGCCGCGCCCTGCGCGAGGGGGCCGCGGTGCGCAACGCGATGCTGGCCGTGGCGTTGGCGCAGATGGGACATGTCGGCGGGGAGACCTCTCTCGAAGGCGACGCGGGCTTCTATCACGCCTACACGGGCAACAACAAAGGCCGACTCACGTATAGCTTTGTCGGCGCCACCCAGACCAACCTAGACAAAATCGCTTCGGCGCTGGGTCAGGACTGGATGTTCCTAGAAACGCTTTACCGCATCTACTCCACGGCCGGCTACAACATCGCCCACGTTGATGTCCCAGCGCAACTCTGTACCGAGAACGATATCCGCTACGAGGACGTCGATCGCGTCGAGACGGTGGTGAATTGGCTCGAGACACAATACCCCAGTCCCGCCTTCCCAAGCCGGCGGGAAGACGCGATGGCTCGGCCTGGAAGCACCCCGTACTACACGGCGTACGGGGTTTGCCAGCGCGGTTTTCCGGTGCTACGGGGCCAACAGATGGGTGTTGCAGACGGCGCCAACGACCCGCCCGAAGTTCTGGAACTAATGCATCGGGTAACGATCATACCCTCCCACGAAATGACTCTCTTCGGGCCGCGCATCACGATCTACACCAAAGACGGCAAGAGCTATACAAAGCAGGCCACCGGCCGCGAATTTATGTGGGACTTCGACGAAGAGTCGCGCCGGATTCGCGACGTAATCCCGGGCCTGCCGATCCCGGCGGCACAGTTTGAAAATATCATTGCAACTTGCGGCGATCTGGACCACCAGGACCGGGCCGGCAACCTCATTCAGCTCACTATTAAGCAAGGGTAGGTGGCGGAGCCATGCTTATCGTCCGCATTAGGGCATCTGCTTGGCGCAGGCCATCATGGTGAGGGGCGGCCGTTACGGCGAGCCGATAGATATGGAAGGTAGGTTACGGGGATCATTAAATCAGCGATACGGAAATCGTCCGAATCACGTATGAAGAAAATAGACCCCATGAGAATGGCTCCCGACTTAACGCGGTCAAGGTTCCAGCCAATCAGGTGAACGGCGGGGTCCTGGTCATTTCCAAGAGAGCAATCGCTTTCACTCTGACGCCGTTGGATGCGGTGACATCTTCTTTAATCGTCGATCCGGTAGACCCTTACCGCAGTGTCATGGAACATCGCTGCGCGTTCAGAATCCGAATAGCCATTAGATAGCCGCTTGAATGCGTTATACATCACGTTGTAGGAAAATGACACCTTGTCCGGCGGGAAGTTACTTTCGAACATACACCGGTCCGGTCCGAATTGCTCGATACAATAATTCATCCAAGGGGACATCGATTCCGCCAATTCCTCTGAGCCGACAGGCACCTCTCTCGCGTGCCAGCCGAAACCCATCCACGGCATTCCCATCCCGCCCAGCTTCATCGTGACATTGGGACAGGCCGCCACCGCATCAATGCCTTCCCGCCAGGCCGGCGTCACTTCCTCGTCCCGGTTGGCGTAGATGCCCACTCGGCGGAGAGCGCCGATGTGGTTAAGAATGATGGAAAGATCTGGAACTGCCTTGGCGAACTCAGCCAGTTCCGGCATCTGAGGGAAAGACAGCATGACATCCAAGACCAATTCTTTTTGTGCCAGTACCTTAGCTCCCTCCCGAAAATCGGTGTTGGCTAAGATCCCCTCGGATTCCCGGTTTTCCAATCCAGGGTCAGGGCTCCAGGTAACGTTGTGCCGTATGCCTCGAAATCGATTGGGGCTGGCTGCTTGTAAAGAGTCCAGGACACCCTCCACCTTGGCAGCCAATTTTAGGTCCGCATTGCCGATTATGGCGGCGGCCGCTCTGCTGGTGCCATAAACTCCGCTGGCACTGGCCGCCGCCAGACCTTGGACAAATTCAACTTCGCCAACCGGCCGCATTTCCAACGGGCCGTCAGGTCGGTACATTGACCTGGCCTCAAGGAACACGGTGGACCGGACGTTGTGGCCGCTGTAGATGTCGGCATTCAGCTCGTGAATAAGATAACGCTGATAAGGAACACTCTGAGGACGGAGATCCCAGAAATGGTGATGTGGATCGCAGATGGGGAGTTCTGGCTCCAATGTTGGCTCTTGGGTCAAAGAGAGCCAGTCATTACCTCCGAATGGCATGATCGCACCTCCGTTGGTAGATTTCGCCGCCCGATCATAACACGGGGCCCGAGACAGTAATAAGTCCGCGTTTTTGGGCGCCGGCCTCCTTTAGTCCCGCAACGCTGACTCGCCACTTGTTATTTGAACTTAGGCGCCACTTTTTCGGCAAGCAGCCGCATCGAGTTGATTACGCGGTCATAGGGGATACGCCCCCCGTAGTTCATCTCCAGCACAACTCCCGATATCCCCAGTTTTTCTTGGTATTCCTGAAGGCGTTCGGTCACCGCCTCGGGCGTGCCGAACATGACCCGCTGCTTCAGAATCTCGTCGTATGGGGTAGCAGCAATGCGACGCAATCGATCGGCGGTCTCCTGGCTGGCTGCGGTGGTTACCAACTCCGTGGCGGCATACTGAATCGCTTGCATGGCGCTGGCTTCCGGCTCAGACCGGGCTTCGTCTGCGGTCTCCGCAACATAGGCTGGGATACGGAGCGCCACATCGTCGGGGCTGGTATGTCCCGCTTCCTGACGTCCCTTCCGGTAGGATGCCAGCCGCTCTTGGAGCTGGGGTACGGGGGTATTGACGCCAACGAAGATGGGGTAGCCTAGCTTCCCGATCAGAGGAAAGGTCTCCTCGCCAGCCACGGCAATACGGGTAGGAGGGTGAGGTTGTTGATAGGGTTTTGGCACCACCGTTACATCTTGGAATGAGTGGTATTGCCCTTGGTGGGAAAATTTCTCCTCCTTCCAGGCCTTCATGATGATTTCCAGCGATTCCATGAAACGGTCTCGACTCTCGGAGTAGGGCACGTTATAACCCTGATAGTACTTGGTGAGTCCGCTGCGGCCGATGCCAAAGTCAAATCGGCCCTTGCTGATGTGGTCCACCGTGGCGGCTTCCTCGGCAACGCGCAGGGGATTTGCCAACGGCAGCACTTGCACCGCCAGGCCGAGACGTATCCTGCTAGTGCGGGCGGCGATGGCGCTGGCGATGGCGATAGGCGAAGCCAGCACCGCTCTATCAGGGCTAAAATGGTGCTCCGCCAGCCAGACGGAATCCATGCCCAAATTCTCCGCTGCATCAACTTGATTGAATGACTCGTCGAATGCCTGGGCCTGAGTCATGCCCGGCCTGATGTGGAAGTCGGTGAACATTCCAAGGTCCATTGTTGTCTCCCTTTACTGTCCTGCAATTTGTTGCTAGCCAACCTATCGGAACTACATTTGGGGCACTTTTCATTAAAAATGAATGCCCGAAAAATGAGTGCCCGATGGCACAGCTGAAGTAGCGTTAGACCCGCGCATCTAGTCGGCCGGGAAGGTGTCCGGCGACAGCGTACTTCGGAATTCGTAGTCCGTGCCGTTCCCTTTTAGTTTTTCATTTTAAAGGGCGATTCTATCAACCGCCAGGCCAAGTGTAGGGCGTTTCTGTTGAGTGGTAAATACCACCCCCAGCGCCAACAGCAAGACCGCCGCCAATCCCAAGAACGTTCGTTCAACAATTTCTAATCCGTTCGTCAGCGTTCTCCAACCCAGCCCGCCCACGATTATCACCCCAGGTGGCCGTGCGAATTTCGACCTCGTACTTTCCTTGATCAGCGGAGTGGGCAGCCCCGTAACTCTGAATGCTGATGGAGCACCGGAAGGTGTTACTGTCGAATTTCCGCCAATCCAGAAACCCCCGTCGAGGCAAACGGAATCACAATTAATTTGACGGCCACCAGTGACTTTAACGCCCCAGCAGGTCTTTACGTTTTGACGGTCGTTGGGGAGTCTGATAAGTCATCGAAACAGGTCACAATCGACCTCCCGATTCAAGACAACTCAGGTCAAGACGGCGGCCGATGATTAAGTTTGAACAATGTATAGATACGAGGATGGCCGCCGATCGAGTAGATGTCGTTTTCGTCAATGACAATCTCTTCTTCTCGATAAACTACGGGGAATAGTAGGTCGCGGTGTTGAAGTAGGTGTAGCTCACCTTTACGTAGCCCGGGTGATATGGTCGCCGGATATCCAAATACCCGCGATCCCCAATCTCCCGATTCAGAGCAACGGACCTAAAATCAGATACGCCTCATCTACAGCTCGTCAAGGAAGAGACCGGAGGCGGCCAAAGAGGCTTCAGCGCAGCCCTTCGGGCAGATCTACGACCATTAGCCCGGTGGCGATATCTATCTCGCGGACGACCTTGCTCAGGGCAGGCACCAGTATCTCGCCGCCTGGGCCGGCGACCACATAGACGTCGTTGCTGCCCGTTTCCAAAATCTCGGCGACCTCGCCCAAGTCCTCGCCTTCCACAGTGCGGACCTTCAGGCCGATGAGCTGATAGTGGAAATACTCGCCCTCTTCTGCGGAGGGGACTTCAGATTGGGGCACGCAGAGCCAGAGCCCGGCGAGCCGCTGGGCCTGCCCGCGGTCGCGGAAGCCACTGAACCCAAGGACCAGTTCATCCTTATTCGTAGTCCGGCTCTTGGCTATCTGGTAAGCCGGGCCTTCGGTGACGACGCCATCCCGGGAAACCGACAGAGATTCGCCAACATCGAAGCGGCCTGGGACGTCGCTGGTGGCCTTCACCCGGACCTCGCCGTCGCGTGCGTGAGGGCCAAGGATGCGGCCCACGGCCACCAGAGCGCCGGATAAAGGTTCTGTGGATTCGGGTGAAGGGACGGAATCAGACATGGCTGAGTTTCCTGGACGGCAAAGGGGGAGCGGAGGGGGGTGGCGAGGAGGTTATACGATTTCCAGGACGGCTTGGGAGCCGTCTTTCACCGCTGCCACCCGGAGCAGCACCCGCATGGCCTGGGCGACGCGGCCCTGGCGGCCGATGACCTTGCCCTTGTCTTCGTCGGCGACTTGAAGACGGAAGACGGTGCGGCCATCCTCAAAGGACTCTGTGACTACCACGGAGTCGGGGTCACTGGTCAGCGACCGGGCGATATATTCAATCAACTCTTTCATATGACGTTTATTAGTCGAGTGGCCGCTGGCGGCTATTCTTTGGAGGCCCCTTCTTCGGCCGGAGCTTCGTCTACAGGCCCTTCGTCCACAGGCCCTTCATCTGCCGGCTCTTCGGCGGCTGGTGCGTCATCTGCTGGGGGAACCGCAACCGCGGCGGGAGCAGCCGCAGTTGCTTCTTCGGCAACCACATGGCCACGATTCTTGAATGTATGGGTGCGCTCCATGAGACCTTGCCGGTCCAATATCCGGGCCACGGCGTCGGTGGGCAATGCCCCCATACTGAGCCAGTGGGCGGCACGGTCTTGCTTCAGTGTTACGGCCGGCGGGTTGGTCATGGGGTCGTATTGCCCGATCCACTCGAGATAGGACCCGTCCCTGGGCGCGTTTACCTCCGCGACCACTATTCTATAAGAAGGGTGGCCCTTTTTGCCGACCCTGGCCAGCCGAATCCGGACACTCATTTATTCACTATCCTCTGGTACTCTGCCGTTGGGGCAACCGTGCGTCGCGATTTTAAAGGGAGGGTATTTTCTTGTCAAACGACCGGCCGGTCTCAATATGAATACATCGGAGACCGGGAACCTGTTGCTGCCGGACCAAGTGGGAGTCTGCTTGAATCTCAAAATCCGCCAGATCTGCCGGGCAAAAAAAGGCCGGGCCCGGCCAACTCTGGGTTTTTGTCGCCCTACTAAAAACCGGGGTGCGAGGGGCGATGGTAGACATTGGCCTGGGCCCGACATAAAAGGCTCTCGTATTTATAGCGGTTACGCTACGAAAGGATCACCTCGTCGTGTCCAGACTGATGCCTACCATCGCCCCTGCGTATTAAACTAACATCCATTCGCCTTCACCTCCTTCTTTTATTCCCGCCCAGCGGTTAATGTATTCTAGCAACCCCTATTTTCGAGTGTCAAGACCATGTGAGTGCTTAGGGCACGATTGTTGCCGCCGCTCTGGCCGGATTGCCGCTAAATTGTTCGTTACTCCAATCTCTTTGGGCAAAGATAAGCCCCGAGGTTATTGCTCCCAATGCGCCTGGTCTTCATGGGCACCCCCGCTTTCGCCGTCCCCGTGCTTGCCGGCCTGACAAGTCTGGGCGGCTTCGAGGTCGTCGGGGCCTACTCTCCGCCAGACCGCCCAGCGGGAAGAGGCCGCCGGGCCCAATCAACCCCGGTGAAGGAGTTCGCCCTGGAGCATGGGCTGCCGGTGTACCAGCCGGCCAGCTTCCGTTCGGTAGAGGCTCAATCAGAATTGGCGGCGTTGGAGCCAGACGTAATAGTCGTCGCTGCCTACGGCAAGCTGCTGCCACCGCCGGTCCTTGATCTGGCGCCCCTTGGTTGCCTGAACATCCACCCATCGCTGCTGCCCCGGCACCGCGGCCCATCGCCGGTAGCCACAGCGATCTTGGAAGGAGACCAAATCACCGGGGTCACGCTGATGCTGTTGGACCAAGGGATGGACACCGGTCCGTTGATCGCCCAGACCGAATACCCTCTAAACGGGAGCGAATCGGCGGATACGCTGACAGAGGCTCTATTCGGGGTAGGGGGAAATCTGCTGCGGGAAAGCCTTCCCCGTTGGCAGGCGGGGGAGCTACAGGCCATGCCCCAGGACGATTCACTGGCCACGGTGACCCGGAAGCTGGAGCGGTCAGATGGCCAAGCGGATTGGACCCTGTCGGCCGCGGAATTGGAGCGGCGGGCCAGGGCCTTCACGCCGTGGCCGGGGCTCTACACGACCTGGAACGGTAGCGGCCTAAAACTTGTCGAGGTAATGGTCTTGCCCAACCAGTCTGGCTCGGGGGAAATGGGAACGGTAGTGAAGACCAACGAACCGGCGGCGGCGGCGGTGACGAGCGACGGGTTGCTGGGTCTTAAAACGATCCAATTGGAGGGCCGCAGAGCGGTGGCCGTAAGTGATTTCCTGCGCGGCGCTCCCGGCTTCATCGGCGCCCGGCTGACCGGGCCGGAAGACGTGTAGCGGCGAAACAAGAAAAATCGACAACAGACAGTTAGTTATGTTTAAGGAGGCGGACCAATGGTGCAAGCGACTTCCCGGCAGATCCCCGATGAAGCACAGGTCCTGGGATGGATGGAATCCCTGAGCAATTGGGGCCGCTGGGGCGACGACGACCAACTGGGCTGTCTGAACCTGATCACGCCGGCCAAACGGCAACAGGCCGCGGCCCTGGTCAAGGATGGAATTCCAGTTAGCTGCGCCCGGCCGATCAGCACCGACATGCACGCCGACGTCACCTTCCAGGTGCAGCGGTTCATGGTGGACAGCGGCGAAGGCCGGACCACCGACTCTCCGGAGCGGCAGTACACCCGCCGGGGCGCCGCCGAGTTCATCGGCATGGTGTTCCACGGCCAGAGCATCACCCACATTGATGCCATGTCCCATTACTCTTGGCAGGGCAACCTCTACAACGGCAAACCGGCCAGCATGATTACCTCGCGGGAGGGCGCGCAGACCCATTCCATCGAGGCGGCCTACGCCGGCATCGTCACCCGTGGGGTGCTGCTGGACCTGCCCAAGCTGCGGGGCGTTGATTACCTGGACCCCAACGAACCGGTGATGCCGGTGGACCTGCTGGACGCCGAAGAGGCCCAGGGCGTGAAGCTGGAGGAAGGGGACATACTGTTGGTGCGCACCGGCAACTATCGGATGCGCCTGGACAGCCCGCCCGCCAAGGCCGGGGAGCCGATGACCGCCTGCCAGGTGGCCTGCACGCCGCTGTTCAAGGAGCGGGGCATCGCCATGCTGGGCACCGACACCTCCAACGACTTCCGGCCCTCCCACTACAGCACGGTCGGCTCTCCGCTCCACACCATGTGCCTGGTCACCTTGGGACTGTGGCTAATCGACAATTGCAATCTGGAAGACCTGGTCGCAGCCTGCGCCCAGCGCAACCGATATGAGTTCATGCTGACCCTGGCTCCCCTCCGGTTGCGGAACGTGACCGGGTCGCCGGTTAGCCCGATCGCGCTGTTTTAGATAGACCTAGCCGGGTCCTAGACACCGTGGTCCGGTGCCCCAGACAAAAAAACCGGTGTTATCTGGATCTGGGTTGGGAAGCTGGAAGGCCACTCGATTACCATCAGTACCGTTGGTATCGAGAACCTTGAACGAATCAAGGCGCGGTTTAATGGTCCAGGCTGACGGCCGGGCTCCCTACCAAGTCGTCACCCCGGCGTGCGTTGTTAGGGCGCCGGTTCTTTCGGTTCATCCAAGTTATCTGGTTCGTTCAATCCGTCGGGTTCATCTGGTACATCCTGTCTATCCCATTCGTCCGGTCCGGCTGGTACATCTGGTTCCGCAAATTCAACCGGTTCTATCGGCCGATCCATTCTATCCGAGTTATTCAGGAAGGGGATGGACCGCTTGATGGCGCGCGCGCCTATCTTGATGGGGACGGTGAAGAAGGATGCCGCGAGCAACACAGCCCCCACTATCAGCAAGGTCAGAGACGGCCCGGCGATCCCGCTAGTGACCTGAGTCCCAAAGGAGATAAGCAGGTCTCCGCCCAGGTCTGTTACCGCCTGGGGAACGTCCGTTACCTTGTCAGCGCCGTTCTCGACCACGTCGACCAGCCGGTCGGGCACCGTGGTTTCGGCTATCTTGCCGAGGACGAAGAAGAGACCTCCGGTGAAGAGAAGGATGATGCCCGGCCAGCGGAGCATGCTGTCGAGACGGGGATAGAACACCAGACCCATCAAGATTGCTCCGAGAATCACCATGATCAGCGTGGTCAGCTCACCGAAGCTATCGGCACGGGAGATCCATTTCCGTCCCTCAGCCAGGTCCGCCCTGATCTGCTCCTCCGAAGTGTCGTGCCACTCAGCTAACTGGTGTATCAGGTCCAGCCGGTCGCCCGAGCTCAAGTCTTCCCGCACCCTGGCAATGGCTTCGTCCATCAGCGGACCAGCCAGGGTGCGGGCCGAGACCTTCAGCACGGCGAGTGTCTCGCCGGCCTCGAACGGTTGCTGCAACTCTTCGCGCTTTTCCACCAACCGCCGCCTGACCTCCGCATCAAGGTTACTTGACGCTAGCAGAAGGTCGTAGGACGAGGCGAATAGCAACTCTCGGCAAAGCCGGTCCATGGCCTTTAGCGACGGCACCGTCGAGGGAACCTCGCCATCGGCCAGCGCGTTGAATACATCCAGGTAACGGTTGGCCAGGCCGGTCAACGTCTCTGGGGAGCAACTGCCGACTCCGGGGTCTTCTTCCTCCAGTTCATCAATCCGGCGGTCGATATAGGCGAACATGACCGGCTTCACATTAGTCAGCGGCTCGGCCAGATCGATATGGATGTCCAGTTCGTCGACCTCCTCCTTCGTGTAGGCGATGGCGCGGTCGATGTTCTCTTCCACCTCCCATTGGATGTAGTCGGGGGGCACGATTTCCCGCATTAGGTCGACTATGTCTTGATGGGTGACGATCTGGATATCGCCCAGGAACTCTTTGGTTTTATCCAGCAGTTCCCCATCCACCAGCACCTCATCGTAGATGCGGTTATACGAGTCCTGACCTTCGATGGTGTCCGTGTAGAAATCGGCGTTGAGGAGTTTGTCGGAGAAATTGTTCAGGATCAGAAAAAATAGGAACCCGACGAAGACGATCACGCCTAGCACCAAGGCCGCTCCGGTGCGTAACAGGGAAAGGATAATTCCCATTTCTAGCTACCATTCTCCGAAAACATCAGGAATAAACGCCAACGGGCGAAGATGGGCCCTATTAACCGATACTAGCATGAGGGCGTCTTTAACTCACACCGCGCGGCCGACTGTACCTGGGCAAAACAATAAGGCCCGGTATAGTGAAATACCGGGCCCTCATGTGTCTATCGGCCTCGCCGTGTTCAGAAATTGGGCCGCATGTCCTGCAGGCGCCGCACGCGCTCAGCCAAGGGCGGGTGGGTTGAAAACAGACTCGCCATTTTACGCCCAGAGAGAGGATTGACGATGAACAGGTGGGAAGCCCCTTCTGCCACCCTCATGGGCCGCTGTTCGGATGCCAGTTCCAATTTCTGAAGAGCGCTGGCCAGCGCCAGAGGGTCGCCGGAGGTGTGGGCGCCGGTGGCGTCTGCCTGGAACTCCCTGGTCCGGGAGATCGCCGCGCGCACTAGGCCGGCCGCGATGGGCATAACGATGGCAACAATCATCAGTCCGATGAAGTTGTCCCGGCCCCGGCCGCCCATCGCGCCAAAGATTGCTGAGAACTGGGCGATCATGGCCAGCATGGATATGGCCCCAGCAACTGTGGCGACCAACGCCATGATCAATGTGTCCCGGTTGCCAACATGAGCCATCTCGTGGGCCAGCACGCCGCCCAACTCCTGGCGGTTCAAGATACGCCGGATTCCGGTGGTCACCGCCACCGTGGCGTGAGCCGGGTTACGGCCCGTGGCGAATGCGTTGGGAGAATCGGACTCTATCTCAAACACATTTGGCATGGGCAGTTCAGCCAAATAAGCCTGTTCCCTGACGATGCTGTACAGCTCAGGGTCTTCGTCCTCCGTGATGGCCCGGGCGTGGGTCATGCCCAAAGCGATACGGTCGGAGAACCAGTAAGCGCCAAAATTCATTACGATGGCGAAGATCAGGGCGAAGATCAAGCCAATGGCGCCGCCCATCATGGCGCCCACCAGCAGGAGCAGCGCCGTCATGACCATCATCAGGAAGAAGGTTTTTATCGTATTCATCGCTATTAAGACCTCTTCTTCTGGGGACTACCGGCGAAACTTGAATGTCTGTCACATCACGCCGAAGCAGCCCCGAGGTTTCTGCCTCAAATTATAGCATCCAGAGGAGCGGCCAACCATTCCTACGCCTGCCTGGCCAGTCTCGGTTTCAATTGACACCTGGGGTGCTTGGTGATATGTTTCACAACGTTCCAGCAGGCCCTTTTTCGGCGATTATGCGGCCACTCGCGGTTAGGAGAGACATGGCTGTGAAGATAGGTGTACTAGCCAAGCAAGTACTGGACCCAGAGATGCCCATGGCCGCGTTTCGGATCGATGGGGAATCCAAGAAGGTTGTACCGCCGCCCAACATTCCGCCGGTGGTCAACGGGTTCGACGAGAACGCGGTAGAGGCCGCTCTGAAGATTAAAGACGCCCAAGAAGCCACTGTCACCGTTATCTCGACAGGCACCGAATTTGCCTTGGACGTGATGAAGAAGCCCCTGTCCATGGGCGCCGATGATTTGGTCCTGCTCCAAGACGACGTCTTTCAAAACACCATTGACAGCTTCTTGACCGCCCAATTGCTGGCCGCTGCAGTCCGCAAACTGGAAGGGTTCGACCTTATCATCTGCGGACGCCAAGCATCCGACTGGGACAATGCTCAGGTGCCCCTGGGCGTGGCGGAAATTCTGGGCATGGCCTGCATTTCTCTGGGCAAAAAGGTAGACGTTCAAGACGGCAAAGTGCGGGTTGAACGAATCATCCCCGATGGCTACGAAGTTGTCGAAGCGCCGCTGCCCGCGTTGGTCACGGTGAGCAATGAACTGGGCCAGCCGCGCTACCCCACCCTACGGGGCATCATGGCCGCCACGCGGAAGAAGCCGACCATCTGGAGCGCCGCCGACCTGGGTTTGGACCCTTCCGACTCCGAGCCGAGGATAACCTTGCGGGACCTTTTCGTTCCGGTAAGCAATCAAGAATGCGAGATAATCGAAGGAGACGGCGCGGCCGACTCCGGCCGTCTCCTAGCCCTGAAGCTCCGGGAAGACAAAATTATCTAATCCTCTATTTTCACAAAACGGCGCACCGTTTGTCCGCTCACCCTGAGCCTGTCGAAGGGTCCTGCCGCGGCAAGATGGTTCGACAAGCTCACCACGAACGGAATGACTAGCGCCTGTGGTCCTGGCGGAACCCCAGAAATATTGCAGCGTAAAGATTCCAAATACACGGGAGACCAACATGGCTGATGGCAGCGGAGTACTGATTATCGGCGACGCCTCGGGCGGGGAATTGGCCAGTACAACCCTTGAGCTGCTGGCCGCCGGGCAGAAGATTGCCTCCGATCTGAGCGAGGAGTTGTCAGTTGCCCTTCTGGGGGACACTCTTGACGTGCCAGCCCAACAAGCCATCGCCCACGGCGCCCAGAAGGTTTACGCGGTGAATCATCCGCTGTTGGCCGAATACCAGATCGACCTATACCTGTCCGCCTTGGAAGCCCTATGCAATGAGGTCAGCCCGAGGGTGGTGCTGATTGCCCGCACTAATGAGGGCCGGGAGTTGGGCCCCAGGTTGGCTTTCCGCTTGGGTGTGGGCATGGCGCAAGACTGTTTGGAAGTATCGGTGGATGCTGCCGAGAAGCGGCTGCTGGCCAACCGGCCGGTGTACGGCGGCAATGCCATCGCCGTGGTGAGTTGCGACCAAACACCGCAGATCGCCGCCATTCGTCCCAAGGCCTACGAACCGGCCGAGGCTGACCCGTCCCGCCAGGGAGAGGTGGTTTCCTTCCCGGTGGAACTTGACGCCTCTCAAGCGCGCGCTCAGGTCGTGGACACGGTCCTCGAAGAGGCTGAAGGCGTGAAGCTGGAGGATGCCCGCATCGTGGTCTCCGGAGGGCGCGGACTGGGCGGTCCGGAGCCATTCGCCCATCTGGAAGAACTGGCCAAGATCATGGGTGGCACCGTTGGCGCATCCAGGGCCGCCGTCGACTCCGGTTGGGTCCCGTCCAACTATCAGGTGGGGCTAACCGGGAAAACCATCACCCCAGACCTGTACATCACGATTGCAATATCCGGCGCCAGCCAGCACATGGCGGGGTGTTCCGGAGCCAAGGTCATCGTGGCCATCAACAAGGACGCCGAAGCCAACATCTTTAAAGAGGCCCGCTACGGCGTGGTTGGAGATTGGGAAACCGTTCTTCCGGCGCTGACCGAGGCGATTCGAGAACTGACCCAGAGCTAGAGGCCTAGAACCCGCTGGTTTTCTACTCCAAGACGATATTGTCGATTAGGCGGACGGCGCCCATGTGCAATGCCGCTGAGATCATGGCTCTGCCTTCAACCTGATTCAATTCCCCAAGCGTCGCCATGTCGGCCACGCTCACGTAATCGATTTCGTCCACTTGGGATTCTGTTTTCAGAATGACTTGGGCGGCCGCCCTCAAGGCATCGCCGTTCCGCTCTCCGTCCATCCACAGCCTGTGTGCCCGGCAGAGCGCCTGGTACACCACAGTGGCTGCCTGCCGCTGCTCCGGGGATAGTTGGATGTTCCGGCTGCTCATGGCGAGACCGTCCGATTCCCGGATGGTCGGCATCACCACCACCTCTACGTCCATGTCCAAGTCCTTGACCAACTTTTGGATCACCACGGTTTGCTGGCCGTCCTTCTGGCCGAAGTAAGCCCGGTTGGGCGATGTCACGTTGAACAGCTTGGCAACGACGGTGGCCACACCCCGGAAATGGCCGGGACGGTGAGCGCCTTCCAGCTTGTCGGCCAGCGGACCCACGTTAATCCAGGTGTCGAATCCCTCGGGGTAGACCTCGGCCACGGTGGGGGAGTAAACCAGGTCTACGCCGTGGCTGCGCAGCAGTTCCAGGTCGCCCTCCAAGTCCCGGGGATACTTCTCCAGGTCCGCTTTGTCGCCGAACTGGGCCGGGTTCACGAAGATGCTCACGGCCACCGTGAGGTTATCGGCCCTGGCCCGGTCAACCAGGCTCAGGTGGCCGGCATGCAGGGCCCCCATCGTAGGTACTAGTCCGATGGGCTTGACGGCCTCGCGGCAGGCCTGGGACATCTCCTCGTTGGTGCTGATCACCCGCATTCTATTCGGCATCGTCTGTGTTCGCGCCATATGGCAACACCCGTAACCTTCAGGTTGAATTCACCGTTGTAATCCTGCTTACTATTCCGTCAATTCGCCAACAGAGGGAATCCCCCCTAACCCGGTCGCATTCCGAACTGCCCGGAGGACTGCCTGTGCCGTCGCCTCCACCGCGGCCGCCCCCAGGGCGGTCAGGTCCGCCGGAGACTGGTTCTGTCCGGTGGCCATGGCGAACATCGTATCGCCGTCCCGGATGGTATGGCAGGGGCGGATGACCATGGCCAGCCCGTCGTGGCTCAACCGGGCCAAATAATTGGCGTCTTCTTTGGAGACCAGTGCGTCGGTTGCGACCAGTCCGATTGTGGTGTTCACCGGGCCCGCCGGGCTGTTCGTCTGGGCATGCAGCAACATAGCAACGGAGTCGTCGAATCCGCCGCCGGGCCGCCGAGGTCCAGCCACGATCTGCCCGGTGGTGTAGTCCCAGATACCACCGATGGCATTGACCGCCACCGCGGCAGCAACCGTTTGGCCGGTGGCCAGAACGATGGCGGCCGATCCTATGCCGCCCTTAACCGCCCGCTCCGAACCACCCAATTTGGCAACCGTGGCTCCGGTGCCGGCCCCAACGCTGCCTTCTGTCATAGGCGCGTCGCTGGACGCCAGGCAAGCGCTACGGCCTTCTTCCGGGCCGGGCCGCACAACGGCGCTGATCAACCCGAGGTCGAACAGTATGGCCGAAGACACTATGGGCACGACTACCGGGCCAACCCTGAACCCGACTCCCTGGGATTCCAGGTAGGCAACCACCCCGGATGCGGCATCCAGACCAAAGGCGCTACCTCCACTTAGGACGACGGCATTGACCTGCTCGACCCGGTGCACGGGGCGGAGCAGGTCGGTTTCCCTGGTTCCCGGAGAGCCGCCGCGGACGTCCACCCCGCCTACCGCGCCGTTGCGGCAGATGAACACGGTACAGCCTGTGGCGTGTTCCAAGTCGGTGTGGTGTCCTGCCTCCAGTCCCTTCACTGCCGTGATGGTCTGGTTCAAAGAGACCACCGGGGCCGCAAGAGGGGCTGGATTTTGGCAAAAGAAAAGCCCCGACGCATCGGGGCGCAATTCGCGCTGAAATTCATGTCTCTGGCCGTCTCGGTCATCTCAGATCCCAGCGGCGTTAATGTTGGCCGGTCTACGGTGTTGATTGCGCCTGGTGCTCACCCCCCATTCGGGTGGATGGCAAATGTATTCTAAGCTGGCCCCATGGGGGTGTCAAACGTATCAAACGCCATCACGTCAAGCTGGATCGGGCGTTTGCACCCGGTAGTTGGGGAAGGGAATGAAAAGGACGGTCACCGCCGCAACCAGGGTCAAGATTCCCGTGTAGTAGAAGATGGAGCCGTATCCGCCCAGATCATCAATGATGAAGGCGGCGAGGAACGGCGAACCGAAACCCAGCACCCCGTTGATGCCGAAGATCAATCCCGATGCAGTGGCCTCGGTGCCCTTGCCCACCACGTCCAGGACGGATGCCAGGATGATCTGCTGAAGGGAAAAGCTGAAAAGCCCGATCCCGCCAAGCAGTACCGCCAACAACAGACTATCTCCGGCGCTGACGATGACCATAGTCAAGACCGCGGCCATTATCAACCCGGGCACCAATACCTGCTTCCGCCCGTACCGGTCAGATAGATAGCCGAGGATCGGAGCGGATATGATCCCCATCCCCGTCAGCAAGGACAGGTGGACTCCAGCGGCGAAATAGCCCATGTCCAGTCCGCCGTCGGTGGCATTCTTCAGATAGAAGGGCGTCCACTGAAATAGGGCGTTATTGGCCACTCCCCGTATTGCGGCGGCCAGCACTAGAGCCGCGACCACCGGGCTATTGAACATCGCCAGGCCTTCACGGTAACCGGCAACCACCCGGCGCTGGGGTTTCTCCTCTCCTTGTTGGTCCCCGTCCTCTATCCCCAGGTCTCTGAGCGACCACCAGACGAACACGGCCATGATGGCGGCGGGGATGGTGTAGATCAGCAGGATGTGCCGCCACAGCATGAAGGTCAAAAGGCCGCCGGCCACCAGCGGGGCGGACACGTTGCCGATGTTGGAGCCGAAGCCGTGTATCGATATTGCGAAGCCACGGCGGTCGGGAAAGCGCCGGGAAAGCGCCGCGGTGGAGGGGAGGTGCCAGAGCGCCCCGGGAACGGAGATAACGGCAACGGCGATGACCAGCACGCCCAGGTTAGGAGATGCTGCTATAGCCAAGAATCCGAGGGCGGACCAGATCATGCAGCCCGTGAGTATGGGCCCCCAGCTGGCCTTCATCTGGTCTACGATGGCCCCGCCGATCAGATTGACCGCTCCGAAGCCGCCCTGGCGGATGCCCAAGATGAAGGCTACCTGAAAGTTGGAGAGGCCCATGGCCGCCTGGATGGCGGGCATGAACACCGGGAATCCCTGGTCATAAAGGTGGGAGATGCCGTGGCCTAGGGAGAGGGCGCCGAGGATGAAGTTGCGTTCCTGCCTGCGTCCCGCCGGCCTCTGTATCGCTTCCGCCATTAAGTCCTTTGCCGGGGCAAACGTTTTCGAATACTCCGGGCCAGGGCTGATTCTAAGGTTTGTGATTAGAGGGCGCAAGTCCGGTACCGCCGTGGTACTCTCAACATTCCTTGGCCGGAACTGAAGATCCAAACATTTTGGCTCGAATCCGGCCCCCGGAGCGGTGTGCTATGCTACGGCGAAATTGCCGCCTGGGAGAGACTAGCCGAGCCTGGGTTTGGCGCCGCACATCTCTAGTAATCTGGGGGAACCGGCATGCCTTACGACGGATTGAGTTTGGTGGGTCAAACGGCGATGGTCACAGGCTCCGGCCGTGGCATCGGCGCGGCTCTGGCAGTGGGACTGGCCCAAGCCGGGGCGGCGGTGGCGGTGTCAGACCGGCCCGACCGGCTGCACCTGGCGGAAGAGACAAAGTCCAAGGTAGAAGCAGAAGGTGCAAAGAGCGGCGTCTATCCATTGGACGTGCTGGACCTGCCCAGCATACCCAAGGCCATCGACCAAGTCGTTCAGGATTTTGGGCGGCTGGACATCCTGGTCAATAATGCCGGTATACGGATACCCAAACCAGCCTTGGAAGTTACCGAAGAGGACTGGGACGCCACCATCGACATCAACCTGAAGGGTGTGTTCTTCTGCGCCCAGGCCGCCGGACGCCACATGGTGGAGCAGGGGTACGGACGTATCATCAACCTGGGGTCCCAACTATCGGTGACCGCCTCGCGGGGCCGTGCCTCCTACTGCGCCAGCAAGTTCGGAGTGGCAGGCATCACCAAAGTCTTGGCCGTCGAATGGGCGCCCAACGGAGTGACGGTTAACGCCATCGGCCCCGGCCCAACCACGACCCCCGGCATGCTGGCCGCCGACACTCGCACCCCCGAAGAGGTGCAGGAAGACTTGGAGGCCCATCTGCCTCTGGGCCGCCGCATGGACCCGGAGGAGATGGTTGGCGCGGTCATCTATTTGGCCAGCAAATCCTCGGCGGGAACCACCGGACACCTGCTGCTGGTAGACGGCGGCTGGACCGCGATCTAGGAGGCGGCTGATTAGATGGAGGTGCCCATGAACCTTGAAGACCTGGAAAAGCGGGTAAGAGTCCTGGAGGACATCGAGGAGATCAAGAAGCTGAAGCGCCGCTACTGCGCCCTCTGCGACGACCACTATGACGCCGACGCTCTGGCCGAGCTATTCACCGAGGACGCGGTGTGGGACGGTAGGGAGCGGGGCCGGAACGACGGTAGGGAAGCCATCCGAACGTTCTTCCAAAACGCGCCCAATCGTCTGCCCTTCGCCATCCACATGGTAATGAACCCGATTATCGAGGTGGACGGCGACCGGGCCACCGGAGTGTGGTATCTATTCCAGCCCTGCACCTATGCCGAAGGGAACCAGGCGGTGTGGGGCTCGGCCCGCTACGACGAAGAATACGTCCGGGTGGATGGCCAATGGATGTTCCAACACCTAACCCTGAGCTCTCACTTCTGGACTCCCTTTGATCAAGGCTGGGTCCAGACCCCGTTCGCACCTTAGGACCGGCGCATGGTCGAAACCCGAAACAAGAAAATGGCTGGCATGGTGGCCATAGTCACCGGGGCCAGCCGGGGCTTGGGAAGGGCAATCGCCAAAGAATTTGCCGCTGAGGGGGCCAAAGTCGTTGTCTCCGCCCGCGGTACCTCGCCGACTGGCCTAGCCGGAACGGCCGTCGAAACCGCCGAGCAGATACAGGCCCAGGGCGGGCAAGCTTTGGCCCTAACGTGCGACGTTACAGATGAAGAACAGGTTGCGGCCATGGTGGGACGGACCATCGATGCCTATGGGCGTATCGATGTGCTGTTCAACAATGCCGGGATCATGGTTTTGGGCGAAACCCTCATGGGAATCCCTCCGGACCAGTGGGACCAGAGTGTGGCGGTCAACCTCCGGGGACCGTACCTCTGCTGCCGGGCAGTGCTGCCAACCATGATCGAACAAGGGCGTGGGAGCATCATTAACATTGGCTCACGCATGGGTAGCGACCACGAGCAGGGGGGCGGCGTACTCTACAGCGCCACCAAGGCGGCGGTACACATGTTCAGCTTTTGCCTGGCCGAAGAGGTCCGGGAGCACAACATCGCGGTGAACATCCTGTCGCCCGGCGGACTCAGGACCGAAGGCTCAGCCGCCATCCCATGGACCCAGCGCGACTGGCCACAGCGGGTTGAACCGGAGGCCGTGGGCCCCAGCGCGGTCTACCTGGCGCTGCAGGACGCCTCCACGTTTACCGGCCAGTTGGTGCTGCGCGCCGAGTTCGGAGACACCTGGGGTTTATAGCCGTCGGCGAACAGCTATCAGCTTTTAGCTCTTCTGCCCGTAGCGGTTGTAGGACATGACCTCGGCCGTTGGGATGCGGTCGGTTGGGCCGAAGCGGCCTCGAGGGTAGCCCAAGGGAGTCAGGCAGAGCGTCTCCACGTGGTCCGGGATGCCCAGCCAGTCCTTAACCTTTTGTTCCTCCCGCAGGTGGGTGGTGGTGATGCGGGTGCCCAGGCCCAACGCCCGGGCCGCCAAGAACAGGTTCTGTATCGCCAGCCACAGCGACGAAGCATAGCGGCCCCGCTCGATAGGATCGCCTTTGCTGTAGGGCTGGGAGCCCATGGTGTGGTCGGCACAGATCAAGATCATGGCCGGTACCTCGGGCATGTGGTGGGCCAGGTAGCGGGCCGACCGGTAGGCTGAGGGCTCGTTCGGAGGTGCGGTGGCTCCTTGGGAGCCCAGCCACAAGTCGCGGTAGAGTCCACCAATCTTCTCGATGAGTTCCCGGTCGGTGATGGCGATGAAGTGCCAAGGCTGTTTGTTGCCGCCGCTGGGCGCTTTGGTGGCGGCGTCGATTATCTTGTCAATGGCCTCTTTGGGCACTGGATCGGGCTTGTAGCGGGTGAATTGCCGTTGGCTGTAAATGGCTTCGAAAAGCCCCATCTCTTCCATGTCTATTCCTCCTGTATTAGCTATACCGGCGGACGCCGGTTGTGCCAGTCGGTGTTTTGCTCGTAGGCGTGGGCAACTTTCAATACCATCTCCTCGGCAAAGGGACGGCCCACTATCTGCAGACCCATGGGCATACCCGCGTCACTGAACCCGCAAGGCACCGACAGGGCCGGGGTGTTAGCCAAGTTGAAGGGGCCGGTGAAGCTGATGCGCCCGGCCAGTCCGTTCATGGCATGTTCCTTGCTCTGGATGCCAGGCACACTCTCCACTGGTGGAGCGGTCACCGGCCCAGTGGGGAGCACCAACACATCAACTTTGTCCAGCGCGTCCAGAATCTGCTGACGAAGCATGGTCCGCAGTTTCTGGGCCTTGTAGTAAGCCTGGGCCGGAATGATACTGCCGCTCAGGAACCTAATCTTGTTATTGTGGTCCAGATAGTCGATGTGGGGCTCAAAAACCGGACGGTGCAGGTTGGACCATTCGACACCGATGATGGTCATTGATAGAGCGCCGGCATTCGGCGCAAGTGGGATGGACACGTCCTGCGCGGCGGCGCCCAGTTCCCCCAGCACTCCGATGGCCTTGGCCACGGTCTCCCGGTACTCCGGATCAAGGATGGGGGAGTCCATGCGCTCTTGGACCACGCCCAGCTTCACGCCTTGGATGTCGCCGGTCAGGGCCTGCCGGTAGTCGGGCACCGGCACGTTCCAGGTGTTGGCGTCTTTGGGGTCGTGACCGGCGATGGCCTGCAATGTTATGGCCGCGTCCTCCACGCTGCGCGAGATCGGCCCAACTGTGTCCATTGACCAGGAACCGCCCAACACTCCGTACCGGCTGACCCGGCCGTAGGAAGGCCGCAGACCCACAATTCCGCTGAAGCTGGCCGGGCCCCTGATGGACCCGCCAGTGTCCTCGCCCAGGGAGGTGGCGCATAGGAAGGCAGACGTCGCGGCGCCGGAGCCGCTACTAGAGGTGCCGGGGTTACGCTCAAGGTCCCAAGGGTTGCGGGGCGTCCCATAGGGGTGGTTGTAGACCTCTGCCATGGCGAACTCGCTCATGTTGAGCTTGCCCAGCAAGACCGCTCCGGCGGTCTTGAGGTTGACCATTACCGTGGCGTCTTCATCCGGGACAAAGTCCTTGAGGATGGCGGAGCCGCCGGTAGTGCGGATACCGGCAGTGTTGAACTGGTCTTTCACCGCCACAGGCACGCCATGAAGCGGGCCCCGGTAGTTGCCCTGAGCGATCTCTTGCTCGGCCAGTTGGGCTGCCTGCAGAGCCTGCTCTCCGGTTATGGTGATGTAGGAGTTGAGCTTGGAGTCGACCTCCCGGATCCGCTCCAGGTAGGCTTCAGTGGCCTCGACGGGCGAGACTTCTTTGCCCTCGATGAGCTTGGAAAGCTGGGATGCCGTCAAAAACGGAATGTCTTTCTTGTCCATGTTCGCTCCACGGCCGGGCGCGGTCCAGACGTGACCTGTTGACTTCAGCAAAAGTAGCCAATAGAGTACCACAACGAGGTTTCGCCCCTAGGCTCTCACAGCATCATTGGGTATTCGACGGAATGCCCGAATTATTTGGCGAATTGGCGAGGATATGATATGACGGTTGTATTGGACCACACCATTGTCCCGGTAACCGACCGCGAAAGGGCGGTGGAGTTCTACACAAGGATTTTTGGCTTTGAGGACCTGGGAGAAGTTGGGCCTTTCTTGGCGGTGCGCGTGAACGACAGCCTGAACCTGGACTTCCGCCAGTCGGACGACTTCCGCAGCATCCACTATGCCCTGCCATGGAAGCGAGCGAGTTCGAAGATGCGTTTCAGCGCATTAAGGATTCAAAGATCCCCTACGGAGACAGCCCCCGTGCCCAGGACAACATGCAGGGGCCCGGGATCACAGCGGGATCCCAGGGTGACGGTAAGGCGGTCTACTTCAAAGACCCCAGCGGCCACGTTCTTGAGATCAAGACTTATTGATCGAATTCGCGTTGAAAGCTGCCAACGGGCTTTCAGCTCAGTCGTCGGGCAATTCCGCCACCAGGCGGCCGGCCTCGACGCTGACCGGGAACCCTACCAGCTTGGCATTGGGGCCATTGACGCAAACGCCTTCGGTGTACTCGAAGCGCCACCCGTGGGCCGGGCACATGAACAGGCCGGTCCAGTCCACCACTTCCTCAGCCTGGTGGGGGCAGATGTTGGATAACAGCTGATAGACGCCTTTCTTGCTCCGTGCCAGGAAGTACGACCAGTCGCCCACCGTCACCGGAGCAGGAAGCTTGGTGAAGTCGGATTCCGGTCCCAGGTCGACATTGATGGTCTTATATGTAGCCATTGGCTTGTTATCGTCCTTATCCCCCATAGGCCTGGGGTCCCGGCCAGTATAGCCGACGGGCTATCCAGCCTCAAGGTAGACACCTGCCGGTTGGCGGTCATCTTGACGGCGCGAGCATTATCCAGCAATATGGGCTGGCCAACACGGTGTTTCGGGAGGATACCGATGGCTGATCTAACCAAAGACGAGATTCGCGCCATGGGCCATGCCGTGGGTCTGGAGATCGAAGACCCTGAGTTGACCGAAGTGATGTATAGCTTGAACGCCCTGCTGGAATCCCTGGACGCCATCAACCCCCCGGGCCTGAACGACGTCGAGCCCCTGCCCATCATTCTGCCTCCGGCATAACTGCCCGCGTAGCGTCCGAATTAAGGGGCGGAAATCCCCCCAACCCCCTTTATGAAAGGTAATTATCCCCGTATTGCCCGGAGGTAGCAATCGTTCGTTATTGTCTCTAAACTCCACGCGGTGTATGATTAATCATAGCCTGCAGTCGAATTTGTTGGGATAACCTGCGGCGCAGTGCCTTACCTTTGCATTCACATGGTAAGGAGGCAATAATATGGCAACCTTGAAATCTGACACCATAACAATGAACATCCATCGAGGGAGCAAGGGAGGGTATGCAATCGTAGCTGATAAATACCCGATATTTGCTTTCGGAAAGACCATTGGGATCGCCCATGCCCGATTTATTAAAGCCTGCCACGCCTATGGTGGTTCAGACCCTCAACAAAACGTTGGCTTTGGTGTAGGCTCTAGCGCCAGTTTTGACCAGCCCATTTATGGAACGTCATTTATGAGATGAACAGCGCAGAATTTGCTAAAACACTGGCTGTGTTGATTCAATATGGTCTCCATCCTTCGTATTGGGATGGAGACCTTTTCATTATTTACGACCCAAACCGAGATCAAAGACTCGTGTTTTCGGGCGATGTCGATGATGAAGTTCCGACTCCAGCATTTGAAACATTACTGGAATACATAGGGATGGAAGAAGAAACATTTTGGCAACTATACGAAACTATTTGATGTAAATCGTGCTATGTCAGAATGCAAGAAATAGAATCCGTTACGGACGTCCTACGAGGATGGGGAGTTACGGGATAAGAGCATTTCGTAAAGGGGGGTTGGGGGGATTTTCGCACCATTTCAGTACCTAATAATGCTCCTAGCCACCTCGCCCTGGTCCAGGGCTTCGAAGGCGGTGTTGATGTCGTCTAGCCTGAAAGTGGCGCTGATTAACTCGTCCAACTTCAAGCGGCGGGCCATGTACAGGTCGATTAGCATGGGCATGTCGGCCCTGGGGTAGCAGGAACCGTAGGTGCAGCCCATCAAGACCCGGTCCAAGTGCAGAAAGTCAGGGTCGATGGTCAGTTCCGCCCCAGCCGGCGCCACACCCACCACCACTGTGGTGCCGCCCCGCTTGGTGGTGTTGAGGGCTTGGTTGATGGCGTCGGTGGAGCCAATGACCTCGAAGGCATAATCGGCCATCTCGCCCCGGGTGATGTCTCGGACGCGTTCAGCAACATCTTCGGTGGCGGCGTTCACCAAGTGGGTCGCGCCGAACTGGAGTGAGTGTTCCAATTTGGACCCGTGGATGTCGACGGCAATGATGGATTCGGCCCCCGATAGCACCGCTCCCTGCACTACATTTAGCCCCACGCCACCGGCGCCGATGACCACCACGCTGCTGCCGGGTTTGACCTTGGCCGTGTTGATCACCGCTCCTACGCCGGTGGGCACACCGCATCCGATCAAAGCAACCCGGTCCAGGGGTGCGTCCTCCCGAATCCTCACCAGGCTGTCCTCGGGCACTACGGCGTATTCGCCAAAAGTGGAAAGGCCGTTGAAGTGGTGGATATCTTGGCCGCCGTTGTGGAGGCGCGTTGTGCCGTCCAGCATCTTGCCCTTCAGTTGGTATCTGGCCTCGCAGAGGTTTTGCCGCCCCCTAACGCAGTAGGAACATTTGCCGCAGGTGGGGACGAATGAAAGCACCACGTGGTCGCCGAGCTGGGCGTAGGTCACGCCTGGGCCGACCTCCTCAACGATGCCCGCGCCTTCGTGTCCCAGCACTACTGGCAGGGGATGTTCACGGTCACCCTTCATGTAATGCAGGTCGCTGTGACACACCCCGCTGGCGGTCAGTTTTACCAACACCTCATGCTGGCGGGGGGCTTCCAGCTCCAACTCTTCCACCGCCAACGGTTGGAATTTTTCGTATAAGACTGCTGCCTTCAATTTGGAGCCTCCAAAGGCGAACGTTAGGACGGATTTCGGACAGCCTAGCCTGTCCTTTCGGGGGCGTCAACCGGAGTTCGATATTGCGAGAATTGCACCGTGTCTCTCCCGTGTCTCTCCCGTGTCTCTCCCGTGTCTCTCCCGTGTCTTTACGTATGCGGCTTACCATTGTTTTGCGCCTCTAATCTGCGTCTTCGGGAAATATCACGTCGATGGCTTCACATTTCTGTATTTCGCGGTCAATCATTCAGTGATTGGATTCGTTGCAGAGGCATCAAACACAGTTTGCAGATACGGAGAATCTGCCTTAAGGTACGGGTATGGTAAGGAAAGTATCCGAATTCAGTTGACAGCACCCAGGAGTGGCCGTACAATCGGTCAATCCTAGAGACTGGTCTGGCTAGAACCGGTAATTCCGGTAACGAATCTGCCTTCACGCCTGCATCGAACTGGTGTGCGCTAAGAGCGGATTGGCATGCCAGATGTTGGCAGAGCATCTCTGTCAGGGACTAATTAGATGAAACGCACCCCGGTTAGCACCGCACTCGGTATCGCCTACCCGGTCTTACAGGCGGGAATGCCCTGGGTGTCGAACCCAGAGTTAGTTGCGGCCGTATCCAATGCCGGCGGCTTGGGCGTCTTGCACCCCACGTCGGGAATTGAGCCGGGCGGAGACCCCGTCGCCAACCTGCACGCTATAGTTCGGAGGGTCCAACGGCTGACTCAAAAACCCTTCGGCGTCTCCTTCTACCTTCCCCACCCCCAGATAGAGCAATTGATCGAGGCGGCAGCGCAAGAGGGCATCACCATTGCCATCACCTACGGTGGCAGCCCGGCGCTGTTCACCGGCACACTGAAAGATCACAGCATGACCGTCATTCACCAGGTGGCGACTGTGCGGCATGCCCGTGGCGCCGAGGCCCAGGGCGTCGACATGGTCATCGCTGAAGGGTTTGAAGGCGGCGGTCTTCGGGGCGTTGACAAGGTTTCCACCATGGTCTTGGTGCCCCAGGTAGTGGGGTCCATCGCCATCCCGGTTATTGCCTCTGGAGGAATCGTGGACTCTCGCGGCTATGTCGCCGCGACAGCCCTGGGCGCCATGGGCGTGCAGATGGGGTCCCGGTTCGTCGCAACCAAAGAGTGTATCTCTCACGAAAATTACAAATCGGCAATCGTGGCTGCGATCGACAGCGGCACGATCGTGGTTGGCGGAAACCGGTGGCCAACCAGGGTACTCAAGCAGGGCATCGCCATGCAGATGAAGGAATCCGGCCTTGAAAGTGGCGACGACCCTGCCGCCTGGGAGCAGGAGTTGGGTATCGACCGGACCAGAGCGGCACTGCTGGATGGAGACTTTGAATCCGGGATCGCCTATACCGGCGCCGGCACAGGTCTGATCTCCGAGATAATCACGGTCCAAGAGGTGTTCAAAGACCTGGTCGACGGCAGCCATTCGTTGGCCCGCAAACTGGCCTAACCGCCCCCATCCTAACCGTCCCCCGGCGCGGGGGAAGGGATTGGTTCTCTCCCCTCTATTGGGTCTTTTCCAGTTCGCCCCAGTCCAATTCGATCAACTCTTCGGCCTTCCTCATAATTTTCTCCCGGCGCTCTCCTTCTATGCTTCTGCTGTCCAAGTAGAGCCCGAGAGCCTGCATCGGCTGCAAGTCCTCGCCCTCAATGGGTGATATTCGGGTCCTGCGCACACCGGCCGCCTCCCGGGATATTGAAGCGATGAAGTGGGCCGGCTCCAGGGCGTTGCGGATCTCCGTCTCCCTAAGATTAGCGTCCGCCGCTTCGGCGAGGGATATGCGCACCCGAACAACTGAATCGGTAATATCCTTGCGGGCGATCGCGCGGACCACCGTCGCGGTCGGATCGACGTCTTGGGACTCCACCGAAACGTCCACCGTGACGAAATTCCGGGCGTTCAATTTGTGGAACTCAAAATTGGTCATCCGCCGGCCCTGAGGCGCTGTGGGGTCCAGGTCCACGACACAGAATCCTTTTTCGTCGCCTTCCTCGCTGAAGTCCACCCTTTGGAGGCTGCCGGAGTAGACCACCATGGGTGGGTCGGGACGAAGTATCTGGTGCTTGTGGATATGGCCCAAGGCAACGTAATCGACCTGGGGACGGTCCAATGCGCTGACCAAGAGCACGTGGTCTTGGCCCAACATCATTGAGCGTTCCGTGCCGACGGTGGCCCCGTTCACCGTTACGTGCGCGGCGAGAATAGCCGGCACATCGGGGTCCAATTCCTGGGCCTGCGTCTCGATCCCGTAAGTCATCCGCTCTTCCAGCGCCTGCCGCACCTGTTCAATGGATAGACCTCTGGATTCTTCGCGGCTGAGGATGTTGCTGCGCCGCGGCCAAGGAACGGACAAAATCTGGAGTGGGCCTGACGCCGTGGGCACAGTGTAATTCTGCAGATTGTTGCCAACGTAGATATTGGCGACCTCCAGCGTCGGAAAAATGTCCACCGCGGTGGCCCGGCTGGATGCGGCGGGAAGGTCATGGTTTCCCACCAACAAGAAAGTGGGTATGCCCGATCGGGACAGACGGTTCAACCTTTTTGCGAATTCCCGTTGGTGAGTCTGGGTTGGGTCGCGCCCTTTGTAGGCGTCCCCAGCCAGCAGCACCAGGTCAACTCCTTCGTTCAGGGCAAAATCCACAACTTGGTCCAGGGAATCGAGGAAATCCCCCAACCGAGTGGAAAGACCGGTCTCCGGGTCAATCCGGCCGTAGTTTTCCACCCCGATATGCAGGTCCGAAAAATGGAGAATTCTCATCCCTCTAGACCTCCTCGATGCCAGCGTCTCACGGCAGAGATTATGTTGCTTAGAAGGCCCAAGAGACAAGGGGCGCTCCGGCGGGATTTCGGGCTCCCTGCTGGTTCAACTCGCGTGTCCGGCGCCGGCAAGGCTCTAGAAAATTTGACAACAGGGCGTTCGATTCCTAGAATCGAGGAGTTGTGACGGTGGGAACAATCGGCATAAATGCAAGGACGACGTTGATGACGACCGCTAAGCAAATGTTCGCGCTTCAGGAATTGGACATCATTCTGGACCGCATTCAGGGCGATCAAGCGAAAGCAGAATACGAACTAAATAACGGCGACGAAGTGGGAAACCTGGAGTCGGAAATAGAACGGGACACCGAATGGCTGCAAGAAACCGAACTCCAGCAAAAAGCCTCCAAACTAGAAGCGGAATCCCAGAAAGAGCGGTCGGATAGCCTGAACTCTCAACTCTATGGCGGAGAGATCACGAACCCCAGAGACCTTGAAAGCCTGGAGCGCGAAGCTTCCAACGTTCGTCTATTAGTCGAACAGCAAGAAAGCGCTCTTTCGGAAATCAAAGATCAGATCGAGCAAGCCCTGAGCAGGAAGACCGAACTGCAAACCAAGCTCGAGGAAATCCGGACTGCTTGGGAGATTCGCCAGGCTGAATTGCAAGAGGTGATCAAAGCGCTGAACGCAGAGCGGGCGGGATTTGAGGGCCAACGGTCGAAGTTAACCGAGAGTTGGGATCCGACGTCTCTACAGCATTACGAGGCGCTAAGAAAGTCCAAGGGCGGAGTCGCGGTGGCTAAGGTGGCGCGGGGTCTCTGCCAAGGTTGTCGGATGTCTCTCCCCACCCACCAACAGCAACGGGTCCGCAGCGGGCGCCAAACCGTGCTCTGCAGCAGCTGCGGCCGGATGCTCGTATCGAGCTAGACTCCCAGAAAGCGAATCTGGTTTGGATTTGGTGAATGGCCGGTTTGTACCGGCCATTTTTTGTTCCGGCCCATTTCACAACCCCACGTTTCTCCATCTTCTCCATTCCGATGCCTGCGTACTCCAGACAATCGACGGATGGTTTCGTCAACTGTCATGCTAAACCAAGCCAATTATCTCGGCCGTGCGGTACAGAGACCCTTATCCAAGGCTCCGGGTGACACCAATGCTCCGGGTTACAATCGAAAGACCTTGAGCCAAAACTCTATTCGTTTGACCCTCTATGGGGCCTATGCTAGAGTGCGATTGGAGGGCCATGCAGACCGGGTGGCCGCCGTCCTTCCTCTTGAGGAAGGAGGGAGGAAAGTCCGGGCTCCTCTGGGCAGGGTGCTGGGTAACACCCAGGCCTCTGGCGGCGGTGGTAACGCTCCGTCGGGGGACGGAAAGTGGCACAGAAACATACCGTCCTTCCAGCTTTGGAAGGATAAGGGTGAAATCGGACGGTAAGAGCGTCCGGCTGTCTGCGGTGACGCAGCGGCGGCTAAACCCCACCTGGAGCAAGGCCAAATAGGGGGACATAGGTGCCCGGCCTGTCCCCGGGTTGGCTGCTTGACCGCGGCGGCAACGCCGCTCTGCCAAAAGTGGACTTCCGCCGGCTTAACCGCGGGCGGAAGGGCTAGATAAATGGTCACCGCCCTTCCCCTCTGGGGAAGGATACAGAACCCGGCTTACAGGTCTGCGGCACCCCTCCACACCCTCTTTTCTTCCCCAACTTGGCCTTGGCCAACGCAGCCGGATCAACGGAAATGCGAAATCCGGCAAAGCGGTTGCTGATTCTTGCAGCAACTATTATGATTGACGCAGGCCATTACCAGCCTTCCGATTCGCGTAAATCAACCGCCTTTGATGGCGATTGTTTGGGTCTGGGCCACTTCTGCAACGGGGGAACCTCCCAAGCTTGTACCTTGATATGCACAGCCACTCCGTATCGTCGGACGACTCCAGGGCCACTGTCGACCAGTACGTGAAATGGATCCAAGTTCTGCGGAAACGGGGCCATACCGTCGACGGCATCGTGCTCACCGAGCACCGAAAGTTCGACTTCGACAAAGACTATTCCGCCCTGGCAAGCCAGTACAACGTGTTGGTGCTCAAGGGTTCCGAGCTGGATACTCGCTACGGGCACTTCCTGGTCTATGGCGTCACACAAGCCTTGACGCAGGAGATCGATTTCTCCGACGTGCGCATGGACGCCAGGGTTCTGATGCAGGCAGCCCGCCGGCACGACGCCATCGCGCTCCCCGCCCACCCCGGCCGTTTCGGCATTGGCCTCACCGACTACATCGCCAACGGTGAGTCTTTCGATGATGTGGAGATCGTTGAGCTGTTGAACGGTGGGAGCCGCCAGGGCGAGAACGAGCGGGCGGAGGAACTCTGCCAGAGTCATAATCTGCTGGGCATCGGCGGCAGCGACGCCCACCTGACCAGCCACATCGCCACCTGCATGACCAACTTCGAGGCAGAGATCCAGAACGAGAGCAATCTGGTCGACGCCCTGCTCGGCAAAGAGTTCCAGCCCGTTTGGCTGGAAGACATCGTGAACGGCTCTTCTGAATCGTAAGGAGACAGACCCATGGCCATGGAATTGGATTACGACCGGTCATTATACGGCGTGGAACACAAGGCCGGTCCCTTCGAGATCACAAGCGAGATCATTGACCGGGCCAACAGCAGCACCGGGGAAACCGGACCCGCATTCCATTCCGATGAGGGGGCAAAGGAAGCAGGATTCCAGGGTAGGATCGCGCCGCCGACTTTGTGTTGCATTCTGGTACGCCAGGTTTCGCTCCCCGATGTGAAGGTCAAGTTCGGCCGGGTCCAGATGCACGCCGGCCAGCGCGTCGAACCCAAAGCCCCGGTTTACGCCGGTGACCAATTAACCGCGTCGTCGCACCTCAAAGACGTCTACGCCAAGACAGGGCGCTCCGGCACCATGGTGTTCATCGTTTGGGAAACGACATTCAGCAATCAGGACGGCCTGGTAGTGGCCGAGGTCCAAGAGTCATTCGCCAAACGCGAGTAAGGCGGCACAGCCGCGATTTGAGCGGAGGATGGTCGTAAAATAACCGGAACCAGGTATCTTGTGATTGGAATTGATGAGGAAGAATATTCGGATTCAACCGGGGGAATTTTGCCCTACCACGACGAAGTAGAACTGGGGGACGAGGTCGGCCCCGTGGAGAAGGTTGCCACCGACGAGGATGTGGCTAATTTTTGTGAAATTTGGGGCGCGCCCACACCCAACCGTTTCACTGATTCCGAGGTTGCGGCCAAGGCCGGCATGCCCGGCATGATCGTCCCCGGCATCATGACCATGGCGATGATGGCCCAATTGCTAACCGACTGGGGCGGCCCCGGCTCCATCAAAGACTTGGATCTGGTGTTCCGGCAGCCGGTGCCCCATAACAGGGTCCTGACTCTGGCCGCAACTATCACCGACCTTCGGGAAGAAGAAGGTGAACAGTTGGCGGAATGTGACATTCTGATGACCGGCGCCGAAGGTGAGCGCTACGTGGGCGGCAAAGCCATAGTAATTCTAAATCAGAGCTAGGCGGCTCACCGCGTTTTCATAAAGCCTACTAACCACAACCAAACATCCCATCCGACATTGGCAGAGGGGATAAATGCTGGAACGGCTGCGCCAAGTGGCTTTCCTGGTCAGGGACCTGGAGGACGCCAAAGAACTGTATCGCCGGTATCTGGGCATGGAAACCTGCCACACCGAGGACTTGAGCCACTACGGTCTGAATAATGCCGTCCTTCCGGCGGGCAACGGCACCTTTATCGAACTGCTGCAACCAACCGCCGCCGATTCCTCCGCCGCCCGGTACCTGGAACGGCGCGGCGAAACTCCATACATGCTGATCTTCGAGACCCGCGAGTTCGACCGGCTTATCCCCCATCTGAAGTCCATGGACGTCCGGCTATCGGAAGAACCGGTAAATGGCGACTACCGCCACGCCTTTATACATCCGTCATCGGCGAATGGCGCATTGCTCGAGATCATTGAAGTCACTGGAGGCAGTAACCCTTGGCCCGCCGCAGGCCCGGATTGGCAATCCCTGCAACAGCGCCCCATGACCAAACAGTTGCGCCAGATGGCGGTGTTGGTCCGGGACCTCGACGACGCGGTGAACCGCTGGGAAAATATGTTTGGTATAACCGCAACGAAGCGCTTTCAAGTTAGCTTCACCGACCTGGAGATAGCCGTATTGCCGGTGGGCGGTAAGGACACGTTCATCGAACTGGCCCAGCCCACGGGTAGCGACGTACCCTCGGCCCGGTTCTTGGAGCGGTACGGTGAGGGCATCTACCTGACGATCTACGAGATTGACGACTCTTTGGCCATGGACGAGTACCTAAAGGGACAAGAGGCCCGCTACACCTCGTCGCGGGTGACATCCAACTACGTGAACCTGGGCTTCAACAGCATCTGGCTCCATCCCGCCGGCATGAAAGGAGTCTTCACCCAACTGTCCCAGGTGCTGGCGGAGGACAACCCTTGGCCGCCGGCCGGGGACACCTGGCACCTGGAATAGGCCTTCTTTCAGGCCCACCCCACTGTCCAAATTGACTCCCGAATCCTCCTATGATAGAGTCAAACTCCAATAGATACTTGGTCTCATTAGCGACCGAACAAAGGACCAGATGCGGAAGCGGGTAAACGCCCTGGCCGAACAATTGTTGGAGACCCTGGAAGAGCAGGGCTACCGTTCCACCTCGCCCCGGCGGGCGGTGGCGCAGGCCATCGCTAACCAGGAAAATCACTTCACCGCCGAAGAACTACGCGAGCAACTGCCTTCTCTGGGACGAGCCACCATCTTCCGGTCCCTGAAGCTGCTGGTGGAAACGGGCGTGGTTTGCCGCGTGCTGCTGGAAGATGGAAATCTCCATTACCAGTTGAGCCACAAGGGCCACCACCATCACCTTTTGTGCGTTGAATGCGGCTCCTCCCAAGACCTGCTCGGCTGCGATATCGAAGCATTGCTGCAACAGACTTCGGCCAGCCACGGTTTTGAACTAAGCGGCCATTGGCTCGAGGTGTACGGACGCTGCCGGCCGTGCACCACTGGAGAACTAACGGCGGTCTAGTCTCTTTTTTTGCCCTAATTGATACTTCATCTCAATACTTTCTCGAATTGATACTAAGTCTAATTACCAGGAGGCGCCGGGCGAATAAACTCAGCCCATCCAGAACAATCTTGGCCTTCCCGGCAGTGATTGGATTGCTCCTCCTCGCTTTGGCCTGCGGCTATTCCCAGGCGGCCGCTACGCCCAGCGCGAACCAGCTGGCGGTGGTGACGACGACCGCTTTACTGGCGGACTTGGCGAGGAATGTAGGAGGTGATCTGGTGGAGGTGACGGCTCTGGTGCCTGCGGGAGCCGACGTGCATTCGTTCCAAAGCACTCCGGCCGACAGCGTGGCCATCAACCGTGCCGACCTAGTGGTCTCCAACGGCGGCGATCTGGACGGATTCCTAAACCCGTTGATCCAAGGTTCGCTCTCCGATGATGCAGTGCGGGTGGTGGCCGCCGCCCCGCTGTTGAAGACTGGAGGCACCGACCCTCATTTTTGGCAGAACCCAATATTCACCGAGAACTACATAGAGGAGATCAGGGACGGATTAATCAAAGCGGACCCGGAGAATTCCTTGGATTACCAGGTAAATTTCGATTCGTACAAAAAGGACTTGGCCAAACTGGACTTCGACATCGCCAGCATGCTAGACACGGTCGACCCAGCACGCCGTCGATTGATCACATTCCACGACGCCTTTGGGCACTTCGCCCAGCGCTATGGTTGGGAGGCATCCGCCTTTGTCGCCAGCGACGGCAGCCAGATTTCTCCCGGCCGGGTGGTCGAAATGCTGGAGCAGGTTCGAGAACAAGGCATACCTGCGGTCTTCGCCGAGCCCCAGTTTCGTTCCGACATTCTGGAGAATTCAGCTCATGAGGCAGGCATCGAAGTCGGGACCATCTATTCCGACGTTTTGGACGGAAACGTGACCAGCTATATCGACATGATGCTCTTCAACGCCAATACCCTGGCCCGGCTCCTCAGATAAACAGGGATAGACCAAAGACCCATGAAGACAGACATCAAGGAAAAATCCCAAAATAAAGAAGGCGCCGGGCCGGCTCTGGCGGTCCGCAACCTGTGGGCCGGCTACGACGGCAAACCGGTCTTGGAGGCAGTCAACTTCCAGGTCCAACCCGGTGATATGGTGGGCATCATCGGGCCCAATGGCTCCGGGAAATCAACGCTTATCAAGACCGTATTGGGTTTGGTAAAGCCGCTAAAGGGCGAGGTGTCGGTTCTGGGTCGCAATGGCCCTACCGAACGCCACCTGGTGGGCTACACGCCGCAGACGGAGTTGGTTGACTGGGACTTCCCGGTGACCGTGGCCGACGTAGCACTCATGGGCCGCTACTCACGCCGCGGTCTGTTCCGGAGGACCACTAAGGAGGACCGGGAGGCTGCCGACGCCGCCCTGGAATTAGTCAAGATATTCGATCTGAGGGAAAGGCTGATCGGCGAACTGTCCGGAGGCCAAAGGCGGCGGGTGCTCCTGGCCCGGGCCATGGCCCACAATCCGAAACTTCTGCTCTTGGACGAGCCGATGGCAGGCCTGGACGCCACGGCGCAGCACCAACTTCTAGACCTCTTTGACGAGCTGCGCTCCAATGGCGCCACAGTTGTGCTCAGCACCCACGACTTGTCTTGTGTGTCGCAACGCTGCGACAAGGCGGCCTGCCTCAACCGTCGGCTGATCGCCTTCGGCAAGCCCTCCGATGTTCTGACCGAGCAGGTCCTGGGAGACACCTTTGGCACCCATCTGCTCATGGTGCATCTGGACGGCCAGGCCTACGCCTACCAACACCACACCCACGCCGGCACAGCCGGGTCTCCGGTAAACGGGTCTTTTTCAACAACCCCGAGAACCCCGCCAGCACCGGAGTCGGAAAAGTAGGGGAGCCGTGCTGGACGTGATAGACGCTATCCGCGAACCCTGGGAATTCGGCTTCATGCAGCGGGCATTGCTGGCCGCCGCATTTGCCGCTCTGGTCTGTTCGGTGGTCGGCGTGTTCGTGGTGCTGCGGGGCATGGCCTTCATGGGCGACGCGGTGGCCCACTCGTCCCTGGCCGGAATGTCGGTGGCCTATTTCTTCGGCGGCAGCATATTCTGGGGGGCCTTCGCCTGGGCGGTGCCCGCATCTTTGACCATCACCTTCATCAGCCGCCGGACTAACCTGCGGCTAGACACCGCCATCGGGATAATCTTCGCCAGCGGATTCGCCGTGGGAATCATCTTGATGAGCCGGGTCAGCAACTACACCGCCGACTTGTTCGGGCTGCTGTTCGGCAACGTTTTGGGCGTCTCCTGGGGGGAGGTCGCGCTGATCGGCAGTGTCGCCGGAGGTGTCTTGCTGGCAATCACCGCCCTATACAAAGAGCTTTTGTTCACTGCCTACGACGCCACCATGTCGGCGGCTTCAGGCATCCCGGTGCGTTTCATCCAATACCTGCTGCCCCTGCTGGTGGGCATCACTACCGTGGCCTCACTAAAGGCGGTGGGCATCGTATTGGTGCTGGCGTTGTTGGTCACTCCTGCCGCCACCGCGACGCTGATGGCCCGCCGGCTTCCGGGGATCATGGCCTACAGCGTGCTTACCGGGCTGGCGGCCACCGTAGCCGGACTCTACCTGTCCTTCCACGCCGACCTTCCCACCGGGCCCAGCATCGTGGTCGTCGCCACCGGCATGTTCCTGGCGGCGCTCTTGTTCTCCCCCAGCAAGGGAATGGTCTGGCAGTTCCGGCGCACCGTTTCTCTTGCCTCCGAATAGCTAGACAGGCATTCGACTGGCACACCCCGGCCCCATTCGCTAAACTGCATTAGCTTTCTCAGCATCATGCCCCAGCTCTTTACGATAGAGAGGAAGATAAATCATGTATGACCTGAATGGCAAAATTGCCCTGGTAACCGGGGCGGGCGGGCGGCACGGCATCGGCCGGAGCATCGCCCTGCGTCTGGCCGAAGAAGGGGCCAACCTGGTTGTAACCGACATTGAAGCCAGCGCGACGGCGATTCGTGCCGAGGACCGGCAAGCGGGTTGGACCGGGTTAAATAGCGTGGTAGAGGAGATCGAGTCCAAAGGCCTCCAGGCCCTCGGCCTCTTCTCGGATGTCTCCGACGGTGCCCAGGTGGCCGATATGGTGGCCAAGTCGCTGGACCGATTCGGGCGCATCGACATCGTGGTGAACAACGCCGGCTCCAGGCCGGGCAAGGACCGCGTGCCGGTGCTGGAACTGGAGGAAGAGGCCTTCGACGAGGTGCAGCGGGTTAACGTGCGGGGCACCTATCTGGTATCCAAGGCCGTGGCGACCCACATGGTCAACCGGGGGGGCGGCGGCAAGATCATCAACATAGCTTCCGGCGCCGGCAAGCGAGGCATCGCCCGGTACGCCGCCTATTGCGCCTCTAAGTTCGCGGTCATCGGCTTCACCCAGGCCATGGCCCAGGAGATGGCTGTAAACAGGATCAACGTCAACGCCATCTGTCCCGGACTGGTGGACACCGAGCGAGTGGATTTCATCGCCAGGGCCTTGGCCCCTGAGGGAGAGTCAGGGGAGGAGTACCGGGCCGACATGGTCCGGGAGCGGGCGTTCCGGGTACCCATGGGCCGCATCGCTCAGGGCGACGACATCGCGCGGATGGCGGCATTCCTAGCCTCCGCCGAGTCTGACTACGTTACCGGCCTGTCCATCAGCGTGTCCGGCGGCTCGGAGATGAACTAGGCTATCCAGCATCTGATCTCTCGTCGCCCGCCAGTCCCCGCCGGACGGCGTAGGCCGTGGCCCCAGTGCGGTTGGCGACTCCGGTCTTATTGAGCAGATTTCTCACGTAAGTGCTCACCGTCGCCACGCTAATGAACAGCTCTTCGGCAGTCTCCCGGTAGGTCTTTCGGGTAGCCACTAAGCGGAGCACCTCCACCTCTCGTTGGGTTAGCCCATCCGGGTAAGCGGGCGCTGAAACCGGCTGGGCATCGGTTTGCTCCTGAAGAGCGATGACCCGCTCCATCAGGGGTCGTATACCCCGCGACTCGCGTTCGGTCCTGATAGCCTCTGGCAAAAAAATGGACGGTAACCACCAAGCGAACTCATTAGGTGGTGGTGACCAAAAGCGTGTAGGCCTGGCCGGTCTTCCGCGCCTTGATTGCCAGGCAATAGGTGCCCGAGACCGCCGGCACGAAGTTCCGTGCCCATGGATCGTCAGATTTGGTGTTGTCGGAGAAGGCCTGGGTCGTCGAGTCCGTCAAGAAGGAGGTGGAGCCGGGATCGGCCAGGATGGGCCACACGTAATCATCATAGCCGCCCCTCCCATTCACACGGAATTGCACCTCCTGCCCAGCGGTCAGGCCCAACGCGTACACGTCCCACCGCTTGGTGTTTACGTCGACCATTGAGGATACCTTAGCCCCCAGGGCCAGTGGCGTCCCAGGAATGTCGTTGGCCACCGTGCCGTCGGGCAGACCCGCTGGAGTCGGACTAGGGTTCGGAAGTACTGACATTGGGGTCGGCGGGGGTAAAGGCGTAGGGGCAGGCGCGGGTGTTGGCGTGAGTACCGGCGTTGATGTGGGGGTTGGCGGTGGCACCAGCGTGGGTAAATTCTCAGATAGGTCCAGGCGTTGATGTGACTAATCTCGATGATATAGAAGTTCCCGGTGGCGTCGGTATCGCCTTAGGGGGAGGCGTTGGTGTCGGCGGCAGAGTGGACGTGGCAGCTGGTGTCAGAACCAGGGTTGGAATGAAGATTGTTGCAGGCGTTGGCGTCGGCGGGGCCGTACGTTCAGACCGGATGACTGTCGCCGGTACACTGGATATTGGCACAGGCAAGAATGGCGGCAAACCACGAGTAGCTGCTATTCCCAAATATCCAGCCACAATTGTGACCAAAATGCCTACGATGATCCCAATTACCTGGAACAACATTGGCTGGCTCACAATGAAGATAACCATCTCCCGGTCTCGGCAGTTGCGTGTATTTTACACGCCTGACGTTTGGTTGGCTCTAGCCGCTGGAGGAAACGGATTCGGCGGGCTCGCGTATCGGACGCCGGGGAGGCCGGGCAACGTACATCAGTACCGCCGAGATGAGATAGGCCGCCATCATGGCGCCGTATAGAACATCGTAGTTGCCAGCCACCGATCTGACCGTTGAGGCCAGGGCCGGTCCCAGACCCAAGGCAATCATCTGCATCGGCGAAAAGTAACCCAGGATCGTGCCGTACGAACCGCGGCCAAAATATTCGGCTAGCACCATGTTCTCCAGCGACCCAAGACCCCCGGAAAATACTCCCCAAACCAGGGCGAAAATCAGCGCGGCCGCCAGAGAATTCACCCCGATCAAGAACGCCGTCATCCCACCTGCCCCAACCATCATAAAAATCAGACATCGGCGGGGCGTAATTCGGTCCGCCAGGTAGCCCCAGACCAGGTTGGCCACCGCCAGGAAAGTGCCGAGACTCAATACCCCGGCGGCGGCGGCGATGGACAACCCGGCATCTTCCACCAAATAGGGCACCAAGCTGAAACCCGTGCCGCTAGAAGCCATTGTCCCCAAGAAGGTGATGGACGCCAAAAGCCAAAAGGCGCGGGTTCTAATGGCTTCTCTAGCCGTCCAACTGAACTCCGGCGTTAAGGGCCGAGTCCTGTCGCCGCCGGACGCTTGGACCGGTTCTGGGTTCGCCCCATCCGGCAACAAGCCGATGTCCTCGGGCCGCCGCCTCATCAACAGCATCACCGGCAGGATCAGGATCAGACTCAAAACACCCATGTACCGATAAGCCGCCCGATAACCCTGATGGACGGCGATCACCGAGATTATCTGGATGTTTATGGCGCCCGCCGTGGGCCGGAAGATGGAGACCATGGCCAGGGCCATGTTGCGCCGCCGCCGGAAGAAGTTGACCGCAGCCGTGCGTGGAACCAATCCGATCAGGACCGAATTGACCATCATTCGGCCGATCACAAATCCGGCGTAGAACTGCCAGACCGCGTCGCCGCCCGCGAGTACGAAGTAGCAGAGCCCAGCAATGACAAGTCCGCAGGGCATGAGCCACCGGGGACCGAACCTATCGGCCAACCTGCCGATAAAGGGGGCCACTATCCCTGAGAACCAGGTGCCCAGAGTGGAGGCGAAGGCCAGGCTGCCATCATCCCATCCGTTTTCGTCAGTGATGTAGACCTGGATGCCCCCCAACACCACCTGCGTGAGCCCGCTGGCGGCAAAGGTGGCCAAAGAGGTGATGGCCAGTACCAGCCATCCGTAATAGAACGGCGTCCGGAGACGCCAGTTAAGTATGGATAGAAGCATCTTCCTCGGGGAATTGTTGGAGCCTGACGGCCCGAAGCATGTGCCCCGGGATTCTCAAGGGTTCGTCAACGGACCTCGTCAGGCTCGCCGTCCCAAACCCAGTCAATTTCACCATCGAATGATACAGCAATCAAATACTGACAGCTATTAGACTCCCGGGCCACCCTGCCAGAAGTCCCAATAGCCCCGGAAGCGCCCGATGCCCCCGGCGCAAGAATGGCCAGCTTTGGTCACGCCCACGGCTAGGGCGCCAGGCCGGCAGGTGATAGATTTAGGGTGTAGCCGCCGGAGCAACTATCGATGCACACCCATGAAGAACAGAGCGGGTCTGTAAGCCACGGCCATTCCCACGGCGCGGTTAACGCCGAGATATTGGCCAGCGGCCGAGGGATCTGGGCCACCAAGATCTCTCTGGCGGCGCTGTTGGCGACAGCCGCCGTGCAGTTGGTGATCGTGTGGTTCACCGGCAGCGTGGCCCTCCTGGCCGACACCATCCACAATTTCGGCGACGCCGCCACCGCCATTCCGCTGTGGGCGGCCTTCACCTTGTCGCGGAGACTGCCAACCAAACGTTTCAACTACGGCTACGGCAGGGCCGAAGACCTGGCTGGGTTGTTGATCGTGTTGGTCATCTTGGCTTCCGGCGTCATCGCCGCCTACCAGTCCATCACCCGCTTGAGCGACCCGCCGGAGATCGAGTACCTCTGGATCGTAGTCTTGGCTGCCGTGATCGGGTTCGCGGGCAACGAAGCGGTCGCTCTATTTCGGATCAAGATCGGCAAGGAAATTGGCAGCTCGGCATTGATCGCAGACGGCCACCATGCTCGGGTCGACGGCCTGACCAGCCTGGCGGTGCTCTTTGGTGCCATCGGAGTTTGGCTGGGTTTCCCTCTGGCCGACCCCATAGTGGGGCTGGTGATATCCGCCGCCATTTTGCGTATAGTTATCGAGACATCGAAATCCGTGTTCTCACGCTTGCTAGACGGCGTGGAGCCCGAGGTCCCAGACGAGGTCCGGAACTTGGCTGCAGTCACCGAAGGCGTGCGGGAAGTTGCCGAGGTCCGGGTGCGGTGGCTGGGGCACAAGATGCTGGCGGAGGTTAATATCGCCGTGGACCCTGGTCTGTCAGTCGCAGGCGGGCACGACATCGCCGAAGACGTCCACCACCAGCTGCTCCATAACCTGAAATATCTGTCCAACGCCACGGTCCACGTCGACCCGGTGGGCCTGGTTGGGGAGGAGCACCACCGGCATGGTCCAGGCAACACTGAACACGGTCCTGCCGACCGCGACGGCCACGAGCATGACCACGGCCATTCCCACGATTGATCGCCCCGGTCCAGTGCGGCAATTAATCGAACGAGGTTTAGGTATGCCCCTTGAACGGTCCCAGGTCGAACATATCGCCGCGTTGGCCCGCATCGGTCTCACCGAAGAGGAGATCCAGATGTTCGGCGAACAACTGTCAGACATCTTGGAACAGTTCGAGGTGCTTAATGAACTGGACACTTCGGGCGTGGCGCCCACCGGCCACGCCGGCGGGCTACAGACCGTGATGCGCGAGGACGTCGCCGAGGACTCACTGGATTCGGAAGATGTCCTGAGAAATGCGCCGCGCCGAGAGGGGGAGTTCTTCCGGGTCAACGCGGTCCTGGAGGAATAGGGCGGTGGCTGAACTCAACTGGCTCAGCATCCAGGACGCCCATGCTCAACTGAAGTCACGGCAGATCAGCTCCGTAGAGCTCACCCAGGCCTGCTTGGACCGGATCGACGCTGTTGAAGATCGCGTCCAGTCTTTCCTGACATTGACCCCAGAGATTGCATTGGATCAGGCAAATGAGGCTGACCGGTTGTTGGCCGCAGGCGGGGGCGGACCGCTGACCGGGGTTCCAGTTCAGATAAAAGACGTGATGTGCACCGAGGGCGTCCTCACCACCTGTGCATCTCGCATGCTGGAAGATTACGTGCCGGTCTACAACGCCACCGTCGTGGAAGGCTTGTTCGGTCAAGGCGCAGTGATGCTGGGTAAAGGAAACATGGACGAATTCGCCATGGGCTCTTCCTGTGAGAACTCTGCCTTTCACCCAACCCGGAATCCTTGGGACTTGGAACGTGTGCCCGGCGGCAGCAGCGGCGGAGCGGCGGCATCGGTGGCATCCGGCGAGACCATCTATTCATTGGGCTCGGACACCGGAGGAAGCGTCAGGCAGCCGGCATCCCTATGCGGTGTGGTGGGGCTGAAGCCCACCTACGGGCTGGTCAGCCGCTATGGACTCATTGCCTTTGCATCGTCTTTGGACCAGATCGGCCCGGTGACCCGGAGCGTCGGGGACTGTGCTTTGGTGCTGAACGCCATCGCCGGTCACGACCCGCGGGACGCGACTTCCGTGCTCCAAGTACCCAAGGACTACACCGCCAGCCTGGGCCAGGATATCAAGGGACTGCGCCTGGGGGTGCCGGAAGAGTACTTCGTGGAGGGGATGGAAGCGGGCACACGGAAGGCCGTGGAGGAGGCGGTGGCCACTTTGGAGGGGCTGGGAGCATCCATACGACCGGTCTCCCTGCCCACCACAAGGTACGCTCTGGCCTGCTATTACATCATCGCGCCCTCGGAATGCTCGGCGAACCTGGCCCGCTACGACGGTGTCAAATACGGTTATTCCTACCAGGACACCGGCGACATGTGGGAGGCCATGGAGAAGACCCGGGAATATGGGTTCGGTCCGGAGGTCACCCGGCGGGTGATGCTGGGGACATATGCGCTCTCCAGCGGTTATTACGACGCCTATTACCTGAAGGCTCAGCAGGCGCGGACGTTGATCAAACAGGACTTTGACCGGGTGTTCCAAGAGGTGGACGTGTTGATCACGCCAACGTCTCCGGTTACTGCCTTCAAGATTGGGGAAATGATCGGCGACCCGGTGCAGATGTATCTGATCGACGTCTGCACGCTGCCGGTAAACATCGCAGGGCTGCCCGGCTTGTCGGTGCCATGCGGTTTCTCCGACGGCTTGCCGGTGGGGATGCAGCTCATTGGCCCCCATTTCTCCGAAGAGTCCCTCTTGCGGACAGCCCATGCCTACGAAACGGCCACCAGATGGAGCGATGCCCGCGCGCCGTTATAACAAGGGCCCAGGGAAGTTCCCTGAGGCCCATAATTCGGTCGGCGACGGAGTTTAATAGAGGAACGCCCGCCAGTCGGTTTGGGTATACTTGTGCTCACCATACTTTTCGGCCCATACTTGGGCTGAGGCGGCGAAGCGATTCAGGAGTGGGCCGAAGCGCCTGCCATTACCTAGATGCCCGCCCGCGGTCAGATAGTCAAGTCGCCCCCTCTAGATTCAAGCCAAAATTTCAGGTTGGGAGGGGCTGATGCAGCGCTCCAAAATAAAAGACATCTTTAACCGCACCCAAGCTGGAGGCGATGTTTTGGTCCAGGGCTGGGTGAAGACCCGGCGCACGTCCAAGTCGGTCACCTTCATCCAAATCACTGACGGCTCAACCCTGCAGGACCTCCAGGTCGTAATCGACGAGTCAAACCCCACCCACGCCCAGGCGGCCGGCCTTACCACCGGATGCAGCGTGAGTGTGGCGGGGGTTCTAGTCGACTCTCCGGGCCAGGGCCAGAAGTATGAGATTCAGGCCAAATCTTTGGAGGTCGTGGGTGGCTCAGACCCCGAGACCTATCCCCTTCAGAAAAAACGCCACTCCCCCGAATTTCTCAGGGAGATAGCCCATTTGCGGCCCCGCACCAACACCTTTGGCGCCATGGCCAGGGTACGGAACTCCGTAGCCTACGCCATCCACTCCTTCTTCCAAGACCGGGGATTCCAGTTTATCCAGACCCCCATCATCACCGCCAGTGACGCCGAAGGCGCAGGTTCCATGTTCCGGGTTACGACCTTGGACCTGAACGATCTGCCCAAGAATGGCAGCGCGGTGAACGACGAAGAAGACTTTTTCGGCAAGCCCGCCTTCCTGACCGTTAGCGGTCAACTGGAGGCTGAGATTTTCGCGATGGCGCTGTCGGACGTCTATACCTTCGGCCCGACGTTCAGAGCCGAGAATTCCAACACCTCCCGCCACTTGGCCGAGTTCTGGATGGTTGAGCCGGAGGTTGCCTTCTGTCAGTTGGATGGCTTGGCCGAACTGGCGGAGGACTTTTTGAAGCACCTGTGTGGCCACGTGCTGGAGAACTGCCAGGACGACATGGAGTTTTTCAACAAATGGCACGACAAAACGACCATCGCTACCCTGGAGAGCATCGCCAACTCCCAGTTCGAGCGCATCACTTACACTGAGGCCGTGGAGTTGCTACAGAAGTCGGGCCAGAATTTTGAATACCCGGTAACTTGGGGCACGGACCTCCAGTCCGAGCACGAGCGCTACCTGACGGAGCAGAAAATTCAAAAGCCGGTGATCGTCACCGACTATCCCAAGGGCATCAAGGCTTTTTACATGAGGATGAACGACGACGGAGAGACCGTCCGCGCCATGGACGTGTTGGTGCCACGCATCGGCGAGATCATCGGAGGCAGCCAGCGCGAGGAACGCCGCGACGTGCTCGAAGGCCGGATGAGCGAGGCCGGAATATCCCACGACGAATATTCCTGGTATTTAGACCTAAGAAGCTACGGCACGGTGCCTCATTCGGGGTTCGGCTTGGGGTTTGAGCGCACGGTGCAGTTTGTGACCGGAGTCGCCAACATCAGGGATGTCATCCCCTTCCCCAGAACGCCCAATAGCGCGGAGTTCTAGGCTGGCGCCTTCCAGTCCCAATAACGGACCCCTTTCGGGCGCCGGACCAATTTCTCCCGGTGCGATGGAAACCGCCTTTGGCATCGGCAGCCCTATCTTCATCCAGAGCACCGGGCGGCTCAACCGCATCTTCGCCCAGGCAAGCCAAACCCCTTCGGTGGCGGTCAGGTTCCGGGAGTGGCAGCGGTCCTGGGAAAGCGTCCACGGCCAAGACCCTGCCAGGACCCCATCCGGCGAAGAGTTATTCATCCGCCAGACATACGTGGCATTGCTGGCGCGTCTCACCGCCCGACGCTTCCTTGCGCCCAACCGGACAAACTCCAGCGCTGAAGAGCTTCTGGAGATCATCAACTGCGATTATTTCAGCCGGCGAGGCTTGGCCAATTTTGGGGAAGGAGATATCTTTTCCTGGGTCTCCCTGGAACCGCGCTGGGAATTAGGCCTAGAGGGCCTGGTCGTGGAAACCATGAAGGGGCTGTCTGAGGCCCTGGCCCGTTATGACTTCGCCCAGGCGGCTCCCGGCATAATGGATGGCTTGTACTGGCAGACGGTCCCAGATCCGGCCTGGCCGCCACCGCCGCGCTGGCTGGCGGAGTACATCGTCGGAGAAGAGTTGGGGCTGGCGAAAGAATCGGAGTTGTCACTCCTGGACCCGACATGCGGCACCGGCGTTTTCATGTCCGCGTCTATCCAGACTATCTCCCGGACCATGATGGAGCAAGGCAGCGATCCGTTTGACATTCTATTTGGGATGCCCCAATTGGTCCAGGGGATGGACCGCGATCCGCTGGCGGTGGCTCTGGCCCGGCTTAATTACTTGCTGGCCATGGGAGACATGGTCCAACAAGAACACCCGCCGATCTTGGTGCCGGTTTATCTGGCCGACGCAGTCCAAGTCGCAGAATCCTACCCGGCCTTGCCACGCGATGTGGCTGTCTTAGTGTCAACGCCGGGGGGCGAGTTCCCGCTGCCGGAACCAATGATCGACAACCCCATGATGCTGGATTGGGTGCTAGGACGCCTGACCAACTATATGGACGGGGCCCAGTTGCGGCTGCACGTGCAGTCCGAGGATGAGGCGGTCCAAGAAGTGTTGAACGCCTATTACAACTACCTGACTGCCCCCAAGCCGCGCACCCCAGTTCCGGAAGCCCTCACGTCAACACAGGCAGACATCTTGCTGGAGACCGCACGAAGCCTGGTGAAACTCCACATCCGGGGCGAGGGCACATTCTGGCTGCATATGGTCCAAAACAACGCCGCCCCGGAGGCCTTCTCCCGCCGCAGGTTTGACCGGCTGGTAGCCTCTGGCCTCAACCCCCCGTTTGAAATGTGCTCCTCCATGTACCTCAAGCCGCAGGGAAGGGCGGCCATGGTCATGTCCGGTGATGAGGCTGAGGACAATTCTGTCAGTCGGCGGTTGGTCGTCCTAGAGGAAGTGTGGCCAGGCGCCGCTTTGCTTATTACAGGACCAGAACAGCGGTCCAGGCTCGAATCAACCGGCGGCCCGGTCTCCCCAAATCTTTCTTGGTCGGAGGCCAAATCTAAAGTCAGGGTGTTGGCTAACGACTAGTGCGGCAAGCCCGGCTTCATTTGACGCCATTTCCCGCAGCCTCATATAATGGATCGCGCTATCGTTTTAGGTGGACAGGGGCTGCGAAGGCCTGGCCGATTCGGTCGGCCAGGCCAAAGTGTTCTCCTTCGACAATCCTGGAGGACATGACCAACGGCATCGAGGAAGCCCTGTCTGCGGTAGGACCGGTCTTCATCCACCTGTTGGTCAAACCCGAGACCTCGGGCGTAAGCCGCTAGGCTAGCGGGAATAAGCCAATTGGGACTATTAGCCGGGGCCAAGCCGCCCCGGTTTACTTTTGCACCGGCCTGCTAATAGCCAGCCTCAAGACGTAATCGAAAAACAGGAACGAAGAGGGGTATGCTTAGAGGGGGACTTTTCCCACGGGTTGGAGCCTACGCCGTGCTGGCGCTGGGGTTCTGGCTCCTGTTCCAGGCGTTCGAGCGGTCCAACATACTGACCGGAATCCTCGGCGGGGCGCTGATAATAGTTGGAATGTATCTGATGACCGGGGTCTGGCGCGACACCTTCAACAAGTTTGGCGGGCCTCCTAGGATACAGAAGCAGAAAAAACCCAGTGACAATGCGCCAGACGAACACACCGAAGGGACCCGTGATCCCGTGTACGAAGAGAAACCTGAGTGACAGCTGACCGGCAGACACTACCGGGGGGTCCAGTCATACCATCATTGGAGAGAATCCCAAGTGGCAACTGACCGGCGGACACTACGGGGAAGTCCAGTCATACCATCAATGGAGAGAAACCCAAGTGGCAGCTGACCGGCGGACACCACCGGGAAGTCCAGTCATACCATCTATGGAAGCGACCAAAGCGGTCAACTTCCACCGTAGAAACTCGTTGGTGGTTTCCACCTCGTCTGCGCTACGCGAGTGGAGCCAGGTTTCGGAACGCCGTGACCTGGACGTTGACCTATCCGACTGCATGGACCGGGCGCCTGCTGTGGGCCTGGGACTGGCCCTGGCCCAGCCCGAAGGAAAGGTGTTGGTGCTTGACTGCGATTCCACGCTGAGGACCAACCTTGGCGGCCTGGCGACCATCGGTGAGTCCAATCCGGAGAATCTGGTCCATTTCGTATTTGACGACGTGTCCGCCGTGTCCACCTCAGGTGTCCCAATCAGAGAGTTGGACAACCTAGACTTAGTGCAGATGGCCCAGAGTTCGGGCTACGCCAAGACCTACGAATTCGACAAACTGGAAGAATTATTGATCGGCCTGGAAGATGTGATGCGCCAGACTGGGCCGGTGTTCGTCCGTGTGAAAGTGTTCCGCGACGGGATCCAGCTGCCGTTTCCGGAGCGGACCATGGCCGAGGGTTGGGCCGAAGTGCGGAAAAACCTGAATCCTTCGGTGGAAGGCCGTGGTGATGAATCGGGTTAAGGGTTGTTCTAGGGGATCTCGCCAGTCCTATTCGGCGGGTCCATTCGTCGGGCTTAGTCAGTCGAAGCCCCGCCATCCGGCCTCACTACGATTTGCCTGGCCACGTTGTAACCGATGGACACGCGGTTGCGCTGGGTAGCTACTTCCATCACTCCCAGATACGGCGCGGCATCGGCCACAGTGATCGACTGCTCCGGGATGATCATGGAATCAGCCAGGAACCGCAGCAACTGGGAATCTTCTTCAGGCACTCTATCCACCACGTAGGTCTCGCCCGGTTGGGCGGTGTCCAGAGTCAGGGCGCCGGCCGGCATTTTGGGCTCGCCCGTGCCGGGTATCGGACGCCCGAAGGGGGAGCGTTTGGGGTACCCAAGCCGCTCGATCAACTTTTCTTGAAAGTGTTGGGACATACCATGTTCCAGCCGGTGGGCCTCGTTGTGGGCTTGGTACAGGTCCATTCCCAACAATTCGACCACCAACCACTCGGCCAACCGATGCCGCCGGGCGATGTCTTCGCCACCTTCCAGCCCCTGTTTTGTCAACCGGATCCGTTTGTCGGGGCCAAGGTCCACCAGGCTTTGCCGCTGCATCCTGCGGATCATCCCGGCCACTGAAGGGACCGAGGTGCCCAATCCCTCGGTCTCAGGCAGCTGGCGCAAGGTGTCGGTTAACTGTGTGATCGTGGGGGTCTCATCATCTTCCCAAAGCTTATATAGGCACAGCAGATAGTTCTCCGTTCCGGGAGACAGACGTGGGTCGCCGTCATTGGAGTCTACGTGGCCGTTTCCGTTCTGTTTTCTTGATGGGGCCATTGGAGTCCTTGAATTCCTTACCGCACTGTCGAAACGGGCGCGGTGAATCGTCTATGGGGGTTAAGGGGGCGGGCTATTGCGGGCAGAAACCGCGGTAAAGCCGCCCGCATTCGACGCCCGAACAGATCCGACGGTTAATGACCCGGGGCGTTTCCGTTGTGAGGAACGGCCACCAGGCGGTCTCCGATGAAGGGCCGCAGATGGTGTCCATTGCGCAGATTGACTGAAACGTTGGCCCCCAGGGGATATTCGGCGGTGTGGGAAAGCAGACACCGGACCGTCGCGCCCGATGGCAGTTGGACCCGGTATAGATAGAAGGCGCCGCGAAACTCCCTTTCCACCACCACGCCTGGGCCGTCTTCGGCGGGCAGGCAGTCCAGGCAGTCCGGCCGGACCATCACTTCGAGTTTATTATCGCCGTTTCCGTTCGCCGCGGCCACGCCATCCAACTGCAACCCGGGCCAATCGCCACCCGGCCATTGAATGGATCCGACCTCTGTGTGTAGCCTGCCGTCGTCGTGGTTGGCGGGGAGAAAGTCGACCATCCCGATAAACTGGGCCACAAATTTGGTGGCCGGATGATGGAAGATTTCCTCCGGAGAGCCCGTCTGCTCGACTTGGCCCTCGTTCATCACCGCCACCACGTCCCCGACGAGTAAGGCTTCTTCTTGGTCGTGGGTGACGAAAATCGCGGTGGTGTTGCTGGCCCTGATGATACCGAGAACATCCCGCCTGACCTGTTCTCTCAACTTGGGATCAAGGTTTGAGAAAGGCTCATCCAATAGCAAGACTTCCGGTTGGGGGGCCAGGGCACGGCCCAGCGCAACCCGTTGTTGCTGGCCGCCGGAGAGTTCATGGGGCATTCGGTCCCGCTGGGCGCTCAGGCCGATGAGATCGAGAATCTCGACAACTCGTTCATCCCGGGTTTGACCTTTGGGCAGCCCGAAAGCAATATTCTGTTCAACGGATAAATGGGGGAACAGCGCGCCTTCCTGAAATACCATGCCGACGCGCCGGCGCTCAGGAGGTGCGTTCTCGCCAGCTCCGCTGACGGTGCGGCCAGCGATGGCGATGACACCTTTGTCGGGCTCTTCAAAACCGGCGATGAGTCTGAGAGCGGTGGTTTTGCCGCAGCCGCTGGGCCCGAGCAGAGCCAAGACTTGGCCATTGGGAATGGTTAAATCGAGGCCAGCAACCGCTGCTACGCCGCCGAAACGCTTCGCCAAGCCGACGCATTCCAGCGCCGGAGCGGTGAGTTCCTTTTTCTCAGATTGTTCCAAGTCTGATAGTTTCATCTAAACGCTAATCCAGTTGCTACCTACCCAGACCGCCCGTTGAAGCCACCCCTTGGAGTCCAGGTAAGTGTAGACGTAGTGATCCGCGATGTCAATGTATAACGCCGGTATCTCATCAGGCGCAATCGGCCCAACCTCTGTACTTATCAAGACAAGAATTTCCGGCCATAAAGAGTCATTCGCCTCTTGCGATTGTCGTTGGAGAGTAGACGAAGCCGGCCATGGATCGTCGCGGGCCATCCAGGCGTAGATTGCATTGAAATCGAATCCGTTGGCAACCTAAATTCGTACGCGCTCAGTTTGTTATTCGTGCATACATAGTTTGACAATGAATAGACACATAAATTAACATACTGTCCAAACGAATATCTATATTAAACTAGGAACTATGGACTCGACATGGGTGCAAGGACACACAAGGCAGCAGGCGTCTGGGCAGTGCTGGCATTACTGTTGTCGGCGGCGTTGCTGTCTGCCTGCGGCGGCTCCAATGGCGATGAAGGGTCTCTAACTGTGTACTCGGGCCGCAGCGAAACCCTGGTCGGTCCGTTGATCCAGCGGTTCAAAGATGACTCCGGGATAGATGTCTCGGTCAAATACGCAGGAACTCCGCAGCTAGCCGCCACACTATTGGAGGAGGGTGGAAAAACTCCAGCCGATATATTCTTCGCCCAGGACCCGGGCGGACTCAGCGCGGTATCGGAGCTTTTGGAGCCCTTGGCGGACGCCTCCTTAGATCTGGTTCCCGAATGGGCGGTCTCTCCCACCGGTGTGTGGGTCGGCGTCTCCGGCCGGGCCCGGACCGTGGTCTACAACACCGAACGGCTGACCCCGGAGGACTTGCCCGAAGACCTGACTGGTTTTGCCGACCCCAAGTGGCAGGGCCGCATCGGGTGGGCGCCAACCAACGCTTCGTTCCAGACCATGGTCACGGCAATGCGCGCAATGTGGGGCGAGGCTAAGACCGTTCAATGGCTGAAGGACATCCAGGCCAACGACCCCAAGGTCTACCCCAAGAATACCCCCATCGTCTCCGCGGCGGCGGCGGGCGAGATCGACGTTGGCTTGGTGAACCATTATTATTTGCACCGCTTCCTGGCCGAAGAGGGCGATTCATTCGGCGCCCGCAACTACCATCCGGCAGCGGGAGGTCCGGGGGGCATCGTGATGGTCTCGGGTGTCGGCATCCTATCTGCGTCGGAAAACGAGAACAACGCCCAGAGGTTCGTCGACTTCCTGTTGTCAGAGGAATCCCAGCGATACTTCGCGGACGAGACATTTGAGTACCCACTGGCCGCCGGCATACCCGTAGTGGATGGCGTTGCTCCATTGTCTGAAATTAACAACCCCGACCTCTCCTCTGCGGACCTGGCCGATCTGGAAGGAACCCAGAAATTGCTCCGCGAGGCGGGCGTTATTCCGTGAGCCTATCTTCGGCCACGGCGGCTGGGTTGAGGTCATTGGCCGGAGGCCGGAACGTCCCTCCGGCAGTGATCTGGGTCCCGGCGGTTGTCGTGGGGGCCGCACTCCTGTTGCCGTTGGTCTACCTGGTCATCCGGACCTTTGACGCGGGGGGCGATGTCTGGGACCTGCTCTTCCGCCAACGCGTGGCCGCGATACTGGGCCGGACCATTTTACTGGTGCTCACCGTCACGGCGGCATCGGTCGTCCTGGCTCTGCCCCTTGCCTGGCTCACAACGCACACAGACCTACCGTTCCGACGCGCCTGGGTGGTGTTATCCGCTCTGCCGTTGGTCATACCCAGTTACGTGGCCGGATTTATCGTGATCGCCGCCCTCGGCCCAAGGGGGATGCTCCAGCAGGCTCTGGACGGACCTTTCAGCATCGACCGAATTCCCGACATCCATGGGTTCGCGGGCGCGATGCTGACACTGACCTTCCTTAGTTTCCCCTATGTGGCCCTCCCTGTCCGGGCGGCCCTGCTCCGCATCGACCCCTCAATGGAAGAGTCATCCAGAAGCCTGGGCCGCGGCGGCTGGTCCACATTTTTCTTCGTAACCCTGCCCTTGCTACGACCGGGGATCGCGGCTGGGGGGCTGTTGGTGGCCCTATACGCTCTCTCCGACTTCGGAGCCGTTTCGCTGCTGCAGTATGAAACTTTTACTTGGGCCATCTTCGTCCAGTACGAGTCGGCCTTGGACCGGACACTTGGGGCCGGTCTGTCTTTGTCTTTGGTCGTGTTGGCCCTGGCCATCGTCGGGTTGGAGGTGTTCAGCCGGGGCCGGGCCCGCTATCACAGCATTTCCTCATCGGCATCCCGCCCGTCTTCGACGGTCCGTCTTGGCCGATGGCGATGGCCGGCGCTGGCGTTCTGCGCAACGATCGTGGCCATTTCCCTGGCCGCGCCCATGTCGATTCTGGGTTACTGGGTTGCCCGGGGTATCTCCGTCGGCGAGCCGCTCAACTTGGTTTGGGAGGCCGTGGGAAATTCGGTCTACATCGCGGCTTTGGCGGCGACTGCAGCGGTGATAGCCGCCCTGCCGGTGGCGGCCCTCTCGGTGCGCTATCCTGGCATCTTGAGTGGGTTACTGGAACGCCTCAGCTATGTGGGATTCGCCCTGCCAGGGATTGCCATAGCGCTGGCATTGGTGTTCTTTGGGGCCAGATACGCACCACCTCTGTACCAAACTACTGGGCTATTGCTGTTGGCCTACGTGGTGCTTTTCCTTTCGCCGGCATTGGGCGCGGTACGCACCTCACTCTTGCAGATCAGCCCCCGGATCGAAGAGGCGGCTCGAGGCCTGGGAAACAGTCCTTTGCGCGCGTTCTCTTCGGTAACCCTGCCAGTCGCCCGGCCGGGGATGCTGGCCGGCTGGGCCTTGGTGTTCCTGCTGGTCATGAAAGAGCTGCCCGCCACGTTGATACTGAGCCCCATCGGTTTCAACACGCTGGCCACCTCCATCTGGTCGGCGGCCTCTGAGGCGTTTTTCGCCCGGGCGGCGTTGCCTGCGCTGCTGCTCATCGCTGCATCGGCGGTGCCCCTGACCTTCCTGATGCTGCGGGAACGCCGGTAGGCTATAATCTACCCCGCCCGGCCCATCCACGCCCACTCTGGCCCACTCGTGATTCAAGGCCGGTCAATCGTTTCCGGAAATTCGGGAGGACCGCGTTGCCAAAGGTTGACAACACCCTCAGGGTTATCTTGCCCGGCAAGCTGATCGACGGCGTCCATGACAATGTGATGGAAGGTACGGCCGTCGCCATACAAGGAAGTTCCATCAAATGGGTTGGCCCGGCGTCACAGGCCGAGAACCTGGACAGCGGCGGGGCCGGACGGGAGATACTTGAGTTTCCCGGCGGAACGTTGGTGGCGGGATTATTCGACATTCACACTCACACCAACATGCCCGGTGACGGACGGACCGGCGAACAGGTCAACCAGGACGATAACGACGAGATACGCCTGCTCCGGTCGGCCCGGAACGCCACCTCGGCCGTGGCTTCCGGCGTCACCACCATGTGCGATTGCGGCTCCTGGAACCGTACCGCCTTTGCTCTGAAAGAAGGTCTGGCCGAAGGTTTGGTGGAAGGACCCAGGGTACTGGTAGCTGGACCGCCGCTCACTGTGACGGGCGGTCATCTTTGGTACATGGGCGGAGAAGCCGACGGTGTGGCGGAAGTTAGGAAGCAGGTGCGGAACCTGGTAAAGCAGGGGGCCGACTTCATCAAGATCGCTGCCTCAGGTGGCAGCACATCCACCAGCGATCCCTACCGGGCATCCTATTCAGTTCCTGAGTTGACCGCCATCGTGGACGAGGCCCACAATCGGGGCCGCTCGGTCCTGGCCCACTGCCGCTGCACGGACGCCATCAATTCCGCCCTTGACGCGGGTGTGGATGCCATCCTGCATTGCTCCTTCTATGACAGCGACGGCAGCTACCGGTTCGACCAGAAGACGGCCGACCGGTTGGCGGCCTCCGAAACATGGCTTAACCCCACCATGTACCTGGGCCGGGTCAGCCGGGCCCGATTAGCCGAAATTAAGGAACTGCGGGCGCTCACACCATTCGAGCAAGACAGGTTCGATCGCTCCACCAAGTCCGGAGAGAATTCAGCCAACCAATTCGGCGCCCTGATTAAGGCCGGCGTGAAGCTCGTCGGCGGCTCGGACTGCGGTTGGGGCAGTTACCCATTCGGTGACTTCCAGGGAGAGATTCTGGCTCTCCACAGTGCCGGTCTATCACCCCTTGAGGCGATCTACGCGGGAACCCGAAGCCCGGCTTCAGCCTTGGGCATTGAGGACTCCATTGGGACCGTGGAGCCGGGTAAAGAGGCCGACCTGTTGGTGGTGAACGGCGATCCCAGCCAGGACCTGGAATGTCTGCGGGACGTAGCGGCCGTGTTCAAAGGCGGAGCCAGGATTCCTACAGCAAAAGAACGCAAGAGCCTAGGCTAGCCGTTATGCATCATTGGGAGAAAGGCGGGCCCATCAGCATCGGCTGGCCGGACCACGACGTGCCGGAACGGGAGTACACCATCGTGGAGATCCAGCGGCTTGGCCATGTATTCCGAAGCCGGGTTACCGATGGCAAGAAAGAAGGGGGGTTCCTGGTGGTCTTCGATTGCCCGGAGGTGGTGCTAGAGATGCTGGCTGAGCGGGCGACCCAAAAGTTGGGGTTCAAAGTGATCGTTTCCAACCTTCGGTGCAGTATTGAAGGCAATGTACTCCGGAGTTTCGATTATGAGTGGTATCCAACGCCGGAATTCGCCGGCCGCCCCAGCGACCTGGCCCGGACCATCGCTAAAACCCTGGATGATCTGCGAAATTCCGGTTGAGCTGACCGGACGGCCGCCAGACGCATGTTGGTGGACTTACCTCAGACCGGATTGTATTATTATGTGCGGCAAAATCGTCCACTTCGGGTGGACCAGCAGCAGGAGGGTATTATGAAGAAAGTTACTATGAGCAGCGTGGAAAGGACCAAAGCCGAGATGACCGGCGGTCTCATGACCGGCACCCAGGTATGGCGTCAGTCCATCTTGAACCCCGATGACAGCAATAATTTCAACTTCGCCATCGTCGCGTTCGACGCCGGTTCGAGAAACAAGTTCCACAAGCATTCCGGCGACCAGATTCTAGTGATCACCGATGGCACCGGCACGGTAGCCAATGACAATGAGTCGCTGACCGTCACCGAGGGCGACGTGGTCGTGATCCCCGCCGGCGAGAACCATTGGCACGGCGCTCCCGACGCCACTTCCATGGCCCACATCACCATCACCGTGAAGGGCAGCCAAACGGAACAAACCGAAGCCTAGCCCTCTTCGGGCAGGCAGAAGCCCCATTCGGGCAGGCGGAAGAAGGAAACCCGGAGATGTAATTCGTCTCCGGGTTTCTTTGTATGTTCCCGGGTTGTGAGGAGCCGGGTCAGTCGCCGGTGGACTCGGCGATGATTCGGATGGTCTCGCCAAGGCCCCTTTCGGTGTCCCGGCTCTCCGGGTTCTCATCGCCCAAGGGGGAATCGCCGATCATGCGGTACTTGTCGGCCACGCCCTTGAAGATGTTGGGGGTTAGGCCAAGATCGCGAAAGGTCGCCCCAATCTCTCCCATCTCGCCAACCCAACGGCGAGGCTTGGCGGGCATACCGGGTATCCCATACTCCATGCGCTTGGCCGCCGCCGGCTGACTTCCGCTGAATTCGGCCATCAGTTCCTCAATCAGGCCCAGTTTCTCAGCCGCGATTAGCAGTTCGGCCTGCGGGGCGGTGGTGCCCTTGGTCAGGGCGGCGTAGCACATCACAGACCCCCTTTCACTATCACCTATCAGTATAAACCTGTCTCTATTGTATCTACTAATCCGTTTCGCCCGGAGTGGGCTGGCCGACAGAGGCCGGATGGGCGTTCTGCAACGGGTTGGGCACCCGGCGCGGCCTGAGATTGGTGTAGGCCATGACCAAGGCAAACACCACAGCCTCGACCAAAACCACGCTGGCCCCTGACGAAACGTCGATGAAATAGCTGACGTAGATGCCCACGAAACCGCAGGCTGCACCCAGGCCGGTGGAGACCAGCAGTACCGTCCGGAACCGGTCGCTCAGCATCCGTGCGGCAACGGGTGGTATTACTGTGGCCCCGGCAATGAGCAGCACGCCCAAAACCTGCATGGAGACCACGATGGTCGCCGCCAGCACCAAGGAGAAAAGTGTCTCAATCCAGCCGGTGGGCACACCGTAAAACTCGGCGACCTCCCCGTCGAATGTGGCGAACAAGAAATACTTGTAGGCCACGAACAGCACGGCGATTGTTGCCAAAGTGACGACTAATATCGCCAACAGGTCGCCCACGCTCACACCCAGAATGTTGCCGAAGAGGGCGGCCTCGAAATCCCTGGTAAACGACTTGTAACGACTAATTATCACGATGCCCAGGGCGAAGCTGGCGGTCGTGATGACGCCAATCGCCGCGTCGGCGGCTATCTTGCGCTTCTTGGCGGTGAGTGTGATCAACTGGGCGCAGAAAAAGCCCCAAACCGTGGCGCCGACCAAGAAGTTGATGGACAGCACAAAGCTGACTACCGCCCCGCCCAACACGGCGTGGGACAGGCCATGGCCGATGTAGGCCATCCGCTTGAGGACGATGTATACGCCGATCATGCCACACAGCCCACCGACCAAGGTGGCGGCAATCAAACCCCGAACGAAAAACTGATAGTCAAAGGGCTCAAACATGGCTAGCCTCATGTTCGGATCCGCCGTCTTGCTCGTGGAAGTGACTGGCCTCTGTTTCTAAATCGACCCGCTGATCGCCCACATGACTAGCCTCTTCGCCCGGATCGCCGCCGGGCTGGTGGACGTGGACTGGGGGCATCACCTTTTTTCCGTTACTGCCATACGAATGGGGACTCTCCGCCACAATCGTCATGCCGTCGTAGTGGATCACCGGCATCTCGGCGCCGTAGGTGAGCTTCAAGACCTCGGTGGTGATCACCTCCGACGGCGGCCCCTCAGCCAAAACCCGCCCCGCCAGACACACAACCCATGGCAGATGCACGGCCACGGCGTTGATTTCGTGGGTGGTGATGATGATGGTCACGCCTTCGTGATTAAGGTCGTGAAGCAGGTGCATCACGTCGTCCCTCGTCTTGATATCCACTCCAGACGTCGGCTCGTCCAGCAACAGAAGTTCCGGACTGCTGACCAGGGCGCGGGCCAGAAACACTCGCTGCTGCTGTCCGCCAGACAACTCCCGGATGTGCCGCTCTGCCAGTTCCAGGATACCCAGCCGGCCCATCATCTCCGCGGCCAGTTCCTTCTCTTCTTTGCGGTACCAGGGGAATAACCGGTTCTCCATGGTGCGGCCCATCATCACCACTTCTTGAACCGTCACGGGGAAGTTCCAGTCGATGGTCTCCAATTGGGGCACGTAGCCGACCCTAGGCCGCTTCCGGGAGGTGGCGACGCCGTTGACAAGGACCTCGCCTTCATAGAGGTCGACCGCCCCGAGAACGGTACGCAACACCGTGGTTTTACCCGAGCCGCTGGGACCCAGAAGCCCCACGAAGTCTCCCGGCATGATGCGCAGGCTAACGTCGAACAAGACCCTCTGTTTCTCGTAGCCGCAGGTTACGCCTTTTAGTTCAACAATGGGCTCTCCGGGCCCTCGTTGGTGTGGCAGGGGATGTAGCATTGTCTTCCTTTTTGTTTTTCAGCAGACACCAGGTCCGCTTTGGTATTCGTGCGCCGAACCCTCTGGTCTGGCGCCTTTTGATGCGTATCGCCGGTTAGTGGTGATGGTGCGGGTTCACGTCCGGCATGCCGGGAAGCGGCTCACTCCGGTGTTCCGAGTGGCCATCGTGTTGTTCTCCGTGATGGCCACCTGGGTGTTCTTGGTGTCCATCGTGATGCCCGGAATGCTCTGCCCCAGCGGCAACCCCGACGAGCTGGGTTGACACCAACTGGGAATACAAGCCATGGCGCGCCAACAGGTCTTGGTGGTTCCCTTGTTCCACGGCGTGACCGTTATCCAGCACGACGATCTGGTCTGCGTCCCTGATGGTAGAGAGCCGGTGGGCGATCACCACCGTGGTCCGGCCTTCCATCAAAGCCTCCAAGGCCTGGCGCACCTGGCGTTCGTTGACCGCGTCCAGGTGGGAGGTGGCCTCGTCCAAGATCAACAGCGGGGCGTTCTTCAGCAGCGCCCTGGCGATGGAAATCCTCTGGCGTTGGCCGCCGGATAGTTGCATCCCCCGCTCGCCGACCATGGTGTCGTAACGATCGGGGAAAGCATCGATAAATTCGTGGGCGTTGGCCTGGCGGGCCGCTTCTTCTATCTCGCCGTCCGAGGCGTCGATCTTACCCAGCCGCAGGTTGTCCCGAATGCTGGCGTTGAAGAGATAAGTGTCCTGGGACACCAACGCGATGTTCCGGCGCAGGTCGTCCAATTCGAAGTCCCGAAGGTCGTGGCCGCTGAGACGGACGAGGCCCTCCGACGGGTCCCAGAACCGCATGACCAGGTTGGCGCAGGTGGTCTTCCCGGCGCCGGACCGGCCGACCAGAGCCACGGTCTGGCCCTGCTCGACGTCAAAACTCACTCCGTGCAACGCTTGGGCCTCGCCAACATCGTAGGAGAACCCAACGTGGTCGAAGCTGATGGCCGGTGATAGGCTCGCGCCGTTATGCCCGTTCTCTCCGGCTTGATGAGAGGGAACGCCGGGGCCATCCAACACCGGCACTGGCTCATCATGCACGACGAACAGCCGCCGGGCCGCGGCCAGGGTTTCCATCAGTTGCTTGATGGTCCTGGCGATGTCCGAGATGGGGGCGAAGGCCGCCACTGAGAGGATCACAGACAGGATCAACTGGGGCCGGGAGATGTCTCCCTGGGTCATGAGCCAGACGCCCATGGTCAGCACGGCCAGCCCGCCCAGCGCCGTCATACCCTCGATGAAACCAATCTGGAAAGCTCTCTCTTTCAGGAATCGCAGTTGGAAGTGGGCGAAGCGCCAACTGTTGTCCACCATCTCGGCAGTGCGGGCACGCCCTTGGCCGAAGGCGGAGATCTCTCTGATCCCCTGGATGCTGTCCACCATGTGAGCGTGAACGTCGCCCAACTGGCTCCTCAGCTCCTCACCCAGTCCCTCGGAACGCTTCTGGGCGATGAACGGGCTGATGGCCACCGCCAATAAGAAAGGCGACAACACCAGAGCGATGGGCCAGGCGACAAAGGCCAGGGTCGCCAGCACACCCGCCGGCACCAGTACAGCGACAAAGGCCGGCGTGATGGTATGGGCGAAGAAGAACTCCACCAACTCGACATCGCCGCCCACGATGCTAACCAGGTCGCCCGATCGGCGGCGCACCATGTAGGCCGGGGTCAAGGGGTCCAGCTTGTTGTAGACATCCACCCGCATCTCGGCCAACAGGCGGTAGGCCATGTCGTGGGCCACCCAGGACTCCGCCCAGGTGAAGAAAGCGGCCACCGGCACGAACGCCGCCAGCAGCCACAGCAACACCGTGAGGTCGCCACCGGTGATTACCTGGCCGACCAGGAGGGCGCTGATAACGCTCAGTCCGATGATGGAACTGTGATGGGCCAGTCCAAGGACGAAGGTCAACGCCAATTCGCCCCACCAGGGCCGGACCAATTCCAGTAGTCTGCGCCACACCGTGAAAATGCCGATGGCGGATGCAGGGGCAACGGCGGCCCCACCGGCTGGGACGGCGTGGTGATGGTGCCCGTCGCCCTGATGGGCAGGCCGGGGGACGAACGCTTCGGCGTCATGGGCCGGACGGTGGGAGGCGTCTTCGTGGCCATGGGCCTCTCCGGCGTCACCCACCTGTTCGTCGTCGATCTCTTGTTGCTGGGCCATCAATTCGGAGTAGACCCCGCCGGCGGCAACCAAATCCGCGTGGCTCCCCGACTCCACCAGGCGGCCATCCTCCAGCACAATTATCCGGTCCACCCTGACCACGCTGGAGAGCCGGTGAGCGATTATCAATGTGGTGCGGCCCACCATCAAACGGTCCAGGGCTTCCTGGATAACCGCCTCGTTTTCGGCGTCAACGCTGGAAAGCGCCTCGTCCAGCATGAGGATGGGTGCGTCTTTCAGCAGGGCCCTGGCAATGGCGATGCGTTGTTTCTGTCCGCCAGACAGCCGCACCGCCCGCTCTCCCACGATAGTGTCGTATCCGTGGGGCAGATGGCTGATGAAATCGTGGGCGTTGGCCGCCCTGGCCGCCCCCTCCAATTGCTCCTGGGTCGCGCCGGGCCCGCCGAAGCGCAGGTTCTCCGCCACGGTGCCATGGAACAGATAGGTATCTTGGGTCACCACCGCCACGTGATCCCGCAATTGGCTGAGGGGAATCTCCCGGATGTCGGTCCCACCCAGTAGAATCCGCCCGCTCTGGGGGTCGAAAAACCGCAGTATGGACCAGACAACGGTCGATTTGCCCGCGCCGCTTGGCCCAACCAAGCCCAGAGTTTCTCCGGCGTTCAGGGTAAAGGACAAATCGTGAAGGGCAGGACGCCGGCCGCCGCTGTAGGCGTAGTTGACGCCCTCGAAGGTCACTTCGGGAGCAAGGTCCAGGGGAGACGAGCCTGCCACGGCGTCGGCCACTTCAACTTCGGCATCCATAATGTCGAAGATGCCTTCAGCGGATGACATGGCGATCATGCCATCGTGGTATAGCTGCACCAACTCGCGCAGAGGCCGGAAGATCTCAACGCCCAACATGAGCACGATTAGCAGCGAGCGGAGCTCCAAGTCGCCGTCGCTGACCCGCACCGCTCCCCAGCCCAGAGCCACCGCGGCCCCGGCGGACATGCCAAGAATGGTCAGGGCGCTGGTAGCGCTGTTGGCGGCCAGCACGCCCATTGTGGTGCGGAACAACGTTCTGGCCCGTTCTGCCAGCAACTGGCCTCGGGCCTTGCTTTGACCGAACGCCTTTAACGTGGGCAGACCTTGTACCGCGTCTAGAAAGTCGGCGCCCAAAGCTCCGTAGGCGTCCCTCCGGGCCATACTGCTGTTGCGGGTCCAGCGATGGAAAATGTTTGGCAGGACCAGGGTCAAAAGAGCAAATGCCAAGAACACCAGACCGGTCCGCAGGTCGATGATGGCCATGAAAACGAAGATCGCGATGGGGGCTAGGGCAGCCACGATCATCTGGGGCAGGTAACGTCCGAAGAAGGCCTCCAACCGCTCCACGCCTTCCGCCAGGGACATGAGTACGTCTCCGGTGCGGCTCTGGTCGAAATAGCCTGGCCCCAAAGCCAGGCAATGCCGGTACAGCCTTTCCCGCAGCGCCACCTTAATGATGCTGGCGGTGTGGTGACTGATGACCTCCTGAAGGTATTGCAGCCCGCTCCGCGCCAGAATCAGACCGACCATAATCACCAGGGGCCAAAGCAGAGTCGAGAACTCCGCATCTTCACGGATGATCCTGAATATGACCACCGCGGCGACCGCCAGCCGTGCGACACCGGCGACCACAGCCAGCATGCCTACCAGAGCAGCCAGAAGGATCCGCCACCTGACGCCTTTGGCCAGAGCCAGTAATCGTGGATGCAGATACATTCTTTATTGTCCCCCTATTATGGGCACGAGGTCCCTTATTGTGGGCACAAGGCCCCTATTGTGGGTAGATGGCCCCGCTGGGGCCATCGAACACGTTGGTGGTATCTAAGCCGGCCATCCCGCCGGCATCTCCGCCTAATGCTGGAATCATCACAAGCAGATTTTGCCGCATCAACCCGAGGTAGGAATGTTCCGGATCGCCGGGCTTCCCCGGTAGATCGTCGTCGGCCAGATCATCGATGAACTGGGCATTGGCCTCGCTGGCAATGGCTTCCAACACATCGCTGGGAAAGACTTCGGAACCGAACACAGCCGGCAGTCCGAGAGCCTTCACCTGGTCGATCAGCCGGGCTACTTCTCTAACGGAAGGCTGGGAAAAATTGGAGGGCTGGACCGCGCCAATGACCTCCATTCCGTACTGCTTGGCGAAGTAGGCCCAGGAATCATGGTAGGTCAGCAATCTCCGGTTCTGTTCCGGCACAGTCGTTACCGCCGTCCTGATGGCCTGGTCCATCAAGGTTACCCTAGAGCGAAACCGCTCCAAATTCTTGGCGTAGTATGCGGCGTTGTCAGGGTCCATCGCGGCTAGCTGGTCGTGGACCAACTCGGCGTACCTTAGACCCAGGTTCGGGTCCGGCCACAGATGGGGGTTGGGATGACCCGCAGTCTCCGGGAACGTAAAATCAAACTGCCATGCGTCGCGAGTGACCGCCTGCTCGCCCAAGGACAGTATCACGGTTTCGTCTTGCTTGTTGGCTTTGGCCAACGCCAAAGTCGGCTCCTCCAGGAAAAGCCCGTTAAATATTATTAGGTCAGCTTGGGCCATGAGTTTGGCCATGGATGGTGCCGGCTCAAAGGTGTGGGAATTTACGCCCTCGGGAACCACGCCTTCCAATCGGATTCGTGAGCCACCGATGTTTTCTACAATGCTGGTGATAGGCGATACCGTGGTAACCACCTTTAGTCGATTGTCCGCCAAAATTTCATTTTCAGATCGGTCTGCCGTTCCACCGCCACAAGCGCCCGTTGCCAACGCGGCAAGCAGGAGCGCCCATAATCCGGGGCGGCGAAAGATACGCTGCATTTAGATTCGGATCTCGTCCTCTTTGTTGGCCCCTTGGCATTTTGCGCATACGCCGCTCACGGCAAAATGTTCTAGGTCTGGCTCAAACCCGAACTCTTTGTTCAGGGTGTCACGGAACTCCGCCAGATAGTGAGGGCTGAGGTTGAACGCGCCGTTGCAAGTCCGGCAAACCATGTGGTGGTGGTGGCCGTCTGGGTCGGTGAGCTCAAAGTGCAGCCGGTCTCCGATGGCAACCTCGGTCACAACGCCCAATCCTTTGAACAGGTGCAGGGTGCGATAAACGGTAGCAATGTCCATGTAGGGGTAGGCTTTCTTGGCCGCTTGGTAGACCTCGTCAACACCCATATGTCCACCGCCCGAAGCGCCAGCAATTATGGACAGCACTATCAGCCTTTGGGGGGTCAGCCGGTGTCCCTTGAGACGGAGGGTCTCGATGGCTTTTTCGTGCTCGATCATCGTTGCCTGTCCTGACGGTTTAGACCGGATGAAAAAATGTGCTATTGCATGTTATTGCAACCGTTTGCGATTACTAATTCTAGCATTAAGGCGTGGGTTGTCAAGACGGGTAACGGGTATAAGGAAGGACTATAGCAGACGGGGGCCACGCCCTGAATGTGTCAGGTCCCAGCGCGCATCACTTTGTACATGTGGCCGTACAGCTTGAATCCCTCTTTGATGCCCCGCCAAATTCCCGTGCCGCTGGTGGGCCGCACGTGATCGAAAGACAACAATTCGGTATAGCGGACATCTCCCCGTTCTTCCATGGCTGCGGCGAGCCTCCTGGACTCGGCCGACGGTACCAGCCGATCATCGCGGTCGTGCAGAATCAGCAATTTAGCCTGCAGATCATTGACGTACCGGCTAGGGGAGATGCGGTCCATCGCGTCCCTGAAATCCTTGGGCAGAGTAACGTACAATTCAGCTGCTTCCTCCGGTGGAGGCGCGCCACCAATCAATCGCGCGACGGTCTGCCCAGCGGAAGTGAGAGTACTCAGGTCGACCAGTTCTCCGGTAATGTAGACCTTGGTTAACAGTTCTTTGTCCGCCGGGTCGTCCAGAGCTTCGATGAGTTCGTTGGCGAAGACCTTGAGAGTCAACGGGTCAGGTTCCCAAGGAGTCCGCTCTCCCCGGTCGAGACGGGAGCGGGAGGATACCTGGATTAGTAGGTCTTTAGCGTCGAAGTAGGGGCCGAAGGCGTTTACAAACTGAACTCTGTCGCTGATCCGTGGGTCCGCGGCGGCCACCAAAGAGAACGAAGCCCCGACGCAGAACCCGCCAATCCCGACACGATCTGCTTCAACCCATTGTTGCTGTTCAAGGAACTGAAACGCCTGGACCAAGTTATCAATTTCAGCTGGGTCTATGTTGTTCTGCAGAGCCATGGTGGGCGACCAATAGATCATGGTAACAAAACCGCTGCGAGCCAGGGCTTCGCCTAAGTTGACCACGTCTTCATCGTCCCGCCCGGCCGCATTGGCGCCTAGAAACAAAAGCACGGCTGCCCGGCGTTTGCCGTCGGGGATGCGGTAGATGTCGGCCACACCCGTTCCGATATCCTGGCGGTAAGTCACTTCATGGCGGACCGGGTCGCCGGTGAACCAAGGCTGTGGTTTGATGGGCACGTCCAATATTTGGGCGACAAACAAGGCGGCCCTGAACGCGGCCTTTCCCTGGGGCGTCGCCGTGAAAAAGATGATTAGGGCGGCGGCAAGCAGCGCCATCGCCAAGAGAACCCGCCCCACCCTCACCAACACGGATCTTCTCAGCACTGCCCTCATATCGCGTTCCCGCAGATCCAGCGGGGCTCCTCAAACCTTGACGGCGGAGATCATTATTCCGGAAACTACCCTGGTGGCGGCCATGACCAGGAACACGATCGGCCAGGGGCTGCCGGCCATGTCGAGTACCGCAGCGAAAATGAGGGCCTGGGCCCCGGCGTAAGCGTAACCGTGGGCGTCCAACAGGCCCGAGGAGGTGCCAGACATATGTCTTCCGGCAATATCGACAGCCACTGTCGACATGGGAGACATGCCCATAGACAGGCCACCGACGAGCAGCAACAATGCCCCCAATGTCACATTGACGGGCGGCGCCAATGCGATTCCCACCAGTACCAGGGCGCTCACTGCGCAGGAAAAAATGACCATGGGTTGGCGGCGGCTGCCCAAATAGCGGTCTGAGATAATTCCCGCGACCGGAGGGGCGATCAGGTACCCAACGGGCAGCAGGATGGTCAACAAGACGGTGGACTCGATGGACAACCCACCCTCTTCAAAGTAGTAGATGGGCACCCATGTGGTAAGGCCATAGCGGACCACGTTCTCCAGGCCTTTTACGTGGCTGGCCAACAGAAACCTGGGGTTGGAAAGCAGTTCTTTGTAGGGGCCGAAACCCTTGAGGCGCTGGGGGTCCAGAGATTCAGGAGTAGCCGAGACCTCGTCTTCTTCCACGTACTCGGGCAGGTCAACGTCGGAGGGCCGGTCCCGGGCGATGAAGTAGAAAGCTATACCCAGCACCGCGATTATCAGTGGGGGATACCGGAAAGACGCCCGCCAGCCCCACTCCGCTCCCACGTAGCCAGAGATCCACCACATCATCACCATGGCGCCCCCGGCCGCTGTGCCCACGATTCCCATGGCCATGCCACGGTTCCGGCGGGGCCACCACTGGGAGACCATGCTGATGCCGGGAGCCCAACAGGCGGCGTTGACAAATCCGGCGATGCCCCAAGGTATGGCCATGGTGACGGCCGACGTGGCAAAGCTGGTAATCCAATTGAAAACGGTGGTGAGTACCGCGCCGATCAACACCCAAAGGCGCAGACCGTAGGCTTCGCTGAGTCGCCCGTGTACCAGATCGCCTAGGCCGAACCCCCAGAGCAGCAGGGCGTTGATCAGGCCGATCTCAAAATGGCTGAGTCCCAGGTCCTCTTTGACCAAAGGGGCCACGGGCCAGAAGTTGAAGCGGCCCAGATAGAGGAACAGATAGAAGCCGGCAAAGGCCAGGAGGATCCGCCACTTGAAGACGTGGTAGCTACGGGGGAGGTCGGCGTAGGGCCTAGCCTCGGGAGTGCTCATCGCGGCCGCACCACTGGGGAACGGCCAAGCTGACACGGCAAATGGCTATTCATCTATCTTCTAAACCATTGGGTACGTTCTGATTAAACGTAAAGGCCGAGAGGCGGACTCGCTGTTTTCTAAGAAAGCAGTGCGCCTTTCGGCCTTCTAATGGGACAATAGGGCGCCCCTAAAAGACTAGTGTGCGGCTGGGATACGGGCCTTGGCAATCTCTTCGAGCTCTTCGTTGGACATAGATAGGTCGATGACATCTCCTAGAGGCTGAGGAACTTTGTAAGGGGTCCTGACATACAGCTCGATGCGGTTGCCTTCTGGGTCGAAGAAATACATACCGAAGGCGATGCCGTGACTGACAATCCGGTCAATCTGGATACCCTCTTCGAGAAGACGGACGTGGAACTCTTTCAGATCGTCTAACGATGGGACGATGAAGGAGATCTGCTGAATTACTTTGTCGCCCTCATTGGTCACGCGGCCCTTCATCAGCACGAATTCATGGTGCTCCCGTTCCGGGTCGGCGCTGAGGAAGGTCATTCCGCGTTCTTCTAATTCTTCGTCTGCTATTTGGAGGCCCAACACACGGGTGTAAAAATCCCGCTGCTTCATCAGGTCCTCGGCGTAGATCCCAACGTGTCCCAGGGATTCGATCGTTGGCATAGTTGTCATCCTCCATAATCTATTGGAAGTGCCTGGTGGTTAATAAATAAAATTATACACCACGGATTATGGGCCGGTGTGCCCATGCAGAATTTCCCTGAGCGGCTTCGCCGAACTTATATTAATCTCCAGCAGGCCCGGCCTCCCTACTTGGCCTTAGCCTTGCTCCTGGTCTTCTTGGGGCCGCCCTCTTCAGCCAGGTCCATGGCCAGTTGGGCCAGGGTGCGCACGGGCCGTCAGATCGTCTGATACGAACTGGTCATAATGATCCTACTCTTCTGCGGAACCATTCGATGTATTCACGCAATAACGATTAAGCAAGTTGCCGTTTAGCGGTTGTTCAGAGACAGATTCAGGTCAATTAGCCGCTCATTATTTGGCTCTAAACGAAGGCCATTGCGGCATTGAATTAGAGCCTCTTTGACACGTCCTAGTCGTTCAAAGACGAGCGCTAGGGAATGGCTATTAACTACGTTGTGATGGGTTTCTCTATAGCCTACCGGATCCCGGTAAAACCCCCTTTTCAACGCCTGCTCAGCCTGCTGCAGCAATGATTGACGTTCCTGAGCCCCCTTTTTTCCTGACAGACGAGATAAGCACACTCCCAGACCATGGAAATCTTGGGGATCACTCCTCGGTAATTCAGAAGCCCTGAAGAAACACTCCACCGCTTGGTCCCAGTTTTCGAGTCGTTGCTCCATTCTGCCCCAACTTCTCCAAGTTGGTAGGCGGTCTTTTTGGAGAGAAACCGATTTCCTAAATTTCTCGCGAGATCTGCTATATGCCCCTTCATCCCTTTCAATTACCCCCCAGGTATGATTCAAATACCCCGTCTCGCGGTATGTTTGCGCATTTTGGAGACGGCTTAAAGCCCCTTGATAATCGCCGCTTTGGTAGGTCCTAAAAGCAGCATCAACCAGCATGTTTGACAATAGCTCAGCATCTGGGATGGAGCCTTCCGACCTCAGCAATTGGCTCGTTTGTCCTAACGCCTCTTGATACCTACCTCTCTCGACTAAATACGCACTGTGATTGTCTCTCAATTGGGTTTCCTGAAGAGTGTCCGCCGATAATTGGCGGCGGACGAAGTCAGCGGTAAGAGGCAATAAGGAATACCGATATGTTTCATGCGCGGAATCATCTTCAGAATTGAGGAACGCTCTTCTCGTCAGAGCCCCTATCGCGTCCCTTACTCTCAATTCGGGGAGGTCAGTGACACGCCTCAACTCCTCTTCAGACGGTGGTTCCGCAAAAAGCGTTGTCGCCATAAGCACAAGTTTACTGTCGGGGTCTAAATCAGTCCACGATTCATCGAAACAAAACTCCAGAATATCTTGTTGTGCTACACCGCTTTCTAATCGATTGATATATGACGGAAGAGGTACCCCGGTCGCAAGCCTTCCTGCTGCAAGCTTCATCGCCAGAGGTATCCCGCCTACTCTTTCTATGAATCGATCCAATTCTTCGGGTTTAGCGTTCAAAAGTTCCGATGCGTCTAGTTCAATTCCTAGCTCGCTCAGTAGATCTCTTGCGCCTTCGTGCGACAATGCCGTCAATCTTAAATTGCGTTGACTCTCTTCTATTCGTTCGCGTGTAGTTATGAGCACCTTACTCGGTGCTGGCACGTTGGCTAAAAAGTACGAAATTTTCGTGTCTCGAACGGTTTCAAGGTTATCAAGGACTACCAGACATTTAGCTATGCCCAATATTTCAAGTACAAGTTCAAGGCGTTCTGTCTCAGATTTAGACTCGTCGACAAACCCCGTTACTTCTAAAATCACATCCACCAAGCTTGGTAGATCTGAGAAACTCGGCAAAACTTTGGCTATACCTCTAGGAGTTAGGCGCTCAATTTTCGCGCTGGCCCAAATTATGTATTCGAAGTCCCGTTCTCCCGCCAGCGATTGTTCTCTGACTTTATAAGCTGTATTGACGGCCAAAGCAGTCTTCCCAACGCCTCCGATTCCGTCGACAGAAACCACCCATGCTCGGGGATGTTCCAAATACTCTAGAATCGTTGAGCGCTCCTCTTCGCGACCGAAAAATGTCGAATAATCTGGTCGTGGCAAGTTATCAAAGCAACGTGGTCCTATTATTAGTTCATCTATTATCGGATCGTTTTCATTATCGGATCGTTTTCATCTCCCGGTTGAGATTCGCCGGTACCCATTGAAAATATTTTCAGATTAGGCTTCGTATCTATATCGAGAATCATGGCATCAAAAACATCCCGACATGTAACGATTAATCGCTCGTGTTCACGAGCACCAATTCCAGGACGAACATGCCTCACAGCGTCGCGGGTTGCAATGAGCTCTTCAAGTTTCGTCGTTATTCCGTTCGAGTTGCTGCCAAAGAACTCGGAAAACACCTCTTTGTAATTGTCTGCCCTAACAATTATGTCTTTCAATTCGCCGATGTGAATATAGTCGACATCTTCCCCAGTAGGTAGAGGAGGAAACGGCCGGTTCTGGTCTTGTATTCTCCTCTGTCTGCACGATTGCTTTATCGGACCTGGAACGCGCGTTTTCCACCAGCCTGCTCCAATCAGCGTCTCTAGTTGTTTACAAACAAAACCGCGCAGTTCTGTCTCAAACACATCAAGGATTTGTTGACATTCGTTTTGGTAGCTCATTAGAACTCCTTAGCAACCAACGGCGAATTCGGAAGCATTGAAATCGAGGCCCGGCCACCCCTATTTGGCCTTAGCCTTGCTCTTGGATTTCTTGGGCCCGCCCTCTTCAGCAAGGTCCATGGCCAATTGGGCCAGGGTGCGGACGGGCACTCCGGTGGCCCCTTTTACCAGGTAGCCAGAGGCCTTGTCCGAGGTCGAAGTGCCGGCGATGTCCAAGTGGACCCAAGCTGCGCCGTCCACAAATTCCGCCAGCAGAAGGGCGGCGCTGATTGAGCCGGCCTGCCGTCCGCCGCTGTTCTTCATGTCGGCGACATCGCTCTTAATCAGGTCCTTGTATTCATCAAACATAGGCAGTTCCCAGAATTTCTCGCCGGTTTTTTTCCCGGCGTCGATTGTCTGCTGGACCAGTTTGTCGTCGTTGCCCATCACTCCGGTGCAGGCCTTCCCCAGGGTAGTAACCATGGCCCCGGTAAGTGTCGCCACGTCCACCAGCCGGGTGATGCCCTGCTCCCGGGCGTAGCACAGGGCGTCGGCCAGTACTAGCCGGCCCTCGGCGTCGGTGTTTATGACCTCGATGGTCTTGCCGTTCATGGCGCGCACCACGTCACCCGGACGCTGGGCGGATGCTCCAGGCATGTTCTCAGTGGCCGCGATCACCGCGAGGACATTTATCTTGGGTTTGACCTGGCCGATGATCTGCATGGCGGCGATGACCGACGCCCCTCCGGCCATGTCGCCCTTCATGGCCTCCATGCCGCCAGGAGGCTTGAGGGATATTCCACCGGTGTCGAAGGTAATCCCTTTACCGATGAGACCCAGGTTGTTCTTGGGGTTGGCGGGGTCTCCCTCGTATCTGAGCACGATGAGCTTGGCCGGCTCGTCGGTGCCTTGAGCCACGCCCATGAACGCGCCCATGCCCATCTTCTTCATCTCCGGATTGTCCAGCACTTGGATCTTAAGACCCTGCTCTTTCGCCACCTTCTGGGCGGCCTCGGCCATGCGAGTTGGGGTCATGTGGTTGGCCGGTTCGTTCACCATGTCACGGGCCACGATGGACGCCTGGGCCGCAGCGCAACCCAGCTCCACTCCGGCGCCAATGGCTTTGGCCCTCTTTTTGTCCAACTCCACGACGGTCAATTTCTCGAACTCGGTGGCAGATTCGCCGTGATTCGTACGATAGCCCCCGAACTTATAGAGGCCTAGGTGGGTACCCTCGGCGATGGCCTGGCCGGATAGCTGAGGGTCCAGGCCGCCTATCCCCGCTCCGTGGGCGATGGTGGCGGCGCGGGAGATCGCCTTACGGCGCAGGAACCGGACGACTTCAGCCGACACCCGGCGGACGACTTGGGCGTCGAACTTGTCCTGAGGCCCCAGCCCGGCCACCAGCACACGGCTGGGCTTGATCTTGCCCAGGGTGTGGATCAGCGTGGTCTCCCCGGCAGTACCTTTGATCTCCCCCTCTTTGATCAACTGGGTTATGGCCCCTCCCAGGGCTTCGTCCACCACACCGGTTGCGCCGCCGGGCTTCTTCACACCACGAAACAGGTTTACCACCAGGGCCGGAGTATCGATGCCCGTTATGTCGGCGGACTCTACTTTGATCTCAAGTGGCTGATTCTTGGGAGTCTTGGCGGCTTTGGGGGGCGTAGGATTTTTCGCGGACGTCTGCGTTGTTGTCATGAAGGCTATGCACCTGCTTCTGATTATTGACCGGTCTGGCCGCCGGACTGGGCCCAGGCAATCACCTGCTCAACGACCGGAGCGATGTTCTTTGAACTGTCCACGGCGTAGTGGTCCCGCTGCACCGGTTCTTCCACCGGGGCCAGCCGGGTGTAAATCAGCCAACCGGCATCCGAGTAGGTATTGGCGTGGCGTTCCGCTTTGCGCTGCTTCAAGCGGCGGCGCACTGTGTCGGGGGGCGCGGTGACGTGCACCAGAGCCAGTGGCGCGCCGGTGGACTCTGAAATGTTGTAGAGATAAGTTCGGAACTCTTCGTTGAGGTTGGTGGCGTCAAACAAAACGCTGTATCCCTGGAAGAGATATTCCTCGATGAGTTGGTAACAGGAACGGAATACCCGGCGGTGCTCGTTGGTGGTGTATTTGGGATGTTCGACCAACACCTTGCGCAACCGGTCAGTCTCCAGGACCAGGAAGGGGACCTGTTCGGTCAACTTGGCTGCGAAGTGGGACTTGCCAGTTCCGGGGAGGCCGCACATCGCGACCAGCAGCGGTTGTTTCGGCATGCGCGGCTGGGCAATGAACAGGTCCTGATCCAATACCTGGCGCAGTGAGTTCACGTCTTTATTTAGTTGGTCGTCCAATCGATCCCGCTCAGCCAAGTTAATCGCCCTTTTCGTCGACTGGACTATTATAGTCGGTATGGAAGGCTAGTCCCAATAGCCCTGGGCCGGTGTGCGCGCCCATCACCGGCGTGAATTTGCTCACTATCAACTCGCGGCAATCAAAGTTCGTTGCCACGGCGTCCCCTAATTCCTGGGCTTCCTCGGCAGCGCCCGCCTCCAGAACGTTGACTACCAGGGGCTCACCCCGGGCTCTCTCGCCCATGATGTCCAATAGACGCTGGGTGGCCCTGGCTCGGCTGCGTGGCCTACCCAGCAACCGGGCCTCCCCCATACGAAGTCCGGTGACTGGCTTGATGCCCAGCATTGATCCTGCCCAACCCTGCAGGGGGCCGATCCTTCCGCCCCGCCCTAGGTACTTGAGAGTATCCAGAAATGCCACGAGCTCCACTTTGGCAGCAAGCACGTAAACCTGTTCCAGCACTACGTCCAATGGCTGGTTCGACGCACTGCTGCGTGCGGCGGCCAGCGCGATCAATCCCAGGGAACCGGCGGCGGCCCCTGTGTCCACCACTGTTACATTAGCTCCACCGGTGGAATTAGCCGCCGCGACGGCAGACCCATGGGTCATACTGAAATTGGCGGAGAGAGTAAGGCACAGTACTATCGGCGCGATCTCGGCCGCTGCGGCAAACCCCTCCGCAAAGCGCTGTGGAGATGGGGCGGCGGTGGTGATGCGGTCCCGCCCCGAACTGAGCAACCGGTAGAATTCAGCGGGCTGGATGTCTACGCCGTCCAAGTAGGTCCGGTCGCCTACGACCAATTCATGGGGTACGACAGTGATATGCCATGTCCGGACCAAATCCTGGGGAAGACAGCAACTACTGTCGACTACTATCGCTAAATTCTGAATGGCTACTTTCCCGATGGCCACCGTTCGGAAGGTCTTGATGGCTAGGTTCCGGCCGGCTAAGTTTTGTCCGGTGGCCAGTCTTCAGACACTTCTCCGAACCCCTCAGCCTCCAGCCGCCGTTGTTGCATCTTGGACTCCAACATGGCGGGACTGAGCAGGAACGCCAAGGAAGCGACAATCATCAGAATCACGGCCAATGCGTTCAAGTCCACCGGCAGAGAGGCGGCCGTGATGATCACGAGGATTGAAGTGGTAACGGTGAGCAATCCAATACGGAGCAAGCGGGGGCCCACCTTCAAGAAGACCGCGGTGGTCACAGCCATAGCCAGGAAGATCAAGGCCCTGGCAGTGTCAGAGTCCTGCATCCTCTCCGCGTGGTCGCTCCAGAGCCCTCCCTGCCAGTTCAGGAACAGGACCCACGAGGTTAGGAAGGGAAATGGCAACGCGGTAAGCGAAGCCAATAGCCAGTCTCTCTTGACCATCTTGAAGATGACGTTGGCCATGATCCACATAGAGAAAGGCACGTATCCGATGAGCAGGACAAAGAACACGACATTGAAGGGCAACTGCCCGGTGGTGATGAGGGTCCAAGCGCCATAACCTAGGGTAATCAGGGACAATAGCCACGACAGCGCGGGCGCCGCCAGAGAATACCCCATCCAGGAATACGACCATTTGCTGGGGTTGCCGGCCCGCCAATTGCGCCAGGTAACGAACGCCATAGCAATCAGCAGCAGGCTGACCAGAAAGTATTGGCTCCACAGGTGGAGGGCGAAAAGCGACGCCAATAAGAAGTGGGGAATCGTCGCCAATAGAACGTCCCGCCACACGCCGGGGCTATGCACCTCGTACATGCCCCGGGCAACCGCGTTTGGGGCGCCCATCTCTTGGACGGCACGGGCTACCGCAGTGTCGTGGTCCACTCCCTGGGCCTCTAATTCAGCGGCTTTGTCTTCCAGGTGGGTCTCCAACTCATGGATAATCTCGGCCTTTTCGGCGGGATCGAGATGGAGCCTACGGGCCAGTGTGTGGAGGTAATTTGTGACTTCAAATGGCATGGCATTTGCCTACTGTGGCTCTGGATTCGCACCGGGTAGCATGATCCGATTCATGGCGCTGCTGAAGCGCTGCCATTCAGTTAGCCGGTCGGCCAAGGCCTGTTGACCCTTGGCGGTAATTAAGTAGTAACGCCGGCGCACGTTGTTTGGAGTGTCTTCCCACCGGCCTTCGATCAACTTGGCCTTCTCCAAGCGGTGGAGGGCTGGATACAAGGTGCCCTCCTTGAAGGCGAAGTAACCGCTGCTGCGCTGGTCCACTTCCTTCACGATCTGGTAGCCGTACATGGTTTCTTCCTCTAGAAGGGCCAGGAGCAAGGTCTCAGTGTTGCCTTTCAGCATTTCTTGTTGATGCATCTCGGTTCAGGTCCAGAATCGATATTAATTATCAACACTGGAATTTTATCGGATTATATGCGGCCATTTTAAGAACAGGGAGGAGCAGGGTCAAGGCTGAGAAGGTCGAACGAACGCCGCGAACTAAAGCCTGGATACTATTAATGCGCGCAACACCCAGATTATTATCAACACCGCCATGGGGCTGAAGTCGAAACCGCCGAAACTCGGCAGACTACGACGGATGGGCCCGAGGATAGGTTCGGTGACCTGGTTCACGAAGCTATTGATGGTGACGATGGCTGGATGGGGCCTGCCGCCGATCAAGGGCACGATGAATGAGAGAATGACCCGCGCAAAGATGGCAATCGTGAATAGAGTTAAGATCGTGTCAATCAGTCCCGCCAAATCCGAGCCCCTTTACCCTTGGCCCAATTGGATCGATTTTCGGTAGGCGGCGTCCACGGCGCTGACGATGGCCGCGGGAACACCCCGGTCTTCCAAAACACGAAGGGCCTCGGCAGTGGTGCCCGCCGGAGAAACGACGATGTCTTTCGCCTCAGCCGGGTGCATCCCAGTTTCCATGACCAATTTGGTGCTGCCGTATACGGTCTGCAGGGCCAACGTGCGGGCCATGTCTCTTGGCATCCCGACGTAGACGCCGGCGTCGATCAGCGCTTCGATGAACAAGAACACGTAGGCCGGGCCGCTGGCGCTGAGGGCGGTGGCCATGTCCATGTATTTTTCGTCGGAGACGTAGATCTCCTGGCCGATGGTTCCCAAGACCGACTTGGCCATCTCCCTCTGTGGGGCGTCCACACCCTCGGAGCAGGTCCAGAGCGTCATGCCTGCCCCTATTTGGGCAGGGGTGTTGGGCATCACGCGTATGACCGACTTGTGGCCCAATCCATCAGAGAGGGTTTCCATCTTAGCCCCGGCAACGATGGAGAGAGCAGCCTGTTGGGAATCCAAGTGGCCCTTTAACTGTCCCATCACGGGACCCAAGTCTTGGGGTTTCACGGCCAACACCACCAGGTTGGCTTGTTGGGCCGACTTCAGGTTGTCGGCGTCCGTTGCCACACCGAACTGGCTGGAAAGGTACTCGCGTCGCTCGGCCACCGGCTCGCCAACGCTAATATCCTCGGGAGCCGCCAGTTTGCCGGACAGAACGCCGTGGAGAATGGCTTCCGCCATCTTGCCTCCACCGATGAACGTCACTTTCATTGGATAGGTCCGTCACTCTCAGGGGATAAGTTTGTGGCGCAAGGGAGTAACCGGGAAACGCCGGGCACCATTATATCACCGTAGCTGGTGCGCGGCCTTTGATTGGTCCTGGTCTGCCGCTCAGAAATCGGCTAGACCGTTGCCTTGGGCGAGGGCCACCGCCAGCCGAATGGACTCCAACATGCTCTCGTGGCTGGCCACTCCTTTGCCCGCGATATCGAAAGCGGTGCCGTGGTCCACGGACGTCCGCACAAACGGCAGGCCAAGGTTGGCGGTGATACTCTCTTCGAAGCCGTAAACCTTGACGGGGATGTGCCCCTGGTCGTGGTACATGCACAGCACCGCATCGTACTGGTTCTGGATCGCCTGGTGAAAAATGATGTCTGCCGGGACCGGGCCGGTGGCGTCGATGCCCTCTTCTTTGGCAGCCTCGACTGCCGGGGCGATCTCGCCTGCCTCTTCGTCACCCATCAAACCGCCGTCGCTGGCATGGGGGTTCAGTGCCGCCGCCGCAATCCTCGGGTTCTTGAATCCAAACTTGACGAAGCTCTCGTGAGTTAGCCGCAAGTAGTCTAGTATCCGTTCCTTCTTGACTAGGTCGCAGGCCAGGCGGAGCGAGCGGTGAGTGCTTAGATGAACGACCCGCAGGTTCTTGGACATCAGCATGGTGGCCACCAATTTGGTCATGGACAATTCCTGTAATAGCTCCATGTGGCCGATGGACTTGTAACCCGCCAGGCTAGCCGCCTCTTTATTTAGAGGAGCGGTGGCCAAGGCATCGACCACACCGGCCAGAGCCAACTCTCCGGCCTTGGTGACCCACTCCATGGCCGCCTTCCCGCAGATGGGGTTGATTTGTCCTACGGTGATGTCCTCGGGGTTCAGGTTGTGGATGTCCACAACGTCGATGACCCCCGGCTCCAGTCCGGCGGCGGCGGGGTCACTGGTCTCGTTGATCTTGGCCGACACGCCCGTTAGGGACACCGCCTGCTCCATGGCGTAAACATTGCCCACCACCAAGGGGCGGCAGGTTCGGTAGACCTGGGGGTCGGCCATGGCTTTCACCACCACTTCCGGGCCGATGCCACAGGGGTCGCCCATGGTTATGGCTATGGCTGGTTTTTGACCAACGGCGGGTTTTTGATCCGTGGACATGACGTATTTCTCCTGCTTAGACCGGAGGTCGAAGATGGCCGCTGTGGGCGCTATCTGACGATTTTCGTTGGGTTTTGAATGGTTATGTAATGGCGGGCCCCAGACGCGCCGAAATTATAGCATGGCCCAGGTTTTCGCCCCCGGATTTGTATGGTATGGTTGACTCGCCTTAAGAAAAAGAGCCCCCGGCATTGGCCGCCGGGGGCTCTGGGAAGGCAGCCTGGCTGGCGCAGAAACCGCACCGCACATGAGACTCGATTAGCCGCAGCAGCAGTCGGCCTCCACACCACCCATCCTGCACCAGCTAGGCCCGCCCGTAAAGACTATTTAATGATGTTCCCCTTTATCTACTTCTCTCCCTGTAATTGATTGCGCTGGGGCGATCGCCGTTATTCACACTTGTTCCAGCCGCAGGCGACGCATTTCATGCATCCTTCTTCAAAGATGACCGGGGTGTTGCAATCTGGGCACTTGCGGGCATTGAGTATCTTTTTAGCATGCCCATTGCCGTTGCCATTCCCGTTGCCGTTGGGCGCTAGTTGGGGCGTGAATTTCAACTGCACTTCGCTGGAACTACCGGAATCGCTGGTTTCCCTTTGCTCATGTCCGCCGGAGGTGTGGCGTTCCATAGCTAGGGCCACGGCGTCTGGGCCGGAGCGGACCAAAGTGCCTTCATCCCATGCCGGACAGCAGGTGATGCCCCGCAATTGCTCGATGACCGTGCTGGGCTCGATGCCCGAGCGCAGAGCCAGGGAGACCAACCGGGATATCGCCTCCAACTGAGCCGAGTCACAACCGCCGGCCTTCCCCAAGTTTCCAAACACTTCGAAGGGCGTGTCCGCCTCGTCGAAGTTTATGGTTACGTACATGTTGCCGTGGCCGGTGCGCACCCGCTCGGTGACTCCGCGTATGGACTGTGGCCGCTGGCGAGGGACCATGACTTCTTCGGAATCGACCTGATCCGAGGATTTCTCTCCGGTCTCGCCGGTGCTGAGCACCTGACCAGCCTTGCTGCCGTCACGGTAGACCGTGATGCCTTTACAGCCCAACTCATAGGCAAGCATGTAGGCGCCCGCCACCTCTTCCTCCGTGGCGCTGTTGGGGAAGTTAATGGTCTTTGAGACCGAGTTGTCGATATACTTCTGCACTGCGCCCTGCATCTTTACGTGCCATTCGGGAGCGATGTCGTGGGAAACCCGGAAGACCTCTTTCACCCATCGGGGTATGTCCAGGGTTTCTAGGCTGCCGGTCCTGGCCAGGTCTTCCATCAGTTCTTCGGAGTAGAAGCCTTCCTGGCGGGCCACGGCCTCGAAGTAGGGGTTGCCCTCGACCAGCCTCGTGTTGTCCATGACGTTACGCACATAGCTCAAGGCGAACAGTGGCTCGATGCCGCTGGAGGCCCCGGCGATGATGCTGATGGTGCCGGTAGGCGCAATGGTGGTTGGGGCTGAGTTGCGCATAGGCCGGCCCGGTCCAGGACGGCTGTAGATGCTGCCCTCCCAAGCCGGGAATGAACCTCGGGCAAGGGCAAGGTCCGAAGATGCCTGATGGGTCTTCTCTTGAATACGGCGCAACAGATCTTCCGCCATCTGCAGGGCTTCTTCGGAGTCATAGCGGATGCCCAATTGTATCAGCAGATCGGAAAAGCCCATCACACCGAGACCGATGCGCCTGGTCTTCTTGCTCATCTCCTCAATCTCAGGGATGGGGTATTTGTTCATGTCGATGACGTTGTCCAGCAAATGGACGGCGATTTCGATGGTCTCATCCAATCTCTCCCAGTTGATCACCGTGTCACCATCGGTGATGGTCACCATCCGGGCCACGTTGATCGACGCCAGGTTGCAGGACTCGAAGGGCAGCAGGGGTTGTTCGCCGCACGGGTTGGTGCTCTCAATCTCGCCCAACTGCGGATTGGGGTTGTCCTGGTTGATCAGGTCCAGGAAAATCAGTCCTGGATCGCCGGTTTTCCAGGCCATGTTGGTCAACAGGTCGAACACCTCTTTGGCGTTGCGCTGGCCGGTGACCTGCCCGGTGCGGGGGTTGACCAGATCGTATTCCTGGCCAGCCTTGACCCGCTCCATGAAGTCGCGGCTGACGGCAACCGAGATATTGAAGTTGCTCAGGTTCAGGCCGTCTTCCTTCGCCTTTATGAACTTCTCTACGTCCGGATGGTTAACGTTCAAGATGCCCATGTTGGCGCCGCGGCGGGTACCGCCCTGTTTCACCACGTCGGTCGCGGCGTCAAAGGCGCGGATGAAGCTGACCGGACCACTGGCGATGCCGCCGGTGGAGCCGACCACATCGCCCTCCGGCCGCAGACGGCTGAATGAGAACCCGGTGCCGCCGCCGCTCTTGTGTATCAGGGCGGTCTGCTTAACCCTGTCGAAGATTGAGTCCAGAGCATCGTCGACGGGCAGAACGAAGCACGCCGACAATTGCTGGAGTTCCCGGCCTGCGTTCATCAGCGTCGGAGAATTGGGCAGAAGTTCCAAACGCTGCATCGCCTGGTGGAACTTATCTTCAGTGGCCTGGCGTTCCTCTTCGGTGGCGCCGTAGTTGAGGTCGGCCTCAGATAAGTTCTTGGCTACCCGGCGGAACATGCCCACCGAATCTTCCAGGATATTGCCCTCCCGGTCCTTGGATAGGTACCTTCTTTCCAGCACGACACTGGCATTTTCAGTCAACTGGGTGGACCGGTCGTTGGTCTGTTGGGCTATTCCAGCGGCCTCTAGTGCCGCTGATATGCGCCGGCGTCTTTCTGGTATGTCTGTTTGGGTTCCGGGCCCTTGATGAGTCGCGGTCATTTCAGTGTTCCTCTTAGTAACATTCCGGCTTTTCCCGGAATCCAAGTTGCCAGGGTCTCTATCCCTCCGCTCATGGTTAGCTTGTCGAACCATGGGCGGACCCCGTCCTTCGACAGGCTAACCGTGAGCGGATTGGAAGAGTTTCACGTCTCTGCCTCCGTATTTCTGGCGAAGGCCGGATTCAAGGCACTCTCCCGGGTCCATCATTGGTAGCATCGAAGCTCCGGATTTTCGCCGCCGGAATGTCAGGCCTGCCGGGTGTTGGCGGAGACGATCAGGCGAAGCAATCCCGGTTCAAAACACTGCCTACAGCATACCAGACTTCTGAGTTGATTTTATGTTGTGTACCACAACATGCTGTGGTTCGTGTCCTAGAAACTACAAAAAGTAGTAGGCGAATTCTATCCCTGCAATTCGAGGGAAGTCAAGAGAGATTTGGGGAATCTTGTGAACTAAAATCGGCTGTTGGGGGTGGATACACGGAGGGCGATCGAGAGGCCGGTGAACGGGGAGGAACGCAGGAGAACTGCGGCAGAATTTTCGGGATAGACTGGCGGCTGGACCCAACTATCTGGAAATTATTCGACAATGCAGGGCCGGTCTTGGGCCCGCCCTGCATCAATCTAGCAATTTCGAGAAAACCAAGTTAGGAAAACGGCGGAGTCTAGAGCCCGTATTCCTCTTCCTCGTCGTTTGAGTTGCCCAACCAGCAGGTAGTCAGACTTGCCCTGGCGGCCTGGTCAATCTCATCTTGGATTTCAGCTATGCGGTTGCCCGAGAACATCCGGTCCATTAGTTCCGAACCCAGCGGCACGATGGGAACCGTCTCGCCCATCATTTGATTCTCCAGATCGTGGACCTGGTTGTTAAGGGACAAAAGCCTGGTTAGAGCTGAGTACTGCAAGCTGCCGTTCATGATAGGGGTCTCCTTGGATGAATGATTGAATAATGCTGCTGATTTTCGGTCGATTGATCGGTGGTCTGAAAATTTTCTATTCGATGAGGCCGCGCTGGGAACCAACATCTTGCTGGCTGCCCGGATTTTTCTTCCTGGACTTTTTCACCGGGGCCGGCCGGAATGGCGCTTCCCGTTCCACCGGCCGCCGGCGCCGTTTGGTGGGCAGGGGCGGCGGCATGTCTAGGAGGGGAAGCTGTGAATCGTCCCGTAGGTCCCGGACCACTTCTTCGAAACTTTCAATATCTTGGAAAGCCCGGTAGACGCTGGCATAACGGATGTAAGCCACCCGGTCCAATTCCCGGAGTCTTTCCATTACCAACGTGCCAACGACGGTGGTTGAAACCTCCATGTTACCCATGTGTTGTAATTCGGCCTCAATATCTTCGACCATTTTGTCGATGGTGCGAGAGGCAACCGGCCTTTTGGCGCAGGCTTTTCTGATTCCTGAGATGAGTTTTTCACGGTTGAATTCCTCTCTTCGATTGTCCTGCTTCGACACCATCAAGGGAGCGGCCTGAACACGCTCATAGGTGGTGAACCGGAGTTCACAACTTTGGCACTCGCGACGGCGGCGGATCCCACTCTCGGCCACCCGGGAGTCGGTGACCTTTGAATGGGCGTGGCCACAATATGGACAGTGCATTACTTGGTTGCTTTTTTAGATTATTCTTAAATTCGTATAATTACCATATATAGTGTTATTGTTAACTAATACTACTATCTATAGTGTCTATTATTCTATATACCGCCAATATTTTTGTCAAACCATTACGAAAATCGTATCGCGCCTACTGACCGGTTTTAGCTTAGGGCCGCCGGATCATCAAGACACAAAAAAAGACCGCCCTCCAATTAAGAAGAGCGGTCGAAAGATGATTCCCGGCGCCTGATTAGGGTGCCTTATGTAGGGGTGATTAGTGCGCTTAGGCCTCCGAGAACATTACTCAATTTTTCAAGGGCTCCCGGCCCCGGGGAAATCTGGCTCTGATGTAGCCTTTTCGCAGATACATATTAGCATTACTGGTGAAACCGGGAGCCTTTGCTTCGGTGACGTATTTTAACGGAAAAAGCCGCGGTTTTTGTTTCCGGCCTGCTTGCGCAGGAAACTTGGCACGTCCAGTTCTTCTTCCGACTGGGGAATGACATCCTGCAACAACCGTTCTAGTTCGTCCTCTCGTAGCTGTTGATTCTCCGCGGCAACCGGGAAGGATGCGGCAACCATGGTGATTTTTAATTCGTCGTCCAATTTGGGGTCCCGGCAGGTGCCAAATATGATATTGGCATCCGGGTCGGAAAGGTCCTGAATCACCCGGGCGGAATCCTGCACTTCTTGAAGGGTGAGGGATGGTCCGCCGGTGATCACGAACAGAATCCGGCGAGCGCCGTCCATGGAGATGTCCAGCAGAGGACTCTTGGTGGCCATGCGCGCCGCATCCACTGCCCGGTTCTCGCCTTTGCCCCGGCCGATGGCCAACCACGCTGGGCCGGCGTTGCTCAAGATGGTGCGGACATCGGCGAAGTCAACGTTGATCTCACCGGGCACCGTTACCACTTCCGCTATGGCTTGGATGCCTTGTTGCAAGACCGAGTCGGCCATCTTCAAAGCATCTTCCCAAGTGTAGGTCTGTTCGCCTTGGGAGTTCAGCTGCAACAACCGGTCATTGTGGATGACGATCAGAGTGTCCACGTTGTCCCTAAGCCGGGCAATGCCTTCCTCAGCGTTCTTCTTACGCGCATTGGCTTCGAAGGAGAACGGCTTGCTGACCACGGCCACGGTCAGAGCGCCGGACTCTTTGGCGACCTGGGCGATCACCGGAGCGGCTCCTGTACCGGTGCCGCCACCCATGCCCACGGCCAGGAAGACCATGTCTGCGCCTTCCATCGCTTTCTCAATATCGTGGCGGCTCTCTTCGGCTGCCTGCCGGCCCAGATCGGGATTAGCGCCGGAACCCAGGCCTCTGGTCAAGTTCTGACCGATGGCCAGTCTGTGGGAGACGTCGCAGCGGAAAAGGTGCTGGGCATCGGTATTGACGCTGAAATACTCCACGACCGGAAGTTTATCTTTGAACATTCGGCTAACGGCATTGCTGCCGCCGCCGCCCACTCCCACCACCTTGATATTGGGCGCACCGGCGTTGATCTCCGTAACCATTTCGAAAGTCTTGTCTACTTCCGCGCTAGGTTCCCAGGCTGCCGAGTTGTCTTGTACCATGCTAGATCCTCCACATCGTCATCATCGAATTTTTTCGGAGGCCAATGCTTGGCTCCTCATTGGTCTGCTATGGGTCCGCTATGGGTCCGCTATGCTTTTGTTTGGTTTCACTAAGTCCCCTATCCGGGCGATTCACCAGAGCGTCAGCGCGGTCATTCTGCGCCGGCGGCTTTGCTGTTGCTATTTCACCGCGGCTGCTATTTTTTTGCCCAACCCCCATCCCCAAGATTTGTTTCCATTCATCGACCGCCCTCCGTTCAAGGATGCCCGTGTTTCGTCCTGGTGCTTTATTCCCCACAAGAGCAGCCCGACGGAAGCCGAGAAGGCCGGTTTCCTTAGCTGGGCCGGCAGACCGGCGATACCCTCCGGGTAGGCGATCCGCACCTGCCCTCCAAGGGTCTTTCGGACCAGTTCCGCTAATCCGGTCATCTCTGCCCCTCCGCCGGTCAGCACGATACCGCCAGGGGGAAATTCCCTCAGTCCGGACTGCCTTACCTTCAAGACAATCATCTTTATCAATTCCAACATCCTGGCGTGCAATGGTTCGCTCAAGATACGGCGCGGCAGCGAATGCTTGGGCTGCCCCTGGAAGCTGGGTATCACTACTTCTTCGTCGGCTGGGATGGCCTCGGGCATCACGCTGCCCCACTTTATCTTCATCTCTTCGGTCAGGTACATCGGCGTCTTAAGGGCGACCGAAAGATCTTTGGTCAACTGGCTGCCGCCCACCGGGATGACTGCCGAATACCACGGTTGGCCCTGGCGGTAGATGGCGATGTCGGTGGTGCCGCCGCCGATATCGGCCAACACAACACCCATCTCACGCTCGTCGCCGTTGAGGGTCGCCTCAGCGGAAGCCAAAGAATGAAGCACCAAGCTTTTCATGGAAGCCTTATTGGACTCAATCACCTTTACGGTGTTCTTCAAGGTGACGGCGTCTCCGATCACCACGTGGGCCTCCACCTCCACCAGATTGCCGTGGAGTCCCACCGGATTGCGAATACCCGACAGGCCGTCGACGTGGTATCCGATGGGAATAACGTGGAGAACCTCCTGGTTTGGTCCGACATCGGGGAAGGAACCCCGGAGTAATCGGTCCAACAAACGCGTCGTGATGTCGCCCACGTCGTCTGGATTACCAACCACGTCTTTAGTGTTGAGGCATGTCAGGTGCGTACCGGTGACACTGGCGTAAACCCCGGTTGGCACTCCTTTTCCGATGTATCGTTGAGCTTCCTCCAGGGAGGCCCCAACTGCTTCTTGGACCTCTTCAATATTCTCGATCTGGCCCTTTTGAATCCCTTGGGATGTCACGACACCGGTGCCCAGCACTTTAAGTTCGCCTTCGCTGCCCACACGGGCCATAATGGAGGTAACTTTATCGGTGCCGATGTCTACCGCAGTATAAAAATTATCCTTTGCCAATCTGTCACCTTCCTTATCTGTGCCGTATCTTTCCCAAAACCTTATTCATCCGGCAGTGGTGCAGCTAGATCCGCTGGGCAGCCCGCAGTTTGGCGCTGCGGCTCCGCGGGTTGGACTGGACCTCTTCGCTTGACGGTTTTATTACCCGCCGGTTGATGATCTTCAAGCGCGGAGTCTGACCGCAGACGCATACCGGCAATGCTTGAGGGCATACGCAGGTGGCTGCTTCTTGGTTGAAGAATGATTTAACGATCCGGTCTTCCAGGCTGTGGTAGCTGATCACCGCCAACCGGCCGCCCGGGGCAAGGAGGCCCACAGCCGCGTCCAAACCTCTCTCGATATTGGAGAACTCATCATTGACGGCGATTCGTAGCGCTTGGAAGGTTTTGGTGGCCGGATTGACCCGTTGACCAGGCCGGCGTCCCAGAACCGCACCGATTATAGAAGCCAATTGACCAGTCGTGGCGACGGGCCTGCCATCAGTAATCGCCCTGGCGATACTCATTCCCCGGGGCTCTTCTCCGTAGCGGCGGATGAGTTGTCCCAGTTCCCTTTCGCCATAGGTATTGACGATCTCTTCGGCGGTCAAGGCTCCGTGAGGGTCATATCGCATGTCCAGAGGCTCGTCCACCTGGAAACTCAGACCGTACCCGGGGCTTTCGACCTGGCGGGAAGAGAACCCCAGATCCAACAACACTCCGTGAACGCTGGTGATTCCCCGTCCTGCGGCAAGCTCTGCCATGTCGGCATAGTTGCCTTGGGCGGATATGAAACGGCCGCCAAACCGGCTCAACCGGGAGAGGCCCGTGTCCAGGGACCTGGGGTCCAGTTCGATGCCCAAGACGATCCGGACTGGTGGCTCAGCCTGAAGAATGGCCTCAGAGTGGCCACCTTCTCCGGTGGTGCCATCCACGTAGATTCCATCATCTTGCAGCATAAGCTGATTGACCGACTCCGCCGCAAGCACGGGCCGGTGAGAAACTTCGAGACGGCCTTGGGAATCGCGATTGGTGCGGTCCATACACTCCGCAAGCCAAGAGTCTGATCTTCCTGCTGTTCGTGTCAGGGTTTCCAGCGCCACCGCCGCTCCCGTCCGCCAGGTTTGCTCTGGCGGCCACATCACTTTTGCTGGCAACTCCAGCAAGTGTCCTGAAAAATTCCCGGGGAGACGGGGTTAGAGATCCAAGAAGGGTCCTATGAGGATATCCAGTAGACCCGCCGCCCAACTTTCCCCGCGCCGATAGGATGCCTTGTGAAATTACCAATTTGTAAACATAACTGTCAATGGAATATTGGGGTGAATTTCGATTAATTCTTAAACTGATATCAATTTTGGTCAAAATCTAAGAGAGACCGGCCCTCAATTACCTCTAAGCGCCTGATATGACGCTGTACAACCCTATCATTAGGGCGGGCAACCGGCGGGCAACAATGGATTGAATGCCGGGGATGGAATGCCGGGCCCGGAGCATGGGTGGAGCAGGGCGGTCCAGTCAGGAATTATTGGTGAAAGGCCAAACGGAAGGTATGTTATAATTGCGGCTACCCCAAACACGCTGCAGGGCCAACTTCGCGCCCGCCGTTTGGGCGGCAAATCCATCGGCCGTTTCACCCGCGGCCTCTACAGCCTACGAAGAGGGAAGGCGTTGAACGTCACAAAAGACTCAGTCACACCCACAGAAGTAACCATCACCATTTCTATGGACGCTGAAGATGAGGAGCCGTTCTTAAACCGGTCTTTTAGAAGAGTGGCCAGCCGAGTCCGCATCCCCGGTTTCCGCCCTGGCAAAGCCCCTCGTTCCGTGATTGAAAACCACCTCGGCCGGGAAGCTCTGGTCCATGAAGCGCTGGAGTTCATGATCCCCGAATCGCTGGACAAAGTATTAAAGGATGAAGACATCCAGGCCTTCATGGAACCCCAGTTAGAAGTGATTGACATGGCGCCCGTGTCGTTTAAGGCCGTGGTTCCACTGGAACCCATCGTGGACCTGGGAGAATTCCACACCATCCACCTCGAGCGGGAAGAGGTGGAAATTACCGATGAACAGGTCGATCATGTGCTTGAGGACTTGCGCTTTGAATCAGCCCCATGGGAGCCAGTAGAGCGCCCGGTGGCCTTTGGAGACCTGGTGACCATCAACGTCAAAGGAACAATCGGCGGCGAGCAAACCATAAACGACGAGGGAATCGACTTCATTCCCCAGTTGGACAACAACCTGCCGCTGCCGGGCTTCTCCGTCTATCTGGAGGGCATGAACGAAGGGCAGTCCAAGGAATTCACACTGACCGTCCCCGACGATTACCCCCAAGAAGACTACTCCGGCAAAGAGTGCCATTTCAACGTGGAAGCGCTCTCCGTGAAGGAAAAGAATCTGCCGGAATTGGACGACGAATTCGCCAAGGGAGTTCGGGAAGGTTTTGAGAGCCTGGACGCCCTATCCGACCACATTCGTCAACGTCTCAATGAAGAATCCGAGGCAGCTGAGACCCGCCGCCTGGAGCAATCCAGCCTTGAAGAGGTCAAAAAACTGGCTAAAATCGACGCCTCAGAACTGGTCTACCAGCGCGAATTAGACTTAATGTACGAGGAGCGCGAACGGTCACTGCGTAACCAGCGCATGGACATGGAACTCTACCTCAGTTTAGTGGGCCAAACCGAGGAAGAGCTCCGGGAGCAGATGAAGCCACAAGCGGAAGACCGGCTCAATACATTCCTGCTCCTGCGAAAACTGGCGGATGTGGAGAATATCGACATTTCCCCGGAAGACGTAGACGCGGAGATTAGCAACCTGATCTCCTCCACCGGGAGCGAATCAGAAGCATCCATGATGCAGGCCTTGAGCACAGAAAACGCCAAAGAATCCATCCGGACATCCCTGATGAACCGTAAGATCATGGCCAGGTTATTGGAAATAGTACAAGGAGAGGCCTCTGCCAGCCCCGCCGTCGAAGAGTCCCCGCCCACCGATGAATCGGCGGACTCCCCGGAATCCAATCGAGAAACCGAGCCGGAAGAAGAATCAACAACGGCCGAAAAAGCAACTGAATAAGGAGCACACTCCGATGCAAGACGTCCCCAACACCGGCGGATTATTTGTCCCTCAAAACATGGTGCCCATGGTCATTGAGACCAGCCCAAGGGGTGAGCGGGCATTCGACATTTATTCCCTTCTACTAAAGGAGCGGATCGTATTTCTCGGTACGCCCATCAACGACAATATAGCCAATCTGATCATCGCCCAACTGCTCTTTCTTGAAAGGGAAGACCCCGATAAGGGCATCAACCTTTACATCAATAGCCCTGGCGGCGTAATCAGCGCCGGACTGGCTATATACGACACCATGCACTTGATTGGCCCTGAAGTCTCTACCATCTGTTTGGGAATGGCGGCCAGCATGGCCACGATTCTGCTGTCGGGCGGAGAAAAGGGCAAGCGGTATGTTCTACCCAATTCCACGGTCCACATGCACCAACCCATGGGCGGGGCCCAAGGTCAGGCAACGGATATCGAGATTGCGGCCCGGGAGATCATCCGGCTGCAGGACAAGATCCGGACGATGCTGTCGGAAAACACCGGTCAGAGCTACGACAAGATAGCCAGAGACACCGACCGTGACTATTACCTTTCCGCCGAGCAAGCAGTGGAGTATTCCTTGGTTGACGAGATCCTTGGCGCCAAGAAGTCGGAGGACGACAATTCCTAAGCGGTCTCAAATGGGTTGCATGGTTGTGAGGTGAAGGGTGGCTAACGGAAGGAGCGGAACAAGGCTTCCAAGGTGTTCTTTTTGTGAAAAGTCCCAGCCCGGGTCGGACATGGTGGTCGCCGGAGAGGGCAGATCAGCGATTTGCTACGATTGCATCCGAATCTTGGGTCAGGTGGCGGAAGACGAAGCTTCCGCCCCGGCCAAGAAATTCGAACCGGCCCAACCCTTGGCGCCGCGGCAAATCTACTCCAACCTGGACACTTATGTAGTCGGCCAGGAAAAGGCTAAAAAGGTTCTCAGCGTCGCGGTCTACAATCACTTCAAGCGTATCTGGAACAGACACCAGCGCTCCGATTCTGAAGTAGAACTCCAGAAGACCAACATCCTGCTCATCGGCCCCACTGGTTGCGGCAAGACCCTCTTGGCGGAAACTCTAGCCCGGACCCTTGAAGTCCCGTTCGCGGTCTGCGACGCCACGTCGCTCACCGAGTCCGGATACGTCGGCGAGGACGTGGAAAACATCCTGCTAAGACTGATTCAAGCGGCTGACTGGGATGTGAACCGGGCCGAGCACGGCATCATCTACATCGACGAACTGGACAAAATCGCCCGCAAAGAAGGCGTCAACCGGTCCATCACCCGGGACGTTTCCGGCGAAGGCGTGCAACAAGAATTGCTGAAGATAGTGGAGGGATGCGTTGCCAACGTGCCTCCGCAGGGCGGCCGCAAGCACCCCCACCAAGAGTTCCTCCAGATTGACACCCGCAACATCCTGTTCATCTGCGGCGGCGCCTTCGACGGTCTTGAGGAAATCGTTACCAAGCGACTCGGTTCCGGAGCTTCCCAATTGGGATTCCTGGCCGGTGGCCGCACCGCTGCAGAATCGGAAGGAAGCGCACTCACCCAGGTAGTTCCCGAAGACCTATTGCAATTCGGCTTCATTCCGGAGATGGTCGGAAGGCTTCCTGTCACCGTTGGACTGGAATCTCTGGACAAAGAGTCATTGGTCCGCGTGCTTACCGAGCCCAAAAACGCCATCATAAAACAATATTATCAACTGTTCAGTATGGACGGCGTGGAACTGGAGTTCACCCCCGATGCCCTGGAGGCAGCGGCCGAGCGCGCCTTGGAACAACAAACTGGCGCCCGCTGTTTGCGATACGTCATCGAAGACACACTGCTTGATGTGATGTACGATCTGCCGTCGCTGGAAGAAGTCGTCCGCTGCGTAGTAGACCGGGACTCGATAGAGGGCAACGCCCAGCCAAGTCTCTTCAGTGACGGCGGCGGCAAGGTTACGTTGCCGCCCCATCCGGTCCAGAAAACTGCCTAGCCGGCGGTTTCCGCCGGGTTTTCCAACATTGCTCGCGTGACTCGCTGATCGAGGCAGAGGCCGTTGGGCATGGACCGGGATAGCGGCGCTCCGGAGGCGTCAAAGACCTGTCCGCCCCGGACGGCAACCGCTCCATCACTGACGGCACTTAGTGTCTCGAACAACAGATACGGCTCCCTTCGGTATTGCTCTCTGCGGATGGTCTGGAAGAGGGCGAAGTCCTCACCCTGGGTCTTCTTGATATTCCGTAAGTCTTCGGTCAGCAGCGACTTCCAGTGCTGGTCAAACCCGGGACCGGTTATCGGCACCGTAACGTACGAGATGACGGGTCCCCGGTCGACTTCTTCGGTGGCCAGGTGAACCATGGCCCCCGTCTCGGACGCCCGGGAGTTGATCAGACTCCAGACTACTTCTTGCCAAGTGCCAGTTGGGCCATCGGGAAGCGCGGGATGCAGGTTCAGCAGGGGATACTCACGGCACATCTTGCCGCCGACTATCAGCATGTAACCGGCCAACACGCAGATGTCGACATCACGACCGGCCAACTTGTCCATCACTTCTTGGTCAAACTCGTCGCGGTGGGCAGAGAAAGGGCCTCCCACAGTCTTTCGAAAGGCCGAGGAAGAATGGGTGATCAGCGGGATGCCGTAGTCGTCTACCAGCTTGAAAAACCTGTCGGAGCCTTCGGCCTCGCCTCGCTCCCGGTTGCTGAAAACAAAGTCGATTCGGGCTCCGGCGCCAGTTTCGACTAGGCGCTTTTGCACAAAGTTAAGGAGCCCCCGCGAACCCTCTCCACGACCCGTGGAGAACCACCCGATACTCAACATCCTTAAATCGACACCTCTACTATCGTTTTCGACGGTGAAATGGGTCTGGTACTACTCTTCCGGATCTTCTCCCAACTCGTCCAGGCCGTCGAAACCCGGTTGAGATTCATCTGGACGGTATGCCTCTCTCAACTCGGTGATCTTCAATTCTGCGGTGTTCAGAAGCTCGTTGCAATGCTGCACCAGCTTCATTCCCTCTTCGAAACGAGCGGTGGCCTCAGCCAGGGTCAAACCACCGGCCTCCAATTGCTCGGCCATCTCATGCAGACGAGCGAATGAGCCCTCGAAGTTCGTCGATTCTGTGTTCCCATTGGGCGAGGACCTCTTGGGTTTGGCCATGGTCTAGACTCCTGATGGCGCTGGGTCAGAGGCGATCTTCTCGCGGCACAAGCATGCCAGCCGGAGGCGGAATCCGCAAGGGGAGGATGGCTAAAAGAGCGGGGCCATTCCGTTGGGTTGAACCGTCTTGGCTTTGGATTTTCGCTTCGGCGCCCTGGGTTTTGCATCTTGCCGAGAAGGCGGAACGGCATTGTTGGATCCTGCCACCGCTGCGACCGAACCGTCAGTCACCGTGATTTCTAGAGCATCGCCTTCCGAGACGTGCCCGGTCTTAGACACAACTTGTCCTGTATCCGGCAGTTGGACGATGGAGAACCCCCGGTTCAGCGTCGCATGCGGGTCGAGGGCGCGCAGCCGCTGACCGAGCCCGTCCACTTTCATCTTGTACTCCGTCAGCAATCTGGAGGACGCCAACTGCATGACCCGCTCAACATCATCGACCCGCCGGCGCAAAGTCTGGATGTCGGGCAGGCTGACTTCCATACGGCGGCGGACCACCCTCACCTCAGAACGGTACCGGGCAGTCTGGTCCGTCAACATCCGGTAGAACATGTTGGCGACGCTATCCAGGTTTCTCCGCAGCGCAAAACCGTCGGGCACAACCAATTCGGCGGCGGCGGACGGTGTCGGTGCTCTGACGTCGGCTACGTAGTCGGCAATGGTCTCGTCGGTCTCATGGCCCACCGCGCTGACCACCGGCGTCTTACAGGCATAAATGGCCCTGGCCACTACCTCTTCGTTGAACGGCCAGAGGTCTTCCATGGACCCGCCGCCGCGGCCGACGATTATCACGTCGCAGCCGCCATCCCGGTCCAGCAACTCCAGGGCAGCCGCAATCTTGGGGGCGGCCTCGGGGCCCTGGACCAAGCTGGGCGATAGCACCAGCTCCGCCAAAGGATAGCGGCGCTGGATAACGTTTTGGATATCGTGGAACACCGCGCCCGTGGCGGATGTAACGACTCCCACTTTCTCGGGAAACTTGGGAAGTTCGCGTTTGCGGCTGGCTTCGAACAACCCTTCGGCAGCCAGCTTCTGCTTCAACCGCTCCAATTCCAAGGCCAGTTCCCCCACTCCCTCGGGCATGGCCAAGTCCACCATGAAGTCGGTGGTGCCCCCCCGGGGGTAGAAGGTGATCTTGCCGTGGGCCGAGATGGAATCTCCTTCGGAAAGCAGTTCTGCCCCCTGCTGGCCTCTGAACATTACGCAGCGCAGCAGACTTTCCCGGTCCTTGAGACTGAAGTAGGTGTGTCCGGCGGATGAAGCCCGGAGGCCCGAGACCTCGCCGACGACCCACAGGTCCATCAGCAACGGGTCGGACTCAAGCGACTCCTTGATATGCGATGAAACCTGGCTGACAGTATAGACAGCCACGGCTTAGCTCACGCGCTCGGTGTAGTCTCCGGTGCGGGTGTCCACCCGGATCACCGTGCCGGGAGTAATGAACATGGGGACGTTGACGCGGAGACCGGTATCCAGAGTGGCCGGTTTGTTGCCGCCTTGGGCGGTATCGCCGCGGAAAGCCGGAGGCGTTTCAACGACTTCAAGCTCGACATGGGTCGGCAACTTGACGCTGATCGGTGCGCCGTTGTAAAGAACCACCTCTACCATGGCCTGCTCTTTCAGGTAATCCAGCGCGCCCCCCAGTATCTCTTTCGTCAGGTCATATTGGTCAAAGGTCTCCTGGTCCATGAAGTAATAGAAGGTTCCGTCGGTGTAGAGGTATTGAGTGGGCCGGCTATCCACGTCGGCTAAGGTAAACCCAGTGCTGTATTGCTGAAAAGTACGTTCCACCACGGTCCCACTCAGCAGATTCTTCATTTTTATGCGGGTAACGGGCGCCCTCTGCTGCATCTTGTGGCGCTCGTAATCCATCACTTCCCAGGGCTGGCCGTCCAGCTCAATGACGAGCCCACGGCTGAGATCACTGAAATTTATGGACATCTAGGAATCCTCCGAGAATGTGGCTACGGCCTTGTGAGGGAAATGCGGAAATCCAATAAATCAAACTCCGCAATATCTAAAAATAGTTTATCACTAAGGGGCGAAACAACGCTGGCAGCCTGGAGGCCAGACCGAGTTTTACTTTGACGCTTTGCTCAGCGGCACGGCGCCGTCTTCCCGAAGTATCACAATATCTTCGATACGGATGCCGCCCCAGCCGGTCAGGTAGATGCCCGGCTCGACGGTGAACACGGTGTTCAGTTCCAAGATATCGGAAGACCTGGGTCCGACCCTGGGGTTCTCGTGGATCACCAATCCCACGCCATGGCCCAGGCTGTGGCCAAAATTGTCGCCATAGCCAGCTTCGGCGATCACGTCCCGGGAAAGGCTGTCGGTTTCTTCGCCGGTCATTCCCACCTTCACAGTATTGATGGCCGTTAATTGGGCGCCCAAAACGATATCGTAGATCTTTTTAAAGGTCTCGTCGGGCTCACCCACGGCGATGGACCGGGAAAGGTCGGAGCAGTAGCCACCCACCTTGGCGCCCATGTCGATCACGATGGGGTCGCTTTGTTTAATCACATAATCGGAGGGTTGATGGTGGGCCATCGCACCATTGGGGCCGGCAGCCACAATGGTGTCGAAGCTGATGGCGTCGGCGCCGGCGTCGCGCATGGCCATTTCCATCTTCCAAGCCACCTCTCTCTCCGTCATGCCGGGGGTGATCGCCGGGCAGACTTGGTCCATGGCCTTGTCTGCGGCGTCGATGGCCAGTTGCAACATCGACAGCTCTTCTTTGTCTTTGATGATGCGTTGGTTCTCGGCCAGTCCGGGTGCGGGGACCAGTGATACACCGCCCAAACTTGAATCGCCTTTGACGGCGTCGACCAGGCTGTTGTAGGAGGAGACCGTCATGTCTTGGCTTTCGAAGCCCACCTTCTTGACCCCAGAAGCCTTCAATTCCTCCACAAGCCAATCCCAGCCACCACGCACCTGCTTGACCTGAAAAGCCGGGCACTGCTTAGTCGCTTGCTCGGTGTAACGGGAATCTGTGACGAGCAATGCGTTTTCCTTGGTGATGAACAGATAGCCGGCCGAGCCGCTGAATCCGGACAGGTAGCGCCGGTTCTCTGGAGCCGATATTAAGACACCGTCCAGCTCCTGATCCTGGAACTGAGCGACAATTCCCTCCACTCTTTCTTTCATCTGGATTCCTCCTCAACCAATGCGGCCAATACCTGAAGGGCCGAAGTATAGCTTCTCCATCCAAAACCGGCAATCTGGCCCCGGGCGATATCGGAGATAACCGACACCCGGCGCCAGGGCTCCCGGGACCATGGATTGCCCAAATGCACCTCGATCACGGGCAACGGACAATCGATGACTGCGTCTTTCAAACTAAGGCCGTAGTGGGTTAAAGCGCCGGGATTCAGGATTATTCCCTGGACCTTGCCCCAATGTTCCTGGATGCAATCGACCAGTTCCCCTTCAACGTTGGACTGGTAAAAGACAACTTCGACGTCCAGGTCTTTGGCCACCCGGCTGATTTCCTGGTTGACCTCATTCAGGGTCTTGGAGCCATAGATCGAAGTGTCCCGCCGTCCCAACATGTTGATGTTGGGGCCGTTCAATATCAAGAAACTGGCCATCGATCTAGGTGTCCTTGCCTGCGGATTGTGGTTCCCCCGCTACGGAGGGTTTTCCTGGCGCCCGGTTCGCCGGTTCGTCAGCCCGGGGATGACTGGACAGGTAGGCCGTCAGGGCCTCCCGCTGGGTCACGTGAGTGTAGATCTGGGTGGTGGTGGCGCTGGAATGCCCCAACAACCCCTGGATCACACGGAGGTCGGCGCCGCCTTCCAACATGTGGGTGGCGAAGGTATGCCTCAGGGTATGGGGATGGACATCGGCTCTCGTGCCGGCCACGGCAGAATACCGGCGCACCAGTTTCTCTAAGCTGCGCCGGGACAGCCGTTCGCCGTACCGGTTCAGGAAAAGCGCCTGTGTGGGCCTGGACATCAACCGGGGCCGGGCTTCAGCTATGTACCGCCGCAAAGCGTCGTGGGAGGGCTGTCCGAAAAGCACCATCCGCTCTTTGGAGCCTTTGCCCCGGACCAATATCTCCCGGCTCGAGAAGTTGATGTCCGCCAGGTCCAGCCCATGGAGCTCCGCCAGCCGGATGCCACAGGCGTATAAAGTCTCTAGAACGGCTTTGTCCCGCATACCGTGAACCGTCGATTCATCCGGAGCGTCCATCAGCCGGGAGACCTCCCTCTGCCCTAAGAAACTGGGGAGGGTCTTAGGGACCTTGAGTTTGAAGCTGCGGCCCGATGGTACCGGGGTAGAGCGAAATAACCCCTCCTGGACCAAGAACCGGTAAAAGGTCCTCAAAACAGTCAGCTTACGGGCCACGCTAACCCTGGCAAACCCCCGTTCACCGTCCCTGCCTTCAGTCGCCAACCATGCCAGGTAGGCACGCAGGATGTGCCGGTCCATGTCCGTCAGCTCCAAATCTTCCTTGGCCAGATACTGCCGAAACGACCGCAGGTCAGCCAGGTAGACCCGTTCAGTGTTTTCTGACAGACCACGCTGGCCTCGGAGGTAACGGGGAAACGCCTCCAGGTAGTAGTCGAACTGGGCTAAACCCTCAAGACCGAGGTTGTTTAGGCTAGTCGCCAACCGGCGCCAGCTCTTCACGGTTATCCGCGTTTTCCGCATTGCCGGCGTCTGGGCCATCAGGATTCTCTAAGATGGCCTCTTGCCATGAACAGGAAGTGCACGCCCCATTGTCACGGCCTTTTAAGACCATCATGCTGCCGCACTCCGGGCATGGAGCGGGCAACGGGCGCTGGTTCAATAAAAGGTCGCATTCCGGGTATTTGGAACAGCCGAAGAAGGAGCGGCCCCGGCCTTTGGCGCGGCGTTCTACGATGTCCCCCCCGCAATTCGGCTTGGGGCAGGTGACACCGGTCTTGTTCAGGATAGCCTTGGTATTTCGGCAATCCGGGAATCCAGTGCACGCCATGAACCGGCCAAATCGGCCGGACTTGATGACCATGGGTTTGCCGCATACTTGCGTGTGCTCGCACTTCGCGCTTCCGCCACAGTCGCAGACCTCGTCGGTCTCCTCGTCCATGCGAATCTTGGGCATTTTCTCATCGGCATTGGCCAAAGCACTTTGGAACGGACCGTAGAACTCGCCCAACATGGGTATCCACTCCCGTTCGCCCCGGGACACATCGTCCAGTTCTTCTTCCATCTTCGCGGTGAAGTTTAGGTCCATGACGTTTGAGAAATACTCGGTCAGCAGGTCGGTAACGGTGATTCCCAATTTCGTGGGCGACAACCGGTTCCGCTCCCGCTCCACGTACATCCGGTCCACCAGCGTGCCGATGGTCGGGGCATAGGTGCTGGGGCGGCCGATGCCCTTCTCTTCCATGGCCTTGATCAGAGTGGCTTCCGTGTAACGGGGGGGCGGCTCGGTGAAGTGCTGGTTCGCCTCGATCTTTGAGCAATCCAAGGCGTCGCCTTCGGCCAGCGCCGGCAGGGTTTTCTTGTCGTCGCTCTCGTTGCTGTCGTCCCGGCCTTCGATGTAAACGGTTCGGAACCCGGCGAATTTGAGGACCGAGCCGGTGGCACGGAAGTTGTACACGTTGCCTGTGCCTTTGCAGGTGGCATCGATGTTCAACGTGGTAGCCTCCGACCTGGCATCCTCCATCTGGCTGGCCAGCATCCGCTCCCATATCAGGGTGTAGAGGTTCAACTGGTCCAGCGATAGAAAATCCTTCAATGACGCTGGGTCCCGCTTGATCGACGTAGGACGGACGGCCTCGTGGGCCTCCTGAGCGCCTTTCGCGGCCCGGGTGTAGACCTTGGGTTTGGCTGGCAAGTGGTCTTTGCCGTAACGGTCTTTGATGTAATCGCGCACTTCGGCGATGGCCGAACTCGCCACCTGAGTGGAGTCGGTACGCATGTAGGTAATCAAGCCGATCGGTCCGCCACTACCCACATTAAGTCCCTCGTACAGTTGCTGGGCCACCGACATCGTCCGCTGAGCGGTGAAGCGCAGCTTCCGGCCTGCGTCTTGCTGCATGGTGCTGGTGGTGAACGGCGCTGAAGGCCGCTGGCGCACGTCCCGTTTGCGGACCTCGGCAACCTTGTAGCCGGCGTCCACCAACTCGGTTTCATAACGCCGGGCGTCTTCTTCTTTGGGGATGGTTATCCGGGCACGCTCACCCTTAACGGAGTGCAACGTGGCTGAGAACTGGTTCTTATCGACCGGTTCTTCGCCGGCCTTCCGGAGCAGGTTATCAATGGTCCACGACTCCACCGGAACGAAGGCTTCTATCTCCCGCTCCCGGTCAACCACCATGCGTAAAGATACCGACTGCACCCGGCCCGCGGACGTTCCGCGCTGGACCCGGCGCCAGAGCAAGGGGCTGATTTGGTAGCCAACCAGGCGGTCTAAGATGCGGCGCGCCTGCTGGGCGTTGACCAACTGCATGTCGATCTCCCGGGGGTTCCGGAAGGCCTCCTCAACCGCTTCTTTCGTGATCTCGTGGAACACCACCCTCTTGGGGGGGGTGGAGAGGTCCTGCCAATCTGCCGCGCTCTGAAGGTGCCAAGAGATTGCTTCGCCCTCCCGGTCCGGGTCAGTGGCCAGGAAGATTTCTTTAGCGTCGTTGCCTGCCTTCTTGATCTGAGTCAGCAAGCTACGCTTGTCTTTCATGATGATGTAAGACGGCTCAAAGTCCTGCTCTACATCGACGCCTATCTTGCTCTTGGGCAGATCGCGGACGTGTCCCTGGGACGCCGTCACGACGTACTTCTTGCCCAAGATCTGCCCAACCGTTCTGGCTTTGGCTGGAGACTCGACAATCACCAGGCTCTTGCCGGCTGAACTTGGCAGCTTAACGGCGGCCGACTTGGCCTTGGCTCCTTTGGCTTTTGTGGTCTTTCGCTTGGCCGTGGTCTTCTTCGCCGCGGTCTTGTCCGCTATCTTTGACGATGCGCCGGTTTTAGTTGTCATATACCGCCGCTTCTTCTCTAATTCTGATGTAGTGCATGCAACCGACCTGTTTAATCTTTCCCTTTAACTCTAGCATTGTTAGCGTACTACTGACCGAGGGGATGGGAAGACCGGTGTTCCGCCGAAGGTCATCAATGTGCACCGGAGCTTCATTTAGCTGACTCAGAAGCGCCGCCTCCTCCGGTTCGTCACCGTCTCCCCCAATGAACGGCAGTTGTTCCGGAGCTAGTTCCGGTTTCCTCTCCGCCGATTTTGCTCCTAGAGCGACCTCGGCAATATTCAACTCTTCCAAAATATCAGTGATTCCGGTCACCAATTTCGCGCCTTCCTTGATCATCCGGTTGGTGAAGTCGCTGGCCGGAGAGAAGATACTCCCCGGTACGCAGAACACCTCCCGGTTTTGGTCCAGAGCGTGGTAGACCGTATGGCGGGCCCCACTGCCTTCGGCTGCCTCAACCACCACCGAGCCCAAGGATACCCCGCTGATGAGGCGGTTGCGCCGTGGGAAGCTCCGGGAATCGGGCCTTACGCCTAGCGGTTGCTCGCTGATTACTGCTCCCCGCTCCTGTACCTGCCTGAACAGGCCGGTATGATCTTTAGGATAAACGCTGTCCAGCCCGCCGGCCAAGACCGCAATAGTGCGGCCCCCGCTCTCCAGCGCCGTCCGATGGGCTATACCGTCGATACCCAACGCCAGACCGCTAACCACCGTCAGCCCTGTCTCAGCCAGTCCACGGCTAAGCATCGCGGCAGCTTCCCGCCCGTAGGTCGTAGGACTCCTGGTGCCGACAACGGCCACGGACCGCTGGTCGATGGGCAACAACGTTCCTTTGTAATAGAGAACGGCCGGCGGATCAGCAATCTCTTTCAACCGGGACGGGTATCCGGGCTCATTCCAGGTTACAGCCGTAACCTCTGCACGTTCAAGGGCAGCCATCTCTTCATCAGGAGACGAATTATTCCTGGCGGCCACGATTTCCCGGGCCGGCCGGTCTTCAAGTCCGGCAGCCCTCAGTTCATTAAATGAGGCGCGCCAGGCGTTATCCAGTGTACCAAAGTGCGATTCCAGGCGTCGGAACCGCACGGTTCCCAACTGCGGAACCCGGCTCAATGCCACCCAAAACTTAGTGTCTTTGGACACGATCACTTCCCCAGCCACTTCCAAATCGGGGGTCTCTTCCATGTCGGGGATTCTAGCATACCCCAAAATCGGCAAACAACGGCCTCCCGTCTACATGATGGGCCAATTGTCGAAACTCTGGGATACGGGGACGGTTCCTTCCCGTTCAGAGCTTCCGCTAAAATGCTAGGCATGGCAATCAAGCTAGAAAATTGGCTACACATAATTGACAATAGAAACCAACGGATGATATATTCTATTGGCTTCTACGCCTGTGACCACGACCGGATAGGTTGTCATCATAACTGGTGTCCGCCCAACGAAAATCATTGGACTGCGGACGCTGGACCGCCTCAGAGGACGCATTCGACGATCGTCATGACATCTACGGCAACATCGCCACGCCCACGGCGCACCTCGTTCCAATTTTCATCTTTGATTTCCGACCCATCCATATGGCGTTTTGCCGTTTCAACCCAAGCGATCATTTCGTATAGGCCAGCTCGCTAGGCCTTGAGGACTTTTTAACATGCAGTTGCGCGACTTCGTAGTACGTTTCGCGGGCGAGGGCGGCCAAGGGGTCGTTACTTCGGCAGAGGGCCTAGCCCAGTCGTCTACGCAAGTTGGCTACCACGCCTTGACCTTTGCCACATTTCCGTCTCAGATTCTTGGTGGGCCCACCTGGACCCAAGCCAGAATCTCAGTAGACCCCGTACTGGCCCCGGGCGACGATGTTAACGTCCTTGTCGCTTTCAATAAGGAAGCCTACGACGCCCACTACGACGATGTCCGTGACGACGGCGTGGTGATCTACAATTCCGCCGAGTTTGAACTAGAGGGCGACAACCGAAGTTTTGGTTTGCCATTTGAAGAACTGGCCAAATCCACAGGCAACAACCGGGCCGCGAATATGGTGATTATCGGTGCGTTGGCCCACCTGATAAATATGCCCCAAGAAAATCTGGTGAGCTTCGTTGAGGAACGGTTCAACCGCGGACGCGCCGAAGACGCGGAGATAATCAGGTCCAACATTGAAGCCATGAGCCTGGGCCGCAGCCACATAGCGCAAAGCGGCTTCTCCCTTGGGCAGTTGGCTCCCCCGGAGACGCCTGATTACCCCCAGTTAATGATCAAAGGCAACGATGCTGTTTCCATCGGCGCGATGGCTGCCGGCCTCGACTTCTACGTTGGCTACCCCATCTCTCCGGCCACTACTATCCTTCTGTATATGGAACGTAACCTGGTCGGTAACAACCGGTTCGCCTATCAAGTGAGCTCCGAGATCGAATCGATTACCGCCATTCTGGGCGCGGGGTACGCCGGTAAACGCGCCATGACTGCCACTGCTGGCCCTGGATTATCCTTGATGGGCGAGGGCCTGGGATTGGCTTGGATCGCCGAGATTCCCCTGGTGGTAGTGGACGTACAACGCGGTGGCCCGGCCACTGGCCTACCCACCAAGACCGAGCAGTCCGACCTTTTTAGCTGCATGTATCCGGCCCACGGCGATGTTAGATTGCCTATAATCGCGGTCGGTACCGTCGAAGAGTGCTTCTACGGAGCTATCAAGGCCATTGAGTGGGCGGAGAAATATCAGGGCCCTGTCATTCTGATGACCGAGATGTCATTAGCCGAACGGGCCCAGAACATACCAAAGCCGGATCTCTCCAAGGTTAAGCAAGCGAAGCGAGAGGTGTACACCGGCAGCAACGGATACCTCCGTTACGCAGGGCGTGAAATGTCACCCATGCCCATCCCTGGTTCACCCGGCTCCTACGTGGCAAACGGCAGCGAACACGACGACATGGGAGACACGACCCACCTGGGTGAGCGCCACGTGCAGATGACCGAAAGGCGGTTCGGCAAGATTAAATTGCTGGAAGAAGACGAGTTTGAACGCGACCAGCCCGAGCACTCGGTAGCCGTGGTAACTTGGGGCGGCAGCAAAGGTCCGTCCCGGGAAGCCTATAACGTGCTTAAAGAGGACGGTTTGCCTGTGGGCTGGTACTATACGATGAACCTGAACCCTCTGCCACCCAAGATGCTGGAAGAGTTGAAGCAAAAAGACCTGGTGATCGTTCCCGAGTTGAACTACCAGGGACAGTTCTCAACCATACTGCGCTCAATGGGCGTTAAGGCGGAATCAATCACCCAGTACACGGGTCTCCCATTCAAGGCCCGGACTCTGGTGGAAAAGATCACGGAAATGACCAACGCTTGTCTTAAGGAGACTGTCAGGGTATGAGCAAGAAGAACCCTGAATACGATTTTAAATGGTGCCCCGGCTGCGGGGACTTCGGCGTGCGGCGGGCGCTTGAAATGGCCATGATCGACCGCATGGAAATGACTGGCGAGTCCATGCATAACAACGTGGTGGTGGCAGGCATTGGCTGCTCGGGAAACCTGGTTCACCTGTTGGAAGGGGAACAGCCGTATGGTATCCACGGAATCCACGGACGTTCGCTTCCCATCGCTTTGGGTGTAAAGATGGCCCAGCCATCTCTCAACGTGGTTGTGGTGGCCGGCGACGGCGACTTCCTCAGCATCGGGGGAGAGCATATTGGTCCGCAGGCAGCACGAAACCTGAACATCTGCGCTGTGATCATGGACAACGGCGTCTACGGATTGACCAAGGGACAAAGCTCTCCGACCACGCTCGAAGGGGCAATCACCAGTAGCACGCCCTTCGGCAAGCTGGAGACCAAAACAAACCCCCTGGAGTTGTACCTGACTCTGGGTGTTTCTTTCGTGGCTTCCGGGTTTTCCGGTCAACCCCGCCCCCTTGCAGAGCTCATCAAACAGGGGATGGACCACTCTGGTTTCTCCATCGTGCACGTTCAATCGCCATGCACTACATATAACGACACGTTCATCGAGTTGAAAGGCGATATCAAGAACGGGATTCAGCCGTCAATTTGGGACGTCCCCGAGGAACATGATACGTCGGACAGGGTAGCCGCCCATGATTTGCTGCAGCAGGGTGGAGTTCCCATCGGAGTGATCTACAACGATACCGACCGGATATCTCTGGACGAGAACGTGCAGAAGACTTGGGAAAAGGCCCAGCCCAAGACCGTAGAGCAGTTGATGTCAGCCTTCGAATTCTAGAACCAGCCTGCACCGACAACTAGGGAACCAAAACGCCCGGCTGAACTGCTGGGCGTTTTTGCATCCTAAAGGAAGGGTTAGCGCATCTAACTTAACGAGAGCAATGCCACGGCGGCGATTGTGAGACGATCCTAAAGTAAGGGTGTTGCCCATTCCTGGTGTGTCAACATAGAATGGAACGGGGGCAAATATTGTGATTAGAACAATAAAAAGGTTTTTCAGGAAAGGTGAGTTCGATTGCGGCGACGTCGCAGACCACTCTTCTGCATACCTCGACAATGACCTCAAGGAAAACAAGCGGTCGGCGTTTCAGGCTCACTTGAGCAAGTGTGGGCCATGTCAAGCGTTCGTAGGCACGCTGTCGTCCACCATCGGCGCATTGTCTCGACTGCCCGGCATAAATACCCCATCCACCTTGAAGAAATCTCTGCTGGAACGGATGCACCGCGAGAACTAGGTATTTAACCACGGCCCCCGCCGCCCCGTAGCAAAGAGAAAATCCCCTGAACGTACCCAGGTGTCAAGGGCGGAGAGAAATTGTACCGGCAGGGCGGAGAGAAACTGTACCACTAAACGCCGCGGTGTGAGAGTCAAAGTGTCGTGGTATGTGAG
>MUCT01000044.1 GCA_002816585.1 SAR202 cluster bacterium Io17-Chloro-G6 | reverse complement strand
CGCGGCTTCGCGGTACCGCTTTCCTGTTCGGTGGCACCAGCCTCGAAGCAGGCCCTCGACCAAAGAGACGCTGTCTTTGGCCAATAGAGAGAGGAGATGTAAACGGCCGAATTGGTTGCCGCGCGAATTACCCAGGCAGGGCTATAAGCTGAGTTGCAGTGACGGCAATCAGAAACAGGGTGTCGGGGTTGGTTAAAATAGATTCAACTGGGACCGTCGCGGTCGCCGCAGTGGCCACCCGACCTACCCCACCTTCTCCAACGGCGCAAAGCTCAGCAACAGACGTTTGACGCCTACGCCGCCCTCGAACTCGATGGTGACTTCGGTGTCGGCAGCGGTTACCTCGCAGGCGGTGACCACGCCCTCGCCGAAGGAGTTGTGGCGGACCGAGTCGCCCACCTGCAGGGTGGGGCGGGCCGCGGCGGGCTGGTCCCGGTTGATGACCGGGGTGGGGGCCTGCCAATCGTTCCAGGAGGGGCGCTTGGGGGCGAAGCCGCCGGCCCGGTCGCCGGAGCGGTTTGGAGACCCACTGCCTGAAGCAATCAATTCGGCGGGGATGTCGCGGAGAAACCGGGAGGCTGGTCCGGCCTGCGTGTTGCCCATCAGCGACCGGCGGAAGGCGCGGGTCAGGTACAAACGTTTCTCGGCCCTGGTCATTCCCACATAGCAGAGCCGGCGTTCCTCCTCGAGCTGGTCCTCGGATTCCACCGACCGGCTGTGGGGCAGCAGGCCCTCCTCCATGCCCACCATGAACACCACCGGGAACTCCAGTCCCTTGGCCTGGTGCAGGGTGATCAGGGTGATGGAGTCATCGTCGTCTTCGTAGTTGTCCACGTCGGCAACCAACGCCAAACGCTCTAGCAGGCTGGCCAGGCCGTCTGGCGGAGTTTCGGCGTTGAACTCCTGGGCGGTGTTGCGCAGTTCCAGGATGTTCTCCCAGCGCTCCTGGGGCCGGTCGTCGCTGGCCTGGATGTGGCTACGAAAGCCGGTGTCCTCTACCACCCGGTCGACCAAGTCCACCACCGGCGCCTTGCGGCTCAGTTCGATCAGCTTCTCCATCATCACGGCGAAGTCGGCCATGGACGTGGCTGCGCGGGCGGTTAACGAGACTGGGCAGGGTTCGCCGGCCAGACGCGCGGCGGCGATGTCCTGCATGGCGGCGAACAGGCCCAGATTTTGGCGCTGGGCCCAATCGGCCAATACCTGCATGGATTTGGCGCCAATACCCCGGGGAGGCACGTTGATCACGCGGCCCAGGTTCACGTCGTCCATGGGGTTGTAGACCATGTGCAGGTAGGCCATCAGGTCCTTGACCTCGCGCCGCTGGTAGAAGCGCACGCCGCCCACCAAGCGGTACTTGGTTCCCCGGTGCAGGCAGGCCTCCTCCAGAGCGCGGGACTGGGCGTTGACCCGGTACATGATGGCGCAGTCGCCAGGCCTGAATTTCTCTTCCCGCACCAAGCGCCCGGCCTCGCCGATGACGAAGTCAGCTTCCTCACCTTCGTCGTAGGCCTCGCGTACCTCAATCAGGTCGCCTTTGGAGTTGTCGGTGAAGAGGTCCTTTTGAATGCGCTGGCCGTTGATCGATATTAAATTCTTGGCGGCGTCCAGGATATTGGCCGTGGAGCGGTAATTCTGGTCCAGGGCGATGGTCTTGGCCGCGGGGTAGTCCTTCTGGAAGCTGAGGATGTTTCGGATGTCGGCGCTGCGCCAGGAATAGATGGACTGGTCGGGGTCGCCAACCACGCAGATGTTCTGGTGGCCCTCTCCCAACAGCCGTGCCAACCGGTACTGAGCCACGTTGGTGTCCTGGAACTCGTCCACCATGATGTACTGGTAGCGGTCCTGGTACTTCTTCTGGACTTCCGGCAATCGCTCAAGGAGTTGCACCGACTTCATCAACAGGTCGTCGAAGTCCAAGGCGTTGTTGCGGGTCAGTAGTTCCTCGTAGTGGTGGTAGACGCGGGCGCAGCACTCCTCGAAGTAGTTATCGGCGTTCTTGGCGAAGGCCTGGGAGTCCCAGAGCATGCTCTTGGCCTTGGAGATCAGGCTGAGCGCGGCACGAGGGGGATTTCGCTTGGGGTCCAACTCCGCCAGTTCCATGGACTGTTTGATGAGGCCCGCTTGGTCGTCGGAGTCGTAGATTGAGTAATTGGAGTTCAGCCCCAAATGGTGGCCGTCCCAACGCAGCAGCTTGGCGCAGAAGGCGTGGAAGGTGCCCACAGTCAATGAGTCGCTACGGGAGCCAACCAGGCGGTCCAACCTCGCCCGCATTTCTTTGGCGGCCTTGTTGGTGAAGGTCATGGCCAGGATGTTGTAAGGGCTGATGCCGTACTCGCGGACCAGGTAGGCGATCCGGTGGGTGATGACCCGGGTCTTGCCGCTGCCCGGCCCGGCCACGATGAGCAGAGGGCCGTCGACGGTCTCGACGGCTTCCTTTTGCGCGGGGTTTAGTCCTTCTAGTAGTGAGGTGCCTGTAGTCATGAGCCGATTATAGCATGACATAAGGCTGATTTAGCCTCAAAAACCAGCTATCTAGGGCAGTCTGACATGCTAGTGCATCCATCTAATTGTAGTGCAATCAGGTGGGATTCCGTAGGGGGGATTAGTTACATGCCCGCACGGAATACAAATGGCCGGACGCCAAGGTGGTGATATAATTCTGTTCGCTTTGACCGCAGCAGTCTGAGCGAGCCGTCCTAAGCGTAATTATTCGATGGTGATCAATCCCTGAGCAGCCTTGTCATAGCGCCTTCATGCCCTTCACGGTAATGTATTTTGGGCCACATCATTAGCCGCCTCCAGCGCCAAAAACGCCCGGGCGGCCAGCAAATAGGAAGAAATAGCCGATGCAAATAATGACTCCCCAGAACCTGAGAACCCCCGGGCCCACTCCCATCCCCGACGAGATCGTCGAGGCCATGACCAACCCGATGATCAACCACCGGGGGCCGGAGTTCCACGCTCTGATCACCAAGGCCACCGAGCAATTGAAGCAGGTGTTCATGACCAAGAACGACCTGCTGATCCTGACGGCCTCGGGCACCGGCGCTCTGGAGGCGTCGATCGTCAACACTTTGTCCCCCGGAGACCGGGTCATAGCAGCCACCGCAGGCGCCTTCGGAGACCGGTTCGTGGCCATGGCCGAAGCTTATGGCGCCGATGTTAAACGAATGGATTTTGAGTGGGGCGGTCCCATGGACCCCGACGCCATCCGCAATGCTCTGCAAAAAGAACCGAACATCAAAGCGGTGCTGGTCACCCACAACGAAACTTCCACAGGCGTGACACATCCGGTGGAAGAGATCGCCAAAGTCGTTAAGGGCGAGTTCGACAAGCTGCTGCTGGTTGATGCAGTCTCCAGCCTGGGCTGCATTCCGATCCCGGTTGACGCCTGGGATTGCGACATGGTGGGCACCGCTTCTCAAAAGGGGTTCATGATTCCGCCGGGGCTGGCTTTCATCAGCGTCAGCGAGCGCGCCTGGGAAGCCCAGCAGACCGCCAAGATGCCCCGGTTTTACTTTGACCTGACATCGGCCAAGCGTTCCCTGGAGCAGGGCCAAACTCCCTTCACCCCCAACTTATCCGCGATGTATGGTCTTAGCCGGGCCCTGGACATATTATTGGAAGATGGGATGGAGAACGTGTACGGACGCCACGCAGCCATCGGCCAGTTTACCCGCGACGGCGTGCGTGAGTTGGGTTTGGAATTGCTGGTCGCCGACGAGGCTTACGCTTCAAATACGGTGACTGCCATCAAGGTGCCCGAGGGCGTGGACCAAAAGGCGTTGATGGGCAAGATGCGGACCGAACACAATGTGGTATTGGCCGGCGGGCAAGGCAAGATGAGCGCTGACATCTTCCGCATCGGCCACCTGGGCGCCGTCGCGAAGGCTGACATAACCGAGGTCATGGAAGCCTTGAGCAAAGTGCTGCCCGAAGTGGGTTTTAAGCCGTAGGAATAAGCGCATCCCAGTGGGATAATTAGGTTATTGAATGGTATCAGCCGGGGTAGCGTTATCGTTACTCCAGCGTAATTTTATCGGTCTGTAATTTTCCGGTCGTTTTACCGGAGGTGCTTTTTATGGGTATTTCTCAACTCGAACAAGCAATGGGCACGCTTAGGCTCGGCCTGGCCGAGATCCGCAACAAAGAACAACAGCTGGACGACCAGATCAGCCAGTTTCAGACACAATGGCGCAGACTGCCTCGCCAGGTGGTTTACGGCCAAACGTCGCTGGAATTATCCCTAACAGCCATGGGTGAGATCGAGGAGCGGCTCCAAGACGCCGTAGATAACAGGCGAAGGCTGTTGGAGATCAAGAAGACGGCAACCCAGGAACTGGAAGCGCTACAGTTGCTGAAACTCGTGGACGAGGCCCGATCACAACTGGCCTCCCTGAAGAAGAGCGCCACACCTGATGACGAGGACGCCCAGGCCGAGATTCGGCGGTTGGAAGAGTTCATCGCCGCCAGCAGCCGTCAGGCCGAGCAGGCCATTACCGAGCGATTCCAGGAACGAACCAACGGGGTCGCACCGCTCTAAAATCGCCCGTACCCTAGAGTTCCCCGTCCAGGCGGTTAATCACCAGACCGGTGGGAAGCTTGGGGAAGAAGAAGGTAGATTTGCGAGGCAGCCGTTGTCCGCCGCCCACGATGCTCTCGAAGGCGTCCAGCGGGAATGGTTTGAGCAAGAAGGACATCTGCAATTTGCCATTCTTGGCCCGGGCGACCGCCTCTTCATGGTCATGTATGAATCCCAAGTGCTCCAGGGTGGCATCACCCAATTCCGGCCGCAGCACCTGCTCCTCCAGCACCCACGCCTCCGAGGCGGCAAGCGCCCCCCAGTCCGCGCCAACTGCCGAGTCCTTCAGCGTCAACATCCTCGCGCCGCCTGAGTCCACCGACGCCAGCAGCCTTCGATCAACCCCCTGCTGTGTTACCTGATCCACAAGTTCGTCTGAGCCGCCGGAGAGGGGCTCCGAGTCGAACAACTCGTCCAGCCTGGCTTTGATGTTATCCAGCTTATCTTCGGAGACGCCGTTCAATGTGCGGTGATAGCCAAGCACTACCAACCCAGGGTCGTCGAAAGCGATCAGGGTCATCATCACGAAGTTGTGGGCCAGATCGCGCGCCTTGGCCCCGGCATCTTCGGCGTGCCGGTCTAACTGGTACTGCCTGGCCGCTTCATAACGGTGATGACCGTCGGCCAGGTAGATGGGCCTGCTGGCGAAAAATTCACTGATCTGACTTTGCAAACCCCTATCGGAGATGCGCCACAGGGCAGTGGCGCTACCCGACCCGTCCGAGGCGTCAACGTCCGGCGTGCCGTTAGTGACTTCTTGAAACAGCCGTTCCAGCACTCCCTCCGCGTCACGGTAGATCGACATGATGGGGCTGATGTTGGCGGATAATGACTCCATCAACAGGACTCGGTCGCGGATCGCCGGGGCTTCCGTGTACTCGTGGGGCAGCACCTGGCGCGTCTCATAATCTTCCAAACCGACTGAGGCGATGAGCCCCAAACGCTCCATGTCCTTGCCGCCCAGTGGGAAGCGGTGCCGCATCAGGTAATAGCATGGTCCGGAGTCTTGACGCAGCACCCCATCCTGCCGCCACCGATCGAAGAGCCCGGAAGCCGCGGCGTACTGCTCTTTAACCGAGGTGTTCCAGTCCAAGCCCTCGCCAGCCTCCAGGTGGATCACATTGTATTGGTTCCTCCGCTTGAGGGCCTCTTGGGTCTCCGACGTGATCATGTCGTAAGGCGGGCACAGCACCGAGGCCATGTCACCCACTTTTTCCGGGTTATACCGCCATCCTCTGAAGGGGCTGACCAATGCCATTCTGTCCACCTGTTTCCAGGGAATGCTCCAGATTATCAACCACAATTATAGGTTAACCCCAAAGACCAGTCCACCGGCCCGAGCGTGGCCGCTGCCGTGGCCGCCCGCCGTGGTGTTGGGGGCTCTTAGCTTGTGATATACTCGGTGCCTGTTCAGGCACGGTTACAATCTGAAGATTACTTAAAAAAACTACACTACGAGGAAGGTAGCCCATGGCCGGCCCAATCACCGATGTAAATGGCGGCACCATAACCACCGCCAAAGGCTTCCGTGCCGGGGGCACCTACGTGGGCATCAAAACCTATTCGGAAGATAAGATGGACATGGGGATGCTTCTATCCGATACTCCATGTTCCGCCGCGGGGGTATTCACCAAAAGCACCCTGGTGTCTCCCTCCGTGACTGTAAACCGGGAGACCATGGCAGCGGGAGCTCCGGTTAGAGGACTGGTGGTAAATTCGGGCATCGCCAACGCGGGTGTAGGTGAGCAGGGCTACATTGACGCCAAGGAGATGGCCGCCGTGGCCGCCGCCGGATTGGGCGTGAATCCCGAAGAGATCTTGGTCTTCAGCACCGGTGTTATCGGCGTCGAGCTCCCCATGTCCCTCATCAAGAAGGGAGTTGACCAGATCCGACTCTCTGAGGGGGGCGGCAATGAACTGGCCAGGGCCATGATGACCACCGACACCCGGACCAAGGAAGCCGCTGTTACGGTCAAGCTGGGCGGCGCCGAAATTAATATCTGTGGCGTGGCCAAGGGCTCGGGGATGATTCATCCCAACATGGCGACCATGCTCTGCTTCCTGGCCACAGACGCTGCAATAACCCAAGGCTACTTGCGGACCATCCTGCCTGAAATTGCCGACGCCACACTGAACATGCTGGATATCGACGGCGACACCAGCACGAATGACAGCCTGGTGATCCTGGCCAATGGGACCGCCGGCAACAGTCCCATATCCGCTGGCAGCGACGATTCCGATACGTTCAGAGATGCCCTGACTGAGGTTTTGGTCCAGTTGACTCGTCAGTTGGCCCAAGACGGCGAGGGTGCGACTCGCCTGGTGGTGGCGGAGGTTCGTGGCGCCCGGAACGTAGCGGACGCCCGATTGGCTGCTAAAACGATTACCTCTTCACTGTTGGTCAAATCAGCAGTATATGGAGCAGACCCCAACTGGGGCCGCTTGATCATGGCGCTGGGCCGGAGCGGGGCGGAGACCGTCGAGTCGAAGATTGATCTGTATATCAACGGCGTTTGCATCATGGAAGCAGGCAGGCCAGTGCCCTTTCACCGGGACGCCGTGGTCGCGCTGATGCGCAGCGATGAGGTCACATTCGGGGTTAATTTGAACCTTTCGGACGGTCTTGCCACTGCTTGGGGCTGCGACCTTACCGAAGAGTACGTGGTTATCAATAGTGCCTACACCACTTAGCCTTGCCTTTATCCCACTTACCCGCCCACGCACACGTAGGCTGCGTCCAATTCCCGAGTAAATTACCGGGCGTGGGACGGCGTACCAAACGGCAGTCCGTCCACTTATTAGACGGCCTGTACCGTTTCTCTCCGGCAACCGATTCCACGCCCAATGAACCCTATCTTGAGTTGAGTTTTTCTATTTGGAGGTAGGAGTGCCGGGCCATCCGCTACCAGGGCATCCACCAGGGCATCCAATAGTTGTGAAGATCGGTGGCAGCACCCTGGGAAATCACGATACTAGCCTCAGGGACCTAGTCAAGTTGCAAGAGGAAGGGCAGGAAGTGGTGGTGGTCCACGGCGGTGGAAACGTGATCTCCCAATGGATGCGGCGTCAAGGTTTGGCGCCTCAATTCGTGGGCGGCCTACGTGTTACCGACGCGCCCAGCCTCGAAATCGTGGTGGCGGTCCTCACCGGGCTGATTAACAAGGAATTGGTCTCGTTGATGCACGAATTCGGCGGCCGGTCGGTGGGCCTGAGCGGCATCGACGGGTGCATGGTCGAAGCCAAGATCGGTAATCCTGAATTAGGGTTCGTTGGCGAAGTGACCAACGTGAACAGCGAACCGGTCCGGGCCCTTCTGGATAGCGGGTATATACCGGTGATCGCCCCTCTGGGTGTACATGTGCGAGACGGCTCGGAGAATGCCGGCAGCCCGCTGAACATTAACGGCGACACCGTCGCGGGAGAACTGGCCTACGCAATGGGGGCCGAGCAACTCATTTTCCTCACCGACGTCACCGGTGTCATGGATGGCGGCGGCCGTGTAATCAGAAGGCTGGACCGGCGGCGGGCCAACATTCTCTTCAACTCCGGCGTGATTCAGGGAGGCATGATTCCCAAGCTGTCCGCCTGTCTGCGGGCGCTGGAAAGCTCTCCCGTGGCCAACATCATTGATGGTCGGCAGCCCAATGCGCTACTGGACTGTGTCCGGGGCAATTCGTCTGGCACCACTATTGTTTCGGGCTCGAGTGCCGTTGGCCCTGGCAATTCGCCCAGACTCTAATCCCCGGCCTCAGCCGGCGCCACAGCCGTTGCAAACTCTATGAGCTACGAACTAACAAACGACGCGGAGCAGCCGGAGGGCCCAGCTCTACCGGGAATCTCCGCCATCAACCTGCGGCGGGTCCGCAATGGCAGCATCATAGCGGTGGGCCTTCTATTCGCCTTCCTGATTCTGTGGTGGCTGCGCGCGGCATACACCGATTGGCTGTGGTTTGGCGAACTGGGCCACCGGGATGTCTTCACCAAGATACTGTTAACCAAACTCTGGCTCTTCGTTGGCGGGACGGCGGTGACGGCCGGCGCTCTGGTGGCCAATTTTTACCTTACGTTCCGGTTCTCCCGGGGACCATCCACACTTGCCATCTCCGAAGATTCGATGCGGCTGTTGCGGGGATTCATTGTGGCGGCAGTCGTGATTACGGTCTTGGCCGCCGCGCCAATCTTCGGCTCAACCGCCGAGGGCAGGTGGGAAACCTTCCTGCTGTTTCTTAACAAGGTCTCATTCGGGATACCTGATGCCGAATTCGGGCAAGACCTTTCGTTCTTCGTGGTCACGTTGCGGATGCTCCAGTTCATCCAGGGCTGGGTCATGGGCATCTTGATTACCTGCGTGGTGATGTCGCTTTTCCTGTATGCCGCCATCTACGGGTCGCGGGGACTGAACTTCATCTTGGCGCCGCGGATGCTTAAACACATGTCCGTCCTGGGTGGTCTCCTGATGTTGAGCATCGCCACCGGACACGTGTTGGACATCTACGAGTTGGTGCTGTCGCCTGGGGGACTGGTGGCCGGGGCAGGATACGCCGACATTCACGCCCGTATCCCGGTGCTCTGGCTGATGACCGGCATTGCGTCCTTGGGCGCCGGTGCGTTCTTCATCAGCTACCGTTTTGGTGGTCTGCGGCTCGTAGTTGGCTCATTCAGCCTCTGGGTCATCATGTTGCTGTTGGCCAACTTTGCCTTTCCGGCATTGTTCCAACGCTTCCAGGTAGACCCCAATGAGTTCGAACGGGAGGAGGCCTACATAGCGCGAAACATCCAGGCCACCCGGGCCGCCTACCAGCTCGACCAGGTTGAACAAGTTCATCTCCCAGCGGTTGCTGAATTGGACGAAAGCGTGGTAGCCAACAACCTTCCGGTCATCGAGAACATCCGGCTGTGGGATGTGGAACCGCTGCAAGATGCCTACAACCAACTCCAATTTATGGAGTTGTATTACACCTTCGTTAACATGGATTCTGACCGCTATATGGTGGATGGGAAGCTGCGGCAGGTGCTTCTTGCGGCCCGGGAACTGGACCCGGACAACCTGCCGCCCGACGCCGGCAATTGGGTAAACCGCAGGCTCCAGTATACCCACGGCTACGGTGTTGCCATGAGTCCGGCCACCGGCTTCACCCCCGACGAGGGACGCCCCGAGTTCTTCATCCAGGATATTCCCATCCGCGGCGAATTCCCCATCCGCCAGCCGGAGTTGTATTACGGGGAGTCCCCGGCCCCGTTTGCCATCGTAAACAGCGCTGCCCCAGAAATAGACCCATCTGGCAGCGACTTGCACTACGACGGCGGTGGTGGGGTGGCAATAGATTCAACCTTCCGGAGACTGGCCTACGCCTGGCAATTCACCGATATCAACATTTTGCTTAGCGACCAGATCACGTCTGGTACCCGCATCCAGTACCGGCGGCAAATAAGCCAACGGGTGCATGCACTGGCGCCTTTCTTGACCATGGACGAAGATCCCTATCCGGTTGTGGACGGAGCCGGCAAACTGTGGTGGCTGCAGGATGCTTTCACAACCACCGACCGATACCCATATTCAACTCTCTCTTCAAGCGGATTCAACTACATCCGGAACAGTGTCAAGGCAGTGGTTGATGCCTATACAGGCGAGGTGGCCATCTATGTCATGGATCCCGACGACCCGCTGCTGCAGATGTACCGGCGTGCCTTCCCAGGCTTGTTCCTGGAATTTGCCCAGATGCCCGCTGAGTTGCAAGACCACATCCGTTATCCAAACGGCCTGTTTTCAGCCCAGGCCGCTTTGTACCTGCGTTATCACATCACCGATCCCCAGGTGTTCTTTAACCAGGCGGAGCAATGGGCCATACCCCAGGACACCCGCTTCGGAAGACGGGGCGTCGAGGTCCATCCCTCATACCTGATCTTGCAGATGCCCGGAGGCGACAGCGAAGAGTTTGTGTTAATGTTGCCCTTCAGTCCAGCCGGCGAGAAAAAGAACCTGGTTGGCTGGCTCACGGCCAGGAACGACGGGGCCCACTATGGCGAATTAAATGCCTTCATAGTGCCCAGCGACCCCCAGATTCATGGGCCCGCTCAGGTGGAAGCCCGGATTGAAAACGATCAGACGATCTCCCAGCAATTCACGTTGTGGGGAGGAGAAGGGCCCGGATCCCGGATTGTCCGAGGCCAACTACTGGTCATACCGGTGGGGGATACGATAATCTATGTGGAACCTTTGTATCTCCAGTCGGAACAACTGGCATTTCCGGAGCTCAAGAAGGTGATCTTGGCCGACGCCAGCAACGTCGTGATGGCGGACAGCGTCGGCGAGGGATTGGCCATGCTGCTGGAGGGTCGGGCGCCTCCCGATGTTGCGGAGGTAGGTGGGGCCGAAGTCGGTGGGACCGGCCTGGCAACTCCGAGTTTGGAAGACCTGCAGGTGATCGAGGATGCGGTCTCCGGGCTGGACGAGGCCTTAAAGGAGCTTCAAGACGCTGTGGAACGCCTACGAGAATCGTTGGAAGAACCACCTGAAGAACCATCGGAAGGAGACTCGCAATGACCAAGAGCAGTGATTGGATCGAGGTAGAAAAAAAGTATTACGCCCAGACGGTGCGCCGCCAACCGGTGGTGCTGGTCAGGGGCGAAGGCACGCGTGCCTGGGACGCCGACGGCAAAGAGTATCTGGACTTCGTTGGCGGCTGGGCCGTGAACCAGTTGGGACACTGCCACCCCGCGGTGACCAAGGCCATCGCCGACCAGGCCGCAACATTGATGCAGGTGTCGAACCAGTTCTACAGCGTCCCGCAGCTACAATTGGCTGAGACTCTGGTCGAGAACAGCGCCCTGGACCTGGTTTTTTTTGGCAACAGCGGGGCCGAGGCCAACGAGGGGGCGATGAAACTTGCCCGACGTTACGGTAAGCTCAACCGCGACGGCGCTTTTGAGATCATCACGGCCCTAAACTCCTTCCACGGCCGCACCATGGGAACGTTGGCCGCCACCGGTCAGCCCCACTATCAAGAGAATTTCACTCCCTTGCAGCCTGGATTCGTCCATGTCGATTACAACGACGTCGAAGCCATCATGAACGCCACCACCGATCAGACGGCAGCGGTCATGATCGAGCCGGTCCAGGGGGAGGCCGGAGTGGTTATTCCCGCCCCCGACTACCTGAAACGCGTCAGGGATTGGTGTGACCAGCAGGGCATCCTGTTGATATTGGACGAAGTGCAGACCGGCATGGGACGTTTGGGCAGTTTGTTCGGATACCAGGAATACGGCGTGGAGCCCGACGTTATGACCCTGGCCAAGGGCTTGGGCTACGGCGTGCCCATCGGAGCGTTCCTATCCAAAGAGCATTGCATGGCGCTGGTGCCGGGAGACCACGGTTCGACCTTCGGCGGCAACATGCTCACCACTGCCGCCGCCTACGCCGGTACCCGGTTCCTCATTGACAACGACATCCCGGCCAAGACCAAGGAGATGGAGCCCTACCTGTTGGGGCGGCTGAACGACCTTAAGGGACGTTTCTCCTTCGTCTCAGAAGTGCGCGGCAAGGGCCTGCTGGCCGCCATGGATTTCGAGAGCGAACTCTCAGGCCAGGTGTTGACCGCGGCCAACGAAGCCGGAATCTTGCTGAACGCGCCCCGGCCAACCACCATCCGCTTCATGCCGCCCCTGACGATCACCAAAGAAGAGATTGACCAAGGTGTCGAGCGATTGGGCAACGCCCTGGCGACCATCTAAAGAAAGGCCACCAAACATGAGGTTGCGATGGCTAACCGCGCATTTTACGTAGTTATCGAAAGGGACGAAGATGGGTTTTTCGTCGGGGAGGTTCCCCAACTGAGGGGGTGCTACACCCAGGGAAAAACCCTTGACGAACTGATGGTCAATATCAAAGAGGTCATCGCCCTCTGTCTTGAAGATGACTAGTACCGCCTAAAGATGAGACTGGGGAGTACCATTTCACCCCCACTCTAACTCTCCCCTGTAAGGGGAGAGAATTAGTCCCTTTCCCCGTCCGGGGGGAAGGTTAGGATGGGGGCCGGGGAGCAACCTAGCCAACAATGGCAAATCCAAAGATAGTGCTGGCCTACAGCGGGGGCTTGGACACCACCGTGGCGGTGCCCTGGCTGCAGGAGAAGTACGACGCAGACATAATCACGCTGACCATTGACCTGGGCATGGTGGACCTGGAATCCATCCGCCAGCGGGCGCTGAGCATCGGCGCCGTGGAAGCCCTGACCGTCGATGGTAAGGACACCTTGGTGAACGAATTTCTGTTCCCTTCCCTGCAGGCAGGGACGATCTACGAGGGCCAATATCCGTTGGCCACGGCCTTGGGGCGCCCGCTCATCGCCCGTTACCTGGTGGAAGCGGCGCGGGAACACGACGCCTTCGCCATCGCCCACGGCTGCACTGGCAAGGGCAACGACCAGGTCCGGTTGGAAGTCGGTATTGCCGCACTGGGGCCGGACATAGACGTGATCGCCCCCATACGTGACTGGGGCATGAGCCGGGATGATGAAATCGAATACGGCCAGGCCCGCAATCTGCCCATCAACGCCAATCGAAGCCGGTTCTCCACCGACGAGAACCTGTGGGGCCGCAGCGTCGAGGCCGGCGAACTGGAAGACCCTTGGCTGGAACCACCAGAAGACGCCTATGCCTGGACCAGTCCGATAGGCGAGACTCCCGACGAGCCGGCCTACGTCGAGATTCACTTCGAATGTGGCGTGCCCAAGGCGATCGACGGCGAGACCATGGCCGGGTCCGGCCTGATAAGCCACCTGAACACCTTGGCCGGCAGACACGGCATCGGGCGCATCGACCATGTCGAAAACCGGTTGGTGGGCATCAAGTCGCGGGAGATCTACGAATGCCCGGCAGCCACAGTGCTGCACGGGGCCCACGCTTCGTTGGAGGCGATGACCCTGACCAGAGACCAGGCTCGAACCAAAGCCCGGATCGCTCAGGAATACGCCGACGTGATCTACAACGGCCTTTGGTTCACCGCCCACCGGGCCGACCTGAATGCCTACGTGCAAAGTACCCAACGATTCGTTACCGGCGATGTCCGGGTCCGGCTGCATAAGGGGACCTGCACCGTGGTAGGACGAGAGGCGCCCAAGGCCTTGTACAGCTACGGCTTGGCTACCTACGACCGGGCGGATGAGTTCGACCACAGTTCGGCCGAGGGTTTCATCAAGATCTACGGACTTTCGGTGCGCACCGAGAACCAAGTTCAGTCGGAGTGAGTCCACCTGGCCCGGTTTTGGAGTGAGCCGGTTCGCCCATACGTTCGTCCTGAGCTCCGTCGAAGGACGCGCCCTAGCCGTGCTCCTCGCGGAAACCAGTCTTAGCTTAAGCAATGGTTCGACAGGCTCACCACGAACGGAGGCTCAGGTGACTTACTTTGCAAAGAACTAGACCTGGAGGAGCGATGAAAGTAGCTGCCCGAATGAACGACCTGGGAACTGAGTCGGCATTTGAGGTGCTGGCCAAGGCGCGGGCACTGGAGGCCCAGGGTAAGGAGATAATCCACCTGGAAATTGGCGAGCCTGACTTCGATACCCCCAGGCACATCGTCGAAGCCGGCATGCAGGCCATCAGCGACGGCTTCACCCATTACGGCCCCACGGCAGGCCTGCCCGATCTGCGGGAGGCCATCGCCCGCAATAGCCGAGAGGTGCGGGGGACCGACACTGACCCGGCCAACGTCGTGGTCACGCCGGGCGCCAAACCGATTATGTTCTACGTGCTGTTGGCCTTGGCAGAACCGGGTGTTGAGGTCATCTATCCCAACCCCGGCTTCCCCATATACGAGTCCATGATCAAGTTCTCCGGGGCCACGCCGGTGCCCATGCAACTGCATGAGGATAAGGGCTACCACCCCGACTTGGATTCACTGCCAGGCATGATCACCGACAAGACCCGTCTCTTGATCCTCAACTCTCCTGAGAACCCTTGCGGTTCGGCGCTCACCAAGCAGGAACTTGAGACCATCGCCAATGTGGTGTTGCAACATCCGGGCCTATATGTCCTAGCTGACGAGATCTATAAAGACATCCTCTATAACGGCGAGCACTTCAGCATCTCATCCATTCCGGGCATGCAGGAGCGCACGATCATCCTGGACGGGTTTTCCAAGAGCTACGCCATGACCGGGTGGCGTCTGGGCTACGGAATCATGCCCGAAGAACTGGTGCCCCACGTGGTGAAGCTGGCAGTTAACAGCGTGTCCTGCGCCGCCTCGTTCACCCAGAAAGCAGCCGTGGCGGCTCTGGAAGGGCCCAGAGACGAGATCGAAGCAATGATCGCTGAGTTCGGAGTCCGACGCAGGCTCATCACCGACGGGCTTCGCAGTATTCACGGGATCAACTGCCCAGAGCCAGAGGGAGCGTTCTACGTCTTCCCTAGCATCAAGGAAACGGGACTGACCAGCATCGAATTCGAAGAACGGGCGATGAACGAGGCCGGTGTGGCCCTCCTGTCCGGCAGCGCCTTCGGAGAGTACGGCGAGGGATACGTCCGCCTGTCCTACGCCAACTCCCAGGAAAATATTAAGAAGGCCATCAGCCAGTTGGACAAGTTAGTCCGCAGCATCTAGTCAACACGAACCGGAGAGTAAGATGTCCGAGATCAAAGTGGTCCATCCAGAAGGCTTGGAAGTGGGGATTCAGTCTGGGGCCATGACCCGGTTGGCCGGGGTCTCAGAGAAGCTGACCGGCTCCACGGGCATCCATTTGGCTATCGCGACCATCCCGCCCCACTGCGCCTCCAGTCCCCACTATCACACGAACTGCGAGTCGGCCATCTACGTGGTCAAGGGCCACGGCCGGTTCGTGATTGGGGATAACCTGGAAACCGAACTGACGATTGGCCCCGGCGACTTCATCTACGTTCCGGCCGACGCCACCCACCAACCGGTCAACGACGGCTCCGAGGATATGGAGATAATCGTCGCGCGCAACACCCCGGTGGAGATCGTGGTTGAGGTGGAGCCGGCCAAGGGGTAGGCCAATCGGACTAGGACGTGATATCGGCTATGACACGCGCCCTCACCTCCGCTCATGGTGAGCTTGTCGAACCACGGCTGCAGGCAAGTCCGGGTCCTTCGACGGGCTCAGGATGAGCGGAACCAAGAGGGGGTCTCAATATGAACCGCGCCCACTACCCACACCCCCGCTCATGGTGAGCTTGTCGAACCACGGCTGCAGGCAAGTCCGGGTCCTTCGACGAGCTCAGGATGAGCGGAACCAAGAGGGGGTCTCAATATGAACCGCGCCCACTACCCACACCCCAGTCTATGGGCTATACTAGCTCCGCTCAAATCGCCTGCATCCCCGCTGCGTCCAAACATTGGAGGAAAATGAAATGGACCTGGGCTTAACCGAGATACAGCAAATGCTGAAGACCAGCGCCCAGGAATTCTTGTCCCGGGAATGCCCCCTCACCCTGGTCAGGGAGATGGAGGAAGACTCACGGGGCTATACCGATGAACTGTGGCGGCAGATGATTGCCCTCGGCTGGACCGGAGTAGCCTTTCCCGAGCAGTACGGCGGCACCGGCGGCACGTTTGCCGACCTGGGCGTGCTACTAGAAGAGATCGGCCGTTCCCTGGCCCCTAGTCCCTTCTTCGCCACAGTAGTGCTCGGCGGCATGACCGTCTTAGACGGCGGCTCCGATGCCCAGAAAGATGATTTGCTCAGCCGCATCTGCGCTGGAACGGTGACCATGACCTTGGCGGTCAACGAAGCCAGCGCTACCTACGAGCCCTGGGGCATCGAGGCCAGCGCCCAAAAGAACGGCGGCAGCTATGAGATTACTGGCACCAAACTATTCGTACCCGCGGCCCGCGCCGCCGACATGATTATCGTGGCTGCCCGGACGTCGACCGATTCGGACCCGGAGAAGGGCGTCACCCTATTCCTGGTGCCTTCAGATGCCGTGGGTCTGCAAGTCACGCCGATGAGGTCCATCGGCAACGAACAGGTGTTTGAGGTCTGTCTGGACAAAGTTAACGTGCCCGAGGATTCAGTGATCGGCGGAGTTGGCGACGGCTGGCCCACCGTCGAACGGGCAATCATGAGGGCCACGGCAGCCCAATGCATCGAGATGTTGGGCGGGGCGCAGGCCGTGTTAGACATGACCGTCGAATACGCCAAAGGCCGCACCCAGTTTGGGCGCGCCATTGGCACTTTCCAGGCTGTCCAACATCACTGCGCGCGCATGGCCACCGACGTCGAGGGCTCCAAGAACATCGCTTACCAGGCCGTCTGGCGGCTGTCAGAAGGCCTGCCCGCTCATCGGGAGGTCGCCATGGCCAAAGCCTGGATCGGCCCGGCATACCGCCGCGTATGCGGCACGGCTCACCAGTGTCACGGCGCAATCGGTTTCACCAAAGAGCACGACCTTCAGTTGTACACCCGCCGGGCCAAGGTTCACGAGTTGACCTACGGCGACGCGAATCTCCACAAAGAGGTTGCCCTGCGGCACCTGGATGACGAATAGCTGTTGCCGGTCCAGTTGGTTACACTCACGCCCCAAATAGCCACGGAGGCAAGCACGGCATGACCACCGCCAACCAATGCATATTTTGCAACATGGCCCAAGACCCAACCCATGACGCCCCGGTCTACCGGGACGACCGGGTCTTTGCCATTAAAGACATCAATCCCAAAGCGCCGGTGCACATGTTGATCATTCCCAACATGCACATCGCATCGCTGGCCTACGTGGGCCCGGGCCAGGTGCCAATTATGGGTCACATGTTCGTAGTTGCCGAGGAGATCGCCCGCCGCGAGGGCGTCACCCTCAGCGGCTACCGGTTGGTGCTGAACCAGGGCGAGGACTCCGGCCAGGAGATACCCCACCCGCACATGCACCTCCTGGGGGGCAAAAAACTGGGAGCAATGGGCTAAGGCCCATTCCTGGGGGTTCTTCCGTGCCCGAGTTGCTCCAACGTCTCGAGAGCCGGCTGGAATCGCTGCCGGATGGCCTGCAAGCCCACATCGATCGGGTGCGTGATGTGGCCCTTGAATTGGCCGGCCGCCACGGCATCGACCTTGAGCGCGCCGAGCTTGGCTCCTTGGCCCACGACGTCTGCCGCGCGGTCCCAAGCAACGACTTGCTGAGGATGTCCGCCGAATTGGACGTGGAAGTGAGCGATGTGGAACAGGACTTCCCCCTTCTGCTTCACGGTCCGGTGGGCGCAGAACTACTTCGCCGGGAAGAAAACCTTACCGACCAGGACCTGTATGAAGCGGTGCGCTGGCATTCTACCGCTCATGCGTCTTTGAATTCCCTGGGCAAGCTGATTTTCCTGGCCGACAAGTTGGACCCGCAGAAGGCGGCAGTCTATTCCTACCAGGACAAGTTGCGCGGCATGGCGTGGGAAAGCCTAGACCTGGCGCTGCTGGAATTCCTGTCCCGGGAGATGGCAACGCGAGTTGAGAGGGGCGAAACCATACATCCGGCCAGTGTGGACGCGCGCAACAGCTTAATCTTGAAACTTCGCGACTGATACCCGGGGTCTTGAACCCCAACGGGACTTGACGCATCATATATCCTAGGTGAATGTTCCAATAACCATGCAGGGCCGGCCGGCTGGGGGCAACCGGCTTGAGAGGTAACCGGATGCAGATCAATCTGACACCAGAAGCGGTGGAACATATCCAGAGCAAGGGTGGCCAGGCGGCCATCGACTTGGTCAACTTCACGTCTTGAGGCGGCAGTTCCACTGAGGTATCGGTCGATACCCGAATCTCCCGCCGCAACATTTCCCCATACCGCAAGATAAATCAGGATGGCGTCGAACTTTTCATCCTGCCCAACCTGGCTAAACACGTCTCCGAGATAAACGTCGACAGCAAGAAGTTTCTGTTCTTCCGCAACCTGAAGGCGGAATTAGAGATGGAAAACGGCTTGGTGCTGGGGCGTCGCGCCTCCTGGGCCTAACGTCCAGTGACTTCGGTTCCGCCAGCCGGTCAGGGAATATGAAAACGCGGCTGCGCCGCCCGCAGCGGCTTAGCGGGCGTGGTATTCCGGCGGCCGCTTTTCCACGAACGATTGGCTGGCCTCTTTGAAATCCTCGGTTAGGTGCAGCTTCAAGGGCAGCATTTGCATGTCGGCGTCGGCCCCGGGCTGGACCCATTGACGCCGCGTCAGCTTCACCGCCGCACGGGTTGCCAGGGGCGGCGATTTCAACACCTTGTCCGCCAACTCCTCGGCGGCGCTCAAGTGCTCACCTGCAGGCACAAGACGGTTAATCAGTCCCAGCCGGAACAGCTCGCTGGCGTCAATATGCTCCCCGGTAATCACCATCTCGCTGGCGATCTTGGAGGGCATGAAAGCGTTGACCTTGGCCCAAATCCTGCCCCCCGGCAGTCCCCTTCTGGTCTCGGTGATGCCGAACTTGGCGTCCTCTGACGCGACAACCAAGTCAGACTCGGCCGCGATGACCATGCCCGCGCCTAGGGCGTATCCATGGACCGCCGTGATGATCGGCTTCCAGTTGATGGCGCGGCCCATGTAGCCCTCCGGGTTGGGTCCGCGTTCCCTGCGGGCGCTCTGCTCCGGTGTCATGGCCACGAGACGCTGCTTGATGTCGGCTCCGGCGCAGAAACACCGCCCCGCGCCGTGGATGATGGCCACCCAGGCTTCGTCGTCCAGGTCGAACTCTAGCAGGGCCGCATGCAGGTCTTCTTCGAATTGGTCGTTGACCGCGTTCAGTGCCTGGGGCCGGTTGAGCATGATGTAGGCGGTCTTTCCCCGTCTTTTGTACATCATGGTCTCGTATTCGGTGATTATCGTGGGCTCTTCGGCTTGAGGTTTTTTGATATCTGTTTCGGTCACTGGATCTACCTCCGGGTCTTATCTGTGGTGTTCTGAGCTCTGGTCCAATGTGAGCGTCAAACTAATTTTACTCGAATGTATGTTCTAAAATGTATTGACATACTGAGAACAGGCGTTCTAAACTAAGCAGGCAATATTAGAACTTATGTTTGGAGTTTGGCAATGACAGCTATCGATTGGACCATTACTTCTAGCCCAGTTCTCGACGCCGTGCCCGAATTCTACCACTACGAAGATACTGGTTGTGAGGTCTCCGCATCCTGTCTCAACTGCCCGCTGCCCCAGTGCAAGTACGACGACCCAGCCTGGTTCCAGCGCAACCGGCGTTTGGCCCGGGACTTCAAGATCTGGTCGGCCATGCAGCAAGACGACCTGACGGTTGAGGAGGCCGCGGAGCGGTTCTCGGTCACCGTGCGGACCATCTTCCGGATCATGCGCCGCTGCCGAGACGCCGCTATGATTGACCAGGAAGAACTGGCGGCCTTCGCCGCGGATTAGAGGCTCAACGGGATTGAACACCCTCCAAAACACATACCGTCGTTCCGGCGGAAGCCGGAACCCACAGCGCCTACCATGTGTTTACTTATTGGCGAATAAACGAAGCGGCACTTTGTACGTAGGTGTTACATCAAACCTTGTGCAGCGTGTTTGGCAGCACAAGAACGACCTAATACCGGGATTCACCAGACAGTACGGAGTGCACAGACTAGTTTGGTATGAAGCGCACGATACGATGGCGACAGCTATAGCACGCGAAAAGGCTGTCAAAAAATGGAAACGGACTTGGAAGGTCAAATTGATTGAAGAGTCCAACAGCACTTGGCGCGATCTCTATGAAGGGTTGGCATGAGTGGATTCCGGCTTGCGCCGGAATGACGGGTGGGCTGAAATAATGGTTACTTGCTGGCTACAACCAAACCGAAAAAGAAAAAGGTCCGCGTGAAGCAGACCCTTTTTGAATCTGACCCGAAGTTGCAATCTTAGCCGCGGGGCAGGCCCAGGCCTCGTCCGGCGATGATGTTGCGTTGGATCTCAGACGTGCCGGCGGCGATGGTGCCGGCGAAGGCGTTCATCCAGTGTTCTTGGACCCGCCCCTTCAGCGGCGCCCATTTCTCTTCCCGGCTCAAGGTGCCGTACATCCCCAGGATGTCCAGAGAAGCCTCGGTCACCCGCTGCACGGTCTCGCTGCCGAACACCTTGCTCATGGACGCCTCTTTGGTGGGAATGAGGTCTTGGGACTGCATGTAGGCCACGTTATAGGCCATCAACCGGGCCACTTCGCAGTCGATGTACCGGTCCGCCATCAGATTGCGTACCCAGGGAATCTCCATGAGGGACTGCCCGTTGCGCTTAGTCTCCGTGGCGAACTCTCGGGTGTCGTCCAGTATTCGGCGCGCGGATGCGGAATAGTCGATACCGGAGCGCTCGAAGTCCAGGAGGGTCACCGCCACGTACCAGCCGCGGTCCTCTTCGCCGACCACATTGGCCCTGGGCACCCGGACGTTATCGAAGGTCACCTGGTTGAACTCGTGTCCGCCGGCCATGTTAATGATTGGGCGGACCGAGACTCCGGGAGTTTTCATGTCAACCAAAACAAAGCTGATGCCCCGGTGCTTTGGCGCGTCTGGGTCGGTTCGGGTAAGCAACATGATCCAGTCGGCGCGGTGAGCCAGGGTGGTCCACACCTTGGCGCCGTTGATCACCAGGTCGTCGCCGTCGCGGATGGCACGGGTGCTGAGGGATGCCAGGTCGGAGCCCGACTCCGGCTCGCTGTAGCCCTGACACCATTGGACCTCGCCTCTGGCCACGGGATTTAGATGGGTCTTCTTCTGTTCTTCGGTACCGTGGATCATCAGGGTGGGGCCCAACATACGGACGCCGAATATGTCCCGCCCAGGGGCGCGCATATACGCAATTTCTTCGTTGAAGATGGCCGACTTCACCGGGGAGGCCTTCTGGCCGCCATATTCCTCGGGCCAGTGCATGGTGAGCCAGCCTTTCTCCGCCATTTTTTGACGGACGGCCACGTTCAGGTCCCAGTCGTCCTCTTCAGGGTAGCGGCCGGCGCCTTCCCAAGGATCGGGAAGTTCGGCCCTCATGAATGCCCGCAGTTCCCCTCGGAACGCATCGTCCTCGGCAGTGAACTTGAACTCCATGGCATCTCTCCTATGGGCCCCTCTGAGGATCTGAATACTAAATAGGGCTGCTAACTGCCTACTGCGACACAAGTGACCGTACGCACCACCCCGGGAACGGTATGGATGTGTCCTGTGACCAAATCGCCAACAACGGCCATGTCATCGCCGGAGACCAGAGCGATGATGTCGTAGGGGCCAGTTACCACGTCAACCGTCGTGATGCCCGTCAGGCCGCCCAAGGTGTTGGCCACATCTCGCGTTTTCCCGACCGCTGTCTCGATCAACAGATATGCTTTGGTCGCCATTCTTCCCCCTTTCCCCAGTCTCGCTGGGTGTAGGAAGCCATTCTACGGCCCGGCTTCTCGCGGTGTCAATTTGGCGTGAACGTGCTCAGAAGTAACCTAACCGGCGGCTATAATGGACTCCTATGACTCAGAGAATGGAGTTCCTGATTGCAGGCGCGTCTCAACTCGGCATTTCCTTATCCGACGGCCAACTGGAACAGTTCGAGAACTATCTCCGTGAGTTGACCGACTGGAACCAACGGGCCAACCTGACGGCGATAACTGGGTACGATGAGGTGCAAGTCAAGCACTTCCTGGACTCGCTGACCGTGTACCTGGCGGCCGGAGAGATGCTTGCCCGGCCAGTGCGGGTAATTGATATCGGATCTGGCGCGGGGTTGCCGGGCCTCGCTCTCAAATTGGCCTTTCCGGAGATACGGCTTTCGCTGGTGGAGTCGGTGGCCAAGAAGACTGCGTTCTTGGAGCATATGACCGCAACACTCGGTCTGGAGGGAGTCTCGGTCCACACCGGCCGGGCAGAGGACTTGGCCCGTCAAGAACTACTGAGGGATGCGTTTGACCTGGCGGTGGTCAGGGGCGTGGCCAAGCTGCCTCTGCTGCTGGAATACTGCCTGCCCTTCTGCAAGGTAGGCGGCCGGTTGGTGGCCTTGAAGCACGGGGGAGACGGGCGGGAACTGGACGCCGCGGCCAATGCTCTAACAGAACTGGGCGGCCGAATCGGAAAAGTGGCTACGGTGTTGATTGAGGGGCTGACCGACGACCGCGTGGTCATCGCGGTGGAGAAGGTTTTCCCAACCCCGGAGCGGTATCCCAGGCGGGTAGGAATTCCGGCGAAGCGGCCGCTTTGAAATGGTACCTGGAGCGACATCAACAATAAAAAAGGGGGCCTCCTGTTCCCGGAGACCCCCTTTGATTTTCCTGAGTTATCTGGGAGTTTAGTTGGCCCAGAGTACGTGGGTGATTACTTTGTCGCCATTGCCCAAGGTCAACTCGAACTCGTTGGGGCGGCCATTGCCATCTGTGCTATCGGCCATCTAATCTTATTCATTCGTAAACCTCTAATCTAAGGACGACGTGCCCAAGGTCTCGGCCAGGTTATGACTTTCTGCTCCAGCCATTATTGGCCATCCGACCATGCTAAATCAAGGGCGTTGTCCGAATCTGTGCAACCCCGGACGGGATTGCAGGTGGATGCCCGCCCGTAAATCAAATACGGGGCCTGCCGCGGCAGGCGTGAGAGGGTTATGAGTATATCCCAAAAGATATGTTATGTCTATCATGGAATCTTTTACTAGCCGCTCAGCATGGGCGCCTGAGCCGCGCGAGGCCGGAAAAATTCCACCAAGAATGGGTGAGTATGTATATTCTTGACAGACCCATACAATCATGATTTAATTGCTCCGCATGGACTGATTAACATAACGTGGGCTCTAGTCTACGTCCCTGATCCTTGAAGTGCAAGTGCGTAACAAGACCAAATCGAATCGATAGGAGACTTAGAACCATGAAGAAGCTGATTTTTTCCCTGGTAACGGCGGGACTGCTGACTGCGGCACTGGCGGTGCCTGCGTTCGCGAATGGCCTGAGTGCCACTACTCCCCCTACCGAACAAGAAGCCTGTGATTTCGTTAACGGCGTAGGAGGGGCAGTCATTCTTGACGGTGACGACTGTGTCCTTGATCTCCCCACCACTCCCTAAGCAGTAGGTAACCACTGGCGCGGCTCACCCCACGGCGGCAATGGCGGCGGGGGAGTTATGCCACTTGGTAGCTAGTACCGGTTGAGAATTGGGAGTCAAGTCGGCTCCGGGCGGCCCGCCTGATATGGCGGGCCGCCTTTTCTTTTGGGTTTGCCTGGCCAGACACAATCCGTCCGGGATTGCAGGGCGCTCCCTGCCCGTATATCATTTACGGGGCCCGCTGCAGCAGGCGTGCAGAGGCCACAATTATATCGCAGGGTACGCGTTATGTCTACTATGGTCACCGGCGGCACAGGGTTCATCGGCAATAGAATCATCCGAAAATTATTGGACCGGGGCGAAGAAATCGTCTGCTTTGACCTGGCCCCGCCCCGGGCAAACCTGGAGCCATACCTGGACCGAATCAAGATGTACCGGGGCGACGTAACCCAGCTTCCCCACCTGCTGGAGGCCATCAACACCAACCAGGTGGACAAGATCATCCACATGGCCGCGCTGTTGCCCCCAGACACCGAGGAACGCCACCACTACGCCATGCAGGTCAACATCGGCGGCACCAACAATGTTTTCGAAGCGGCCCGCTGGACAGGAGTTAAGCGGGTGGTTTATGCCAGTTCAATCGCCGTTTACGGAGTGCAGGACACCTTTGGCGACCGGCCCATCAACGAGGACGACCTGAACGACCCGATTAACGTCTACGGCATGACCAAGTCGGTGAACGATTTCTCGGCCAGGCGCTACATCGACCGGCACGGCCTGGATTTGATCGGCGTGCGCATCTGCACCGTGTTCGGCCACGGAAGGGTCACGGGTATGACCGGCATGATCGGCGGCCTGATGATTTCCCTGCCGGCCATCGGCAAGCCGGTGGTTATGCCCTTCCATGAGGGCGAGCCATCACCCATGATCCACGCGGAGGACGCCGCGGAGATATTCGTCCGGGCCGCCCTGGCCGAAAAGTTGAACAACCGGCTCTACATCAGCGGTGGCGCCATGTGCACGATTAAAGATATGGCCGACATCGTGCGCAGCATCATCCCCAGCGCCCAGATAACCACGGGAGACCAGTTGGTGCCCCACGTATACAACGTGGACAATAGCCGTATGCTGGCCGATATTGGCTACGAGATAGCGCCCCTGCGGCAGCGGATACTGGAGCATATCAACGACGCCCGAGCCGAGGCGGGCATGGACCCAATCAGCGGGTAAGATTTCCCTCAGTCGAGACCGCCGAACTGGGTTATAATCATTTGCAGATTAGCCGCCGTAGAAACGCGGTCCGAGAGAGATAAAATGAGTATCGCCATCGGTTACATGCCAGGAGCCTACGGAGAAGGGGGAGAAGATTCCGGCTATCTCCGCAAGTTGGTGGAGGCAGGAGACAAACACGGTTACGACTCCCTGTGGCTCAGTGACCGCATAGTTGGTGGAAAATTCAGCCTGGAACCCATGATGGCCTGCTCAATGGTGGCGGCCTATTCCGACCGCCTGAAGTTCGGCACCAGTGTACTGGCCATGCCCCTTCGCAACCCGGTGGTGCTGGCCAAACAGATCGCCACCCTGGACTACCTCTCACAAGGGCGGTTCTTCCCCGCCGTTGGATTGGGCCAGGAGGAACCAGAGGAATACGAGGCCTGCGGGGTTAGCAAAGATCGGCGCGGTCCTCGGACCGATGAGGCGATCCAACTGATGCGCAGGTTATGGGAGGAAGAAGATGTCACCCACGAGGGCGAATTCTTCAATTGTCACAACGTGACAGTAACTCCCAAGCCTTATCTGCAGCCTTCAACCCCGGTCTGGATCGGAGGCAGGTCTCCCGCCGCCGCCCGGCGCGTTGGGCGGGTGGGGGACGGTTGGCTGGTGTCCAGCGCTACTCCCGAGGAAGTGCGAGAGGGTTGTGGCATTCTCTTTGAAACGGCCAACGAGTTCAACCGGGAGATCGAGGACGACCACGTTGGAATTTTGATGGGTTACTACGTCTCTGACAGCGTGGCGGAGGCCACGGAGAAGGCCGAACGGTTCATTACGCGTGCGCGCCCCGACGCCCACTTCACCGAATTCACCGCTGTGGGACCGGTGGGAAAAGTGGCAGACTACATCCAGACCTACATCGAGGCCGGCGGCTCCAAATTCGTGATGCGGCCCATGTGCCCCGCTGACGAGACCATGGAACAGCTAGATATCCTCGGCGAGGAACTGCTGCCCCAGTTCCACAAGAAGTAAATCTCCTCAGCTGGCTCCTCCGGCTGGCTGATCAGGAAGGGCTACCGAAACAATCATCCAAGGACGCTGGACGGGCGTCGTAGTCTGGCCAGGCCTCCACTGGCGTTTATGCGTGAACTAATGGGCTAGCGCTGGACGGAAGAGCGTCTCCGGGGCCTGCCAGGTTGGGCTGGACGGGGGCGGGAAGATGAACCGCCCTGCTTTGGTGACCGGGCAATCCCATCCGGAGAGCTGTTTCGTGACGTTCTACCCAACAGTTGCCCCGGGGTTCGACCTTCAGGAGAGTCGCTCCGGGTCGTTCTACCCAACAGTTGACCTTGGCGTCGACCGTTAGAGGAGTCGGAGCGGGGCGTTCTGCCCAAAAGCGGCCCTGAGCGCCGCCCACTGGGTGAGTTGGTCCGGGGAGTTCGGTCTGAAGATCGTTCTGAGCGCCGACCGTCTGAAGAGTCGGTCCGGGGTGTTCTAGCGACCGGTTGTTCCGTGCGTCGTCCGTTGGCTGAGTCGGTGCGGGACGTCCGTTCTTGAGGTTGGCCCGTGCGTGGCCCGCCTGTAGAGCTGGTCCGGTGCGTTCGATCCGCAGATTCCCCGGCTCGCCGTCCGTCAATTGAAGAACCATTGCCGCGGTACTTGGACTGGCCGCCCGCCGACTTGCGAGTGCCCGCGTTCTGGGATTGTCCGCCGCTATTGCCGCTGGCCAATCCGGCAGCACGACGCTGGCCGCCCAGAGCTTCCGGAAACTGGTCTTCAGGCTTGAAAGCTCCATAATTAAAGCCTGGAAGACTCCGCCTTTCAATCCTCACGCCCAACTCTTTCTCGACCTCACGCACCATAGAGGTGTCTTCGGCGCAGGCAAGGGTGAAAGCATCGCCGGTCTGCTCGGCTCTGCCAGTGCGGCCGATCCGGTGAGTGTAAGTGTCGGTGGTGTTGGGGAAGTCGAAATTGATCACGTGGGAGATCTCGGGGACATCGATACCATGGGCGGCGATGTCGGTGGCCACCATGATGTCGAATTTGCCGGCGCGGAAGCCGTCCATCGCCCGTTGCCGGGCGCTTTGAGACATGTTTCCCTGGAGCGCGGCCACCCGGAACGAATGCTTGCCCAGCTCCAAAGCCAGGCTCCGGGCGCGGTGCTTGGTACGGGTGAAGACGAGGGCCCGCCCAGTGGGAGTCTGCTCCAATAGGGCCAGCAACAGACTCTTTTTCAGTTTATCTGGAACCGGGTAAAGGGCGTGGGACACCGTTTTGGCCGGAGCAATGACCCCTATCTGGACCAATTCAGGGTCCTTCAGTATATTGACGGCCAAAGACCGGATTTCACTGGGCATGGTGGCAGAGAAGAAAAGCGTCTGCCTTGTCTCAGGAACGCGGGCCAAAATGCGGCGGACGTCCGGCAGGAACCCCATGTCGCACATGGTGTCGGCTTCGTCCAATACCAACACTTCAACGCCGGAAAGGTCGATGTCTTTTTGGTCGACGTGGTCCAGCAACCGGCCAGGACAAGCGATCACTACCTGAGCGCCACGGCGCAGGCCGACCAGTTGCGGACCTTTGGAAACGCCGCCATAGATCGCGATGCTCTTGATACGGAGGTGTTGCCCCAGGTCCACGAAGGATTGATGAATCTGCTCGGCCAGTTCGCGGGTCGGGGCAATTACCAGGCACCGAACGCCCTTTCTAGGCGGTGAACTGGCCAGGAGATGGAGGATGGGAAGGGCGAAGGCGGCGGTCTTTCCGGTGCCGGTCTGAGCCAATCCCATGATGTCCCGGCCTTCCATGGCGACGGGAATGGCTTGTTGCTGGATGGGAGTTGGGTGGGTGAATCCTACCGATTTGACGCCAGCCAAAACCTGAGGATGCAGGGAAAACTGTTGGAAACTCACTGAGAAGGTCTACTCCTTGACTGCATTACCGAGCCAAGTCGCACTCTCAGCCCCATGATCACGGTCAAACTAGTTTTGCGGTAATGCCACCGGCAATCCGCTTCCCATAGTATAGCAGTTTGTACGGCATTTCAGCATGCCTTGGCAAACCTGGCCGGTCCTGTATTGAAGATTGCCCCGGTGCAAAACGCCCCATTAAGCCAATTGAGTGTTACTATCAATCGTCAACACGGGCAATCGTCAACACGGGCAATCGTCAACACGGGCAATCGTCAACACGGGACCGGAGTCAACACAGGCCGGGCAACACCACCGCGGCGGAGGCAAGGCATTGGCTTACTACATGTACGTGTCCATCCAGGAAGAGGACCGGATCGCCATCTTCAACATAAGCCCGAAGAGCGGCAAATTGAAACATCAAGAGGACGTGGAGTTGAAGGGGCGTCCGGCTCCCCTGGCGGTGGACCCAAACCGGAATTACCTGTTTGCCGGCCGGCGTAAGGCCGACGAATACGGGCTATCAAGTTTCAAGATTAACCGCAAGGGCGGCGGACTTACTTTCATTGGCTCGATCCCTCTCAACGGAGACCCAGTGCACATGTCCACCGACAAGACCGGTAGATTCCTGTTGTCGGCCTACTACTATCAGAAGACCGCCGCGGTACACAGCATCGGCGAAGACGGTGCCCTGGCCGACCCGCCGGTGGTCTGGCGGGAGACCGATATTGGCGCCCATTACATCCAAACTGATCCCGCCAACCGGTATGCCTACGTCCCACACATCGCGGTAGGATCAATGACCGGCGCCAACGCAATATTCCAATTCCGGTTTGACGCCGAGACCGGGAACTTGACGCCCCTGTCTCCGACCCGGACCAACCCCAGAGAGCTGGACGGCCCCCGCCACATCTGCTTCCACCCAAACAAAGACATCGTCTATTCGTCCAACGAGCAGGGCAACAGCGTAACCGTCTACACCTTTGATTCGGACAAGGGCAACCTGCATCCTATCCAGACCGTGTCCACGCTGCCCAGCGGGTACGAAGGCAAGAATTCCTGTTCGCAGATCCAGATCACGCCGGACGGTAAATACCTGTACGCGCCCAATCGGGGCCACAACAGCATCGCCTGCTTCAGAGTAAACCTGGACAATGGTCAACTGACTAATATCGCCCAAGCGCCCACCGAAGCCGTCCCAAGGGCTTTCAGTATCGACCCTCAAGGTAGTTTCCTCTACGCCGCGGGACTGGAAACCGGGAAGATGGCCTCCTACCGCATCAACCAAGACAGCGGGGAGCTGGAGCCCATGGAGGTCTACGACGTGGGCAAGGGCCCCATGTGGGTCTTGATCACCGAATTGTAACGGTCACGCGTGAAGTTCGAGGTCATGCCCTAGTTCAATGGGTTGGCCGATGCTGGCACCGGCGTAACGGCCGGCGGGAGCACCATCTGCCAAAAGGTCTACCAGATGGACGCCGTTGATCTCCGGGGTAAAGTTGTTTTGTTTAGTCTGTTGCGCAATTTTAGGTAATTCAGATGGAATCATTTGGCCGATTCTTCAGCAGCCTGCTAAGTGGCTTGGCATCCGTGTTTCTCGTTTCAAATTTGATGGCCCTCTTCTTGGTAGCATCACTGATGGGTCTTGTAGGTACACCGTGGTCGTTAACAACACCCAGATGACCACGGCGATTATTGGCTTCGCTTCATCGATAATCGGCGCCGTGACAGGGTTTTATTTCAATAAGGACCAACTGGCAAGAGCTTAGCGAGAGCAGGCGGTCCAGGGCGATGTTGCCACTGGCTATTCTGAGATAATTCGAGACTTGGAATCGCGCAATGTAGATCTGGAGCAGCAGTTTTCTGACATGGTAGAATTGATAGAAGAGATTGATGCTGAGGAAGACGCGGAGTAGTATCGAATGAAGCCGGAGACCAAAGACCGAATGAAGCGCGTCCTCAAGACAAGCAGGAAGTTACTCGATGACACCAAGGATGACGCTGCCGAGATTAAGAAGCGTAAGAGGAAGATAGAAGAGGACGCCCGGGAGCGAAGGCGCACAGCTTCTTGATTGTCTGGATCCAATAACTCAGAACGCTGCTTCAGTACCTCCGGCTCACCGGAGGTATTTTGTTTGGGCATCCCCTCGTGGTCCGACGGGGAAACGCCGGGGCAGCAGAAAGATGGCTACGGTTTCAGGATGGCCCGTAAATTACGCCAGTTGACGCGGCGAATACGCCGTTTTACAGTTCAAAGCATCCCAGATGGTCGACATGCCTAAGGTCATCTTCTGGAAAATCTGATATTTTTGTGAGTTTTGATCATGCCAGTCACGAAGATGGAAATCAAGACACGGCGTTCATTCGCCGACGGCAAATCATTTGGGGACGTCGGCGCCTATGAACAACTGGATGGTGTTATCCAATTGGCTGTCGACCCCAACCACCCCGCCAACGAAACTATCGCTGATTTGGGGTTGGCGCCGCGCGACGCCAACGGCCTGGTCACATTCTCAGCGGACTTCCGCATCCTCCAGCCGGTTGATCTCCAGCGAGGGAACAAGCGTGTCCTCCTGGATGTACCGAACCGAGGCAAACCGCTGGCCCTCCGGAACATCAACAGTGCGCCGGAGGTGACGCCAGACGCACCCATGGACCCAGGCAACGGGTTTCTGATGCAGCAGGGATATACCGTTGTCTGGTGCGCCTGGCAGCACGACGTTCCCGATGTGCCCGGAATGCTGCGTATCAGGGTCCCCGACGCCATCTCTCACGGCAAACCTATCTCCGGGAAAGTCGTCGTTACCTTCCAGCTCAACGCGCCCTCACAGGTCGAGTTCCTGTCCAGCAGGAATCACCGCCCGTATACGGTCACCAACCTGGCGGACCCGGATGCGGTGCTGACGGTCCAGGAAGATGAGGACGCGCCAGAGCAGATAGTTCCCCGAGACCAATGGTCCTTTGCCCGGTTGGAGGACGGGAAGGCCGTGCCCGATTCCAGTCATGTTTACCTCGCTTCAGGATTTCAGCCGGGAAAGGTTTACCAGGTCATCTTCACCACCACCGGCGCGCCGGTGGTCGGGTTGGGCCAATTGGCCACCCGCGACATGGCATCGTTCCTGCGGTATGGGACGTCCCAAGAAGGCAACCCGCTGGCTGGAAACGTGGACCATGCCTATAGCTTCGGTGTCTCCCAGAGCGGCCGGTTCCTCCGGTTATTCCTGTACTTGGGCTTGAACTGGGACCAAGAAGGCCGCCACGTATTTGACGGGTTCATGCCACATGTGGCCGGCGGAAAGATGGGTGAGTTCAATCATCGGTTCGCCCAACCCTCCAGCCAGGCCTCCAGGAGCGGCAACAGCCTGTTCCCGTTCAGCGACGCCGCCCAGACCGATCCTGAAACCGGATTAACCGACGGGCTGCTGTCCCGGTTGTCCGCCCGAGGCAATCTGCCCAAGGTGATGTACACCCACACACCCTCTGAGTACTGGGCCGGGCACGGTTCCCTGATGCACACCGACCTGACCGCCAGCCAGGATTTGGACCCGCCGGAGGAAGTCCGCATCTACATCTTTGCCGGCTCGCAACATGCCCTTCCTGCGTTCCCTCCCGTGGATAAGGACGCCGACGGCTATCGCGGTCAGCACAACTTTAATATCATCGACTACCGCCCCCTGATGCGTGCCGCCTTGACCAACCTGGACCGCTGGGTAACTAGCAGCGAAGCGCCGCCACCCAGCCAGCATCCCAGCATCGACGACGGCACTGCAGTTCCACCGAAAGTAGCCGCCGAGACTTTGCAGAAGATTCCAGGAGTGAAGCTCCCCGTTCCCATGCGCCGGTTTACCCGCCTGGACTTCGGTCCAGATCCGATGGTCCCCACCAAGATCCCAGCGGAGATAGGCAAGGTCTACCCCAATCTGGTGTCGGCGGTTGATGAGGACGGCAACGAACTTTCGGGCATCCGTCTGCCCTTCATCACCGTTCCTCTGGCGACCCACATGGGATGGAACCTTCGCCATCCGGACATTGGCGGCGGGGGCCAGGTGCTGTCCTCCGGCGGAGCGTCCGGCGGAACTGTGCGCGGCTCGACCATCCCCTTCGCCGCTACGAAAGTGGAACGGGAAGCGCTGGGAGACCCCCGCCGGTCCATTGAAGAACGCTACACCTCAAGATCGCAATATTTGGACCTGGTTAGGCAGGCCGCCAAAAAACTTGTCGAGCAGCGGTATCTGCTAGAAGAAGATTTGGAGTCCATAACCAACCAAGCCGCCCAGCATTACGACTTCCTGGCCAGCCACGTTGATGAGGGGCTACCGGTGGGGGATTAGATAGCCTTTCAAGGCGTTATCCTTCCTCTGGAACGAACCGGATAGATGAACGCCCTGTGTGCCACGGCAAACAGAGGAGGCCGAGATGATCGGCCTCCTCTTTAGAAACACCCCGATAAGTAGTTGCGGGTAATTACGGAAGATTCTCCATTGGGTAGAGTCTGATATGAACTAGCTTCGAGCCGTTGTTCTGATAGTCCCAGCCGTACACTACAGGGTCCGCGATGTCGAACACCCATAGTGGGTCTCCTTCTGGGTACAATTCGCAAAATCCGAAAACCACCTGATCATCAAGCCAGGTCAACAGCTCATCTTCCTGGATTCCTAGATTACCATTGGTGCCATAACTAACGGACCAAGCTGCGTGACTATGTTTTCGAAAGGAGATGAATTTGTAACCTCGAGTGACATTCCTTAGGTACATTTGTTCGGATTAAGCACCGGTATCAGGGGTTTTGTTTATTTGCGGTCTTAGTCGCGGGGGTCGAAGTCGGACCGACAACTGTCAAACCGAGACAGCCCGGCCGTGCCAGTTAGTCCGGAAGCCTGGTGGACTGCCACGCCACCATCTGCCAAGCGTTGTTTCGTTTGGCGTACACATCGGTGAACCTGGCTTCGAACTTGTTGTCGCCGACGTGGAATTTGGCGTGCCCGGTGACCACGGCGGTTTCCCCGAATTGACGGACTTTCACGTCCTCCCGCTCGACCGACCGGTAGTTGGTGCTGCCTGAAGAAATGGCGGCTATGAACGACGTTTTAGTATCCAATCTGGCCGTTGTGTGAGTGTAGATCAGATCGTCGGCCAGAATCTCCTCCAGAGCCTTGATATCACCTTTTACCATGGCCTCGATGCGCCGGTTCTCCAATGCAATGATCTCGTCCATTTCTATCTCCTTCAACTGGTTTTCTATCATTGCGATCCAATATAACAAAAATGGCCTCGGAATAAATAAGCGGACCTCCTAGTTGCAGGGCAATCGCATCTCACAGGGATAATACCTTGAGAAGGTAGGCCTCATCCCAACCGGCCCTCAGTCTTCTGGCCTTGACCCCACCTTTGGAACTG
>MUCT01000043.1 GCA_002816585.1 SAR202 cluster bacterium Io17-Chloro-G6 | reverse complement strand
GGCCAGGTGTGCGATGTCTGATCCTCGATTCGACCGGACCAACGATTCACCGGCATCTTACTTTTTCGAAAATCTAAATGAATCACAAGCTCTCAGAATGGCAAGGACTATGATTTAGAGACAGTTAACCATACTTCAATACAGCCCCTCATCGTCGAAGAAGGGTTTGTCGGCGTCGGGGCTGGATTGGCCCATTAGCCGGTCGGTGTGGAGCAAGCCAGCCCGGTTCCAGAGAACCAGGATCGCACGGTTCGTAATGTTCTGGGGGATATTTATTCGCCGGCCGTGTTTGACGGCCAGCCACTCTGAGTAGCCGCTGGCGAAGTACTCCTCCATGAACGGGGTGGGCTCCGCTTCCGCCGAGGCAGCCTCAAGTATCTCGGCCGGCGCATCACCGCAGGTGATATCCGGTTGCTCCATCGCCATCTTGAGCAAACGGGCTTCGGTTTCCCGGTCCATCGGTTCAGGCATAACGTAGGCAGCATCGCTGGAAGAGTCGGTTGGAGGTGATCATTTGCTCAGCCTGGCCCTGAGTTTTCAGGTTATCGCCATGTTCAAAAAAACCTTGGCGGAGACCTTTACGGCTCCGCCAAGGGATGGTGTCCACTGATAATTCCTGCCGCCGAAGCCGCAAGATTTGGAAATCAGAGATTGAGCTGCGGCACCAGGTATCCAGCCTGCTTGTTGTAGACCTGTATTCGGCTGCGCTGGGTGTCCGATACCAACAGACGGTTGTTGTCTGTGTCCCATTCCACCGCGGTGGGCTGAGCGAATGTCCATTCTGGCTCGGTGCTGTAGACTTCCCGGCGGCGCTTGGCGTAGTCGGCGTTGGCGTCGACGGTCATCTGGGCCCATTGCGACAACTGTTGGGCGTCACCCGTCAGAGAGGTCAGGAACTGGCCTTCGGGTGTGAAGATGTGCACTCGTCCCTTGCCCCAGCGGTTGTCAGTCCAGTCGCAGACGTAGATGTCACCATCAGAGTCGACGGCCACGTCCGTGGGGTAGTTCAGGTCGCCTCGTCTGTTGCCCGGGCGTCCGATCTGAGCCTCGAACTTGCCGTCGGCCGAGAACTTCTGAACCCGGTGGTTCTTGAAGTCGGCAACGTAGACCTTGCCGTCTTTGTCCACGGTGATACCCCAAGGCGAATCCAACTGGCCTTCGGTTACTCCTTGGGTGCCAAAGGAACTGACGAACGTGCCATCATTCTGGAACAGGCGCACTTTGTGGCTGCGGCTGTCGGTGACGTAGACGGTACCGTCGGGCGCGATCGCGATCCCTGAAGCGCCGTTGGGATCGCTGTCACCGGGTTGCACGGTGTCGAATGACCGGATGAAATCGCCTTCTTTTTCGAATACCGACACTCGGTTCAACCACTCGTCGGTGACGAACACCTGTCCTTGGCTGTCGGTGGCGATGCCGGCAGGCCAGATAACCTGTCCTTTGCCGTTGCCGTATCTGCTAAATTCACCCAAGAACTCTTCTTCGCCCCGCTCGGCGCCGATAGTGAGCTTGCACACCCGCTGGCCCACGCCGGTGCGGTTCCAACCAACGTTGCTGATGCTCTCGCTGCCCCGGTTGGCTACGTATACCGTGCCGTCGGGACCGAACGCCATGGACACGGGGGTGCTGAAGCCCATTCCGGTCTGGGCGCCGCGGCCAACGTTGTGGCTGTAGTCGTAGGTTCGGCCTGCCACTGTTTCCGTAAGCATTAATTTCCTCCGTATGTTGATGCCCGTTGTAACGACTCTTAATCGAGCGTAATCCGGGGCATCCCGATTACGCCCGGCGTATGCGCCGGGCGTATAAAATTTAAGTTATCTATTGGCCCAATCGGGGGCCAACAATTCCCCAGTCCTCTTATTTGAAGATGGGCAGTTTCTCAAATTCGCCGTCGACGATGGGCTTGCCATCCAGACCCAACCAGTCTTCGACGATGGTGGTGTACAGGCCGCGGAAGTCGTAGTTTGGTACGACGTCGCCCTGTTCCAGGTCCTCAGCTTTCATCGATGGGAACTCGCTGTACTGGCCGCCCTTTATGGGATCGCCGTACATGAAGGCCGCTCCGCCGGCGCCGTGGTCTGTCCCGGAGCCATTGTCATGGGTCCGCCGACCGAACTCAGTGAACATCAGGACGGCAACATTGTCGCTGACGTCGTGCTCTCGGAGATCGTCCAAGAAGGCGTCCATGCCTTCGGAAACGTCCTTCCACAGCTTGTCGGCCATCCCATTTTGGTTGGAGTGGCTGTCGAAGCTGCCGTGGTCAACGTAGAAGATACGAGTACCGAAATCGGCCATGTGCACTTGGGCAATGCCCTTGAGCTTCTTGGCGATGGGCGTGTCGGGGTACTCCACGTTGGATGAATACATACCCGGGGCCTTGTTCAAGATGTCGGCGCCCTCCAGGGTGTCCAAGCCGGTCTGTCCCATGTAGTCCATCACTGCGCTGCTACCGATGGCCGGTGAGTACATCCGGGCGAAACGGTCCAAAATCTTGGTCCGCTGTTCTTTCTCGGTGATACCGGGGAGCAGGCCGTAGTTATCTAGGTCGTCCACCACCGCAACCGGGGTTCCTGTCAGGGTCAGCGCCCGGAACAGGGAAGGACCGAAGCTGACCGTGGTCAAGACGTTCTCCTTGCCGGGGTCTAGGTCGCGGGTGGCGCGGCCCAGCCAGCCCTCAGTTCCCAATGCGATGGGCTCACAAGTGTGCCAGATGTCCATCGAGCGGAAGTGGGAACGGGGAGATTTCGGGTAGCCGATGCCGTGGATGATGGCCATATCGCCACGGTCATAGATTTTTTTCAGAGGCCCCATCTCCGGATGGAACCCGACTTTTTCATCGATCTTTATGACTCGGTCATCGGCGATCCCTACTGTGGGCCGCGAGTCACGGTATATTGGGTCAGCGTAGGGGATAACTGTATTCAGGTAGTCATTGCCCCCCGAAAGCTGGAATACAACCAGAACCGGGTCTTTCTTTGTGCTAGTCATCTGTTAGTAATCCTCCTACTGATTAGGCGTATTGGTACTCGCGCAACGAAACTATGAGTTGGAGCAATTCGGATACGCGGACCGTGGATTTCTCGATACTATCCGCCGAGTCCCAGGAGAAATCCCCACCCTCGGAGACGAAGCCTACCAGTTCGACGAGGCTCTCAGGATTGACTTTCAAGGGACCCATGAGGTCCAAGGCGCCGTTGACCACGCTCTCTGGTGAAGTATCGCCCTTGGCGATCATCCGGTCGACCATGTCCCTGATCCCGGGGCGGGAAACGTCTCCCACTAATTCTGCCGTGAAGTTGACGCGGCGCATCAGGGAGCCGCTGTTGATCCACTCGGCTCCGGTGTGCCAACCTTCCACCGATGGAGGATTGAGCAGGTCCTGGCCCATGTAGCTGGGCTGCCGGGACAGATCGCCGATGCCAGGGGCGGGGAACTCGGCGCCGCCGACCAGCCGGAGAGTTCCTACCACGACTTCGGTGGGGTTCTTCAGCCGCTCAAAGCGGGAGTTCTTGAAGAAGTCGGAGTTGAACAGCACGCGGAGGGTGGTCCGCATGTCGTAGCCATTGCTCATCAGTGTGTTGGCCAACAGGTCAACGGCTTCGGGGTCGCGGGGCGGGGTCACCGACCAAGCGGGGACTTGGGCCTCGTCGGCCACGAAGAAGTTGTAAAGGTGGCGGGCGATGAAGCGGGCGCAGGCCGGGTCTTCGCTGATGAAACGGATGATGTCGTCACCATCGAAGTTGCCTGTATGGTTCAAGAAGGTCTTCTCGGTGTCGTCGTGGTCTTCTTCTTTGAACTCGAAGAACCAGTCGTGGCGGCCAATCGGTCCACGGGGCAGCTTAGGCTGGATGGTCCAGCCAGTGAATGACCGGGAGCAATCTCTCACGTCATCCTCGGTGTAGTTACCCACTCCCATGCTGAAGAGTTCCAGCAACTCACGGCCCCAGTTCTCGTTGACCGCGTCGGCGTGGTTGTCGTTATTGTCCAACCAGTAAATCATGGCTGGGTCTTTGGCCATTTCAAGGAGCAGTTCGCGGAAGTCGCCCATGCCCTTCTGGCGGAACTTCACGATCATGTCCATGACATCGTCGTAGTGGTCTACCTTGGAAACGCCGGTGGCGAAGATGCCGTGCCAGAACAGCGCCATCTTCTCTTCCAGGGGGCGCTTGGTGTTGACCAGATCGTGCAGCCACTCGGCGGCGCCCATGCCGGGGAGAGTGCCCGGACGCCAGGCCCAGGGGTGGTACCGCATCATTTCAATGCGGTCAACCTCTTCCTGCTCGTTGGTGTTGAGTAGCTCTTCCACTGTGGCTTCGTAGCCCTTGGCTACTCGAGTCTCCAGCTCTTCCCGGGTGGCGCCAAATCCAGCGCGGCGCATGAGGTGGGCCATTAAGGCGATATCCTGGTCACTCATATTGCTCCTCCCATTTGGTGGATTCTACCGAATTTATAGACTGGGCAAGGGGTAATTGCAAGGCGCATTTCGCCCAGTGATTCTAACCTCTTATATTAGAGGCGGCTGGATTTCATTGTCAATAACTATCAAATAATCGTTTCAGGTACGTCCGTCGTTATCCATTTGTGTCTGAGTCACCCACGGGGTACACTCTCCATCCTGAGAAAGGGCCAGAGAAAAAGCGAACAAAATTGTACTTTATGCTGAGGGACAAGTAATGCGGTTGCAAGGGAAGGTTGCCTTGATCACCGGAGCGGCCCGAGGTCAGGGCGCCGCAGAAGCCCGGTTGTTTGCCCAAGAGGGCGCCAAAGTTGTGCTGGCCGACGTGTTGGATCAAGAAGGTACCGCTGTGGCGGCCGAGATCGCCGAGGCCGGTGGCGACGCGGTCTACATGCACCTGGACGTGACCGACGAAAATCAATGGGACGCAGCTATCCAGTCGGCGGTGGCTAGCTTCGGGAAGATAGACATCTTAATCAATAACGCGGGCATCTGGCGGCGGGGACACGTTTTGGAGACCTCATCCGAGCAGTGGGACGATCTGTTGGGAGTGAACGCCAAAGGTGTGTTCCTCGGGACCAAGGCTGCCATACCTGAGATGAGGAAGGCGGGGGGCGGTTCGATCATCAACATATCATCAACCGCCGGTTTGGTCGGAAGCCGCACCAGCGCGGCCTACAGCGCGTCCAAAGGCGCAGTGCGTATCTTCACAAAGTCCACCGCCATCCAGTACGCGGTGGAGGGCATCCGGGCCAATTCCATACATCCCGGGCCCATCGACACTGACATGGGGGACCAGGTTTGGCCGGATGCCGACAGCCGGCAATCGGCGGCAGACCGGACCGCCCTCGCCAGAATAGGCACCGCGCAAGACATCGCCTACGGGGCCTTGTATCTGGCTTCCGATGAATCGAGCTTCGTCACCGGCTCCGAGTTGGTGATCGACGGCGGATCAACCGCCCAGTAGATCAGCTAGTGGGCCGACGGCGCCCAAGTCTTCCAGGTTGTCCAGCATCTCCAGGACAGAGGCGGCGTTCTCGCGGGTCAGGGCGATGCCTGCGCAGTCTTGGAACTTGACCCGCACTTCATCCATTGTCGCGCCCCGTAAAGCCCCGGTGGTGGCGCGGTCGGCCCGCTCGGTCAACACCCGCCCATCCTTCAAATGGATCTCAACCTCGTTGTAGGCTTCGGTCCAGCTGGTCTGGCCCTCGTATCCGGCGTGCCGTTTCATCTCAATCTTGGGGATGAGGTCCTGGGCCTCCGGCCGCATCACCTGCTCGTCGGTGAACGTCGACATACCCACACGGCCGTCCAATAACTCCGCGGCCAGGCAATACTGCATGCTGAATTTGCCCTCCAGTCCCTCCTTGGGCCGGGAGTGGATCAGGGACCGGGGCGGGTCGAAGTCCACCCGGACCTCGATGCGCTCAATGTTGGCTGCAGCCAACGTCTCCCGCTGCTGCATTTTGGTGGTCGCGTCCAGGGCGAGGTGGGCGCTGCCGCAGCAGGGGTATTTCTTGATCTCGATTCCGGACTCGATCATGAAGCATCTTTCGCCCAACGATGTGGCGGCCTTCTCTGGATCGTAGTCGTTGCCACCGGAGAAGGCGCGCATGAACCCGAAGCGTCCCTCCAGGGCGTCGGTCCCCGATGTGAAGCCGTGTTGCACCAGTTTGGCGGCGGTAATGCCCGACTTACAGGCGTGGCCGGCATGGAAGGGCTTGGTCATGGTGCCGAAGTTCTGGCGCAGTCCCGATGATTGGGAAGCCGCCAAAGAGATCGCCATGGCCGTTTGTTCTTCATTAAGTCCTAGCAACCGTGACGCAGAGGCGGCAGCTCCCAAGGCGCCCAAGGGCCCGGTGGGGTGCCAGCCAAGGTCGTCGTAATAGGCGGGGCTGATGGCATCGCCAACGGCGCAGGCAACTTCAAACCCCACCAGGTATGCGAGGAGCATGTCCCGGCCGGACGCTCTCGCTTCTTCGGCAACCGGAAGCGCCGCCGGAATCAATACAGCGCTGGGGTGAGTTTTGGTTATGAAAGTGATGTCGTCGTAGTCCAGCGCGTGGGACATAGCCCCATTGATCAACCCCGCTTCGGGGGCGCTGGTTTTGAAGCCGCGCCCGATCACGGTGGAAGCGGGTTTGCCGCCCAGGTCGGTCAGGTAGTTGACCAAAATGTCCGCCAGGGGTTCTTTGGACCCGGCCAGGGCGCAACCCAGGCAGTCGATGATGGCCGCCTTGGCCGCGGAGATTGCCTCGGGCGGGAAGTCTTCCAGCCCGGTGTTGACGACGTATTCGGCGATCTTTTTAGTGACTTCCACGTTGAAACTCCAGTAGCCATTCGGACTAGACTTTGCCGCTCCAGTAAAGCACGCTTGGCCACGTCAAGCAAATGGGGCGGGCGGCGGCGCAGCCGCCTTTTCATAACATATCTGATCCACGGGTCGGGTTACGTCGGGTTGGTAATTTGTTTTGGGTCGAGGATCAAGATGATCAATAGATCTGTCTGTCTTGACAAAGGTTATTGGCATGCGTGCCAGTCATGTCCGAAGGATGACGAGTCGTGTTCGCACTCCCTTGCTGCTCTACGGGCGGCGGAGTATCATTGGCGGTCAGGTGACTACCACAGTATATGACAACTCACATTCGAGCCTAGGGGAGGTTTGAGGTCTAATGAGCACCACGGTCAGCGGAAAAGAACTGAAAATAGTTAAGGGTACGGCATCCCCAGATAGCACGGCCCAGACGGCCGGCATGATTCGGAAGCCGGGTATCGACAGTAACACCGCCGGGGCTAAGAAGATCTGGCTGGGTCATGTGGAATGCGTGCCCAACACCATGGGACCGCCACATCACCACGGCGAGGCCGAAACCGCCGCATATGTCGTCAAAGGGCATATCCGGGTTTACTACGGTGAGGACTACAAAGAGTACATGGAGGCCGGACCCGGAGAGTTTATCTTCGTGCCTGCCAACTTCAACCACATCGAAGGCAACCCGTACGACGAGCCGGCTGAAGCCATATTGTCGAGAGGTCCGGACAACATCGTCATCAACCTCTAGAACCGGCCGCTATGGCATTGATTCAATCAATCAATTATGGCCCGGCCAATTGCGGCTGGGCCATTAGAGTTCTGCGCGATCGTCCATTTCGACTGATCAGAGTAAGCGCCACCCGTGCAGCTGGTTTGGTCGAATCCATAACCAGCGCCGGGCCTTGAAATCACATCTGGCTGTATACTCAACCGGGCATGGCCGGATGGCCGTCCCGGCTCTCGATTATATAATCGTCAACGGGCCCTTGGCCGTTGACGGCCCGGAACCCTCTCCAACTTGATTAAAGAACAGATCACACAGAAGCTGCATCTGCCCCGAAACATTTTCTATGGCTGGTGGATTGCAATCATCTCAGCCGGGGCCGATTCCCTGAAACACGGCACCTTTAACAAGGGTTTCACCTCCTACATCATCCCGCTGCACAACTATCTGGGCGTTGGTGTGGCCGCCATTTCGTTCGCCGAGTCGATGGGCCGTATGGAAGGTGGGCTCCAGGGCCCATTAATGGGTTGGGCCACAGACCGCTTCGGTCCCCGGGTCATCATGATGTTTGGCGGTCTCACGTCCGGTCTCGGGTTCATTCTGCTCTCGTTCACTCAGAACTATCTCTACTTCGTCTGCGTCTTCGTGGGGCTGATGTCCCTGGGGTTCCGGGCCGGCTACAACAACGCCACTATGCCGGCCCTGAACGGGTGGTTCCGCCGGCGCCGCGGCTTGGCGATGGGGATAGCCGGAACGGGCACGGCAATCGGCGGCATCGCCATCGCTCCACTAATGGGTTTCTTGGTGCTAAGCGCCGGGTGGCGTCCGGCGGCCTTCATCTCCGGCGTGATTATCCTAGCGGTGGTCATTCCTCTGTCGTTGCTGATCCGCCGGAACCCGGAGGGCATGGGGCTGCGGCCAGATGGAGACCCAATTCCGGAAAATGAGATCAACTTCGCCGGAGCCATTTCGGGGGCAGAACGAAACCCCGGAAGAGGCCGTCACGGGGCCGCCCTACTTCAGGCGGGGGAGCCGGATTTCACTGCCCCGGAGGCCATGAGGACGCCGGCATTCTGGATGTTGGTGCTGGCCGTAGGGATGCGGAACATAGTTCATTCTGGAGTGTCGTGGCTGTTGGTGCCTTTGATGGTCTGGTTCCTGATGGGATCGGGACGCACCCAAGATGACTCTCAACCCATCGCCGTGGCCTTAATCGGGGTAATGTCCTTCGCTCTCTTGTTGATGACACCCGTCGTCGGCTGGATGGGAGATAGATGGTCCAAACAGAAGTTGAGTTCCGTCTGCATGATTGGCGGAGCATTGGCCATGTTCATCCTGGTGGAGGACACCGGGCGAATCTGGCAGGTGTTCGCATTTGTGGTTCTGTTGGCCTTCTCCGAAACAGCCAATCCCTTGGCCTGGGCTATCATGGGGGACTTTTTCGGGCGGCGCAGTTACGCTACGCTGCGAGGTTGGCAGCACCTTCCTGACCAGCTAATGTCCATGTGGACTCCGTTCTGGATGGGGATAATCTTCGACCATACGGGCAGTTACAAATGGGCCTTGATCCCGCTGGTCATCATCTACTGTTTGGCGGCGCTCGGTTATTGGTTCATACCCACTCCCAAAACGCCGGACCGCGTGCGGGCCTACCAAGAGCGCGGCTCAGAGTAAACCCTGGCCCCTTCAAGCAGAGTTAGCGTAGCCGCGCCGCGCCACAATCTGGCCGCATTTCAAGACCGGCCAAGTGACTGGCTGGTATAATAGTGGCGAAGGATTCCCGTGCTAGGTTACACGTCATGACGCAACCCAAACCCAAATTGAAATTCACCGTCAGGGATTACATGAGTATGCGCGGGGATAAGCGCTATCAACTCCTCGCTGGAGAGATGATTTTGGCTCCGTCGCCTGCTGACAATCATCAGAGGATTGTCGCTAACTTATTCCGGCTGCTGGATTTGTTTGTCTCGTCGGGACGCCTGGGTCGGGTGCGGCTTGCCCCTCTGGACGTAGTACTTTCTGAGAATGACGTTGTACAGCCTGATGTCATGTTTGTTTCCAATGCCCGGTCGGAAATCATCACTGCGGCGAATGTTCAGGGTGCGCCGGACCTAGTAGTTGAGGTCATTTCGCCAGGCACCGCCGAATTTGACCGTGGATACAAGAGGATTCTATATGCCCGCCATGGGGTCAGGGAGTATTGGTTAGTTGATCCAGAAACCGAATCGGTCGAGGTAATGGTACTTGGGGCCGACGGATTCCAATCCCATGGCCATTACGGTAACCACGGAGAACTCAGTACCCCGTTAATGGACGCCCTATCGCTGGATCTGAACGAATTGTTCCACCGGGACTAACCTGTCGGTTCCGCCATCGCCTTGGCGAAGCCTTTGACGGCTCCCTCCAACACCCAATCCTCAACGCAGTACGAGATTCGGAAGTAGCCTGGCGTGCCGAAGCCTCTTCCTGGCACCACCAGCACGTTGCTGTTCAGTAGCGTCCGGCAGAAGACAACGTCGTCCTCGATGGGCGCCTTGGGGTACAGGTAGAACGCCCCCTGGGGACGCACCACGTCGTAGCCCAGTTCCCCCAGATGTTGGCAGAGGAAGTCCCGCTTCTTCTCGTAATAGTCTGCGTCTACGCTCACGCCCTGCAGGTTGCGGACGATGTGCTGCATCAATGCGGGAGCATTCACGAACCCCAGGGTCCGGTTGCAGAAAGACAGCCCGGCGGAAAGTTCTTCTTTGCCCTGGTAGTTGGGGTTCACCGCGATGTAGCCGATGCGCTCTCCCGGAAGCGCCAAGTCCTTGGCATGGGAGGTGACCACCACGCTGCTGTCGTAGTGGGGCAGGACCTGGGGGAAGCTCATGCCGTCGAAGATAATACGCCGGTATGGCTCGTCGCTGATGATGAAGATTTCTGTGCCGTGCTCGGCCTGCTTTCGCTCCAACAATGCCGCCAGGCCCTTGATGCTTTCTTCGGAGTAGACAGCTCCGGATGGGTTGTTGGGTGAATTGACCATGATGGCCCGCGTCTTGGGAGTCATCACCGCCTCGATGGCGCTCAGGTCTGGCTGGAATTGGTCGTCGCAGGCCGCCACCACGGCCACTCCGCCGTGGTTGTCGATGTAGTAGAGGTATTCCCAGAAGTAAGGCGATAGGATTATGACCTCGTCGCCTTCGTTGAGGATCGTTTTGAGGACCACGTTGGCGGCGGCTGCCGCCCCGCAGGTCATGATCACGTCGCCACCGGAGAAATCCAGGCCTGATTCATTCCGCAGGGCGTCGGCCACGGCTTGGCGGGTTTCCATGTAGCCGGGGTTGGGCATGTACCGGTGCATGCCTGAAATTGGGGCGTTGGCCAGGCGGCGGAGCTCGTCGTGAAACTCTTTGGGCGGTTCCAACACCGGATTGCCCAGAGACAGGTCGAAGACCTTGTCGGCCCCAATCTGAGCCTTCAGAGCCATCCCTTCCTCGAAAACGCGGCGGATCCACCCACCCTCCTCCATGAATCTCCGGACCTTTTGCGATACCGCCATGCCTGTACCTCCGCCAGCATCTAAGGCTAAGTCAGGCGAGTTTAGCAACGGGGGTTGAGGGTGTCAAAGACGGGTGGCAATTGATGGAGGATCACTTAACGGTCGGCGTGGCCCTTGGCGGAATCTATGAGAAGCCAGCGAGAGCAATCACCCAAAACGCCCTGATCATCGCCCTTGGCTTCGCCCCAATGTTCTTCGCGTCGCTGACACCCTCCATCGTTGCCGGAGAATTTATGGTGTCCTTCATGGCCTTGAGCTGGGTGGTTTCCCTGGCGCTGCTGCCCTCGGTCATATCCCTGTTCGAGGGGCGTACGGTACAGGAGACTGAAGCGTAGGGCGTTTGTCGGGAACCGCCAGGCAACAAACGCCCTTCTCCTGGCTTGGGGAAGGTTGGGATGGGGGCCTCTCGCCCTAGCCAAGCCCTGCATCCCCAATCCCATCCTCCATCCGGAACCCAAACTCCCGCCCGAACTGGTAGACCAGGCCATAGCGGACCAATTCTATGTCGACGGGCTGTTCTAGTATTGACGCCATGGAGGTCACGGGCCGGTCTGCGATGCCGCAGGGGATGATGTTCTGGTAGTAGGTTAGGTCGGTGTTTACGTTGAGGGCCAGGCCGTGGAAGGCGATGCCCCGGCTGATCTTGACGCCGATGGCGGCAATCTTTCCCTGGTCCGTCCAGACGCCGGTGTTGCCCAGCTCACAATGAGCGGTGATCCCCATTTCGGCTAGAGTGGCGATGATCACCTGCTCCAGAGAACGAACGTACTTCACCGGCCCGCCCCAGTCCTTCAGGTTCACGATCGGGTAGACCACCAACTGGCCTGGACCGTGGTAGGTTACCTGCCCGCCCCGGTCGGTCTCGTAGACCGGGATGCCATTAGCCGCCAACTCGTCTTCAGGCAACAGAACGTCCGACTGCTTACTCAGGCGGCCCTTGGTGTAGACGTGGGGATGCTCCAACAGGAGCAGGGTGTTGGGTTCTTCGCCCGAGTGGACCTTTTCCACCCGCGACAATTGCAGGGCGTGGGCCTTTAGGTAGTCGATCTCGCCGAGCCAGGCAGCGCAGCAGGGGATTTGGGGAGGCATGGTTGCCCGGTACCTATTCGCCCTAGTAAACGGACGTGCCCGGGCCCATGGCCTGGAGCTTGGACTTGACCGCCGACAAGAATCCGCTGGCCTCAGCGCCGTCGTTGATGCGGTGGTCGAAGGACAGGCAGATGTTCATCATCGACCGAATGGCAATTGCATCGTCAATGACGACGGCCCGCTTCTGAATGGTCTCGGTGGTCATGATTCCGGCCTGGGGATAATTGATGATTGGCCCGGAGATGTAGGACCCTAAAGCTCCGGTGTTGTTCAACGTGAAGGTGCCGCCTTGAACGTCAGCCAGGGTCAGCTTCTTGGTCCTGGCCCGGTCCGCCAGATCATTGGCGGCCACGGCGAGTCCAGCGATGCTGAGATGGTCGGCATTGTGCAGCACTGGGACGATCAGTCCGTCCGGCGCGGCCACGGCCAGGCCCAGGTTCACCCGGTTCTTGAGGATTATCTCGTCTTCGCCCCATGATGCGTTCATGGTTGGGACTTCTTTAAGGGACTCGACGACTGCCTTGATCACGAAGGGCAAGTAGGTCAGGGCGGCGCCCTCTCTCTGCTCAAACTCGGCCCGTATCGCGGCGCGCAGGGCTACCAGGCTTGTGACATCCACCTCCACGGTGCTCCAGGCGTGGGGAATATTGCTTACGCTCCGGACCATGGCATCGGCGATCATCCGACGCACCGGGGTCACCGGAACGTGTATCTCCTGGCCGTCGGCCGAGGGTTCGCCTGCGATCTGACGCGTGGAAACCGGAGTTGGAGTAGATGCCGCGCCGCTTTCGGCAAACTTCAAAACGTCGTCTCGTGTGATGCGTCCACCCAGGCCGGTGCCCTGGACCTGGGACACATCAATGGAGCGCTCCCGGGCCAGACGCCGCACGGCAGGAGAAAGGCGGGTTTCACCAGCAAGCCCGGCTGTAGTATCCGCAGGCGGGGTCGCTGCCCGAGTGGCAGGCGCGGCCGCTGAGGCTGGGCGCGGGGCCGAAGGAGGCGCGGAACTTTCCATTGGCTCTGCGTTCTCGATGGCCGCTCCGCCCGTTGGACCCACCGGTGTTACGTCTTTCAACAGATAACCTGTGGTTCCCGGAGAGGTTGGCGCAGCCGCCGCCGGTGGCGGTGAATCAGTATCGGCAGAGTCAATTTCTATCGAAGCAGTGGCTGGCTCAGCCCCCTCTGGACTGTCAGCGGTGGCGACCTCGGCAATGGCTGCTCCCATCGGCAGCGTCTCGCCTTCCTCAGCCAGCAACCGGACCACGGAACCCTCGACCGGCGATGGGACCTCCATGGTCACCTTGTCGGTGATGATCTCAACCAGGGGCTCGTAGCGCTTAACCGTCTCGCCGGGTTGCTTTAGCCACTTGCCGATGGTCCCTTCGACCACCGATTCGCCGACGTGGGGCAGTTCTATCATTACGGACATAATCTAGTACGCCGCCAATTTGCGGAGGCTATCCGCGATCTTGTCCGGTGTAGGCATGTAGGCGTCTTCCAGGGTTTGGGCGAAGGGCATCGTCGGCACATCGGGCCCGCAGATCCTGGTTATGGGTCCGTCCAAGTACTCAAAGGCCTGACCGGCGGCCAAAGCCGCTATCTCCGCGCCCACGCCGCCAGTGATGTTGTCTTCGTGCACGACGGCCAGCTTGCCCGTCTTCTTCACCGATTCAAGGATCGTTTCGGTGTCTAGCGGGGTTAAAGTTCTCAGATCGACCACCTCCACGTCAACGCCCTCGGAGGCCAATTCTTCGGCTGCTTCGAGGCAGTAATGGAGGGTCAGACCGTAGGACACCACCGTGATGTTGCTGCCTTGCCGTTTCACGTCAGCTTTGCCGAGAGGCAGGGTGTACTCCTCGTCAGGCACTTCTCCCCGGACTAACCGGTAGGTCTTTTTGTGCTCAAGGAATACGACGGGATTGTTGTCGCGGATCGCCGTCTTCAACAAGCCTTTAGCGTCGTACGGCGTGGCTGGAGTTACAACCTTCAGTCCGGGAGTATGAAAGAAATGGGTCTCCACGTTCTGGGAGTGGAAGAGTCCGCCCCGGATGCCGCCGCCGTAGGGGATGCGGATGACCATGGGCACTTGGACTGCTCCGTTGGTGCCGTAACAACTCCGGGCCGCTTCTCCAATCAACTGATTGACGGAAGGCCAGACGAAGTCGGAGAACTGGACCTCAGGAATAGGGCGCATGCCACGAAAAGCAGCCCCCAAGGCGATGCCCATGATGGATGCTTCGGCCAACGGGGTGTCGATGACCCGGTTATCGCCGAATTCATCGGCCAACCCTTGGGTGGCCAGGAACACTCCGCCCCGGATGCCTACGTCTTCGCCCATCACAAAGACCTTGGGGTCGCGCTCCATCTCTTCCCTAATGGCTTCTCGGACGGCTTCAATTACACTTTTTTCGGCCAAGTTGACTCCTGAAGGCCTCTATGGTCCGTACACCGATTCGTGGAGATTAGACTCGTCTGGCGGGCTTGATGCGTCGGCGATGTCCGTGGCTTCGTCGGTTGCCCTGAGGGCTTCCGCGGCTATCTCGTCCACCTTTTTCTGGGTCAGAATTCCTTCGTCGATCAGGGTCCGAGCCAGTGTGATCAATGGGTCCCTTTCCCTGGCCCTCTCAACCTCGCCTTCGGGCCGGTAGCGGCGGTCGTCGTCGTCGGTGGTATGGGACATGAAGCGTTCCACCAACATCTCTAAGAGCACCGGCCCCTGAGTTCGGGCGTGGCTGATGGCCTCTCTGGTGGCCTCGTAGCATTGGACCATGTCCATGCCATCCACCGTGAATCCGGGGAACCCATAACCAGCGGCCCTACTGGCGACCTCTTCAATGGACATCTGGCTGCTCTTGGGAGTGGAGATCGCGTACCGGTTGTTCTCGCAGATGAAGATCACCGGCAGTTTATGGACGGACGCGAAGTTCATGGCCTCGTGGGTCTCGCCCTGGCTGGTGGCGCCGTCCCCAAAATAGACCAGGACCACCGTTTTTTCGCCCATCATGCGGCAGCCCAAAGCATAACCCACTGCCTGGGTCAGTCCGGCGGCGACCACGTTGGATATCTGAATAATCTTGTGAGGCAGGTCCGCGCCCTGGAGCGGGAATTGGCGGCCGTTGCTGTAAGGGTCACCGGCCTTGCCCATAAAGGACATCATCACCTGCACCGGAGTCAGCCCGGCGGCTACCTTCAAGGCCAGGTCGCGGTAATAGGGGAATAGAAAGCAGTCGCCGTCTTTCTCTGCGGCCAGCAGGCTGCCCAACTCGGCGGCTTCGTGGCCTTGGCTCGAGGCTGCGATGGGCACCTTCCCCTGGCGGTTCAACGCCCAGATTCGCTCGTCTAGGGAGCGAGCTTGGACCATTCGGGTATAGTAGTCAACGAGGTCGGAGGCCTTGAGCCCTTTGGGAAGGGTGGGCTTGGAACGTGGCCCATTTGTGCCGGCGGCCCGGAGGGTTGCGCTGTTCGCCTGGGTGCGGGTAGTCCGCTTCCTCGGCATCTTTGCTCCCTTTTCTAAGCCGGCATTTCCGGCTTAGAAAATACAATGGGGGCTGGTGAAAAGCCCCCTGATTAATGCGTAATCAACTGCGCGGACCGCTGACTCCGCGCTTGTTCCCGTGCGTGGTTTATTGCCTAATTATATATGGCGCCAAGGAGCACGGCAAATCCGATCCGAAGCTGGTTTACGCCGCGACGGCGGAGGCTCCGACACTTGGCTATAGAGTTTGAGAAACCGCCCAAAATCGGCCAAATCGAATAAATAATTTTAAAAAAAGAAAAAATGGAATTGCTCCAATTTCCTGTTGACATTGTCCCAAATATATTGCTAGTGTCCGAATGCCACAGGTGACAGGGATTGGTGAATCCTTCCATCTGGACCAAACTAAAAATTCCGGGCTGGACCAAACCGAAAATTCCGGCGCTGGGACAAAAGTCATTGTTCCACCCGGTCAAGACACAGGCTACTGCCGCATGTGGCCAGTAGATTACCGGCAAACCAATCCACGGGACCGGCCTAATTAAGGCCTGACCGTTACCCCTAGCACCCTATCTGGTACGGCGTTTTTCTTTTAGGGCGTTCAAGTCCCTGGGCTTCCTATTTCCAATTTTAGGGGAAAGTGGGCATAAATCTAAGAAAAAACGGTGTTACGGACCTCTGTTTTAGATCGTACTTAAACATTCATCATTTTGGGTTGGGGGGAGAGTGAGGGAGAGAGCGTGGGGGCTGCAACTGGGGCGGGAGAAGGCTCATGACTGAGTCGACAGCCCGTGAGGTTTGGCGGGCAGTGTTGGGGGATCTTCAGTTGCAGCTTCCACGCCCTACCTTTGAAACCTGGCTAAAGCCTACGAGTGGCCTCACCTATGATGACCGCGCCTTCGTGGTCGAGGCCCCAAACCCCTTCGCCGTGGAGTGGCTGGAACGCCGGATGTACCACGCCCTCCAAAAGACTCTCCACAAGATTTCCGGCCGGGAATTCGAACTCCAATTGAGGGTCAAGACCGAGGGCAGCTTCTACGCAGTGCACCCTACGGTGGACCCCGCTGCTCCGGCCCCCAACCAGGCCGTGAACGCCGCTCCGCTCTTCGAGATGCGGTCCTTCAACCCCAAGTATTCCTTCGAATCGTTCGTGGCTGGGCCATCTAACCGGCTGGCTCTAAGTGCGTCCCAAGCGGTGGCCGATGCCCCGGGTCAGGCATACAATCCGCTGTTCCTATATTCGGGGGCCGGACTGGGCAAAACTCACCTATTGCAGGCCATCGGCAAAACCTGCGCCTACCGCGGCATGTCGGTTCTCTATGTGACCTCGGAGCAGTTCACCAACGAGTTCATCACCGCCATCCGCAACCGCACCACCGAAGACTTCCGGCGGCGCTACCGCTCGGTCCAGGTGCTGCTGATCGACGATGTCCAGTTCCTGAGCGGCAAGGAACAAACCCACGAGGGTTTCTTCCACACATTCAACGACCTGCATAACTCGGGAAACCAGGTGGTCATATCCTCGGACCGGCCGCCCCGGGAACTGGCGCTGATGGAGGACCGGCTCCGCTCCCGCTTTGAATGGGGTCTCATCGCTGACATCCAACCGCCGGACCTTGAAACACGGATGGCCATTCTGGCCAATAAGGCCGGCCAGATGAAAGTCGGCCTGGAAGACAGCGTCATTGAACTGATCGCCAAGCGCGTCCAGCGAAACGTGCGGGAACTGGAGGGTAGCCTGAACCGGATGGTGGCCTACTCTCAACTGATGAACGTGAACATTACGCTGGAGACGACTGTACAGATACTAAACGATATGGCGCCCGAGACGGCGGCCCATTCCATCGACCCACAACGAATCTTCGAACAGGTGGCGATCTTCTACGCGCTTTCAGTGCGGGACCTGATGGCCAAAAACCGCACCAAGAAGGTGGCCCTGGCCCGTCAGGTGGCAATGTATCTGTTGATTTACGAGTTGGAGCTTTCTCCCACTCAGGTCGGGCGCTTGCTCGGTGGGCGCGACCACTCCACGGTGATCCACGGCGCCGGCAAGATAAACGGAGAGGTTGCCGAGAACGGCCAACTCCGTCATGAAGTCCTCGCGATAAAAGAGGCGATCTTCGCCTAAAGAACTCTTTCCTTCCCGAACATCGGGTACAATAGGCCCGGTATGGAAGACATCAAATCCCACGCCATCGTCAAGACCCACGAGCTGGCTCTCAAGGGAAAGAACCGCCCCTGGTTCATGCGCAAGCTGACCGCCAACCTCCGCCATGCGACCAAAGGGTCCGGGGTTGAGCGCGTCTGGCAAGGGCAGTTAATGATCGGCCTGACTTTGTCCCATGAAGATTGCTGGCCCGAGGTCAAGTCGCGCATCAAAGACGTGTTCGGCGTGGCCAAGTTCTACAAAGCCTACGACCTTCCGCGTGACCTAAACGGCTTGAAAGCAAGGATGCCCCAGTTGCTGGAAGGGCGTGATTTCGGCTCCTTCCGCATCACCACCAACCGGGCCGACAAGCGGTTCCCCATAAAATCAGAAGAGGTCAACCGGGACCTGGGAGCATTCGTCAAAGACCTGACCGGAGCCCGGGTGCAACTTAAGGACCCCGACATCTGCATCTATTTGGACATCACGCCCAAGAGTTTCTTGCTCTACTTCGATGAGGTGAAGGCCCATGGCGGCCTGCCGGTGGGGGTTAGTGGCAAGGTGGCGGTCATGCTCTCAGGGGGCATCGACTCACCGGTGGCGGCGTGGCAGATGATGAAACGAGGCTGCCAGGCCATGTTCGTCCACTTCCACAGCTATCCTTTGGTGGACCGCACATCGATCGAAAAGGCGGCGGACCTGGTGGAGCATCTCACCCGGCATCAGTACGAGTCCAACCTGTTCTTGGCGCCTCTGGCCGAGATTCAGAAAAAGATCATCGTCTCGGCCCCGCCGTCCTACCGGGTGGTGCTCTACCGGCGGTTCATGGTGCGGATCACGGAGGCCCTGGCCAGGCGGAACCGAGCCAAGGCAATCATCACCGGCGAGAGCTGCGGCCAGGTGGCTTCCCAGACTCTGGACAACATCGCCGTGGTGGACCAAGTGGCCGGCATGCCCATACTCCGTCCGTTCATTGGTTCCAACAAGGAAGAGATAGTGAATATGGCCCAGGCCATAGGCACCTTCCCCATATCCATCCTCCCCGATCAGGATTGCTGCAGCCTCTTTGTCCCCAAACATCCGGAGACCAAGGCCGACCTGGACACCGTGCTGCGGTTGGAAGAAGATCTATCGGTGGACGAATTGGTTCAGGAAGCGGTCGAGAACACCGAACGCCGCCATTTCGCCTCTCCGGAGGCTGCCGCGCTGGGCCGGTAGCCATGGCCCAGACAACCGTTCCGGGCCTCCCCAGCGTGGACGCCGCCCGCCGTAATCACCTCCTGAAGGACGTCCTCAAAGGCGTCTCCCGATCTTTCTACCTGACCATCCGGATCCTTCCCAAGAACTTGCGGGAACCAGTTGGGTTGGCCTACCTGCTGGCCCGAACCGCCGACACCATTGCCGACCGGCGCGCCGGCCGGACAGCCAGGTTTCCTGGGGAACTGCTTGAGAGTTTGCTCACTCTGCGGGCGCAGGTGACTGGACCGGCGGATCTGCGTGTCTTGCAGGAAATCGCCGCCCAGGGAATGGCTGGCACGGCAACTCACCAAGAGCAGGCCATGTTTGCTTCCTTGGTCGATGCCTTCTCTCTGCTGGAGTCGATGGAAGACAACGACCGCGAGCAGGTGAGGTGGGTGGTCACCACGCTGACCCAGGGTATGGAGATGGACCTGACAACGTTCCCTGCAGAGGGCTCTGGAGAACTGGTCTCGCTGGCCACCGCCGATGACCTGGACCGGTACATCTATCTGGTCGCCGGCTGTGTCGGTGAATTTTGGACGAATATCGCAGCCGCCCACGAGCCGAGACTGAAGAATTGGGACGTGGCGCCAATGTCCGAGACAGGAGTCAGATTCGGCAAAGCTCTCCAATTGACCAACGTTCTGCGGGACGTGCCCCGGGACCTGCGGATTGGCCGCTGCTACCTTCCGGCCGATGAGTTGGCCGCGGCGGGTCTGGTACCTGAGGACTTACTTGATCCGGAGAATGAGCAACGGGCCAGGCCTGTTCTGCTCCTATGGATGCAGATAACCTTGGGCCATTTCGAAGCCGCTGAAGAATTTCTGCTTGCAGTTCCCCGCCGCTCGGTCCGATTGCGCTTAGCCTGCCTGTGGCCGATGTTGTTGGGTCTGGCCACCTTGGCCCGCGTCGCCCGCAGCGGCATGTGGCTAACCCCGGATACCACCGTCAAAGTCAGCCGCCGGTGGGTCTACCGCATGATGGTCCTTTCTATTCCCGCAGTTTTTTCGAATTCGCTGCTACGACGCTGGATAAAAAGCCTTCGCCGTCAAGTCGAAGCGGGAATTTAACGACTTTCTCTCGCGTCGAACCTGCGAAGCAAAAAGACCGGCGAGCCGGCCGGCGGTGGTGTAGTATTAGCGGGTTGTTTTGGGAAGTTGCGATTCGTGCCAAATGGAGCTTTAGATGGAGTTCGGCCTATTCGTGGAATATCCCTCGCGCGAGGGTGTTACTCAGGCACAAATCTTCAAAGAGTCCATGCAGTTAATCGAAGCGGCCGAGGAATCGGGCTCCGAGGGGATCTGGCTGGCGGAGTACCATTTCGACCCAGGCCGGTCGGTATTGTCGGCCCCCGTTACCGTTGCAGGAGCCGTCGCCGCCCGGACCAAGAATATCAAGATTGGGTTGGCGGTCCACGTGCTGCCGCTGCGGAACCCGGTCCAGATCGCCGAGGAGATTGCCACCCTTGACCATCTCAGTAATGGCCGTTTGGACTTCGGGATTGGCCGGGCCGCTTTTCCCCGGATATACCAGGGGTATGGCTTCAACTACGCCGAGAGCCGGGACCGTTTTGATGAGTGTCTGGAGATCATTCTCAGTGCTTGGACCTCCGAAAGATTCTCGTTCAATGGAAACTACTATCAATATCATGACCTATGCGTGGTGCCTAAGCCACTGCAGAAACCCCACCCACCGGTGCGCATCGGGGCCACCTCCGCCGACACCTTTGAATTGGTGGGGCGGATGGGATACCCCATCTTCATAAATCCTTCCCGGGTCACTACCCTGCTGGACCTGAAGCCATTGGTATCTGAGTTTCACCAGGCTCGAAAGAAAGCGGGGCACAACACGTCTGTTGACGTCGGACTAAGGGTGCCGGTGTATGTGGCCGAGACGGAAGAAAAGGCCTATTCGGAACCCAAAGAAAGCACGATGTTCCAGATGCGACGGCTGATCAATGTTATCACTCAGTCCGCCAACCAAGAAGGCATCACGGTGGGAGACGACCGGATGGCCCAAGCCCGGCGTTTGGAGGCCATGAGCTACGATGACGTTCTGGCTAATACGGTGATTTATGGCACCGCCGAATCGGTGGTCGAGCGGCTCCAGCAGCTAGAGGAGGAATTGGGCCTGACCCAGATAATCTACGAAGTCAACTTCGGCTGCAACGTGCCCCTGGAACACCAGATCAAAGCCGTTGAGTTGATCAATGAAACGGTGGTACCCGAATTCAAGTAGTAAGATGCCTCGATGGAATTGGGGCTGACGGCTCATTATTGGAGTGAAAGATGCCTAAATTCGTCCACGTTTATACCGGACCCGACGGGAATTCCGTGATCGATGAGCGGGAGTTCGAGATGACGGAATTCCAGGATACCGAAGGCGCTCATGGCCTGGCTTCGCCCATCGAACAGACCCCTGGAATATCCTTCCGCCAGTACGAGGCAGGCTATTTCCTGGACTTTCATACCGCGCCCCGGCGGCAGTACAGCATCTCCCTCACCGGTTCGATCGAACTGGGCACCCCTGACGGAACAGTGAAGCAATATGGTCCTGGCACCGTGCTTCTGGCTGAAGACAAAACTGGGTCCGGCCATTCCACCCGTGTGATCGGAAGTGAGCCACGATTCGCCATAATCATTCCACTGGAATAATCTGCCACGTTCGACCGGAGATGCGTATATGACCCAGAAAAACCTGCTGCAAGGCGAATTCAACCCCGCGGTCCCTACCCGGATCACCTTCGGACAGGGGAAGACAGAAACCCTCAGAGACGAAGTGCGGAGCCTTGGCGGGAAGCGGGTCCTAGTTCTGTCGGGCCGCACCGTGGCCGAGAAGACCAATGCGGTTAACCGGGTCGTAGAGAACCTGGGAGACATGTCCGCCGGAGTTTATTCCGGCCTGACCCAACGTGCTCCGTTGGCCACGGCGGTCGAGGCCGCCAACCTGGCACTGGCCAAGGGAGTCGACACCTTGGTAGGTGTTGGCGGCAGCACCATCTCCGACGCCGCCCGCATGATCGCGGTGTTGATGGCCGAAGGGATCACCTCGGAAGCACAACTCCGTGCGATGGGGGAAGAGCAGGACATGATGCTCACCCCCAACCTGGACGGCAAGGACCTGCCCCTGCAGGTGTCCATCCCCACCACCCTGTCAGCCGGGGAGTTCAACATGGGCGGCGGCAACGTGCTGGACGACCGGGCGGGGCACAAGATAAGGGTTCGCCACCCCAGACTCTACTCCGACCTGATAATTCTGGACCCGGTGATGACCGAGGGAACACCCGATTGGCTCTGGCTCTCCACCGGGGTGAAGGCCCTGGACCACTGCATCGAACGGCTGTATTGCAACGGCAACCAACCGGCAATCGACGCCCCCATTTTGATGGCGGCGGAGATGATTTTCACCCATCTGCCCAGGTCCAGGGAATCGGACGGTAATTCCGAGGCCAGGCTGCAATGTCTGGTGGCCGCCTGGATGTCCATGATGGGAGCGCCCAATTTCGCAACCGGACTGAGCCACGCCATCGGCCATATCATCGGGGTGCATTATTCGGTGGGTCACGGTTACACTTCGTGCGTAACCCAGCCCTACGTCATGGAATACAACCGCCCGGTTTCCGCGCACAAGCAGGCGCTGCTGGCCCGGTCGGCAGGACTGGACACCCGAGGCATGAGCGACGAGGCGGCCGGCGGAAGCGGCGGCCCGCGCCGTGGATGACTTCATTCTGAGGCTGGGTATGCCCCACCGCATACGCGAACTGGAGATACCCGAGGCAGACCTCCCGAAGATCGCCGAATTGGTGCTCACCGACGGCGGCTGCCGCAACAATGCGATTCCCATCACCACCGCCGATCAGGTGATGGAGGTGCTCAAGGCGGCGTTTTAGTTGGGGAACATCCCTGTGCCAAACCAAGAATTTGATCCAGCAAACCTGTCCCGTCTCGAAGGCCAAGCCAGAGAACTGCACTCCGCTAAGCAGTTCTCTGAGGCGGTGCGCTTGCTGCGAGAGGTCTTGGCAGCGCGGCTGGAATCCCAAGGCAAAAAACATTTCCAGACCATCAATGCCCGGAGCGGATTGGCCCGGTCTCTGCGGGCGCTGCATCAATACGATGAGTGCATTTCCCTGTACACCGAGAACATCCGCGTGCACAGAGACAAGTTGGGGCCGGACCACCCGCAATCCCTCAGGAGCCTGAGCCGTCTGGCCAACACCTACTTCGCGGCGGGCCGGTACCAAGACGCCCAGCCCATGTTTCAGGAGATACTGGCAAAGCGAAGCTTAGTGCTGGGCCACGACCACCCCGACACCCTGCGCAGCCGCAGCAGCCTGGCCAACACCTTTGCCGCCCTGGGCCGGTACAGGGAGGCCGCGTCCCTGCATCAGGAGATAATGGAGGACCGGGTCAGGGTGCTGGGCCCGGACCACCCAAGAACGGAACTGAGCCGCACGCGGCTGGAGACGGCCCGCCGAGCTGCTCAGACCAAATAGTGAAATGGACATAATGCTGGAGATTAAATCATGAAATATGGATTCACATTGCCGGGCAGAGGGCCGCTCGCGGCTCCCGAGAGACTGGGCACCATCGCCAGGAGGGGTGAGGAGTTGGGCTTCGACGCCCTGCTGACCGGCGACCATATCTTGGTGCCTCGCCACATTTCTTCACCCTACCCGTATACCGAGAGCGGGGAGTTCCCCGGTTCGCCGTCGGGCGAGTCCATGGAGCAAATCACCCTGTTGTCGTATATCGCCGGCCAGACCAGCAAGATCCGTCTGGTCACCAGCGTTCTGATCGTCCCCCACCGCAACCCGCTGGTTGCCGCCAAGTCCCTGGCGACTTTGGACGTGCTCTCCGGCGGGCGGTTGGTGGTCGGGGTTGGTGTTGGTTGGATGCGGGAGGAATTTGAGGCGCTGGGCCTGCCTCCGTTCGAGGAGAGAGGCGCGGTATCCGACGAGTACATCCGGGCCTTCAAGGTCCTGTGGACTGAAGACAACCCCAGCTTCGACGGCAAGTACATTAGCTTCGACGATATCAGCTTCCTGCCCAAGCCGGTCCAGAAGCCCCATCCGCCGATCTGGGTCGGAGGCGAGAGCCGCCCGGCCCTGCGCCGCACCGCCGAACTGGCCAACGGCTGGTATCCCCTGGGTTCCAACCCCACGTTCCCCATGGCCACGGCGGAACAACTGAAGGGCGGGCTGGCACGGCTGGCCGAGTACGCCCGGCGATTTGGCAGAGACCCGTCGGAGATCGAGACTATCTACCGGACCCACCAATTCGAGTTGACCAAGACACCCGCGGGCGCGGACCGGCTGCCCTTTGTCGGCGACCCAGATCAGGTCGCGGGGGACATCCGCCGCTATGAGGATATGGGTGTTACTTCAATGGTCTGGGACTTCCTGAGACAGACCGAAGAATTGGACGTGATGCTGGGCCGTATGGAAGATTTCGCTAATCAGGTGTGGCCCAAGGTCTAATTCCGGAATCCGTCAGAATAAAGCCTCCGGAGCCGGACCATGTTGGCCGGAGGGATGGGAGCCAGGTCGATGCAGCGGGCAATCTCTTCGGCCTCGGCCTGGTTCTTCACGCCGGGCACGGTGGTGTGGATGTTGGGGTTCATCAGGCAGAAGACCATCGCCGCCTGGGAAAGGTTCTCAATTTCGCCGTCCAACAGGAAGTCCAATTTGGCGGAGCTGGCCACGTCCTGACGCAGTAGATGGTTGTCCTCTGCTACCGGCCGGTCCACCGCGGCGGTCAGCGCCCCGGCGGCATGGGAGCGGATGCCGATGACGCCCATGTTGTGCTTCTTGGCCAGCTGGATGTTCTGGCCGTTGTCGAACAGGTCTACCCCCGGCGGAGGGAGCTCCTGGGCGGTCCAGTTGAGCAGGTTGTAGTAGGCCAGCACGGTGTCCCAGTGCCCGCTATCCATGATCCGGTTTAAGGTCGGCACGTCGTGGTCCATGGCTGACAGGCCGATAAAGCGGGTTTTTCCCTCTTGCTGCACCGCCCGGTAGGCGTCGAACACCGGCCCCAATACGTCGTCAGCAGAGAGCGAATGGGGCACGTCGCCCCGGCCCCGCGTGAACCGGTTGTGCACGTGGAGCACATCCACCGAGTCCCGCTTCAGCAGCCGCAGGCTCTTTTCTATGGAACGCTGGACGGCTCCGGTGACGTCGGCCATGTCGTCTGCGGCCAGGCGGACCTTGGTGGCGATGATTACATCTTCGGACCGTCCATCCAGGGCCAGACCCAAGGCCTCCTCCGCCTTGCCATCGCCGTAACCCGGTGCGACGTCGAAGAAGTTTATCCCCAAATCCAGCGCCCGGTGAACCGCCCGGACCGCCTCGTCCTGGGTTGTTGTGCCCCAGACCTCGCCGATACCGCCGCCCCCAAATCCCACCCGTGAAACGGAAAGCCCGGTGCGGCCAAGCGTTGTGTATTCCATTAAATGACCTCTGGGGGCGAAATCCCCTAGCCCCCTTTACAAAAGGGGGAATCTTCGTTCTCTATTATTGAATGCGAGGCCTGCCATCGACGTCGCCGAAGAGAAAAGAAAGCCGCCCTTCGTAAAGGGGGCAAGGGGGATTTACGCCGGTTCTCCCTCGGCCAGTTGGAAGTAGATGCCGTGGGCGCTGCCGGTTTCGATGTTGGCCGTCTTGTAGCCGAAGGGACTGGTGGAAGGGGCATCGCCGGTCATCTTGTTACCGTTATCTTGCAGGCTCTTGAAGGCCGCGTCGATGCCATCCACACCCCAAGCCACGTGCATGACGCCCGGTCCATTGGCCTTTAGTTGCTGGGCCATGGCCGTGTCATCCCGCAGGGGCTCGAAGAAGTCCACCAAGGTCTCGCCGATGCGGAACAAGATGGACTTGAAACCTCGCTCAGTGAATTCATCGGTCGAAATGGGTTTTAGTCCGAAGTTTTTCTCCATGTAAGCGGCCATGTCGGATGTACTTTCCACTACGTAGGTCACATGGTGCACTTTGTTCAGCATGACATTCTCCTGCCGGTGTGATCGATTCGATTGGGCTTGGCCGAAGCCTAGCCTGTTTGACGGGGCGAGGCAACCCCCAAATTGACGCCCCCTCCAGGCCAACCTATCATCCGTTGTAAGAACGACACGGAGTTGTGACGATGCCCACTTTCTCATCCGATGGAGTAGATATCCACTACCAGGTGGCCGGCGAGGGCAATCCCCTGTTGTGGAGCCATGAGTTCGCCGGAGACATCACCAGTTGGGAGCCCCAGGTGAATTTCTTTGCCAGGCGCTATCAGGTCATCACCTATTGCCACCGGGGTTATCCACCCAGCGGCGTGCCAGACGACCCTGAGGGCTACTCCCAGGATCATCAGGTCGAGGACCTGTACCGGTTGCTGCGGCATCTGGGCATCGATCAGGCCTACATCGGAGGGCTTTCCATGGGCGGCACTGTGACCATCAGTTTCGCCATCTCTCACCCAGAGATGTGCCGGGCTCTGATAGTGGCCTCGGCGGGAGCCGGATCGGACCCCGGCGACCGCGAGCGGCTGTTGGCATCGTGGCAGGCGCTCAGCGACTCCATGATTGCCGAGGGGATGGAGAAGTTCGCCGACGCCTACGCCAGGGGGCCTGAGCGGGTACAATTCCTGCGCAAAGACCCGGTGGGTTGGGCCAAGTTTCACGCGGGGCTAGCGTCCCACTCCGCCCAGGGCTCGGCACTCACCTTCAGGGGCGTTCAGATGAAACGGCCCACCATCTACCAACTGGAAAAAGAACTCCAACAGATCAAGGCTCCAACCCTGGTGCTGATCGGAGACGAAGACGAGCCCTGCGTGGATGCGGCCATCTTCATGAAGCGCAACATCCCCGCCTGCGGTCTGGCCGTCTTCCCTCAGAGCGGCCACACCATCAACCTGGAAGAGCCCGACCTATACAACCGGACGGTGCTGGACTTTCTGACGGCGGTGGAAGCGGGGAAGTGGGTGGAGCGGGGGTGAGGCGCAGCGTGGAGACGAAAATCCCCCCAACCCCCCTTTATCAAAGGGGGGCTTTGATTTCCCCCTTTCGTAAAGGGGGCCAGGGGGATTTCGGCTACCCTGCAACCTCTTGACAATATTTCGCAACTCCGCTTGGTCCGAACTGCCAGGCCCTCCGGCGTTGAAAACTACCTCGTCAATCAGGCCGTCGAAGCGCTATTTCATGAGACCCGGTATCTCGATATAGCCGCCGGCCATGGCGAAGGAGTCCAGAATCTTGGAATAACTCCGTGTTGACCAGTAGAAGGCGATCTGCTTTCTGACGGTCGCCAGCTGGGCGTCGATGGCGGCCTGATCGGGTCCGGTTACCACAAGCGCCGAGTTGCTCCTGGGCGACCCCCCCTTCAGATTGCGGGCATTGAGATGGTACAGGACTCTGAATCCCATGTTGGTCACCGGTGATTGTTTGACTGTCCGAGATCTGGGCCATTGGGCTGAGCATCGACGCGTTTCGTTATGGACTACTTGGCGGTGTATCCGCCGTCCACGGCCAGTTCCGCTCCACTGATGTAGGACGCCTCGTCGGATGCCAGGAACAAAACAGCGTTGGCAACCTCCTCGACCCGTCCTTCCCGGCCCAAAGGAGTCTGCTCCAGGCTCTGGCGGCGCTGGCCTTGGTCGTAGGCAATCCCCGAAGCCATCGGCGGCATGAACCCCGGATGGACCGAGTTCGCCCTGATGTTGTCCTTTCCGTGGCGGACGGCTATGGCCTTGGTGAAGATTCTAACGGCGCCTTTTGAAGCGTTGTAGGCGGGGTGACCGCCCGCCGAACCCACGAGCCCCATGATCGATGAAATGTTGACGATTGACCCGCCCCCGGCTTCCAGCATCTTCGGGATGGCGGCCCGGGTCCCCAAAAACACGCCCTTGGAGTTGACTTCCATGATTTTGTCCCAGCCGTCTATCCCAGTGTCGTCGGTGAAGGAGCGGCTGCTGATGCCGGCGTTGTTCACCAGGACATCCAGCTTGCCGAACCGGGCCACCGCTTCGTCTACTGCCCTACCCCAGTCCTCCGCGTTTGTAACATCCAAATGGACAAATAAAGCCTGGCCGCCGGCCTCGGCGATCTGCGCCTCAACCGCTTTACCTTCTTCCTCCAAGATATCCCCGATGACCACCTTGGCGCCCTCCCGGGCGAAGATCCGGGCCTCCTCCGCGCCCATCCCGCGGGCTGCGCCTGAAATCAAAGCTACCTTTCCGTCTAATCGCATACTGCCACTCCAATTTGCCCTGAATGCCGGTCAACGGCATGAAGTCACGCCCAAGTGTTTTGTTTATCTGGCTGTGAACCCGCCGTCCACCATCAGTTCGGTGCCGGTGATGTAAGAAGCTTCGTCCGAGGCCAAGAACAGGACCGCGTTGGCGACCTCGATGGGCCGGCCTTCCCGCCCCATGGGTATCGCCGCCATTCGGGCTTCCTCGCGTCCGCCGTCGCCCCTGGGGCCCGAGGTCAGCATGGGCGGCATACTCCCCGGATGGACCGAATTGACCCGGATGCCGCTCTTGGCATGCTGTACCGCCATCGCCTTGGTCACCAGCCGGACCGCGCCCTTGGAGGCGTTGTAGCCGGGGTGAACGTAGGTTTGCCCCACCATGCCGGAGATGGACGAGATATTCACGATGGCCCCGCCGCCGGCCTTCTCCATCTCCGGGATTGCGTGTTTCATTCCCAAGAAAACACCCTTGGCGTTAATGTCCATGAGCCGGTCCCAGGATTCAGTGCTGGTGAAGTCCGTCTCGCCGCTGCCACCGATACCGGCATTGTTGACCAGGATGTCCAACTTGCCGAATTGGGCCACCACCGCTGACACGGCGCTCTCCCATTGGTCCTCTATGCTCACGTCCAATATGACGACCATCGACTCGCCGCCTACTTCCGCGATCTCAGCCTCCACTTTACGGGCGTCTTCTTCACGGACATCCGCGATGACAACCTTGGCGCCCTCCCGGGCAAAGAGGCGCGCCTCTTCAGCTCCCATCCCATGGGCGCCGCCCGTGATGATTGCCACTTTTCCATCTAATCGCATACTCGCGCTCCTTGATTCGAGTTATTTGGCCGTGAAACCATCGTCCACCACGAGCTCGGTACCGGTTATGTAAGAGGCTTCGTCTGAGGCCAGGAACAACACGGCATTGGCCACCTCGATGGGCTGGCCTTCCCGGCCCATGGGAACCGCCTCCACCAAGGCCTCCCGGCTGGCGTCGCCCCGCTTGAAGGAGGTCAGCATGGGGGGCATCATCCCTGGGTGGACCGAGTTTACCCGGATGCCGCTCTTGGCGTGTTGCACGGCGGCTGCCTTGGTCACCAACCGGACTGCCCCTTTGGAGGCGTTATATCCGGGGTGCACTGCTTCTTGGCCCACGAATCCGGAGATGGACGAGATATTTACGATGGCCCCGCCGCCGGCCTTTTCCATCTCGGGGATGGCGTGCTTCATGCCCAGGAAAACACCCTTTGCATTGATGTCCATCAGCCGGTCCCAGGCATCGGTGCTCCGGTGGTCGGTCTCACCGCTGCCGCTGATTCCAGCGTTATTGACCAAGATGTCCAGCTTCCCGAACTGTGCCACAACGGCGGCTACAGAGCGCTCCCACTGGTCCTCTTTGCTCACGTCCAACAAGACCACCATCGATTCGCCGCCCATCTCTGCGATCTGCGCTTCCACCTTGCGGGCGTCCTCTTCACGGATGTCGGAAATGGCTACCTTGGCGCCTTCGCGTGCGAACAGGCACGCCTCTTCCGTTCCCATGCCGTGGGCGCCGCCGGTGATTAGGGCGACTTTTCCTGCCAGTCTCATGATTCCTCCAATTCCGGAATGGGTGCATTGATCCCATATTGCAGCCCATGTTGCCGCCTGGTAAGGATAACCCAAGTTTGTGCCAGGCGCAGCAGGCATTTTGGGTATACTGGTGAGTCCAATATCGGCTGGTTACTTCCGCTTTCCGGTCGTTGGAGCTAGGATGACAGTTACCATTGATTAACTCGTAATGGCTTTTGGGAGATGGCTATGGAGTCCAAATTCGTCCAGGCCGGACAAGTACGGCTGCAGTATTTCGAATATGGTCAAGGATTAGACGTGCTGGTTTTGGTGCATGGCTATGCTTCATCGGCCGCGATCTGGCGCTACACCCTGGAGAGCTTGTCTCCTGACCGGTACCGGGTAATCGTCTTAAATAACCGAGGCGCCGGGGAATCCGGCCGCACACCCAATGAAGAAGACTATACCGTGGAGACTTTCGCCAACGATCTGTTCAACGTGGTGGACGCGCTGAACCTGGACGGATTCACTTTGGTTGGTCATTCCATGGGCGGGGCCACGGCTGCCCAGTTTGCCTTGAAGCACCAAGACCGGATAAAGGCGCTGGTGTTGATGAACTCGGCCCCGCTCAACGGGCGGTTCTTACAAGACGGTTGGGAAGAGGAGTTGCGCGAAGGATTGCGTGGCTCGGAGCCGTTCTCGGGCGACGTGGGGTTTAATGCTCCCCATGTGACTGAGGACTTCAAGCAAGCGGTAACGGCCGACATCGCCCGCAACCCGGTGGAGCGATTCATCGGCGGTAGGCGGTCCATGTCCGGTCTGAGGCTGAGGGACCGGTTGGGCGAAATTAACGTCCCTACATTGGTCTTCGGTACTGACCGGGACACGACGGTGGGTATAGACAACATCCTGGCTGAATACCAGGCGTTGCCCGAAGCGGTCCGGCATCTCCAGATTATTCACGGGTATGGGCATTCTCCCAACGTCGAGGCGCCAGGAGTAGTAGCCAGGGTGCTGGACCGGTTCAGTGACATGGCCTGGGACCTGGAGCTAAAGTCGAAGGCTGAAAGGTAGAACGTAGAGTGTAAGGAGCATACCAAGGCGGTTTAGGCCGACAGAGTCGATCAGGGTACTTGAAAGCCTTGGCTGGCGGGTTGTCCGGCAACGGGGTAGCCATGTTTAACTGGAAATGCCTGATGGCCGGAATCCTGTTACGATTCCGGTTTCCCGCCGGGAGCTTGACCCCAAAACACTGAGTTCTATGCTGCGTCAAGCTGGCTTGGGTATCGGGGAGTTTCTACACGCGGTCGAGGAGACTCTGTGATGGATAAAAGGAAGGTTTCGGTGGTCCTATTCCCGGGACAATGCGGTGGTTATGTAGCGTTTATGCCGCTGTTTCCCGGTTGTACCACCGAGGGAGAAACCGTAGAGGAATCACTCAAGAACGCCAATGAGGCGCTGGAGCTTGCCCTAGAAATACCCAGCGATATCGACTTGGAAAGCCTCGACCATTCTCACGCCGAATACGTAGTGGTGGGCGAGGTGGAAGTTGAAGTCCCAGTCAAAGTAAGGGCTACCCCCTCAGCTTGACCACGCTCCCGCCGCCTGCCGGATTTCGATAATATTGGACCGTGAGGTAACGTTGGAGACCATCCGTCTATTCGGCGAGAAAGTGACACCGGAACTCAAGCGCTCGACCCCAGTGGATCATCTTCTGGGTGGATGACCTGACGGCCTTCGGGCTCTTGTATGGTCAACTCTATTTTCCTCTGTCCATTTGGAGAGTCGATCACGACGCTTACGGGTTCTTTGTGAGCGTAAACCCAAATTCCCACACCGCTTGCACCACAATAGACCCGCACCCTCTCGATGGCAGTGATGGTTAGTTCTCCGATTACGACGGGTTGGCCGGTACGGGCTTCTTCTTTCATCGGCGTGCTCCAAGCATTGCCTTCAACCCACGAAAGCCCGTTGGTGAGAGGGCAAATAAGATTATCGGCGGCACAATCAGGATCGGGTAAATCCGGACGGAACCGCTGCAATAGCCCCGAAAAGTCTCTTGGTAAAAATCTGGCTCCACACTCATCCGGACGTTGGGGATAGCATCGACACAGGCCGCGACTGGACTAACCAGCCCAAGGAGCTGTCCTGTCTCCGCCGAGTCACCCAACCCAACCTGTAAGCTCAGATTCAGTTCCCCAACTCTGATGGCCCATAGCATCCGTCTGGCGAACTTCAAAAAGTGTCCGGGAAGCCCTCTTGTCCTAATCACGGGCAGGAATCGCCGGGGACCTCTCTTTTTTCGTCGTCCTCGTTTCCCCGGCTTCTCCTCTTGCTTCGGCTCCTCGCTCGTTTTCTCTCCTCCGAGGTCTTTCCCGACTAGTCCAAAGAACCACCCTATCCGCGCCCTCGACTGCAACCTTTCATCTTTCTCCAGAGAAAAGCTCAGATCGATGGGCACGGACAGGAGCAGAACGAGCAAGCCCGCGAGGCTAGATAGTGAGATTAGGACCCAGACCCACCACATCGTGCGCTATTCTCTACTCGGACTTCTCGCCATGTTTTTGCAGCGCCGCACCGATTGCCGCCCCCACCTTTTCAAGGGTGGAAGGAGGCCCAGCTACCGGCTCTACTCTGACGCCATCTTTGTCGATGATGATGACAGCAACGGGCTTGACTCCACCACCGCCACCGGTTCCGCTGCCACTCCCTTCTCCATCGTCCGCGCCTTTTTTGCCTTTGCCGCTGCCACCACCGGCGCCAAATCCGAATCCGATGCTAAGGAGAGGGACAATGGTGTTTCCATCCACCGTCATGGGTTCCCCGACCACAGTCTTCGCACTTAGCAGCCTTTCCATCTCCGCCGCAGATTCCTTTAGTAGCCTCTCGACCTCTTCCATATCTCCCTCCTGTATCTCGGTATTAGTGACTCCGATGCGTTCCAGTACATATGTTATCCGGAGCACAACCACTTTTAATTAGAAAGAAGGCTGATTTCTCCATCGGTCATTAGGATGACTCACTGGTGGGTCTTACTACCTAGATGGCAGAGCGCACCTATATCCTGGCCTTCCCCTGCAGAGTAATTGTAGGTCGCCGAAGTGACTTTCTTGTGAAGACTCCCTGCCGGCGGGTGAAAGTCATGTGAAGCCTCCAGTTCATCACTCTCGGCGTCACAGCGGTCAAATCCCTGGGCCGTTTTTACAAAAGACTGTTCTCCCCGGAAATTCCGTGGCGATTTCGGGAAATGAAGTCCATCAGGATTTCCCGCTTAGCGCAGAACCGCCCCGAGACAAAGGGCCGACAACGTAACACTAACACGCCATCAAAAAAACCCCGACAGACGTCGGGGCTTTTTTGATGGCGTGTTAACTGCTGAGTAGTGGAAGTAAGAAAGATTCTATTCGTATGTTGTTTGCTTAGTTATAGGCCCCGGATCTAGTCCGGGGTCGATGAGCTTTCTCAGGGAACCGCCTCCGTGAGCCGGGGAGCACATTTGCGCTCTACCTGTCGGCTTTCGGGATAACGGAACACTCACCGAACGACCTAGGAGTGGACCGGGCCTCCGCATCCCGGCGAACCGGGAATTAACAGGCCTGATCTGTTGCTCCTTAAAAGGAGGTGATCCAGCCGCACCTTCCGGTACAGCTACCTTGTTACGACTTCGTCCCAGTCACCAAACCCGACCTCGGCGCCTGCCTCC
>MUCT01000042.1 GCA_002816585.1 SAR202 cluster bacterium Io17-Chloro-G6 | reverse complement strand
GTTCCAAAGGTGGGGTCAAGGCCAGAAGACTGAGGGCCGGTTGGGATGAGGCCTACCTTCTTAAGGTATTATCCCTGTGAGATGCGATTGCCCTGGAAAGGGAGCAGCGTTGGGCAGGTGGAGCGACACGCCGAACAAGCGTGATCAGAAACCGTTTAATCGTCCCTGGTCGGTGGGTTCATGTGTCAGGAATGTGCGCCCCAAGTGGTCGTGGGCCCGGCGGGTGGCTACCCGTCCTCTAGGAGTCCGCTCCAAAAAACCCAGTTGTAGCAAGAAGGGCTCCCAGACATCCATGATGGTGTCCGAGTCTTCATTCAAAGAGGCAGCCAGGGTTTCCAGGCCGACCGGACCGCCGTCGAATTTGTCGATGATGCTGCTAAGCAGCCGGTGGTCTGACCTGTCCAGTCCCAGCTCGTCCACGTTGAGTTGCTCAAGTGCAGCCCGGGCTACGGGCCCGTTCACCTTGTTGTCAGCTTTGACCAAAGCGTAGTCCCGGATCCGCTTCAGCAGCCGGTTGGCCACCCTCGGGGTTCCTCTCGACCTTGAGGCGATGAGTCCCAATCCTTCATGGTCGGCGTCCATCTCCAAGATTTGGGCGGAGCGCTCGACAATTACCTTCATATCTTCCGGCTCATAATAATCTAACCGGCAGACCGATCCGAACCGGTCCCGGAGGGGCGCGCTCACCATGGAGAAACGGGTTGTGGCTCCGACCAAAGTGAAAGGGCTGATCCTGAGGTTTACGTTTCGCGCCGCCAATCCTTTGCCAACCATCCAGGACAGAAAGAAGTCTTCCATAGCCGAATACAGGACTTCTTCAACCACCCGGTTGAGACGGTGCACCTCGTCGATGAAGAGCACGTCGCCGGGCTGGAGGCTGGTTAAGATGGCGGCCATGTCGCCGGCCCGCTCCACCGCTGGACCGGACGTCACCCGGATGGCCACGCCCATCTCCGAGGCGATGATGTTCCCCAGGGTGGTCTTGCCCAACCCCGGCGGGCCGTAGATGATCACATGGTCCAACGACTCTTGGCGCATCTTGGCGGCCTGGATGGAGATGGAGAGGTTGTCTTTGGTATTGGACTGGCCAACAAAATCCTCCAGCCGCTTGGGCCGCAGTGATACATCTTGGTCTTCCTGTTGGAGGTCGCCAGAAACCAGCCGCTCGGCCATCCTATTCTCCCGTCACAACTATCGATCGGGGGCAAGCCCGCCGCCTAAATAGCCCGCAAGATGCCCAACCAGCTATATCCAAGCACATTGGCACAATACGCCCAACACATTTTATCCGGGAACCTGCCGAAGGGGTCAAGAAAGGTGTGTCACCTATTTACTCTACATACTTGCGAAAGACTATACAGGCGTTCTGGCCGCCGAAACCAAAGGCGTTGGACAGCGCCACCTGGACATTCTTGGCCCGCGCCTGATTTGGCACGTAGTCCAGGTCGCAGTCCGGGTCCGGGGTTTCATAGTTGATCGTTGGGTGAATCATCGACTCGGTGATGGTCTTCACGCAGGCGGCGGCGTCCAAAGAACCGGCGGCGCCCAGGGAATGGCCTATCATCGACTTGGTGGAACTGATGGGAATTTTATAGGCCAGATCGCCGAACAGCCGTTTGATGGCCACGGTCTCCAATGTGTCGTTAAGTGGCGTGGAGGTGCCGTGGGCGTTTATGTAATCTACATGGTCCAAGGGCGCCTGGGCGTCGGCCAATGCCATCCGCATCGCGGCCGCCGCGCTGGCCCCGGACTCTTCAGGTTGCACCGGATGTCCAGCGTCGCTGGTGCAGCCGAAACCTGCCAGTTCAGCTAGGATGTTGGCGCCCCGGTCCAAAGCGTGCTCCAGGCGTTCCAAGACCATGACGACCGAGCCTTCCGAGGGGATGAACCCGTCCCGGCCCGAATCAAAGGGGCGGCTTGCTTTCTGCGGCTCGTCATTTTTGGTGCTGAGAGCCCGCATTACTGCGAATCCAGAGAGCCCCAGCAGGCTGATGCCGGCCTCGGCGCCTCCCGCTAGCATCACATCAGCGATGCCTCGCCGGATGACGCCCAAGGCCTCGCCCAGCGCCTGATTGGAGGCGGCGCAGGCTGTGGTGGCCGTGGAATTGTAACCGTGGGCTCCGGTGTAGCGGCTTACGGCAGCGGCGGCCATGTTCGGCAGAATCATGGGAAAGAAGAAGGGCGACATCCGCATCCCGCCCCGTTCAGCGAGTATGCGGCAGTTCTCCTCCAAGGTGGGAAATCCACCGTCGCCGTTGCCCAGTATCACGCCAACCCGGTAGGGGTCGTATTTGGAGATGTCCAAGGACGCAGATTCCACAGCTTGGAGACTTGCGGCGACGGCCAATTGGGAGAAGCGGGCCATCCTCCGGGCTTCCTTGCTGCCCATATAATCGCCGGGGTCGAAGCCGGTGACCTCGCCGGATATCTGGCAAGGATAGCCCGTCGGGTCGCAGAGGGTCATGGGCCCGACGCCCGATTTGCCTGCTGCCAGGTTCTTCCAGTATTCATCAGGGCTCTCGCCCAGTGGGGTCATGGCCCCCATGCCAGTAATAACTACCCTAACCCGCTCATCAACCACTGGAGACGCTCCTGATAGTTCTATTTTCGATGCCGCTGTAGTCCACCGTATCCCCGCCCGCTCTAAGGGACCGAAGACCCAGATTGGGACAATTCTGGATATATCTCGGGTTCGATGCCCAGCGCCGCCTCCCGCACTTCGGCGGCCAAAAAAAGCGAGCCGGTTGCCAGCACCAAGTCCGATTCTCCCGCACTTTCCAGGGCCATTTTGAGGGCGCTGGCAGGGGTCGGGGCCACTGTGGCGGTCTTCCCTGCTTTGTCGAACAGACTTGCCACTTCCGGTGGCGCCATGGAACGGGGATGGCGGGATGCAGTCGCGAATATGATATCCGCCTTCGCCCCCAAGGCCTGGGCCATGCCTTCCACACTCTTGTCTCTAGAGAATCCGACCACCAATATAAGCCTATTGAAGTTCAGATATTTGGGCAGGGACTTTAACAGGCTCTCCACCGAGTATACGTTGTGAGCCCCGTCAGCCACCAAGAGTGGAGACCGCGATAATACTTCCATCCGGCAGGGCCAGTTCACTCCTTGGAAGCCGGTCCGAATCGCCTGCAACGGAACTTCTAGCCCCTGGCTGGCCAACGCCTCCAGGGCCGCCACGGCAGCGGTTGCGTTCTCCAATTGATGGGCGCCCAACAGAGGAATGTCCAGTTCATACTCTCGGGTCAGACCTCTAACTTTGAACTGCTGGCCGTCCACCCCGCATTCGCCTTCTTCCCAAGTTACGTCCCGGCCCACCAAGATGGGCGCCGCCTCTTTTTCCTGGCAGGCGGCCAGGATCGGCGACAGGGCTTCGGGTGCTTGTGGGGCGATCACCACGGTTGCCCCCTGCTTGATGATCCCGGCCTTGTCGGCAGCTATCTCCCCAATGGTGTCTCCCAAGATAGCCATGTGGTCGAGGCTAATGGAGGTGATGACACAGACTCCGGCGTCAAGGACGTTGGTGGCGTCCAAACGGCCGCCTAGGCCCACTTCGATGGTCTGCACGTCGGTCCTGTCCTGGGCGAAACACTGGAAGGCCATACCCGTGAGGTATTCAAATAGCGTCAAGGGTCCCACGCCAGGGTCGTTCATCAGTTCTTCGTGGAGCGGCCGAAGCCCCTCCACCAATGCGGCGAACTCGCCCTGTGAGACCGGTTCCGAGTCGCGGCGGATGCGCTCTCTGAAGGTATGGAGATGGGGAGAAGAATAAAACCCGGTGCGCAGCCCGGCGGCGTGGAGGGCCGCGTCGCATAAAGCCGCGGTGCTGCCTTTGCCCTTGGTTCCGGCAATGTGGACTGCTGGGACTTGGCGGTGGGGATTGCCCAACCGGTCGAGCAGCGCTTCCATTCGAGTCAGGTCGTAGATAGCCTTCTGCCGGGGCCCAGTAACCTTGGCCCGTTCGTGGTCAACCAGGGTCAGAAGGTAGGCTATCGACTGGCGGTAGTCCAATTGGCTCCTAAGTGGCAGACGGGGGTAGAAAACTGGTCCCTTCCCCCGTCCGCGGGGGGAGGGTTAGGATAGGGGCCTTAGCCAGATCATCAGTTACATTTTGAGGTGTTATTTAGTGATCGCGGACCCGGCGAGGCATCGAACCCAGCAGCATCTGGATGCCATCAGCCACTCCGACCGAGTTTACGAAATCTATGTTACCTTCCATCGGACGGGGGGTAAACCCAAAAACCCGCTCCACCTCGCCCAACTCGGCGACGCTGCGAATAGACAGCATTTTGAGCTGGTCCGTTGTGATTGGCGGCCTGGGCATGAACCCTTGACTGACCAAGGCCGCAACGTACATAAGCCAGACAGGCACATGGAACCGGAAACGGCGCTTGCTCATGGCCCTAGCCACCTCTCCCACGACCTCGTCGTAGCTCATGCGTTTTGTCCCGCCCAGGTCCAAAGTCTGGCCCTTCAGGTCCTCCCGCCCCAGGGTCATGGCGATACAGCGGGCCAGGTCGTCCACGGCCAGCGGATGATACCTGTTCTTTCCGGACCCAATCACCGGAACCATCGGAAACAAACGCACCAAACCGGCCAAAGCATTAAGAAATTCATCGCCTTCTCCGAACAGCACCGAAGGCCGGAAAATGGTGTACGGAACACCGCCGCCGATGACTTCCCGTTCTCCCAGCCACTTGGTGTACAGGTACGGATAGGACTGGTCATTTATGGCGCCGATGGCGCTTACATGCAAGAAATGGCTGGCCCCGGCCTCCTTTGCCGCCCCCAAGACGTTGGCTGTGCCAACCCGGTGCACCCCTTCAAATGAGGTGCGGCGACTGCGCCGGATTATTCCGACCAGGTGCACCACGGCTTCCACATCGTAAAAAGCGTTGCTCAAGGAAGCCGGGTCTTGGACGCTGCCGTACTGCACCTCAACGGTACGGTGGTTGAATACCCTTTCTCTGCCCGGCGTGTGCACCAGACACCGAACTTCATGGCGGCGTTCCAACAATTCGTGGACCACACGCCGGCCAAGGAATCCGGTGGCGCCGGTTACCAGGACAACCAAGACGGTCACTCCACATGAACTATGGCGGCCAATTAAACCGCCAGCGTCTTCACCAACGGTGGCAAATCCCCTTACCCCATGTCAAGGGAATGATCCACAAGCCCCCTCATAGGTGTCGACAGCGGCTTGGGGTCAGAATGGGGTTCGGGGATACAGTTGGCAACAATCAGCCGCTGGACTGGAGTAGAATATGCCCTTGGGTCATAGGGCTGTAGCAAAACCTGGAAATGGCACAAAATCAGCTTGGTATCAGAGGGTTAACGAATGGCAGAACTGGACCTGCATTTCGGCGCGGGACTGGCTTTGGGAGTGGGCGAGACCGCCCGCCAGGCCCGGTGGATGGAAGAACTAGGTTACGAATATATCTCTGCCGGGGAGCACTTCATGCGCGGTGACCCCCCCGGCGCGACCCATGCTGCGCTGCCGGTGTTGGCGGTGGCCGCGGGTGCAACCGACAATCTTCGCATCTTGTCCTCCATCATCTTGACGCCATTCTACCATCCACTGGTGCTGGCCCGAATGACGGCCACCCTGGATGCGGCTTCTGGGGGGCGATTGACCCTGGGGGTTGGTGTGGGCGGCGAGTTCCCCGTTGAGTTTGAGGCCGCCGGGCTCAAAGTTACCCAGCGTGGACGGCGGACCGATGAGTGCCTGGAGGTGATGCGGAAGCTGTGGACTGGGGAGCGCGTGACCTTTTCCGGGCGTCATTTCCAGCTAACCGATGCAATGATCAACCCGACGCCCGTCCAGCAGCCCAACCCACCTGTCTGGGTGTCTGGAAGGCGAGATGCCGCCATGGCCCGGGCCGCCAAGTTCGGCGACGGATGGATGCCGTATTTCTACGATGCGCCCAGATACAAAGACAGCTTTCAGAAAATCCATAATCTTGCTGCGGAGTCCGGCAGGGACCTGTCCAATTTCCAGTGGGCCCACTTCCCATATATCGCCATCTATCCCACTGAGCAACAGGCAGCCGAAGTGGCCGCGAATCAGCTTGGTGGCCGGTATCTCTACGGCGGCGAATTCCTGGACATAGTACGAAAGTACTGTTTGCTGGGAACTGTGGAGAATTGCATCCAGCAACTGCAGGAATACATCGATGCCGGGGCGCGGCATATCGTTTTCAGCATCAGTTGCCCCAAGGAGGACCGGGAGCGTCATCTTGAGGTTATCGCCAAGGAACTCATCCCCCATTTCCGCGGCTCCTAGCCTCGGACTCCTTGGATTACCTCCTGGGATTACACTGGAGGGACTTATGGCGAGGGCCGGTTTGGGTTCAGTTTTATGACAATCCTGTCATGGTAGCGTAGAATACTTTTGTGCCGGGTTTATTCCGAGTTTATTACCGTTGGAGTTGACCAAAATCTGGGGCGCCAATCCATCGAAACTCCCTGTGAAACCCAGCGTCTCAGGTTTACAAACCAGTTATTCTCGGGCGGGGCCGTCCTGTATAATAGCCCGCGAACCAACCTTTTGATGGGCGCCAGTGAATCTGTCTTTATCCTGGCGAAGATTCGCCGAATAAGCCCCTCAGCCAATGATCATCAACTGTCAATTAGTCGCCGATGGGCCGTCGTAATCATATAGGAGCCAAAAATGTCGCGAATTAAACGGGTGGTGCTGTTTCAACCAGCGTCAGCCGGTGGAAATTTTGAATACGTAGCCATACCCAGGCAGGGGTTGCTCTTCCTTTCGGGCGCCCTCGCCCAATGGGAAGGCCCGAATATCTACGAGCGGGAGATCTGGTTTGAAGACCGCTCAGGGTTGATGGACCCAGACAAGGACCTGGAAGGGGTTGATATCTTCATGGTCACAGCCCTGATCAATGAAGCTCCCCGCGGTTACCAGATTGCCCGGCTAGCCAAGCAATTTCATCCGGATATCATTACCATCGGTGGTGGCCCGCAGATGAGCCCTCTCTGCGAGGAAGCCTTCAACCATGGCGACTTCGATGTGATTGTCCAACGCGAGGGCGAAGACATCATCGGCCAGTTGTCCGATGTTTTGCTGGAGCACCGTGCCGGCGACCGGGAACAATACTTGGACAAAATTCCCGGCATTAGTTACCGGAAGGACGGCCGTATTGTCCAGACCCAGCGCAGCGGCCTGGTCAGCCCCGACTTCGTGGAACTGCCGGACTTTCTTTCCGTGAAGGACCTTTCCTCCGAAAACCCCATGGTCGGCGCCGTGATTGAGACCATCCGAGGGTGCACCGAAAGCTGCACCTACTGCCAGGTTATCCAACAGTTCCTTGGCTACCGCATGATATCCCGGGAAACCGAGTTCAAACGGCTGGCGCAGCTGCGTCAACTGGCTGCCGACGGTCTGGTCCACACCTCCAGAAACGGGTCGTTCCAGGTATTTATCTCCGACGACCTCCATGCCCCGCCGCTGCGAGCAGTCAAGTTCCGCAACGAGCGCTTGGCCCGCATGGAAGGCTGGAAGGGCCACACAGACGGCATGAACATGATTTGCCAGGTCCGGGCGGAGGTCGGTCAGGACCCTGAATTGACTGCCGCCATGCTAGCGGTAAACATCAATATGGTCTATGTTGGCGTCGAATCGGACAATGCCGAGAACCTCCTGGCCATTAACAAGCGGCAAGACCCGGGCCAGATGCATAGGGACTTGACCTTCCTCAACAAAGAGGGTCTCTCCGTTGTCGCCATGACCATCATTGGCCTGCCCTACGATACCGAAAAATCGATCATGGACTTGGCCGATTGGGTAACGACGGTTAGCAAATACCAGACGGTTAATTTCCTGACGCCGCTTCCTGCTACTTCCAACTGGGACTCGTTGGTCCCGTTGGACGAGAATGGCGAACTGCTGGCCGAAGGCGCAATGCGCCCCTACCATCTCTATACCGGCCGCCAATTCGTGCATCAGGACTCCCGCTGGACCATGCAGGAGAGCCGGGACTTGTTCGACCGGTACTCGGCCAAGTTGAATCCTGTAGACGATGTTTACCGGCGTATCTTCCGCATTCTCAGGACCTACAAACTTCGGTTGGCCGCCCATAGCAAGGACTTCAGCGATACCCTGGCCTCCCGGCTTGGCGATGCCACCGAGTCGCTACGGAATTGGTCGGACACAGCAAACTTGGCCGGAGTGGAGTTCGGCGAAAACATCGCCCAGCGAGTGAATGAACTGGTTGATCAGATGCGGTCGGTATCTCAACCCTTGGCCAACGCCAGGAAGGAGGCCGCGGAAACGATCGGCAACCGGATCAACGAATTGTACGATTCGCTGAAGCAGCTAACCGGGCCGGGTGGGAACCGGGAATTGGCGCTCAGCATATCTGGGCGCATAACCGAGCTGACGGACCTCATCGACGAAACAGTAACGGTTTCATCCCGGGGCGGGGTTGCCAAGAAGTAGCTTCACTGCATTGATGGCTCTTCGAGTGCGAGTCCGATTTCATTTGGCTCCATATTGGTTCATCGGTGTTTTGCTGTGATTCTTGAAGGCTCGATTAAGAGTCTTTACTTGAGTGTATGGGGTGGGGATTAGAATAATTATGAGTGGAAATCACCGGGTTCTGGTCACCGGAATAGGGATTGTGAGCCCCCTTGGATTGGATGTGGCGGCGACCTGGGACGGAATCGTGAATGGCCGCTCCGGTGTGGACTTCATCACTGCCTTCGACGCGGAGGGTTTTGACACCCACTTTGCCGCCGAGGTCAAAGGCTTCGAACCAGAGAATTTTCTAGACCGCAAGGTTGCCCGGCGGATGGACCGGTTCGCTCAGTTCGCCGCGGTTGCGGCCCAACAGGCTTGCAGTCAGGCCAAACTGGAGCCCGGCAGCAACGACCCATATCGAATCGGTGTAATAATTGGCAGCGGAATCGGTGGCATCGGCACCCTTTCCGAACAGCACGAGATTCTCCTGAATCGGGGGCCACAGCGGGTCAGTCCCTTCCTGATTCCCATGATGCTGGGCGACATGGCTTCAGCCCAAGTTTCCATGGTCACTGGCTCCATGGGCGCCAACTACTGCGCGGTTTCTTCCTGCTCCAGCGGGGCCGACGCCTTGGGTCAGGCTTGGGCCATGATTCGGAGAGGCCAGGAAGACATCGTTCTAGCCGGCGGCAGCGAAGCCCCCGTCGTCCCGGTTGCAGTCGCCGGGTTCAACGCATTGAGGGCGCTTTCCCGGTTCAACGAAAACCCTGCCAAAGCCAGCCGCCCATTCGACATTAATCGAGACGGTTTTGTCATGGGTGAAGGCGCGGCCGTGTTGGTATTGGAAAGCGAAGAGAGCGCCAAGAAGCGGGGTGTTGCACCCATAGCCGAGATCAGGGGCTATGCCGCTACCTCCGACGCCCACCATCTGACAGAACCGATGGAATCGGGCGAAAGCGCCGCCCGGGCAATGACCAAGGCCCTGGAAGAAGCCGGGGTTGACCCATCCGAGGTCGATTACGTTAACGCGCACGGCACCTCTACGCCGCTCAACGACCGCCACGAGACCATGGCCATTAAGGCGGCCCTTGGCGAAGACGCGTACCGGGTACCGGTGAGTTCAACCAAATCCATGACCGGGCACCTCTTGGGCTCTGGTGGAGCTCTGGAAGCATGTTTCTGTATCTTGGCAATGAAGAACAGCCTCATCCCGCCCACAATCAACCTGTCGGAACCCGACCCGGATTGCGACTTGGATTACACGCCAAATAAGGCCCTCACCAAAGAAATCAATGTCTCCATGAGTAATTCCTTTGGCTTTGGCGGCCACAACTCCGTTTTGGTCTTCGCGAAACCCGGCCAGGACCAATAATCCTGTGACAATCGCCGGCGGGGAAATTTCTTGGTCGCTGCCGTCTGCTTTGCACGCCAACGGTCTCTCTGGCCAGGTGCCACCGGCCATCGCCCAGGTGTTGGTGAAGCGAGGCTTCGACACACCTCAGAAGTTAGCAGCCCTTCTTGACCCACCCCACAGGCTTCCTTACGACCCCTTACGTATCGCCGGTATGGATACGGCGCTGCAACGGCTGTACGCCGCGGTGAATGCCAAAGAACGCGTGGGAGTTTTCGGTGACTTCGACGTCGACGGCATCACAGGTACGGCGATCATTGCCGAGGGACTTTCTTCTTTGGGAGTGCGAGTTACGCCGTACCTGCCACACCGCGTAGGTGAAGGCCACGGCCTGTCCAATGGGGCCATCGATGCCATGGCAGCCCAAGGCGTGACCTTGATCGTAACCGTGGACTGCGGCATCACAGCATTTGAAGAGGTGGACTACGCCAAGTCCATTAGCGTCGACGTCATCATCACCGACCATCATCTGCCCCACAACGGCGTGCCAAACGCGGTGGCGTCGCTGAACCCAAAAATCTCTGGCGGCAACTACCCGTTTGCCGATCTCTGTGGCGCAGGATTGGCTTTTAAGCTCGTCCAAGGCTTATTTGACTTCTACGGTCAGCCGTGGGACCCCGGCCTGCTGGAACTGGCCGCGATGGGGACGATCGCCGACCTGGTGCCACTGCTGGATGAGAACCGGTATCTGGTGCGCGAGGGTCTCCGGGAGTTGGGTAGTACTCGCCGCCCCGGACTGCGGGCCTTATACAACTCGGCCAGAGTGGACCCGGACGACATCACCGCTGAGACGGTGTCTTTCCAGATAGCGCCTAGATTGAATTCGGCGGGCCGTATGGGCGACCCCATGGACAGCTACAGGCTGTTAACGACCGATTCTCCAGATGAAGCCGGCGCCCTGGCCCACAAACTGGAGACATTGAACTTGGAACGGCGGGCGGTCAGCGAAGAAACCTACGCCATTGCCGAGCAATTGGTTGAGGACTTGGGCGAATTGCCTTCTTTGATCGTGATTGCCGATGAGAGGTTCCCCCGAGGCGTCGCTGGACTGATCGCGGGACGCCTGGTGGACCGGTACCGGCGCCCAGCAATGGTCATAGCCGTGGAAGGCGAACACAGCGTCGCCAGCGGACGCAGCATCTCCAGTTTTGACATCGCAGCGGCAATCGAGTCCTGTGAAGACCTCTTGGTCCGGTTTGGAGGACATTCCCAGGCTGCCGGCCTGACAGTCCCGACTATCGCCGTCCCACAGCTTAAATCACGCTTGGAGGCCTACGGCGCCTTAACTCTCCAAACGCCAGGCTTGGAACGGACCTTGGAAATAGATGCCGTCATAAATCTGGCCGATCTGGACGCTGAGGCGGTGGGATGGATCAACGACCTGGAGCCCTATGGACCCGCGAATATCAGGCCGGTTTTCGCCAGCCTGGCCGCCAAGGTCCTGGAATACGCCCACATGGGCCGGGAACAGCAACACCTGCGGTTGCGAGTGGAGCAGAACGGCGCCCAGTTCACAGCGCTGGCTTTCAATCAAGCTGATAAATGGAAGCCAAGCACCCAATACGTGGACCTAGCTTTCACGGTGACCAATGACTCCTACCGGGGGAAAGGGGCCATCGCGTTGAAGCTACTGGACTTCCGGCCTTCCCAGGGTTAGTCCGCCGCGCTTCTATCTGAGATTTAGGCTGAGCTTTAGGTCCGGTTAACTGTTCGGCCGCACCAATTGGGCCTTCCAGACCAGCAGTGGGACAGTGATTAGTACCACGATTATCGCCACAACCTGGGCTTCGTTTAGCACGCCGAAGTATTCGTTGAATTCCTCCCTCAGGAAGCTAAGGAAGAACCGGCCGACGGAATAGGTCCCCAGATAGAGGGCGAAAAACATTCCGCGTGGGCGCAGGCGGTCTCGCAGAGGCCAGATAGCGGCCAACAAGACGAGGTCGAAGATCAACTCATAAGCGACTGCGGGGTGAGTTGGCGGCCTGAATATACCTGGGCTATTGGCATGAGTGTAGATGACTGCCCAAGGCAGGTCAGTGACCTTGGAGAAATGCTCGCCGTTGATGACGTCGCCAACGCGCCCGATGGCCATGGCCACCAGCAGGGCGGGCGCGGTCAGATCGGCCAAGCGCCCTATCCCAGGCAGGTTGGCGCGGTGGGCTTCACCCATGAATGGGAAGACCTTTTCCCACATGGCCAAAAACCAGTCAGAGTTGCGGATCACGATGTAGAGCGCGCCACCGGCGAAGCCGCCGAGTATGGCGCCGTAGATCGCGATGCCTCCCGACCAAACCGTGAACACGCTGGCCAAGTCGTCCTTGTAAACCTCGTCCCAGAAGTCAATCACATGGAGGATCCGGGCGCCGATTACTCCGCCGATGATGGCCCAGACCGCAACGGAATAGATGGAATCCACATTCATTCCCTCTTTTCCGCCCCAGCGAGCCACCAGATAAACCGCAACCGCAACCGCCACGAAGGTCATCACACCATGCCAGGAAAGGACGAAGCCCCCCGCGTCTATCAGGTTTGGATTTATCCCAATGGAAATGCTGCCCAGTACGCCCATTGATTGAACCCTCGCCAAATCGGTATTGGGTGCTCCCTCACACGGCCGGCGGTAACGATCCTAAACCGCACTTGTCCGGGGGCACTGTATTAACAAGGTAAACCCCGGCGCTGTGCGGTTGCAACAGTTCTGCGATGCTCTGGTGCTCCTCTTCGCTGGAAGGGAGCGTGAACAACGCCGGGCCGGCCCCGCATAAGTGCATCGCAGGCCCTCCTTGGCTAACAACTTCGCGGCACAGCTCGATCAAACCGGGGTAGGTCCATGCCGCCACGTCGGAAAAGGCGTTAAAAATCAGACCGCCCACTGATTCCTTGACGAAATGACCCGTGGCCAGGATCTGAACCATCTGCCGGGTCACGCCGCCATCACTGAATTGGGCCAGGGTCAACCTGGAATACATGGCAGCCGTTTTGTTGGGTATCAACAGGTCCGGAAACACCAGGGTGACCGCCAGGGGCGGCAGGGGCGGCAATCTGGTTATCTGTTCACCCCTTCCTTGGGCCAGAGCCGTCCCTCCCCACAGAAAGAAGGATACGTCGGAACCCAGTCCCGCTGCGATTGGAGCCAGTTCGTCAAGTGAAAACCCGAGGTCCCAGAGACGGTTAAGCCCCAGCAGCGCCGCGGCGGCATCGCTGCTGCCTCCGCCAAGTCCCATTCCCACTGGGATATACTTTTCGACCGTTATCCTGGCTCTGGGCTCAACGTTGCCCGCCTTGGCCAGCTCTACCGCGGCCTGCCAGACTAGGTTCTGCTCTCCTGCCAATTCCGGGTACTCGCAATCCACCCTGAGCACCGAGTTCGGCTCGATACGGAGCACGTCGGCCAGTCCGATGGTCTGCATGACGGTGGTGACCTGGTGAAAGCCATCACTACGGCGCCCCAAGACCTCAAAGGTCAGGTTCAGTTTGGCGTAGGCGGGAACCTCCAAGCGTTACCTCTCTTCGTTCGGAGCCCGGTCGTCTCGAGCTCCGGCATCGATGGGGCGCGCAAACAAAGACATCGCCTGGTAGATAGACGCCCATTCTGTAATATTCAGGGTCTGGGGTCTCCGAGTGGAGTCGATGCCGGCCCGTTCCAATATCTGACCCGCGACAGAAGGCTGGATGCCCAGTCCCTGACTAAGGGAATTGCGTATCTGCTTGCGGGGAGCGGCGAAACCGGCCCGGACGACTTGGAAGAACTCATCCTCGCTGGCGACTTCAACGGCGGGCTCTGATAAGACATCCAAGCGCACCACGGCTGAAGTGACTTTGGGTGGAGGCCTGAAATATCTAGGCGGCACGGAGCAGACCATCTTTGCCTTGGCATAGAACTGGGTGGCCACCGATAAGATTCGCATGTCGCCGGGCTGTGCCACCATGTTCTTCGCCACTTCTTGCTGGACCATGACCACCAACAGGTCCGGCTTCGGCTGTGATTCCAATAAACGCCGGACAATGGGGTTTGCGGCGTAGTAGGGGAGGTTCGCGACCACTTTGTACCGGTTGTCAGGGGCAATAATCCCTGCCAAGTCTACTTCCCTGGCGTCGGCCTCGATGCAGGTCAAGCTGGCCGGGAACCCCAACCGCGACGGCAAATCTGCCGCAAGTTTACCGTCCAGTTCTATGGCCACCACCCGTTTCACTCGGCCCACCAATCTCCGGGTCAAAAAACCTCGGCCCGGCCCGATCTCGACTATCACGTCGTCGCGTGAGAGGTCTGCGGCCTCGAGTATCCGGCCCACTGTCCGGCTGTCGGTCAGGAAATGTTGGCCAAGGGACTTGCGGGCGCTGGCGCCGCGTCCACCACGGGTCGATAGCGTCACAGCTTTAGTGACCTTTGTTTCGGGCAAAGGGGTGCAGGGGTTGGAGGAGCCGATGACATGATTAAGGCCGCACACCTCCCGTTGTCATTGACCATCAGGCATTTCATGAGCTATGACTCAGGCCAGGCACTCCCGCGGCGCACATAGGGCCCTGTTTACCGTTGCTTCCTTCCGGACCTGGCGGGGTTCACAAGTCTACGTCGCGCGGGACCCAGCCCTCAATATCACGACCCAAGATATGGGCCCTTTCGCCTTGCCGAGGGGAGGGATTCAACCCCGCTATAGCGGATTGCGGATAGAGGGCACCGCTAGCTCCCCGTTTAGTACGGCCTCATTATCATGGTAGGATTGGTGGAGTGGGAGAGTCAAGGGGTCTTGCCCACGGTTACCTCCGTAGGCCGGTGTTAGAACCGCCGCCGGAATTAAATTCGATTCCCTCTGCCGGAGATCATGAAGATACGAAAAGCCGTCATCCCTGCCGCGGGCCTTGGCACCCGGTTCTTACCGGTGACCATGTCCGTCCCCAAAGAGCTTCTTCCCATAATAGACCGGCCACTGCTGCAATACGTCGTCACGGAAGCCGCCGAGGCGGGCGTGGAAGAGGTCATCATCGTCACATCCCCCGGCAAAGAATCGATCAGCGATTACATTCAGCCCCACGCCGCCTTGGAACAACGCCTGGCCGACAGTGGCGATGAGTACCTTTTAGCTAAAGTGGCGGAAGCCTCCGGTTTGGCGCGTGTCAGCTTTGTTTTGCAGCACGAAGCCCTGGGACTGGGCCATGCGGTGCTGATGGCCAAGGACGCCGTGGGCGACGAGCCTTTCGTGGTCATTTTGCCCGACGACATCATCGCGCATTCTCCAGGCGCCATCGCCCAGATGATTCAGGTTTCAGACCAAGTGAACGCCGGAGTGATAGCAGTGGAGGAGTTGCCCTGGGAAGTGATCCACAACTACGGCGTGGTGGATGGGACCCCGGTGTCGGACCGGCTTTACAAGCTACAAGGAATGGTGGAAAAGCCGCCCCGGGAACAGGCGCCTTCCAATCTAACGATAGTTGGCCGCTACATCCTGCCGCCTCAAATATTTCAGTGCCTTGAGAACACCCAGCCTGGCGCCAAGGGGGAGATTCAACTCACGGATGGGCTGCTGGCCCTGCTCCGGGACCATGAACTCTATGCCTATAAATTCGCCGGCAAACGGTTCGACGGAGGCACACCCATGGGGCTTCTCCGGGCGTCTCTGGCCTTTGCATTGGACCGGGACGACACTCAAGCAGAGGCGCTCTCCTTGTTGAGAGAATTTCAAGACCGAATATAGGCGATGCCGCCTACTCCCATGGTGGGAAGCAGTCCCTTCCCCTTCGCACGGGGGAAGGTATGATGCGGGCACTATCTTCATGGAGGGAGTCAATTGACAACCGGCAAGCAAGCACACCTGGAGTCAGCCCGGCGCGTCAAGAGCGAGTTGCTGGCGGCTCTAGAGGGGATGGACTATTGCCTGGATTGGAAGCAGGACCCGGCTGAGTGGTCGGCGCGGGAGATGGTGTACCATATGTTGGAAACACCGCCGGGCGGGGTCCATGGATTGGTCAAAGGAATCCTTTCCGGAGAAGTCAGGGAGTACGACATTTGGTCCGACCTGACCAACGTCACGCCAGAGCGGTCTGGGTACGACATGGCTCAGGTCACCGCCGATATCGAGGCTCTCTTCCAGGGGCTGGAGGATGCCCTGTTGGACTTCTCAGATGCAGACTTGGAGACAAAGACCGTAATGATGCATCAGAAATCACGGGAGATTGATGAAGGGCGAACGCTCAATGCCATACTTGAGCGAACATTGGACGGGCACATGACGGACCATCTGGCCCAGCTGCGGGAGTTGCGGGACGCCCTCGGGCTCTAAGATGGGGTTCTGCTAGCCTTCGCTGCCCACTGCCAAAAGGGTCAAGAAGGCTTCCTGAGGAATCTCAACCTGGCCCACCATCTTCATGCGCTTCTTGCCCTCTTTCTGCTTCTCCAGCAGCTTCCTCTTCCGCGTGATATCGCCGCCATAACATTTGGCAAGAACGTCTTTTCTCATGGCGCGCACCGTCTCCCGGGCAATGATGCGGCTGCCAATGGACGCTTGGATGGGGACTTCAAACATTTGCCGGGGTATGGTGGAGCGCAACTTTTCCACGATCTTCCGGCCTTGGACGACCGCGGCATCCCGGTGCAATATCATGGATAGCGCTTCCACCGAGTGATGGTTCACCAATATCTCGACCTTGACCAAAGGCGCGGCTTGGTAGCCGACGAATGTGTAATCCAATGAAGCGTATCCCTGGGTTTTGGACTTTAGCTGGTTATAAAAGTCGGCCAGCAGTTCCACCAGGGGAATGGTGTACTCCATCACCACGCGTGATGCGTCTCCGGATTCTTCTTCGCCGTCCCGGCGGGTCCCACCACCCTGCATATACTCCATCCGCTTGAATTCGGACCGCCGGGAGTGCATCAAATCCATCAGCGCACCAACATGACGGCTAGGCGCCACGATGGTCAGGTCCAACATCGGCTCTTGGACCTCGCTCATATCGTTGGGAGGCGGCAACTTGGACGGGCTGTCCACCAGGATTGTGTTTCCATTGGTCAGCACGACTTGATAGGCAACGCTGGGAGCCGTGACTATGAGGTCTAGGTCGTACTCGCGTTCCAACCGCTCTTGAACGATCTCAAGGTGCATCAGGCCCAGAAACCCGCAGCGGAATCCGAAGCCCAAGGCGGTGCTGCTCTCCGGCTCAATGCTGAGCGAAGCGTCATTCAGTTGCAACTTTTCTAGGGCGTTACGCAGGTTGGTGTATTCTTCACCGTCGGAAGGATACAGACCAGCGAACACCATGGATTTGAGAGGAAAGTATCCGGGAAGGGGCTCAACCGCCGCCGAGCGGTCCACGGTCAATGTATCGCCCACAGAGCAATCCCGCACTTCTTTGAAACCGGTGGCCACGTAACCAACCTGGCCCATCTCCAAGGCTTCCGTTGGTGTTGGTCCTGGGGAAAATACTCCCACCTCCACGATTTCCGCCACTTTCCCAGAGGACATGACCTTGATTCGGTCGTTCTTGGTGATCACGCCATCTTTAACCCGAATGTGGGCGATGATTCCCTTATAAGAGTTATATTCCGAGTCGAAGACTAGGGCGCGCGGCGCGCCACTGGCGACACCAGCGGGAGCCGGCACCCGCTCCACGACGGCGTCCAATATTTCCTTGGCGCCGGTGCCGTCTTTGGCCGAAACGTAGAGTATCTCGTCTTCCCGGAAACCGAACGCCTGTTGCATCTCGGCGGCGACCCTCTCTGGCTCTGCCTGGGGCAGGTCCACTTTGTTAACCACCGGGATCAAATCTAGGTCGTATTCCATGGCGAGCAGTGTGTTGGCGATAGTCTGGGCTTCGATGCCTTGGCTGGCGTCCACCACCAGCAGCGCACCCTCACAGGCGGCCAACGCACGGGACACCTCGTAGCTGAAATCCACGTGTCCCGGCGTGTCGATGAGATTAAACTGATACCTCTTGCCATCCGGGGCAGTGTGTGACATCGTCACTGCCTTCCCTTTGATGGTGATGCCCTTTTCCCTTTCCAGGTCCATCTGGTCCAGGAACTGCGCTTTCATATCGCCGGAGCGTACGGTGCCGGTGATTTCCAAAAAGCGGTCGGCCAAGGTCGATTTCCCGTGGTCGATGTGGGCAATGATGCAGAAGTTTCTGATTAGGCTCGGTTCCATACTCGTTCAATGGTATCACGGGTAAATTTGGCCCACAACGGAGATACCGCGGCTATATCTATGACAAAGCCGGGACAACGCTGGAAATAAAAAGAGAGGTTGTCAAGCGACACCCCTCTATTTACATCTGTATTGAAGACTGGCGCAGGGGGCTACGGGGTCCCATACCCGGTGGCCAGGATACAGGCTGCTTCATGGTCCGGCTCCACTTCGCGAAGTTCCGGCAAGACGATACTGCAGGTGTCGTTGGCAACGGGACAGCGAGGGTGGAAAACGCAACCGCTGGGTGGGTTCAGCGGGCTCGGCACTTCGCCTGTGAGCAGAACCCTCTCACGCTGGGCGTCCAACACCGGATCAGGAATCGGCACTGCCGAGAGCAGGGCCTTGGTGTATGGGTGGATCGGGTTGCGGTAGATCTCGTTCCTTTCGGCCATCTCAACCATGTGACCCAAATACATAACACCAACTCGGTCGCTGATGTGACGCACCACCGACAGATCGTGGGCGATGAACAGGTAGGTCAGGTTGAATTGCTCTTGAAGGTCTTCCAACAAGTTTATGATCTGTGCCTGAATCGACACATCAAGGGCGGAAACCGGCTCATCGGCTACGATAAACTTTGGGCTCACCGATAACGCCCGGGCGACGCCAATGCGCTGGCGCTGTCCGCCGCTGAACTCGTGTGGGAAGCGGTCTGCCATATAGGGATTAAGTCCCACGTTCAGCAGCAGGTCGGCCACCTTTTCCCGGTACTCAGCCTTGCCTTTCACCAGGCCATGAACAATCAATGGTTCTCCGATGATGTTGCCCGCCGTCATGCGGGGATTCAGAGAACTGTAGGGATCTTGGAAAATTACCTGCATTTCACGGCGCATAGCGCGCATCTGCTTAGATTTCAACCCAGTCAGGTCTTGGCCGTCGAATATTACTTGACCGGCGGTGGGCTTGTAGAGCTGGAGGATACAACGGCCGGTAGTGGTCTTTCCACAGCCGCTTTCACCCACCAGACCCAGGGTTTCACCGCGTTTGACCGTGAAGCTAATGCCGTCTACAGCCTTGACATACGCGGTGGTTCGCTGGAAAAACATTCCAGGGCTAACCGGGAAGTGCATCTTGAGATCTCTGACTTCCAGCAGGTTATCGTCGTTTTGTTGTAGGGCAGCGCTGGCGGCTGTGTCTTCTGCAATCGTCGTCATGTTCAACACCTATTTTGTTTAAGCGGTATTACTCCGCTAACGGAGCGCCCAGGAGGTCAATGGCTGAGGGGCCGAGGTCCTCGAACCGCCAGCAGGCGGACAGGTGAGCGTCACCCGCTTCCATCAGGGGTGGGGTGTCTGTTGCGCATTTGTCGATGGCCCAACGGCAGCGTTCCCGGAAAGCGCAGCCTCCAGGAAGGTTGATCAAATCAGGCGGCTGACCCTCAATTGGATCGAGTTTTGCTCTGCGGGGCAGGTCCAGCCGAGGAACTGACCGGAGCAGGCCCACCGTATATGGGTGGCGGGGGTTGGCATAAATCTCACCGGCGTTTCCCCGTTCGATCACCTTGCCCGCGTACATGATGTTCACTCGGTCGGCATAGCGAGCCACCACGCCCAAGTTGTGGGTGATGACGATTAAAGCTACGCCGAATTCGGTGGTGAGTGCCTTCATCAGGTCCAAAATCTGGGCTTGAATCGTCACGTCCAATGCGGTGGTTGGCTCGTCGGCGATAATCAACCTGGGATTGCAGCTCAGCGCCATGGCAATCATCACGCGTTGCCGCATGCCACCGCTGAACTGATGGGGATATTGCTTTATGCGGCTTTCTGGGTCGGGAATCCCCACCCGGGACAGCAGGTTCACACTCTCACTGCGCGACTCTAGTTTGGACATGCCCATATGCAGTTGGAGGGTTTCGGTGAGTTGCCGTTCTACAGTCAATACCGGGTTCAATGAAGTCATTGGTTCCTGGAAGACCATGGCTATCTTTGCGCCGCGAATCTCCCGCATGTCATCCATGCCAATTTTGAGAATATCCTCTCCGTCCAGCAGGATCTCCCCGTCAATGATCTTGCCCGGCGGGTCGGGTATCAAGCGCATCACGGAGAGTGCGCTCACGCTCTTGCCACAGCCGCTTTCTCCCACCAAGCCCAAGGTCTCACCTTCTTCCAGGTCGTAAGAGACGCCATCGACTGCTTTGACGACGCCGTCCATGGTGAAGAAATGGGTCTTCAAGTTTTTAACTTCTAAAAGTGTAGCCAAAAGGTCTCCTCAAGTTAGGCGGGCGGTATTTTTACGTTAAGAGGCCGGACGCGGAAGCCATGCCTGTTAATCAGCTACCTAGGACCCTATTTCTACCTTGATACTCCGTCTGCGGGCTGCGGGTTTGTCTGGTGGGGAAGCCGGGACTCGAACCCGGACGCCTTTCAGCACATGATCCTAAATCATGCTCGTCTACCAGTTCCGACACTTCCCCCGTTCGACTTTGTCAGGGGAATACTCACCCCTTGGTCCAAATTGGGATGTTCGTCAACCGCGGTGGACCAATGTTCGACCAATGTTCAGGGCCGTGTAATTATATCCGCCGTTTAGCAAACCTGTCCACACGAGTCCAAGTGGCGCAATCACTGACCCAGTCGAATCGCAAAAGTCAAGAACAACAAACAATAGCCATGGAATGGAAATGTAACGGAAGCAGTCACGGTTAGAATGCACATAGCCGGGCCGGACTGTGCTATCGTCAGTTCGGCCCATGGGGCCATGCTTTGTTAGAATCATTGACCGGGCAATATTCAACGCGAGTAGGGGCGGGGGCTTCGTCGCTAGGAGAAGAGTAAGAAATGGTCAGCGAACCTACAAGAATTCTTACATGGACGATCGTGACAGTTGATGGCGCTGAAACCACCCACACCTACGATGTGCCTCAGTTGCTCCAAGAGGCTACTCAACTGGTGGATTCTTTTGCGGCGATCTTCCTCGACGCCTTCAGCGGCAACCTTCCGGCTTTAACCCTCGTAAATCCAACTATCACCTATAACCCTGCCCACATAATCCGCATAGAATTCAATTCTTACGGCCAAACGGACTTAGATAAAGCCTTAGCGGATGCCCAGCGCCCCACAGGATTTAAATTTGCCACCGCAAATTAGCGCTTTCTGAAACACTGACTGAAGATCCTGGTTCTTAAGCTGGTTTCTCGGCCGTGTCAGATGTTGGAATACTCTTGAGGGATTGTGCGGTTTGCCGGGACGTTGCCGGGTGGGCGCCACTGGCGATGGAAGCAAGATATTGAGCAGACTCGCTGTTTAGGGAGAAAACCTCAGTAAAGTCCGCGCCTTCGATGCTGATGAGGTTGATCAACTGGGTTTCGTTGAGGTTCGATCTAGTGAGATTAGCCTCGCGCAGGTTGGCCCCATTCAGGTTTGCGTTTGAGAATTTGGCCCCACTTAGGTCCGCGCCGTGAAGATTGGCGCCGCTGAGGTTCGCCGACGTTAGATCGGCCCCGCCCAGGACCGTTCCACGGAGGTCTGCGCCGCTCAGGTCGGCGTTACTAAGGTCTACTTCGCTCAGCACCGCAGCCGATAGGATCGCCCCGTGGAGATTGGCATGACCTAGGTCTGAGCCAGTTAGGTCAGATTCGCTCAGGTCGGCTCCCCTCAGATCGACCCCGTCCAGGTCTGCCTCTTTTATTGCAGCGCCGCGTAGATTGGCCAGCCCAAAGCCAGCGTGCTGCAGCGATACCCCGGTCAACTCCACTTGGCTTAGGTCGCTTCCGGCCAGCGCGACCATCGGTGGCTCGTCAGTCTCGTTTCGCGAAATCAGGCCGCTGCCGTACAGGAATGCTACCAGGTTGCGTTTCTCGTCAGCCTTCAGGATTTTCAGGATCGCATCCGTCCGACCTTTCGTGAGGGCTCTGGCCGTATCGGTGAAGATTCCGTCTTCATCCCGCAGCAACAGGGTGGATATTCCATCAAAGTAAGAGTCCAGGCTCTGGGCGCGAATTATGCGCTCTTGTTCCAGCTTGGAGGTGCTGTTGTTGTTCTCAATCTGCTGGGTGAGCTCCCGTTGCTCCCGGCTGATGCGTTTGCCATCGACCCACTGGCGAATCCCGACGTATACCGCCACACTGGCGATGGCGATGGAGCCGCCTGCCCCGGCTATTTCGGCGATTGCACCCAGGGCAACCCAGTTCATACCATTCCTCCCGCCATTACCTGGACCAGGCGGGTTGCTGTCGTTCAGGATAGTCGTTGATGCAGCTGTTTTTCATGACCGGTCAGGCCCCCCACCCAGCAGGATTTCCATTTTCGTTACTAAGCGGGAGAACTCCACGGGTTTGGTGTCATAATCGTCGCGACCGGCCTCCAGAGCCTTTTCTCTATCACCGGCCATGGCGTGGGCGGTAAGGGCAATCACTGGAATCGACTGGGTCTCAGGGGACGATTTCAGTTGTCGCGTGGCGGCCCAGCCGTCCAGGACCGGCAGATCCATGTCCATCAAGATTATGTCCGGCGAGTCGGACCGGGCCTTATTCACCCCGTCCTCGCCATCCACCGAGATTACGACCTCATACCCCCGGCGTTGCAGGCGCCGGCTAAGCATATCCCGGTTCATCTCGTTGTCCTCAACGACCAAGACCTTGGGCATATCTCCCTCTCGATCTATATCTAGCCTTGATACAGGCCGCGTTTTAGGCGCGGCCGGTCCTGGCAAAAGCGGTCACCAGGCCCCGCAACTCGTTCATCAATGACTCCGCGGAGTATGACCCTTTCTGCACTACTTTCTCTACGTACCCGTTCAGGCGCTGCCGGTCCTCGGGGGTGATGTCCTTTGCCGTGACAACCACCACAGGCAGCATGTTCCATTGGCTGTGGCGGCGTAGCTCATCGATGAACTCAAATCCGTCCATCTCGGGCATCATCAGGTCCAGCAATATGAGGCTGGGGGTAGTTTCGTCCAAGATGTGCAAAGCGGCCCGGCCATTTTCGGCCTGGGATACCCCCCAACCCTCTTTCTCAAGCATTCGGCGGACCATCTCCCGCACCGACGGGTCGTCGTCCACCACCAACACCGGTCCGCGGGAGGTTTTCTGTTTGTATTTGTTGAGAACCGAAAGCAAACGCCCCCGGTCTATGGGTTTAGTTAGGTACTCGGCCGCGCCCAGAGCATAGCCCATGTTTTTCTGATCGACTATTGTAACCATGATGACTGGAATGTCTGCCAGTTCAGGGTCGGCTTTCAGAGCCGAAAGAACGGCCCACCCATCCATGCCTGGCATCATGACGTCTAGCGTGATCACCGCGGGCAGCAGTTCTTTGGCCAAACGAAGGCCCTCTTGGCCTCCCATGGCCCGTACCAGGTTGAAACCCTGACCGGCCAGCGAACGCTGCATCAGGTCGTGCACGTTCGCATCGTCGTCCACCACCAATACAGTATTTGCCGCCTGGGCAATGTCATCAGATCCAGGCAATAATGCCTCCGGTTGTTCCGCTCCTGGCCGACCGGGATCCGCGACGGCCACGGGCAACTTCATGGTGAAAGTCGATCCCTTACCCGATTCACTTTCAACGGTGATTCCGCCGCCCATCATCTCGCAGAAATGGCGGGTGATGGCCAACCCCAAGCCCGTGCCGCCGAAACGCCTGGTCGTCGATGCTTCGGCCTGGGCAAAGGCTTCGAAGAGGCGTCCCATCTGTTCTTCGGTCATGCCAATGCCGGTATCCGACACGGCGAAGTTGATCCACTCCTGCCCCCGTACAGTATCCCGGCTGACCGACAATGAGATTGTTCCCTGCTCGGTAAATTTACTGGCGTTACTTAGCAGGTTGAACAATCCCTGCCGGACTTTGGTCATGTCGGCGTTGATCGATCCGACCGACTTGGGACAATCAATCTCCAAGGCGTTGGAGTTCTTATCCACCAGGGGCAGGATGGTGGTAGCCACATCTTGAATCATGGGCTCAACGGGGAATGTCTCCAGGTAGATTTCCATACCCCCAGCTTCGATCTTCGATATGTCCAAAACATCGTTGATGAGGCCCAGTAGGTGCTTGCCCGCGCCGTTGATTCGCTCCAAATCTGAGTCGAAGTCATCGTAGCCCAGATCTGACGCCTCTTCCTGGAGCATCTCGCTATAGCCGATGATGGCGTTCAAAGGGGTGCGCAGTTCGTGGCTCATGTTGGCCAGGAACTGGCTCTTGGTCCGGTTGGCTTCTTCGGCCGCGTCCCGCGCCTGCTGCGTCTCCTCGATGAACCGGGCGTTGCCGATGGCCACGGCGGCGCTGTCAGCCAGGGTTTGGAGGAGCTGCCTTTCCCGCCGAGGAAACTCGTATGGTGTGTAGTAGATTACGACCAAAACACCGTAAGGCTCGTCCCTAATAATGATTGGGGCAGACAAGGCGGATTGTGGGGCCAGATCCCGCAAAGCTTTGTCCGTGGTTTCGTCAGAATAATTGAAGGTGCCATCATTATATGGGTCTCCAGACCATACGACGCCACGAGTCTGGAACGACCGTCCCGTTGTCCCCTCACCTGGCAAAATCAATATGTCAGGCGTCAACCTTTCCAGGAAGTCCAGGCCTTGGGCGATCACCAGTCCGCCCTTTTCGCTGTCGTACCTCAAGATGCCCGAGCCATCGGGCTTGAGCAACTCAACCGCCTTTTGGGTAATGAGCGCAAGCACGCTGCCCATATCCGTGCTTGAGGCCAGTTGGGCTGTTATCTCTTGAAGTTGAGTAGCTTCCTGCTCCCTTGCTTGAGCATCATCTCGCGACTGCTCAGTCTCCTCGATAAACCGGGCGTTGCCGATGGCCACTGCGGCGCTGTCCGCCATGGTCGATAGCAGGCGGACCTCGGCATCGCTGAAATCATGGGATTCCAGGTAGAAAACATTCAAAATGCCGTAGGGCTCGTCCCGGACGACGATGGGCACCGACAATACTGCCTTAAGTCCCGCCTCATCAAGCGCTCGGCGTGCGTCACCTTCAGAACGGTTTATGGTCGGGTCGGCGGAAATATCGCTGCTCCAGACGGGGCGTCTTTCTTGAAAAGCGATGCCTGTGACGCCTATTCCCGGCTTGCCTGAATACCGCTCAAGCATGACCGGCGCTACGTTGTGGGCTTTGGCATGCAACAGCGAATCAGTGGCTCCATCATATCTATGGATTGAAGAGCCTCGACTCCCCAGCATCTCGGTCGCCTTGGCGGTGATAAGGTCCAAAACGCTGTCCATGTCGGTGGCCGAGGCGAGTTGTTCCGTAATCCCGTACAACTGGGTGGCTTCGTCCCGCGACCGCTCGGTATCCTCGATGAACCGGGCGTTGCCGATGGCCACGGCCGCGCTGTCGGCCAATGTCTGGAGAAGTTGAATATCGCCGTCTGTGAAGTCATGGGGTTGGAAGAACAGGATGTTGATGACGCCGTAGGGCTGGCCCCGAATAATTATGGGCACGGACGCAGCGCCCCTGACACCCGCGTTTCGGGCGGCGGTTTCGCTGTCCGTGTCGCTGTTGGCAATAGACGGATCGGAAAACCGATCTCTTGTCCAGACTGGTTTACGCTGCTGGAAAGCCGAGCCTGGTGTGCCCTCTCCCGGTCTGAAGAAAAGAGACTCGACCATCTCCGACAGGAAGTTGTAGGTCTTGACGGCCACCAAGCCCTCACGAACCGGGTCATACTCGAAAATTGCCGAACCTTGGCAGCCCAGCAGTTCCACTGCCTTCGTGGCGATCAAGTCCAGCACACTATCCATGTCGTGGCTCGAGGCTAGTTGCTCTGTGATTTCGTACAACTGGGTGGCTTCGTCCCGCGCCCGTTCGGTCTCCTCTATGAACCGGGCGTTGTTGATTGCCACGGCGGCGCTGTCGGCAAGGTTCTGGACCAGATTGACCTCTTCGTCGGTGAATTCTCTGTGTTCGTCGAAGATTACATCGAGGACCCCATACACCTCTTCCTGGATGACGATGGGCGCGGCCACGACTCCAACCACGCCCCAATCTGAAACCTGTTCCTTGACAAGCTGGTCAGTTTCCGAATCTGAGTACTTGACCTCGCCCAAAAGGTCGTTGGTCCACATGACTCGCCGCTCCTGATAGGCGCGTTCAGCATTTCCCTCGCCCGGTTTAACCAACAACCCCCTCATCGCAGGAATCAGGTTGTACATGGTGGTGACAACGAGGCCCCCCCTTTCCTCATCGAACCTGAAGATTGCGCCTGCCCTAGCGTTCATGAGCTCGGCGGCCTGTTGTGTTATCAGTTCTAACACGCTGTCCAGGTCGTGGTTGGAGGCCAGTTGGGTGGTCACCTCATAGAGTTGGGTGGCCTGCCGCTCGCGGGCCTCCGCCTCGTTCAGGAGGCGCGCTTTCTCGAGAGCCAGGGCTGCCTGGTCCGCAAAGGCCATGAGGAGAGAGACTTCGTCCTCGGTGAAGCGGCGTGTGCGAGTATCATTCACATTTATTACGCCTATCGAAGTGTCGTTAGCAAGGAGAGGAACCAGTAAGCCACTGTGGATACCGTGTTTCTTGACGTTGAGAAGTTGGGCGCCTTCGATCAACTCATGATTTTCAACGTCTTCTATGAGAACCGGTTTCTTGGTCGCCATGGCTTTTCCCCAGACGCTGGTCTCATCGTCCACCTCCCACCTGGGGAAAAGCAGGGCGGCATCGGCTAGGAAGTTTGCCGTCGACGCGGTGGCGGCGCTAGCGACCAAAGTCTCGCCCTCTAATAGACGTATGTAAGCTCCGTGAGCGCCGACTAGCCGGGCAGCCTCATTGACTATTAAATCCAGCACTTCGTCCGTGTCGTGGGCACCGCCAGGAGGCTGGAGACACTGTAAAGGGCGTCCGAGCGTTCCTTCTCCCGCTCCGCCTCGTTCAATAACCGCGCCTTCTCCAGCGCTAGCGACGCTTGGTCGGCGAAGGCCGTTAAGAGAGAGACTTCATCCTCGGTGAAGCGGCGGATGCGGTTGTCAACCACGGCCAGCACCCCATATACCGGTCATTGGCGATCAGAGGGACTGCAGCGGCTCCAAGGAAACCAAGCTCTTTGGCCACGAGACGCCCTTGTGGGTGGGCCATTTCATCTTCCATGTCCTCAACAGTAATAGGTTCTTTGGTGGCCATCGCTCGACCCATGATGCCTTCCCCAACTGACATGACCACATCAGATTTTTCAAGTCCGGCAACGAGGTCTGCCGCCGATCGCGTGACGGCCCGGGGCACCAGCAAGTCGCCCTCCAACAACCTGATATACGCGCCAGCCGCGCCAACAAGCCGTGCCGCCTCGTTGACGATCAGGTCCAGCACCTCGTCGGTATCGTGGGCCCCGGCCAGACGGTTGGACACCTGGTAGAGGGCATCCGAGCGTTCCTTCTCCCGCTCTGCCTCGTTCATTAGCCGTGCCTTTTCCAGCGCCAGAGATGCCTGGTCGGCGAAGGCGGAGAGAAGCGATACTTCATCCTCGGTGAAGCGGCGATTACTGGTGTAGTCCGCAACCGAAAAAACGCCGATGGCCTGGCCATTCGCCAAGAGTGGGACGACAGCCCCTGCTGCTGGGTCACGTCCTCGCTCTTCGAACGACCGAAGAAGTTCTGGATGCCGCATGTTGGCTAAATCGTCTCCGAACAAGGGTTTCTTTGTGGCCATCACGTGAGCCACCGGAGTCTTCTTGTCTTCTGAGAGGGGAACAATGTCCCTAGTGGTCTCATAATAATCCGCCGCGGTCTCCGTAGCGGCGCGTGCCACTAATGTATCTCCCTCCAACAGCCGCATTATCGCGCCACTCGCGCCGACGAGCCTGGCAGCCTCATTGACAATCAGGTTCAACACCTCATCGGTGTCGTGAGCGCCCGCAAGCAGGTTAGAGACCCGGTAGAGGGCGTCAGACCGTTCCTTCTCCTGTTCCGCCTCGTTCAATAGCCGGGCTTTCTCCAGCGCCAAGGATGCCTGGTCTGCGAAGGCCATCAATAAGGCGATTTCGTCCTCAGTGAAACGTCGTCCGTGGTGGAAATAATCCGCCACGGAAATGGTGCCAATGGACTGGTCATTGGCCGACAGGGGAACTGCGCCAAGCGCTGCTGGGTCATACCCATTCTCATTCATCCACTGCCGTCTCCTTGGAGAAAGCAGCGGTACGGCATCGTCTCCGAAGAGTGGCTTCTTGGTCGCCATCACATGGCCCGGCAAACTTGTGCCTTGTTCCACTACGTAGTCTGGCTCAGGGGTGTAGCCTTCGCCTCCGCTTGTACGGGCGCGCAAGATTAGTGAATCTCCCTCTAATAATCGAATAATGACGCCCGACACGCCAAGAAGCCGCGTGGCTTCGTTGACAATCAGGTCCAGCACTTCGTCGGTGTTGTGGGCAGCGGCCACCTTCTTGGATACCTCTTGGAGCGCCGACGAGCGTTCCCGCTCCCTCTCCAATTCTTCCAGTAGCTGTTCCCTGGTTTTCTGCTCGTCGTTCATGTTGTATCTGCCTAATAAGTTGCCGGTATTATGACATGATTCAGTATGACAGCGCACCGAATCCGATATTCGCAAATGGAACCACATGACGCATTAACGCCTCGGCCATTTTGGCCGGGTCGTTCGTTCGTTGCTCGCAGAATAGATATACAGGTGGCTGGGACGGTGGGATGATGGACCGAATTCATATATATTTGGTGGAACTGATTGATGGACAGGGAGAGCAATCCCGATGCTAGAACTGAGGACCATAACCGACGACGAGTTTGTTCCGTGGTGCCGTGCCGAGGCGCGGGCCCATGGCAACCGGTTGGACGGTGACCCCGAGGTACTGAGGCCGCATTTCGATCTCGATCGTTCTATAGCCGTGTTCGACCAAGGGAATATCGTTGGCGGCGCTCACTCGCACCGGCTTGAGATGTCCATACCGGGCGCTTCTTCGGTCATAGCGGGCGTGGCCAACATCGCTGTCCAGCCAACGCATCGGCGGCAAGGCGTGATGACCAGCATGATGCGCCACCAGATCAACGATATCCACGAGCGCGGTGAGCCGATGGCCGCTCTGTTTGCCACCGAAAGCATAATCTACGGCAGGTTCGGTTATGGCATCGGGTCTTTGCACGAGCAATGGAAGATCGAACGCCAGCACAACGGGTATGCCCGTCCATTCGAGAGCCCAGGCCGAGTCTTTTTCGTAGATCCATTAGACATCACAAAGGAACTTCCCGAGGTTTTCCGGCGGAGCACCGTGGACCGTCCAGGCGTGTTTCAGAGGGCGATGCACCGGTGGGAGCGGGATTCTCGAGCGCCCGAGCACAATCAAGGTGGACGAGGCGGCCTATTTTACGCGGCCTATCAAGATGACGGAAGCGTGGACGGCTATGTAACCTACCGCATCAGTGGGACCACCCTCACCGTGAATGAATTGATGGCAGCCACCAGTGAGGCGAATACCTCATTGTGGCGGTTTTGCTTCGATACGGACCTCGTTTCATCCACGGAAGCGGTCAAGCGTCCAGTGGATGATCCTCTACCATGGCTGTTGGCAGACCCAAGGCGGCTGCAAAGATCGACTCGTGATGGATTGTGGCTGCGTCTGATAGATGTGGCCGGGGCCCTAAAGCTCAGACGTTATACACACCACGACCGTTTGGTATTGGCGGTTAGGGACGACATGTGTCCCTGGAACGAGGGACGGTTCGAGTTGGAAGGGTCGCCCGAGGGAGCCGTCTGCCGCGCCTCTAATTTATCGCCAGATTTGGTAATTGGCGTTTCGAATTTAGCCTCAGCGTACATGGGGGCCGTAGGTTTCAGCACACTTTCCCAAGCAGGTTTGGTGGATGAATGTACTCCGGGGGCATTGCTACGCGCGGACCGCATGTTCGCTGTTCAGCACAAGCCTTGGACCCCGCACAATTTTTAGCGGCGGTAGAACCACCCGCAAGACCGGGGTGCAAGATTCACGGATTTGATCGACCGATTGGCCGGCAAAGTCGACGCTTTTTACCATGCCTTCATGCCTTGGGCGAATAAGACCTGGTCGTGATCGCCGAATTATCAGACATTGAGAGCATGTCCGCGATTCTGTTCGCCATACGAGGAACGGCGCGGGAAAAACCCAGAAAGTGCCTCCCTGCTATTGTGGGAAAAGGGTGTAAACGCTCTGAGGAGAGTGGGAGGGGCGGGCAACTAGCCCCCAGTTAACACCCGTCGGGCGGCCAATTCAGCCAAAGCCGCATTCCCCTTTGGACTCGCAAGAAAATAACAGCGTCTTGCCACCGAGGGATTCGATCAGCAGAAAGTCGAATTCGTCGAGCACCAACTCGCCACCGAAACCGAGCGCCAGGGGTCATCACCCACTTTAGGCTCCCTGGTCCAGATTCAAAGCTAAAGATCGTCAAAGAAATTAACATCCTCCTTACTGAAGCAAGTATTCTATCGGCTTAAGAAAAGCAGTTCGTCAGCAACTTTTGTCCCGCTCAGCCAATCCATTAATGGGGTATTTGCGCAGATGGAGGACCGCTAAGTTCCATGCAGCTTCTGTCCCTGGTCTACTGGTTGTTGCGCCGGCGGCTGCGCCATTCTTGGCTGTTGCTGTCAGTCACGTCCTTTGGGATCCTCGCTTCTGTAACCATCATGTCAACCGGCGCCCTATACTCCCGTGCTCTTGGCGAGGCCGGCCTGCGCCACGCCCTGGCATCGTTCAGCCCCAAGGTGCTGAACGCCCAAATCACAGCCCAGAACCGGCCGGTGGGGAGGGCCGACTACCTACCCTTGGAGCGACTGGTCCAAGACGCGTCCGATACCCGGGTTGGGCCGATGCTTCGGAGCACCGAACGCCTAGGGATCACTCTCTCTAATCTGCGCATGTTAAACACGCCCGCATCGCAGGATCCGTCGGGCCGGCCCTTTTTTCTCACCGGCTTCGCCGAGCACAGCAACCTCACCCAAGGCCGCTGGCCGGAGATTGGGGACCACGAACAACAAAATGATATCGAGACGGTGATCGGCGTTGGGACGTCAAATCAGTTGGGTCTTGATGTGGGCGACCAGGTGACTCTGGCGCCGATTCGGGGTTCGCCTGAGCGTCTCGTCCTCAGGGTGGTAGGCTTGGCCGAGCCCATCGACCCCCGCGAGGAATACTGGATGGGGGCTCCGGCCTACTTCAACCTCATTACCGTTGGCTCGGCTGGCGAGTCGGTGGTAGTTCCGTTGTTCGTCACCGAAGAGGCCTTCTTCCAGGGCGTTGGAGCCCGGTATCCGATGCTGGTGGGCAACTTTTCGTTCTACCTGTTTTTGGACTCCGGCTACCTTACCTCGGGCAACGCCGACGAGGTGAAGCGGCAGTTAGATGGCTTGGAGACGGACCTGAACAAGCGGTACCCCCGCACCCTGGTGTCAAGCCGCCTGGGCCGCACTGTTGATGAATACAATCGGGCCTTCACCCTGGCCAAAGTGCCCCTCTACATTTACCTCTCACTGGTCGTGGTGGTGGTGCTGTATTTCTTGGCGCTGATCACCGGCAGCTTGGGCCGCAGCCAGGCCGAGGAGGCAGGCCTGCTGCGCAGCCGCGGCGCCAGCGTAGTCCAGGTGAGCGGAGTGCTGGCAATGGCTGAGGGTTTTGTCGCGTTAGCCGCCATGATAGCCGGGCCATTCTTGGCCTGGGCCATCGTCAATTTCCTGCTTTTGGACACCATCAATCCAATGGGCGAGTTCGCCAGCCCCATCCCCCTGGGTCTGGCCGGCGATATGTTCTGGATGGGCGCATTGGGGGGTGTCATGGCCCTGCTGGTGTTACTGACCACCGCCGTGGGCCGGGCCAAGATGGGTACTCTGGAAACCCTACTATTGAGAGCCAGGCCGCCCACGACACCGTTCCTGCACCGTTATTATCTGGACATCTTAGCGGTCCTGGTAGTGGTGCTCATCTGGTATCAGGTGCGAGGGCAGAACGGGTTCGTGGCTGAAGAACTGGCGTCCCAAGGTCTAAGCGTGGACCCGACCTTGGTCTTGGGACCGGTGATGGGACTCCTTGCCGCCGCCGTCTTGCTGCTGCGCCTACTGCCCCTGGTAATCCGGTTTCTCTCCTGGGCTGGAGCCCGCGCCGGCGCCGTCTGGTTCCAGTTCTCCCTTTTCCGGCTGGCCCGTGACCCCATCCCCCACGGCGCCCTGGCGATTCTCCTGATGCTGGCGGCGGCGTTGGGCGTATTCGGAGCGACATTCCAGTCCAGCTTGTCTCAGGGCCAAAGTGATCAGGCCCGCTATAGTGTGGGTGGCGACATCGTGGTGAAAGGCACCGGCCTACCCGCCGACGCCCCAGAGAAATTGGGGTCGATAACTGGAGCAAGGGCGGTCAGCCCGGTACTCCGAGAATCGGTCACGACGGTGGAGGGCCGGAGGGGCGTGAACGTGCAGTTGCTGGCGCTGGAGCCCCGGACATTGGAGGAAGCAGCATGGTTCAGGGAAGATTTTTTTCCGGGGGGCCTCCAAGAGATCAGCAGGCTGCTCAGACCCGAGCCCTTCTCGTCCAATCTGGCAGGAACCGGGATACCTTTGCCTGGGGACACGGTGTCCCTGGGCGTATGGGTGGACGCCACAGTCCTGAACGAACAGCACCGGCGAATCAGTTTGAACCTGTGGGCCAGGTTGATGACGGCCACGGGCAGTTATCGAACAATCCCTTTGGGCAATATTCTGGAGCTAGACGACTCACTACCCTCCGATGCAAAGGCAACCGACGGCCCATGGAAGTTTTTCACCGGGGACCTCCCTGAGGCGGCAGCTCTTGCGTCGCGGCCCTTTGAACTGGTGTCGCTCTTTTTTACCACTGGCGCAACCAGGTTAACCGATGGTGTCCTGCATCTGGACGATATCACGGTGTTTGGCCCGTCTTCAGGTCCGGAAGGATCAGTCATTGAGGGGTTCGAAGGGCAGGCTCAATGGGCCCCGCTGGCCAACCAGGGCGAATTCTCCGATGTAGCCCAACAAACTTCAACAAGGGCCAGGAGTGGAAGCGCCGGCCTCCAGTTCTCTTGGCAAGAGCCATTCACCACCGCCCAAAGGGGGATCCACCTGCCGCCGGGCCCGTTCCCCATCCCGGCCATCGGTGGGCCAGGCTACTCGTTGGGGCAGCAGGTCCGGATCGAGAGCGGAAATCTGGCCGTACCGTTGCGGTTTGTCGGACTGGCCAGCCATTTCCCAACGCTGAACCCCGGCCGGAGACCGTTCATATTGGTGGACTTGGACGACTACAGGGAATACATGCGCCGGTTGCCCGTTGGTTCACTGGAACGGCCGGGTGAGATGTGGCTGTCACTGGAACCGGCTGTAGATCGACAACAGGTCATCTCCCAGATACCGGGGCTGATTCCCGGCTTGTACTCCATCAAAGACCGGGAATCAGTGGCAGAGTTCGCCGAGCGGAATCCCCTGGCTGGCGGTGGCTGGAACGGTCTCACAATCTTTAGCATGGTGGCCATCGGCATCGCGGTACTGCTGACACTGACCGTTCATGCGTTGGTGTCCATCCGGATGGGCCGCATGGAGCTGGCCGTGGCCCGGGTTTTGGGCTTCTCGCGGGGCCAGTTCTTCCTGTCATTGGCAACGGAGCGATTGATCGTGGCCGTTCTGGCCATCGCCGCCGGGGCGGCCATGGGATACTGGCCGGGTCTTGAGATATTGGAACTGGTGGACCTGACGCCCCAGGGTGATGCCCCGATCCCGCCGCTGATTCCGTCCATCAAAGGTTGGTTGATGATTGGTGTGTTGGCCGGGTTGCTGGCGGCTTCAGCCCTGTCCGTGGGATTTGCCGCAGTGGCCGCGCGGCGGCTTAACGCAGCCGAAATCCTGAGGGGTGGCGGTTGATGCCGACCGCCAAGGACGAATTCGGCGAACAGAAAAGCTCCAATGAGATACTATTTAGAAAATTACTTGCGATAACGCGGTTAATTCTTACCACCTGAGTCATCCGGCCTCCAATGCTGTATCTTGAAAGAAAGAATGGGAATTTTAAACTTTCCTCCAAGATCGAGCCTCCAAAATCGCGGTCCAGATAGCAAACCCAGGCGTTAATCCTGATGGGGGTAGCACACGCGTTACCAGCCCGGCGTCCGCAGAGGCGGTTGCTACATTCGCTGGGCTGCTTCCGGGCAGCGTTCTACCTGGCGCTCCATCCATCTGCGAATGCGAATCATCTAATGGACCACACTAGTTAGCGTGCGGGGAAAGAGCGCGAGATTGTGCGTGTAGCAAATAGGTACATCTTCATCGCTGTCGTAGCGACAACCCTGATAGTAGCGGTGACCACACTGGCGATCATTCAGCCTTTCGGGTCCGACAAGGCGGAAAGCGGAGGGACTAGCCAAGGGCAGCCAGACACGTCGTCAACCGGCCCTTCCCGCGCTCAGACCGGGCCATCGGCCACACCCCCTGGAATAGGGACTCTGGCTCCGGAAATCGAGGGAATCTTGACTTGGATCAACTCCGAACCGATCGCGCTCAAAGAATCCCGAGGCAAGGTGGTCTTAATCGACTTTTGGACCTACACCTGCGTCAATTGCATCCGTACCTTCCCATTTCTCAAGTTATGGCACTCCAGGTATACCGACGATGGTCTAATCATTGTCGGCGTGCACACCCCAGAGTTCGACTTTGAAAAAGACCCCAATAACGTAACGAACGCCGTCGGGGAAAACGGTATTACCTGGCCGGTGGCCCTTGATAACGGCCAGGTCACGTGGGACAACTATTCCAACCGCGTCTGGCCCGCTAAGTATTTGATCGACCAACAAGGAGTCTTGCGGTACCGGCACTTGGGGGAAGGGCAGTACGCGGAAACTGAAGAAAAAATCCGAGAATTGCTCGCCGAGGCGGGGGCTAATCTGGACGGCGACAGCTTTCCTCCGCTCTCAGACCAAGACTTGGACCCGGAATTCTTGCGGTCCCTTAACGCCGAGATTACCAGGGAGCTATACGCCGGGTACGGCCGGGATTTCTCAGACACGCAATCCGGGGGACCCGGTTTCGTCCGCCAGCCCGAGTACTATCAAGACCGGGAAGCAGTGATCTATTTTGAAGTGCCTAAGGAAATGTTGGCTCATTCGATATACTTCAGCGGTTTCTGGTTTGTGGGTGAAGACCTCGTGAGACACGGCCAAGCGACGACCGATTACGAGGACTACATCTCCTTGATATATTCGGCCCGAACGGTCAACGCCGTGTTAGGTTCTACCCCGGAGCGGCCTTACAAAGTGAGGGTCACTATCGACGGTCAATTTCTCACCCCGGAAAACAAGGGTGATGACATCGTCATAGGTGAGAATGGCGAAAGCTACCTTAGTGTCGTTGAACCCAGGATGTACAACTTGGTGGCTCACCCTAGCTATACGCGTGGCCATAAGCTGCGGATGAGCTCCAATTCCGCCGATTTTGAGTTGTTCGCCTTCACTTTCGGGGTCTATACAGCCGGTCCATAACCTCGGATCTTCCACCCTCCTTCCCTGCGATTGCTGGCCGATGTCACGGCCGACTCTTTTCCAGACCGCCACCTTCCGCTTACTTCGTCTTGGGACGGAACTGCCGCTGAATTTCCGCAGCCGAGCCGCCATCCCCTGCGTATCTGATTAGAGAAATATTTCAATTGTAAAAACGCTTGACACCAC